>JAWXTF010000014.1:0-70233 GCA_044433965.1 Rikenellaceae bacterium | reverse complement strand
GTACTCAACTTCGACTCGATAATTCCCATCGGCACTCCATTCCCATCTTGTTTTTACTTGTTCTTTCATTGAACTACTTGGTTTGTGTCCTCGTAGTGTCAACTTTTTATAGGATAAGACAAACTGGACTTCCCGAGCTATACGATAGAGACGAGATCTTTGATTGCACCAACGACAAAAACATGTTGACTTATGCGCGTGCTCAAGTTGATGCTGCCTCACCTCCGATGTTTACAAAACTTGATGGAACCAAGATGGAGTATGCAGGGCTTAGTGGTTGCTATAATGGATACAATCAAGGTTCAACAACTGGATTCTTGCTCAGAAAAAATCTTGATGTAAATCTTGAGGCAAGTAATGTAAACCAAAATAGAGGTGATGCCCCTTGGATCGATAAGCGATACGCTGAGGTTCTACTCTGTAGAGCAGAGGCAGCTTACGAGTTAGCGAAATTAGGCGACCCTGCGGGTTCTGTTTCAGATGCAGTAGCGGCGATCGACGATATTCGTAAAAGAGCTGGTTGTACAATCTTCTACGATGAATCAACTCTAACGCGTGAAGTTATTCGCGACGAGTTCTTTAGAGAGCTGGCATTCGAGAATAAAGGATATTGGAATCTAATCAGATGGAGAACTTATCACGAAAAGCACACTGCTGCGCGTCGTTATCACGCTGCACTTCCAGTCTATGCTGGCGCTGCCGACAAGTGGTTCTATATCGTTAAGTACTCTGAGTTAGGAAAGTCATTTACATTTAATGCTGCAAATTATTATATAGTACTTCCTGATAATCAGATTAGTTCTAACCCCAATATTGTACAAAACCCTAAATAATAATTGTGATGAAAAATAAAAATATTTTATATTTATTAACATTCGCTGCAATGTTGATGATTCAATCATGTTCACTTTTTGAGTATGATGCAATCGATCTTCCTGATGAGACTCTTAGTGGTAAGATTGTAGATCAAGATGGGGAGCCAATCCAAGTTGAGTTTGGTGGCGGTGCTAGAATTGTTTTGATGGATTATAGCACACACGAGAACCCAGAGCCTCAGTACCTAACAGTTAAGAGCGATGGTACATTTATCAACACCAAGATATTTAAGGGTACCTACACAGCTATTGCTCAAGGACCTTTTGTGCCGACCGACTCAAACACCATTGAGGATTGCTATGTTAGTGGCAAAAAGGAGATTAACTATAGTGTAGAACCATACCTTAAACTTGAATGGATTGGCGAGCCTACTATCAACTCTGAAGGATCGATTACAGTTAAATTTAAACTTGATCGCGGTACTGATAACGTCGATTACCACAACGACTTGCAAGATGTAAGACTATTTATCAGCACTACAAAGTATGTAGGAAATAGTGATAAGCTCAACCTTCAATCGCCTACAGTTAGTGGCGATGCTGCAACGGCGATGGTCGGCAAGGAGAATACCTTGACAACCTCGGTTGTTGCTGCTGATCCTCTCGACGAAGGCCGTCCATACTATCTAAGAGTTGGTGCTCGACTCAATTACACTGGAGAGTGGGGAAGCAATAGCTACTGCTACACTCCTGCTGTTAGAGTAGTTTTTAAAACAGAGTAGTAAAATTTGATGGGCGTGTAATAATTATAGAATTGCACGCCCATTTCTATAAATTACTAATGGTAAAATGAAAAATATATTAAGAGGATTACTACTCTTTGTGCTTTTAATACAGAGCAGGGCTTATGCTCAAGATAATGTATTATTTATACTTGTTGATGATATAGGCTATGGTGATATCTCGTGTTATAATCCAGAGAGTCCCGTTAAGACAAAAAATATCGACAATCTTGCTGCCTCGGGTGTAAAGATGACGCAGGCATATGCTTATCATAATTCAGGTGTAAGTGCCTCTTCTTTTTTGACAGGCAAATTTGCACACAACATCGGAGTTTACTCTACTGCCGATGCTCAGAATCCAGGTATGGGCGTGCATCGCCCATCGTTCGTTCCAAAGATGCAGGAGGCTGGTTACGCTACGGCGTGGATAGGAAAATGGAATATGGGGTGGGATATATCGAACCTTCCGATAAATAGTGGGTTTGATAATTCATTCTGCTTTTTAGGCTCTACGCACAGCTATACAGATGCGCGCGAAGGATCACATCGCTTTGCTGGCGATTATAGCAATTTAGGTTATATTCTCGATGGCTATACTCCCGTAACCGAGATTAAACATTTGACCGAGGAGTTTACCGATAGAGCCTTAAACTTTATAGAAGAGTGTGATCGCGACAAAAAGCCATACTTTTTGACTGTGGCATATAATGCACCTCACACTCCATATCAAGCCCCCGAAGAGCTTATCGAAAAGTATATATCGAAGGGTATAACTGGCGCTGATGCTGCACGCTATGCACTAATCGAGCATCTCGATATTCATATTGGCAGATTGCTTGAGGGTGTCGATGAGAGTACACTTGTGATCTTTGCTGGCGACAACGGAGGTCCTCATCAAAGATATAATAGAGGCCTTAGAGGTGCTAAAAATTCGACCTGGGAGGGTGGAATCAAGATTCCGATGATTGCTTCGCAGAGGGGCGTAATTCCTCGCAGAAGTAGTGTTAATTCGCTATGCTCCATAGTCGATGTTTCGGCCACTTGTTTGGCAAAAGCTGGTTTAGGTGGCTTAGATGGAGTTGATTTAATGCCATATTTTATGGGTGATAAGAGTGGTGATACACACACAAACCTTCTATTTGTCAACAACATTTCCGCTCCACCATATACAACCCCGTCAGCTGAATATGCGTCGAATCTCGCAATGCGCCAAGGGAAGTGGAAGATAATGATCGAGGGAGTTACCAAATTTGCAACGCTCTACAATATCGAGGAAGATCCTTCGGAGAGCACAAATGTTGCTGACAAAAATCCCGAATTGCTAATTGAACTTACAGATCAGATGTATGGAATGCTCGCTGAATCGAAGGCTGCTACGGCTGCAATTGTAAGGATAGATCATCGCAAGATTGGAGATATTTTTAAGGCTGATTCTATTAGAAGAGCGTGTTTGGAACTTTTAAAGAGAGATAGAGATGAGAAGTAGATTTCTAACACTATTAGGTATAATGGGTGCGACTCAGGCGCTTGCGACCGAGAAGCCAAATGTAATATTTATACTAGCAGATGATATGGGTTATGGTGATGTGTCGTGTTTCAACGACAATAAACTAGTAATGACACCCAATATTGATAGATTGGCAGAGCGAGGAGTTCGTATGACGCAAGCTTACGTCTATCCTGTGTCTGCGCCTACGCGAGCATCGTTTATCACAGGAAGTCAAGGCCACGAGATTGGAGTATATGGTAACTCTGATAGTGATGTGCCAGGCGTTGGGCAAGAGCGTAACTCTTTTACTCCCGAACTGCAAAAATTAGGCTACTCGACAGCTTGGTTCGGTAAATGGCATCTAGGTTACGATATTGCAAGCCACCCTCTCAACAATGGTTTTGATAGGGCCTATGGTTTTTTGGGTGGAATGCACGACTATTACGATGCCAAAGAGGGAGATTTTTACACAGGAGGCCCTTACTCGCAGCACGCTCATATATATGACAACTTTACACCAGTCAAGCAGATGGGTTATATCACCGAAGAGGTTACACAGCGCGCTATAAACTTTATCGAGGATAATCTTCATAATCCATTCTATATCTATTTGGCGTATAACGCTCCGCATACCCCTTTGCAAGCTCCAGAGAAAGAGGTGCTAAAGTATCTAAGAAAAGGGTGCGATGCGATATCAGCAACACGTTATGCGATGATTGATGTTATGGATTCGCAGATTGGACTCTTACTCAATACGCTCGAAGAGAATGAGATTGATGAGAATACGTTAGTAATTTTTATGAGTGACAATGGTCCCGAATTAGAGGTTAATAGTGGAGGATACAGAGGTCATAAATTTACACTTTGGGAAGGTGGTGTTCGAACACCACTTATAGCCTCGCTGCCTGGTGTAATACCTCAAGGAACCGAGTCGAACTCTATGTGTGGAATCTATGATATGGCAACTACAATCCTTACTTTAGCTAACGGAGAGTCAACATCGTTTGGCTCGGGAGAAGATTTAATGCCTTACTTTAAGGGAGAGCGAGTTGATAATGTCAGGGATAGCTTTATTATTGCAAACCACCCCAATAATCACCGTATGCCATACACGCACAGTTCTATGAACCTACTACTTGTACGCAAGAATGAATGGAAATATGTAAAAGATGTGGCCTTAAATGAACTCGCCCTATACAACATCGAGAGTGATCCATCGGAACGAGAGAATCTCTATGATGAGCACCCCGAAATAGTTAAGGAGTTGCTCGAATATGCCGACCAAGTATTAGAGACCACTCCAATCTCTTCTGCAATGGGATTTCAGAGTTATAAGAGTAGAACGCGCGAACAAGCGCACATAACAAGATATAAACAGTATGAATAAATTACTATTATCAACACTCTCTTTGGGTGCAATCAGCATAGCTAACGCAGCCTATTGTAGTGAAAAACCGAAGCCTAATGTGCTTTTTATATTTTTAGATGATTTGACCCACGATGCAATAGGTGCACTAGGCAATCGTGGTGTAATAACACCCAATATTGATAAATTGGTTGAAGATGGAACAGCTTTCACTTCTGCCTATATGATGGGAGGCTGGCACGGTGCGTATAGTGTAGCGAGTCGCTCTCAGCTTATTACTGGTCGATATATGTGGCATTCTCTCTCAGAGGAGCGCGCTAAATATCGCGCCGACCTTGAGAGTCAAAGCACCTGGCCTCAGATGATGAAGCAGGCTGGCTATAAGACATATATGACTGGAAAGTGGCACGTTGAGCATATTAACCCAACATCTTTGTTTGATGTTGTTGATACCCCTCGTAAGGGAGGTATGCCCAATACAGTAGAGACTTCATATAACAGACCTTTAGAAGGAGAGGTTGACCCGTGGAGCCCATACGACACCTCTAACGGTGGATTCTGGCAAGGAGGAAAACACTGGAGCGAAGTGCAAGCAGATGTTGCAATTGACTTTATCTCTCAGAGCAATGAGTCGGAAGAGCCATTCTTTATATATTGCGCGTTCAATGCACCACACGACCCGCGTCAGGCGCCCAAGGAGTATGTAGATATGTATCCTCTCGACCAGATAGATCTGCCAGAGAACTTCTTGCCAGTACATCCAATGTATCAAGCAATGGGATCGGTTCCCGAGGGGCGCGATGAGGCTTTGGCTCCATACCCCCCGAACAGAGTTTGCTGTAAAGACTCATATTAGAGAGTATAACGCTATCATCTCACACGCTGATGCGCAAATTGGCCGTATTATGAAGGCCCTCGACGAGAGTGGTGAGCGAGAGAATACTATCGTTATATTCACCGCAGATAACGGGTTGGCTGTTGGTCAGCACGGTTTCATTGGTAAACAATCGTTGTACGACCACAGTATTCGCATACCGCTAGTTTTAAATGGAGTTAATATTCCTGAGGGCAAACGCATCGACGAGATGGTGTATCTTCACGATATTGTACCAACACTCTACGATATGCTAGATATTCAGACCCCATCGCAGATAGAGTATGAGTCACAGATTAATTTGCTTACAAAAAAAGGCACAAAGGGGCGAGAGTATGTATATGCTGGATTCTCTGACAAGCAGCGCACAATTCGCAACAATCGATATAAGATGCTATTTGTCCCTGAGGCAAAGTTTGTATATCTTTTTGATCTTAAAAAAGATCCAGCCGAGACTCGCAATCTATACGGAAAGGCAAAGTATAAAAAAGTTGTTGAGGAGCTATCGGCTCATTATCTAGAGTGGGCTAAAAAGAGTGGCGATAAATTAGATTTAACAACAATATATCCAGAAATTTTTAAGAAATAACGTATGGTCGAGTAGCCATACTGCACAATATTAACATATAATTATGATTAGAATAAATAATAGAGGTGTTCAGCTGTTATGCTTATCACTATCAACGCCATTTGCGCTTCAGGCACAGGGAGCCGATAATCGTCCTAATATTATCCATATTATGACGGACGACCATTCATTTCAAACCATCAGCGCTTACGGTCACGCGCTATCAAGGTTAGCTCCTACACCTAATCTTGACAGGTTGGCAGATGAGGGTATTATATTTAATCGTGGATATGTCGAAAATTCTATTTCGGCACCATCGCGCGCAACGCTACTTACAGGAATGTATAGTCACGACCACGGTCAAATTAGATTAGGCGGAGGTCTAAACCCCGAAATTGAACAGTTCCCCGAGATGATTCGTCAATCTGGCTACCAAACTGCCGTTATAGGTAAATGGCATCTTTCAGTCGACCCGAAAGGTTTTGATTACTATAAAATTTTACACGATCAAGGAGATTACTACAACCCAGAATTTAAGACCAAAAATAGTGGTGGGGAGTATGTAAAGGAGCACGGTTATGCCTCGACTCTAATTACTGATGCCTCACTCGATTGGCTTGATAATCGTGACCGCAGCAGACCGTTCTGTCTTTTATTGCACCATAAGACCCCTCACCGAAATTGGATGCCCGATATTCAGTATCTTAATCTTTATGATGATGTTGAATTTCCTTACCCCGATAATCTATTCGATGATTATAAAGGGCGTGAGGCAGCTCGCACTCAAGATATGAATATCGACAAGGATTTATCTTGGTCATATGACCTAAAGGTCGATCAACTCAAAGATCAAGATTCAACACCTTGGATTGTCTCGGATTGGAAGAGAGCACTCGATAGAATGACACCCGAGCAATTGGAGGCGTGGAATGCTGCTTATGATCCCAAAAATGAGGCTATGATTGATGCTAAACTCGAAGGAGAAGAGCTCGTAAAGTGGAAATATCAACGATATCTTAGAGATTATATGCGATGTATAAAATCACTCGACGACCAAGTTGGCAGAGTGTTGAAGTATATCGAGAAGGAGGGTATCGCCGATAATACAGTTATTGTATATACGTCTGATCAAGGATTTTATATGGGTGAGCACGGTTGGTTCGACAAGCGATTTATGTATGAGGAGTCATTCAGAACACCTATTCTAATGCGTTTCCCGTCAGCAATGAAACGCGTAGGTGTTGAGAGTGAGGATCTTGTTCAAAATATTGATTTTGCGCCAACATATCTATCTATTGCAGGTGTAGAGATTCCTGAGCATATGCACGGACGCTCACTGTTGGAGATTGCCGATGATGGCAAAGCTCCTAAGAACTGGCGAAAGTCACTATACTACCACTACTATGACTATCCAGCAGTGCATATGGTTCGTCGCCATGATGGAGTTGCAACTAAAAGATATAAGTTGATTCATTTCTATGGTCAACAACATCAATCTGATAAGCACATAGACCATTGGGAGTTCTTTGACCTAAAAAAGGATCCGACAGAGATGAATAATGAGTATGAGAATAAACATTACTCTAAAATCATTGAAGAGCTTAGAGCAGAGCTATATAAGTATCGAAAAGAGTTGGGTGTTAAGGAGTTCTAGGTGTAGCTCTTGCATCAAAATTATATAGAAAATGGCTTTAAACGGTGTTTTTGGTTAAAAGGACTTAACCAAACTTTCCACAGCAAACATCTCAAAAACCGAGTGCTGTAAACTCCTTTATCAGTCTATATGTAGGTAAGAGACACATTCTCACGTAAGCTGTGAGGAAAATGTGGGGAAGAAATAGCAAAAAACGCAATAGGCTATATAATAGCTTGTTGCGTTTTACTATAAGGTCAGAAGCACACCCTCGAATCAAAGTGATATGAGTTGCAAGATGGCACGCTCACCCTCGAGTTGCGTCCCGAAGTACTCACCAAGTTTGTACAGCCGTCACTACTCGCCAAGCGAATTTCGCACCATACGTTCCGTGCAGCAACGCGCATAAAATTCGACACACAAGAGCAACGAGCAGGCAGGATTAGAGCTATACCACAACACTAAGGAATACATCACACTACTCAAAGGCGAAGATAAGATCATCGTAACCTTCGAAAGCAAGGAGGGCAATGTAGACAGTACCGCATTTCGTGTAGTGAGGATGAGATAATCCGTGCGTTGGAGTCTGATGGCAAAGATGTAACATTCGAGTGGTGCACACCCATCTATTCCAAAAGATAGATGCCTCGGTATCCCTATCTATTATCTCCGACGATCATATCCAGAGGCTACAACAACCCCAATGACAGGAGTCTACGTCACATCCAACGGCAAAAAGAGCCGCAACACAGCCTCTTTCGAGTCGTTTGACTACTGCGACCAATAATACCGACATACCCAAAAGCCCCACAAACAAAACAACTGACGCATCACTGACGCTTTCGAGAAAGATAGCAGCAAATAGATGCGAACATATACAAGGTAGCGGTAGTTAGATAATCCTGCAAGTTCCCTGCTGTCAAATAGATACAAGCACAGAGAGTTTGCGCTCTGTTGGCTGGGGGGCGTGTGGTCGCAAGTTCGAATCCTGTCACCCTGACAAATTGCAAAGCATTGAAAATGAAGTATTTATCACCTCATTTTCAATGCTTTTTTTACCAAAAAGCTGTAGATCGCAGTAAAAAAACAAGTATTTTGCACATTTTCGCACATTTCCGTTGTTTTGTGCTGAAAAATCCCTGAAAAATCCCTGAAAAATCCCTGCAACTGCAAAAATCTATGGCAACAACAAAAATGTATCTCGATTGCAGAGCATCAAGGATTGATGGATCTGCACCTATTAAAATTAACATATCGCACAATAACACCTCTGCTCTCATAAGCATTGATACGTATATAATGCCCTCGCAATGGGATAGGATCAGCGGCAAGGTTGTGTCTCACCCTAACAAGCAATTCCTAAACAATCATATTATCCGCAGAAAGATCGAGGTGGATAATGAGATTATGAAGCACACGGGTATTTAGCTAAGTCGTTTGTGAAATATGGGATCGAGACGCTGGTCGCCGCACTGTACAATAATGGACAATTATGCGATGGGCGTGGGGTGTTTGAGTTTTTGTCGGGTAGTTAGCTCAATTCTTTCAAATAGTCATTTAAAAGATAAAATCATCACACTTTTGAATGAGTTTCCAAACATAGGTCAATATGCTATGGGATTTACTCTCAACTGGCAAGATGAACCACTTTGGAAATAGTTTGATAAGGCTAAGATTGTGAATGAAACGAAAGAATGAGTCGGCTAACCTAATCTCTATAAAATAATTTTTGGGGGAAATTTCACGATGCAACATTTTTATGTTATCTTTGTGAGTGTTAAAATTTTAAAGTGAATTTCTAATAATTTAATCTTTGAGCTATGGTAATATTCTGGATATTGTTTGGGTTATTGTTTATTGGATTGGGGCGTTTTATTGAGCGTAACCCAAATTCGTTATCGGGTTATAATACTATGAAATCAGATAAGAAGGATAAAGTTGATATCGTGCCGATGGTGAAGTTAATCAAGAAATTTATGTTTGCCATTGGTGGGGCGGTTATCATAGGAGCATTGCTTGGTTTTCTACTATGTATCAAGTTGGAGCTGGTAAGTTTTTTCTTAATAGAAGTCATTATAGTTGGTATGGCAATCGCTATTTTTGCAATTCAAAGATATGATCATAACGAGTATAGTTGGGTGCAAAAATGTTTAGGAATTATCATTATGATAGGTTTTATCGTGATAGTTACGTTGGCAATGTGGAATAGTTTAAATATACAGTTGTATTAAAAAAATCTAACTGTGGCGAGGATTTGGCGAGGGTGAATGGAGTGCTTTGTTGAAGTGAATTGTGTATCGCTTAGGTCTCTTAATAGCATAAATGAAAGCAAAAGTCGGCTAACCTAATCTCTCTAAAATAAATTTGGGGGTCACTTTTTTCCCAACTTTTTACACCCCTTTGTCTCTTTTTACTATAGTCTATTATGTATTAACATAAAAAATGAACAGCACCGCCAGACGCCCACATCGCAAATAAGTCAGGGCGCACCATACCATATGGCTACAATACTCCTGCCTTGTTTATCTGCGATGCTTCAAACTGGCGGTTTTCGACTGTCGATAAACAATAAAGTTATTATATATGTCTTATTCTACTCTTTCTTGCCTTATATATCTTAGTTCTAATTTCTATTGCTCTCACAAAACAACAAAGTAATTTTGGATTTCTTTATCTAAGCATCGGGATTGAGTGGGCGTGTGGTCGCAAGTTTGAATCTTGCCACCCTAACTGTTGATAATCAGTGAGTTGGATGGTTAATCTACTCGCTGATTTTTTCGTTAGTAACAATTTGGTAAAACATTTTCTGTAAATAGTTGGGGGAGTATCAACTACGGGTGCTTAATATGCAGTGGTAAAGACAACTGGTAGCTTATAGTTTGTGCTTACTTTCTTGCCATTCATTATTGCTGGTTCCCACTTTTTTGATGAACTTTTAACTACGCGTATTGCCTCCTTTGAGAGTGCTTCGTCGGGTGATTGTAGTACCTCGATGTCGCCAATTGTTCCATTTTTATCGACGACAAACGATAGCGTCACTGTGCCTTGAACTCCCGCCTTGGCTGCTGCTGTGGGGTATTTGATGTGGCTCATAACCCACGTCTGAAAACTGCGTAAGTCGCCGCCCTCGAATGTCGCCATCTTCTCGGGAGTCGATGGGCTCTTGCGACCCTCCTTTAAAGTGACAGAGATAACCCCCGAGTATTCGCCCGTAGGTTCGTACTCCGTTGCTTTGGCGGGATCCTTATTGACATCAATTCTCTCGATATCTTCGGGGTCGAGATCCTCGACTTGAGCCTTGGTTGCAACCTTATCATCGATAAGGTATAGAGCGTCGAGTGGCTCATCTGTTTTGATTTCGGTAAAATAATTTGTAACTTTGACCTCTGTAACCGCGCTTATGGTCTTAGCGAGCGCAGGTGAAGAGAATAGGGTTATTGCTGCGATAGCTAAAGGGATGGCGTATAGGCACTTTGCCGCTGCCATTGACTGAGATTTTTTCTTTAACATCATGGTGATTCTGTTTTTAAGGTTGCTGTGATTAAGGCTGTTGGAAATCGTGTAGAGGCGTCCCCCAACGGCCTTTCTTATTAATAGTAGTTGATACTCCTTAGCATTTACGCCCAACGATAAGACTGACTCGTCGGCGCAATATTCGTGAACCTGCTGCACGGCACGCTTGGTGAGCCATGCGGCGGGATTGAACCATAAAAAGATTGTTATAGCGTTTAGTAACAGCACATCTATCGAGTGACGTTGCTCAACGTGTGTTAGTTCGTGGATCACTATCTCTCGGCAATTTTTAGCGATATCGGCACGCGAGAGGACCACAAAGTTGTGCCAGCTAAATGGTGCTATATTTTCGTTGTGTACCACGTAGCGCACGCATCGCTTGACTCCTATCTGTACCTGAAGAGTGTGTAGATCTTTAAGTAGTTCAACCTCTTGAATGTTGGTGGAGCGTGCGAGATCATATCTTTTATTGAAGATCAATCGAAAGAGTGAGGTGTAGCTGATAGCGTTATGCACCAACAATATAGCAGCCACAGTAAGATATATCGCTGCGATTGCGATGAGCGCAGTCTCTATGTTACTTGCGCCATGCGCGTTGGGAACAATAGCTCCCGAGTCCATCTCGTAGAGCTCTTCTCTGAGTAGTCCAACTGCTTGGTTCTGTGCAAAAAGTGAGATGAGTGGCACGCCAAACGGCAAGACAAAAGCCAATAGGGTAGTCGATAACCACCAATATCGATTGAGTCGATGGAGTGTCTCGCGCCCCAACAATTGCTTATTGAATATGTAGAATAGAATTAGGAGTGTGCTCACCTCAAGCAGATAGACTCCCACCGTACCTATTGTCATTGCTCTTCTCCCTTCTCGACTAATGTTAATAGTTCGCGTAGCTGCTCGCTGCTAATCGCCTTGGTCTCGACAAGTGCTGAGACGGCCGAGAAGATAGAGTTGTCGTAATATTTGCCGATCAGCCCCTGTAAAGATTGAGCGCGGAACTCATCGAGCGATATGGTAGCGAAGTATTGGTAGCTACTACCGTAGGAGCGATGCGAGAGACACCCCTTCTCCTCAAGACCTCGAACCACGGTCGAGAGGGTGTTGAAGTGTGGTTTTGGTTCGTCGTAGCTCTCCAAGAGCTCGCGAACGAATAGTGCACCGCGTTGCCAGAAGTGAGTCATTACCTCCTCCTCTTTTGCTGTTAGTTTAATTACGCTCTTTTTCATAGATTCTCAGCAGTTGATTTAGTTTGATAATGCAAAGGTAACTATATTTTTTAGTTATGCAACTGTTTTGTATAGTTTATTTAAAATATTTTTTAGTTGCGAATTTCTCGCACCCCTGACGAGTCTGAAATTAAAGTCTCTTAAATTGGCTAAAAATGGGCAATATGGCTATTTGTCGAAAAAATAATGTTGATTATGTGTAAATAATTTGGTTTAAAATTGCGTACATCCAAAATTATCATTACATTTGTTCGTTAATAATGTAATAAAAGATGCTAACTGAAGAGCAAAAGAATGAAGAGTTGAAGGGCCGGATTATCCCTATCAACATAGAGGAGCAGATGAAATCAGCCTATATTGACTACTCAATGTCGGTGATTGTTTCACGTGCCCTACCAGATGTGCGTGATGGATTGAAGCCAGTCCACCGCCGTATACTTTTTGATATGAACTCAGAGTTGAACCTCTACTCTGATAAGCCACACCGTAAGTCTGCACGTATTGTCGGTGACGTATTGGGTAAATTTCACCCTCATGGTGACACCTCTGTATATGATGCAATGGTGCGTATGGCTCAAGATTGGTCGATGCGTTACCCGCTGGTTGATGGACAAGGTAACTTTGGTTCGATGGATGGTGACTCACCAGCTGCAATGCGTTACACCGAGGCACGTATGCAAAAAATCACCGATGAAGTTCTTGCCGATATCGACAAAGAGACTATCGATTGGACGCTAAACTTCGATGATACAATCCAGGAACCAACGGTATTGCCAACAAAGGTACCTCTGCTTCTGGTTAATGGAGCAAGTGGTATTGCAGTAGGTATGGCAACCAATATGGCGCCACATAACCTTTCGGAGGTAATTGATGCATGCTGCGCATATATCGACAACCCAGAGGTAGAGTGTGAAGAGCTGCTCAACTATGTTAAAGCACCTGACTTTCCAACCGGAGGTCTTATATATGGTTACGAAGGAGTTAAAGAGGCTCTTTTAACAGGACGTGGACGTGTGGTAATGCGTGCCAAAACTGAGATTGAACACACAGCTTCGGGTCGCGAATGTATAGTGATTACCGAGATTCCATATATGGTCAACAAGGCAGATATGATTAAGAAGATTGCCGACATGATCAATGAAAAGAAGATTGAAGGAATCTCATACATCAACGACGAGAGTGACCGTAGCGGTATGCGTATTGTGGTTATTTTGAAGTCGGATGCTGTTTCGAGCGTAGTGCTAAACACCCTCTTCAAGAACTCTCAGCTGCAAACATCATTTGCGGTCAACAATATTGCACTCGTAAATGGACGTCCAAAATTGCTCAATCTTCGTGATATGGTTCACTACTTTATTGAGCATCGTCACGATGTGATTATTCGTCGTACTCAATTTGATCTGCGCAAAGCCGAAGAGCGCATCCATATCGTCAAGGGATTGCTAATTGCACAAGATAATATTGATGAAGTCATTAGACTTATTCGCGCAGCAAAGAATCCCGAGGAGGCTCGTAACTCGCTTATCGAGCGTTTCGGCTTGAGCGAATTACAAGCTGCTGCAATCATCGAGATGCGACTTCGTGCGCTTACCGGTCTTGAGCACGATAAACTCTCTGCTGAACACGACGAATTAGCTCGTCAAATTGCATACTTCAACGAAGTTCTAACAAGCAAAGAGCTACAGATGTCAATAATCAAGAATGAACTCGTTGAGATCAAAGCAAAGTATGGTGATGAGCGCCGCTCTGAGATAGTATACTCTTCGGAGGAGTTTAACCCCGAAGATTTCTACGCTAACGATGACATGGTTATCACAATTTCGCATATGGGGTACATCAAACGCACTCCATTGGCTGAGTACCGTACCCAAAATCGCGGTGGCGTAGGAGCGAAGGGTAGTGCAACCCGCAACGAAGACTTTATTGAACATATCTACGTTGCAACAATGCACAACACAATGCTCTTCTTTACCGAGAAGGGACGTTGCTATTGGCTTAAGGTGTACGAAATTCCTGAGGGATCACGCTCATCAAAGGGTCGCGCTATCCAGAATGTTATCCAGATCGAGCCAAATGACAAGATCCGAGCATACATCAACGTTAAGAAGCTCACAGACGAGGAGTATATCAACTCTAACTACATAATAATGTGTACTAAGGATGGTACCATCAAGAAAACTAAGTTAGAAGCATACTCTCGCCCACGTCAGAATGGTGTCAATGCAATTGTAATTCGCGAGGGAGATGAGCTAATCGAGGCTACTCTCACTTCGGGCAGTGCTGAGGTGATGATCGCTGCACGCGGAGGCAAAGCAATTCGTTTCAATGAGCAGACGGTACGTGCTATTGGTCGTGTTGGAGCAGGTGTACGCGGCATCTCACTGGAAGAGGGAGATGAAGTAGTAGGTATGATCTGCATCGAGCCAGAGTCAACTCAAGATGTATTAGTACTTAGCGAAAATGGTTACGGCAAACGTACAGATCTTGGCGAATACCGTATCACTAACCGTGGTGGTAAGGGTGTAAAGACAATCAACGTCACAGAGAAAACAGGAGAGTTAATCTCCATCCAGGCTGTTACAGACGAAAATGATTTGATGATTATCAACCGCTCTGGACTTACAATCCGCACATCGGTAGATCAAATTCGTGTCGCTGGACGTGCTACACAAGGTGTTCGAATCATAAACCTCCGTGAGGGAGATGCAATCGCTTCGGTGATGGCAGTACCTAAGAGCGAAGAGGAAGAAGAGGTGACAATAGCTGTAGAGCAAGATGGAGCAACAAGTGACCCAACGACCCAAACTCCACAGGCTGAGGTGCAGAATAGAGAAGAAGAGTAAATAACTGTAATTTTTAATTATTAAGAATATGAAAAAGATTATTATGATGGTTGCTGCAATGCTGACACTCTCGGCGCAAGCAACAATGGCTCAGAAGATTAATGCTGAGAGCTACAAATCAAAAATTGAAAAGAGTAACGAGGCTACCCAAAATGCAAAAAAATCGCAAAAGGCTTCTACCTGGATCACTCGTGGTAATGCCTATCTCGACGCCTTGCAAGCTCCAACCGAGAGTCTGTTTACATCTATGGATGTAGCGATGCTTAAGCTTACTTGCGGCGAGCCTAAATCAGCTGGATCTGAGGAGATTAATGGTACCGCATTTACAACTTTTGTATATCCATTCTTTACGGTATACGCTGTAAATGACAAAGTTGCAGGTTGGAAAGTCACTAAATATATTGACAAAAATGCAGGTAAAATAGCATTTGACTCATACTCAAAAGCTTATGAGTTAGACGCCGATCAAGCATCTAAGATTAAGGAGGGAATGGAGAAGCTCGTTAACTACTATGCACAAGTAGGAGATATCTCAAATGTTCTTTCTGACTATGTTGCTGGAGCTGAGGCTTACACATCGGTTTATGACATCCAAAGCCACCCAGCTTTCAATACTGCTAACCCTCTAATGCTATACTATGCTGGTTACATGTACACAATTGGTGGTAACAACGATTCATCTCTTTACGCAAAGGGAGCTGAGGTTCTAAACAGAGCCGTTGAAGCAGGATATCCAGAACTTGAGTTGAAGGAGACCGAAACTGATGATAAGGACAAAGGTAACATCTTCTACTACCTCTACCACTGCTATTATGGTCAAAAAGATGCAGATTCAGCAAATGTACTTAAAGCGAAAGAGGCTTTAGTAAAAGGTGTTGAGATGTTCCCTAAGAACCAAAGAATCATTGACGCTCTAACTCAACTCTACACTACAGAGGAGGGAATGGGTGACCCAAGCGAACTTATAAGCATGATCGATGGCGCAATCCAAGCAGATCCATCAAACTCTGATTTGTGGTACGCACGTGGTCGTGTATACTTCGCGCTTAAGGATTATGATAACTGTATTGAGTCGTTCACAAAGGTAACCGAACTTGCACCAGAGGTATTTGACGGCTACTTCTATTTGGGACTATTCTACATCTACAAAGGTGATGCCCTTAACGATGAGATTAGCAATAAAACATATACCGAGAATAGCGAGTATAAAGCTGACATGGATGCTGCTAACGCTGTATATGCTGACGCAATTCCAATCTTGGAGCGTGCTCACAAAATCAAACCAGAGGACCTCGCTACTGTTGAGTACTTAAAATCGCTCTGCTTCCGTTTGCGTGACGATGCAGCGATTATGGAGAAATACACACAATACAACGATCTATATAACCAAATGAAAGATAATCAATAATATAGATTAAATAAATTTAAGAGAGACCAGCAAGTTCTATATAGAACTTGCTGGTCTCTCTTATGGGAATTATTAGAAGTCCCCTTAGATTTATAGCAGTTATAATCCCGCAGCATCCTACCGCCCACCGGAGGTGTGAGAGATAATCTTTTTCATGCCTCTGTCCTGATACTAACGGTTGTGTATAAAGTGAACCTCTCTAAAGCAGAGCTCTCTAAATCTATCCATTTGTGTTGAGTCGAGTGCTTGCCGATAACTCATTATTCGTAGGCTTACAGGTTCATTTTGTTTGAGTGAGTAGGGTGGGTGCTCATAGTGATAGTCATTCAAAATAAAACCTATGCGCGAATAGAAACCTATGCGGCGTTGGCTTAGAGAGCATGTAGGGTGTTCAACCTCCAAAATTATATGCTGTGTTTGTTCCTCTAAAAACCCCTCTAACGCTTGCCTTCCATAGCCATTGCCTCTAAGGTGGGGAGAAGTGGCAAAGTGTTCAATGTAACAAATTTCGTCGAGAGACCACCACCCGATGAATCCAACAAACTCGTTGTCGTTGAGAATAGCCTCTAAATGATAATTGTCGTGTGTCATACACTCCTCTTGATACTCTCGGTTTCGCCTCTCCTCGGTTGGGAAAGAGCTGGTGTAGAGATCCCAGAAGCGAGAAAATATGACTTCTTGTGGCGTGGAAATAGTAACTCTGTTAAGCATAAAATATATTTTTGGTATGAATAATGACAAACATACGAAAAATATTTGAATTATTTTTTGTATGTTTGTATAGTAATAATTTCGATGTTTGATATTTATGAGATATATTTTAAGTTTCTTGCTGCTTTTTGCGACCCTCTCTATACATGCTCACAATAGGGTGAGTAAGGTTCTTGGTGACTTAGACCGTAAAATTGAAGAGCGCTATCTCTACAGAGTAGAGAAGGATCGTCGTATAGATGCACTAAAATTTAGCTTTTGTGATTGTGTGGATCCGTTGCAGGAGTCTACTATTTGTCATCAACTTTTCGAAGAGTATAAAACATATCAATATGATTCTGCCTACCTCTATGCGCTCCGCATGCGGGAGTTTGCTGTCGAGAGTGGTAGTGCTGAGCTTATAGCTCAATCCAACTCAGATATCCTATATTGCTACTCCACAGCTGGTTTCTTTAGGGAGGGAGCGGAGATTATCTCTGAATTTTCGCCCGAGGGGGTTTCGTCCAATGGGTTGGCTAACTTCTACCGTGGTTGTATCCGTTACTATTTTAATCTAATGCGTTATGTGGGGAGCACTCGGCAGCTAACAGCTCTTTACCGCGAAGAGATGTTACGTAGTACGGCTCTCACCTTGGAGAACCTTTCCGCTGAGAGTTTCGATTACAAGTTTATCGATGTGCAGAGTGATATTCTTCTTGGTGATGATAGTCAGCAGAGTGTCGATAAAGTTCAAGCATTGTTATCTACCTCCAACTTATCGCTCAACAATAAGGCGATTCTCTACTCGTGGTTGGGAATGGCATATGAAAAGTTAGAGGATCGAGAAGCAGCAATCTACTATACAGCCCTTTCGGCAATTGCCGATATTGAGTCATGTACCTATGAGACAACTTCGGCTAAGGATTTGGCTGAGTATATGTACAACTTAAATGATATAAATAGGGCTGCTCGCTATATCAAATTAGCATTGGCTGATGCAAACACCTATAACTCACCATACAGGAAATTGGAGATTCAAGCCATCATGCCCGAGATTACAGATCAGCGACTCTATGACGTGGAGCAGGAGAGACGCTCGATGGCTATTTTTTCGGCGATTATCATCCTACTTCTACTTATTATTATCGTTATGATGCTTAATATCCAAAAGCGAAATTTGGCACTTCGACGTGCAAGGGTAGAACTTGAGGAGCGTGCAGCGGAGCTTGCAACGATGAATGATCGTTTGGAGGGTGTCAATAGTGAACTCTCAGAGGCAAACAAGATTAAGGATCGTTATATAATTGAATCTTTGTATAGTGATTCAGCCTTTGTCGATAGTGTGGAGAAGATGTGCAAGGTGCTTGTTCGTAAGATTAAGGTCAAACAATATAACGAGCTTCTCGACTTAATTGGTGGGATCAGCATTAAGCAAGAGCGTCAACGAATGTCAACTACTTTCGACTCTGCATTTTTGAAGTTGTTCCCTAACTTTATTGAGGAGTACAACAAATTATTTGAGGCAGACCAAGCACTCTCGCTCGGCGAGTCAGGCGAACTCTCTGCTGAGATGAGAATATTTGCACTCATAAGGTTGGGTATTGAGGATGTTAACCTAATATCGCGTTACTTAAACTTATCGCTAAATACTGTCTATGTATATAAAGCTAAGGCAAAGGCGAGAGCAATAGTGCCAAAAGAGGAGTTTGAGGAGAGGATTAAAGCGATAATTCAGCTTTACTAAACCTTAATTTTATTATTTTTTCGTTTTGTTAACTACTTATTAATAAATCTTTTATAATCATATGCGATTTTAATATGTATTAATTAGTTGTTAGTTCATTATAAGGTTGTTAACTTTGTATTAAGCAAAGGGCTATTAAGGAGTAACCATCCTGCCATCCCGCTAATTTAATAATGTTTAACCAATCAAACACAACCAATGAAACTAACAACAAAAGCACTTCTTTTATTGTTTAGTTGCGTGGCTGCAACAATAAGTTCGGTCGATGCACAAACTCTAACCTCACCCGATGGTGATATGCAACTCAATTTCTCGTTGAGTAAATCAGGTGAAGCAACATACTCACTCCTATATAAAGATCAGGATGTAATCCTCCCATCTACCTTGGGTTTTGATTTGCGAAATGCTCCAGCCTTAAAATCTGGTTTCGAAATTACAAATAGCCAAACTTCGTCGTCGGACTCCACATGGAGTCCAGTTTGGGGCGAGGAGAGCGAGATTCGTGATAACTACAACGAGTTATCTGTTACGCTCAACCAAGCAGAGACCAATCGTACAATCGTTGTCCGCTTCCGCCTCTACGACAATGCTCTTGGCTTCCGCTATGAGTTCCCACTCCAAAAAGAGTTGAATTACTTTGTGATAGAGGAAGAAAAAACTCAATTTGCGATGAGTGGCGACCACAAAGCATTCTGGATTCCTGGAGACTACGACACTCAAGAGTATGATTATATGGAGTCGAAGCTCTCTCAGATTCGTTCGCTGATGGATGTTGCAGTTACTCCTAATGCATCGCAAACACCATTCTCGCCAACGGGAGTTCAAACCTCTTTGCAGATGAAAAGCGATGATGGACTCTATATAAATATCCACGAAGCTGCACTTGTCGACTACTCTTGTATGCATCTCGAACTCGACGACAAAGAGATGATCTTCACCTCGTGGCTCACTCCCGACGCAGTTGGTGCTAAAGGTTATATGCAGGCTCCAACGCAATCACCATGGCGTACGGTAATTGTCAGCGACGACGCTCGTGATATTCTTAACTCTCGTATTACTCTTAATCTCAATGAGCCTTGTGCCTATGAGGATACTTCGTGGATCAAACCAGTTAAATATATTGGAGTATGGTGGGAGATGATTACAGGGCACAGCTCTTGGACATACACCGACGACCTCTTGTCTGTGAAGTTGGGTGATACTGATTATACAGAGACTAAACCTAATGGTCGCCATGCAGCCAACAACGAGAAAGTTATGGCGTATATCGACTTCGCCTCAGAGCACGGCTTCGACCAAGTATTGGTTGAGGGTTGGAACCAAGGTTGGGAAGATTGGTTTGGTATGTCAAAAGATTATGTCTTTGATTTTGTAACCCCTTACCCCGACTTTGATGTTGAGAAACTTAATGCCTATGCCGCAGAGAAGGGTGTTCGACTTATGATGCACCACGAAACTTCGTCGTCGGTTCGCAACTACGAGCGCCATATGGATGAGGCATACCAATTTATGGTTGACAATGGCTACAATGCTGTAAAGAGTGGTTATGTAGGCGATATCATCCCACGTGGCGAATACCACTATGGTCAATGGATGAACAACCACTACCTCTATGCTGTGAAGCGTGCTGCCGACTACAAAATATCGGTCAATGCTCACGAAGCGGTGCGACCTACGGGTCTTTGCCGAACTTACCCAAACCTTATTGGTAATGAGTCGGCTCGTGGTACCGAGTATGAATCATTTGGTGGAAATAAACCCTTCCACACAACACTCCTTCCATTTAATCGTCAAATTGGTGGTCCAATGGATTATACTCCCGGTATCTTCGATGTTCACATGGACTTCTTGGGTCACGACAACCACAGTCACGTCCTAACAACTCTTGCTAAGCAATTAGCGCTTTATGTTACTCTTTATAGCCCGCTTCAGATGGCTGCTGACCTTCCATCGAACTACGAAAAGTATATGGATGCATTCCAATTTATCAAAGATGTAGCTATTGATTGGGATGAGAGTGTATACCTCGAAGCTGAACCAGGCGACTATGTAACGATTGCACGTCGTGAGAAGGGTTCAAGTAACTGGTTTGTGGGTGGTATTACCGATGAAAACCGTCGCACGGCAGAGCTTACATTCGACTTTCTGGATCCCGAAAAGGAGTATATAGCAACAGTTTATGCCGACGCAAAGGATGCTGACTACGAGACAAATCCAACGGCATACCGTGTAGAGAAGGGCAAAGTGACATCAAAGAGCAAGATCTCGGTCGATATGGCTCGAAGTGGTGGTTTTGCAATCTCGATTATCGAGGCTACAGCAGCCGATGCAAAGATCAAGAAGCTACGTTTCTAAGCTAATGCAATGCAGACTAACCATTTGCAAATAAATATAATACCAAAAACCTAATAATTAAAACCAAAAAACGATGGACAAATTATCAAAATTAACCGTTGTGATGATTATGGTTATGACCATGTTCACCACGGCACTCTACGCACAGAGTAGAGTAACTGTTACTGGTAGGGTTGTCGACTCTACTGGTGAAGCTATCATCGGTGCTTCTGTAATCGAGCAGGGCACTTCGAACGGTGTTAGCACCAATCTCGATGGAGATTTCGAATTGCAAGTCTCCTCTTCAAATTCGGTGCTCAACATCTCCTTCTTGGGCTACAAGAGTGTAGACCTTATTGCCTCCTCCTCGGCTTTAGCAAAGGTAGTTCTGGAGGCTGACGCACAAATGCTCGACGATGTTGTTGTAATCGGTTATGGAACTGTCAAGAAGAGCGACTTGAGTGGCTCTGTAGTTGCTATCAAAGCCGAAGATATGAACCGTGGTGCTATCACCTCGCCTCAAGAGTTGATGCAGGGTAAAGTGGCAGGTTTGGCAATCACATCGGGCGATGGTGGTCCTGGTGCAGGTGCTACAATCCGTATACGTAGTGGTGCTTCGCTTAATGCTTCGAACGACCCTCTAATCGTGATTGATGGCGTGCCAGTGTCGAGCGATGCAGCTCCTGGAACCCCTAATGCATTGGCTACTGTTAACCCTAACGATATCGAAACAATGACCGTGTTGAAAGATGCTTCGGCAACTGCAATCTATGGTTCACGTGCTTCGAATGGTGTAATTATCATCACCACAAAGAAGGGTAGTGCAGGCGAATTGAAGGTTTCCTACAATAGTACATATTCGTTAAAAGATCCATATAATCGTGCAGACGTTATGAGTGGTGAGGAGTATCGAGCAGCAGTTCTTGGTCAATATGCTGAGGGTACCGACTATGGTGATAGTGCACGTGCTCTTTTGGCAATTGCACCTGACGCATCTACCGACTGGCAAGATGCAGTTTTCCAAACAGGTATTAGTGTGGATCAAAATGTGGCACTCTCTGGTAAGGCTGGTTTCCTACCTTTCCGTGTTTCGTTGGGTTACAACAACGAGCGTGGTACAATCAAAACTTCGAAGTATGAGCGTTACACAGGAGCCTTGAACCTTAGTCCTAAGTTCCTTGACGATCACCTCAGTGTAGACCTTAACTTTAAGGCAACTCTCAACAATAACCGTTTTGCTGATAGTGGCGCAGTAGGTGCAGCAGTATACTACGACCCAACAAAACCAATCTATGCCGACGACGCTTATGGTTACAACGGTTACTACAACCACACAAATAGTGCCGATGTAGCTCCAACACCAAATACTTTAGCGGCAGTGAACCCACTGTCGATGCTCTACGACGTAGTTAACGAAGGTTCTACAGTTCGTAGCTTAGGTAATATTCAAGTAGATTACAAGATTCATGGTTTTGAGGATCTTCGTATCAATGTTAATGCAGGTTTCGATTCAGCTACAACAACTGGTGATAGCTACGTAGCTTCAGGTTCATTCCAAGCGGCTAAGGATGGTACATTCCAAAACATTGGTCAAGGTAACTCTTGGGATAACAGACGCGAGAATAAACTTTTGGATATCTTTGCAAACTACAATAAAGCAATCGATAAACACAGCGTTGACGCAATGGTTGGTTACTCTTGGCAACACTTCTATTACAGTAATTTCTCACAATCTAAGTCAAATGTGACAGATTCTATCGGAGCAAAAGAGGGTTACACCTATAGTGAATCAGAGGGTCGATATCTTCTCGACGGTTCTTATACTGTCCCTTACGAGAACTACTTAGTTTCATTCTTTGGTCGTTTGAACTATAGCTACGACGACCGTTACTTGGTTACTGCGACTCTTCGTCAAGATGGTTCATCTCGTTTTAGTGAGAACAATCGTTGGGGTTTGTTCCCTTCGGCTGCTGTAGCTTGGAGCCTGCTCAACGAAGATTTTATGGAGTCTACACGTGATCTGCTTTCTCAATTTAAGTTGCGTTTGGGTTATGGTGTGACTGGTCAACAAGAGATTGGAGATTACCTCTATATGCCTAAATATGTAGTTGGTAGCAATGTTACAGGTCAATATCTTGGTTCATACCTTATGAAGCCTGATGGCTATAGTCCCGATCTTAAGTGGGAGGAGACTACAACCTACAACGTTGGTCTCGATTATGGATTCCTCAACAATCGTATCAATGGTAGCGTGGAGTATTACCAAAAATATACCTCTGACCTATTGAACACGGTAAGTGCTCCAGCGGGTACTAACTTCTCAAATCTGGTTTTGGCAAACGTAGGAACAATGAAAAATGAGGGTGTTGAGTTTAGTGTTAATGCCGTAGCTATCCAAACCAAGGATTTCACTTGGGATCTCGGCTACAATGTGACTTGGAATACAAGCGAGATCACAAAGCTTACGGCAAGCTATAACCCCGACTATGAGGGTATCGTTGCAGCTACTGCTCCTTACGGAACAGGTGTAGTTTTGTCTCGCCACCAAGTAGGCTCTACTCCTTACAACTTCTACCTCTTCCAACAAGTTTATGATGAGAATGGTGACCCAATCCAAGGTGCACTTGTAGATCGTAATGAAGATGGTCAAATCACCGATGCTGACCGTTACTTCACAAATAAGAGTGCTATGGCAGACTTCTATATGGGTCTTAGCTCTCAGATGAAATACAAAAACTGGGACTTTGGCTTTAACCTTCGTGCAAGTATCGGTAACTACGCATTCAATGCCTCGTATGCCGACAATGGTTCACTCAATAACTTTGGTAACCAAGGTTTCTTGAGTAACTACAACAAAGCAGCTGTTGAGTATACAGGCTTCACTCAAACAAGCTCCGTGGAGCAAAAGTGTAGCGACCTATTCTTGGAGGATGCTTCATTTCTTAAGATGGATAACATCACATTGGGTTACAGCTTCTCGAAGATTGGCTCATTGCCTCTATCAGGACGTTTGAGTGCATCTGTTCAAAATGTATTTACTATCACTTCTTACTCTGGTCTCGATCCTGAGATCCCCGGTGTGAATGGTATTGATACTACAATTTGGCCTCGTTCTCGCACCTTTACTATGGGTCTAAGTCTTAACTTTTAATTCACTACAACTATGAAATTTAAAAATATAATCACTGCAATAGCTTTGACAGCAACGTTTTCGCTTTCGAGTTGCGTTAACGACTTAGATGTTTTTCCGTTAGACGAAAATGTATTGTCTGCCGACAAAGCTTATACTACAGCTGAGAGCTATACTCAAGCGCTAAACAAAATTTATTCGGTGTGGGCACTGTCAGGTCAAGATGGTAGCGGTTCATCTGATGTTGCGGGTCTTGACCCAGGTAACACTGTTCTTTTACGTGCTTGGTGGACTCTTCAAGAGAATACTTCAGATGCTACAAAGTGCTCATGGCCCGATGCGTGGGTGTCATCTATTAATACTCTCACTTGGACTACAACACAAGTAGAGTCAATTGAAGGCTTGTATCAGCGTTGTATGTACATCGTCGCATTATCTAACGAATTTATGAAGAATGTAGATAATGCACCCTCGGGGGTAGATAAGGCTCAATATGCTGCTGAGGCTCGTTTCTGCCGCGCATTGGCATATTATACTCTTATGGACACTTTCGCAAATCCTCCATTTATCACCGAGAAGAACTACTCTTTGAACCCTTCGCAAATCTCGCGCGCAGAGTTATTCGACTGGATCGAGGCGGAACTTCTCGAAATATGCGAATCGTTACCCTCTATGCGAGAGCAATATGGACGTGCTGATAAGAGCGTAGCAAATTCACTCTTGGCTCGTTTGTATCTTAACGCTGAGGTATATACAGGCACTGAGCGTTACACAGACTGTATCACAGCATGTAAAGCAGTTATTGCTTCAGGTTACGAATTGGCAGACAACTATGCGGAGCTGTTTATGGCTGACAACGGTGAGAATACAGCTGCAAATAAGGAGATTATCTTCCCTTTGATGTTCGATGGTGAGACGGCTCAATCATACGGTATTGGTGCAATTATTCTTGGTTCACGCGGTAATGCAGTATCAAACGAAGCTACTTATGGCTGTGAGAGTGGCTGGGATGGCTTCCGCGCTACTGGTAACTTGATTCGTGTGTTCGACTTCTCGGAGACCGATGAAGCTGCTTGGAACCCAGATAATATCCTCGACAAGCGCGGTATTTTCTACAATGATTCAAAGAGTATCGATATTTCTACAACTGCTATTGGAACATTCGGTACCGAAGGTTGGTCGGTATATAAATATACTAATCTCACAAGCGATGGTTCAGCAGGAAAGAACAAGACATTCCCCGACACCGACTTCCCAATGTTCCGTTTGGCTGACATCTACCTTATGTATGCTGAGGCGGTAGCACGTGGTGGCTCAGGTGGCGACGCAACAACAGCTGTTGGTTACATCAACGCTCTTCGTGAGCGTGGCTACGGCAATGCAGACCACAACATCGATGCAGCATGGCTTACAGCATCGGCTCCAGTTGGTGGAACCTCTACATCTGTCGAGTATGGTAACATCCTCAACGAGCGTGCACGCGAGCTCTACTGGGAGGGTACTCGTCGTACAGACCTTATCCGTTACGATCTATACACATCTTCATCTTACCTTTGGGCAGAAAAAGGTGGTGTGATTGGTGGTGTTGGTGTCGATGACCGCTACAATGTGTTCCCTATTCCAACTACCGATTTGGGTGTTAATAGTAACTTAGTTCAAAACCCTGGTTATTAAAAATTAAATTATCATGAAGAAGATTCTAAAAAATATATCAGTCATTGGCGCTGCTGCCATGATGGTGGTTGGTTGTACTTCGGACTTGGAGCAATTGACCTACAACCCAGCAGATGCCACAGCGGCAGTTCTCGAAACGCTCGACGCAAGCTATATCCTCAATGTTGAGGATGCTGCTAATGTAGCAATCACATTTAAGTGGGAAGAGCCAGATTTTGGTTATAGTGCAGCTGTTACTAATAACCTCGAATTTGACGTAGAGGGCAAGGAGTTTGCAGGTGCAACTACTCTAACTTCTATTAACAATGGTGGCGAGTATGCAATATCGACCAAAGATCTCAATAGCTCAATTATGACTCTTTTGGAGAGCTACGGAATGGAGATTGCAGCGGCAGACTTCGAGTTCCGCGTTGTCTCTTCGATCTCGGATTCAGCAGCACCTCTTTACTCTAACGTAGTTAGTTCGACGATAACCCCTTATGAGGGCGAGATGGTATATCCACTTGTCTATATCGTGGGTGACTACAACGGTTGGGTATTTGATGCAAATCAAAAGCTTTACTCAGCTAACAATGATGGTATCTACTCTGGATTCCTTGCTTTTGGTGGAAAATCAGCTAATGGCTGGAAGATCACAGGTGAGGCAGGTTGGGTAGAAAGTTGCAACTGGGGTCCTGAGACAGGTGATACATATACAACTCCAGAGCAATCTCCTATTACTCTTATTGCAAGTGGTGGTAGTGCAAATATCACAATCTACCAAAAGGATTACTACGACTTTACATTCAACACCGAGACCTTAGAGCTTACCGTTAATGCCTCTTACGACACTTGGGGTGTAGTAGGTCAATTCAGCGACTGGGGCGGTACCTTAGATACTCCATTCACATTAAGCTCAGAGGTTAATGCAGCAGGCGACACCGACTTCTTCCTTACTGCAACTGTAAACCTTAACGCTAACGAGGGTTGGAAGATCCGTCCCGACAACGCTTGGGGTAATGACCGTGGTCCTGGTTCATTTGCAGGTGGCGAGCCAGCAGGTGCCGACGGCAACTTCTACGTCGAGGAGAGTGGTCTGTATGCTATTCGTTGGTTCTTCAACAAGGTGGAGCAACGCTTGGAGGCTGTTAAACTTAAGAGCTCGGAGCCAGCAGTTCTCAACTCGCTCGATGCAGCATATACTCTAACCGAGGAGAATGCAGCAGAGACAGCCCTTACATTGAGCTGGTCAGCGGCAGACTTGGCAACATCTGAGCCTGTAACAAACCAAGTTGAGATGGATATTGTAGGTCAAGATTTTGCTACAGCTAAGGTTCTTGGCTCGACAGAGGCTAATGAGTTCTCGATCACCCAAGAGGAGCTCAATGTAGCACTTGTCAACTTGCTTACTGCTTACCAAATAGAGGTTGCTGAGGCAGAGGTTGAGTTTAGAGTATACTCTACAACTACCGATGCTGCATCTGTACCAACATACTCAAATGTGGTTTCAACTAAGATCACTCCATACGTCAAAGTGTTGGCAGGTGACGATGCTGCAAACGACGAGGGTTACACAGGACCCGACAATAGTGCCTACAAATATATAGTAGCTCGTGGCGACTACAATGGTTGGGAATTCGATAAGAGTCAAAAACTATACTCTGTAAATGATGATGATTTCTACGCAGGAATAATCTTCTTTGACGGTAAAGGCGCAAACGGTTGGAAACTATGTGCCGACGCTGATTGGAACCAAAACTGGGGTCTACCAGCAGGTGGAGTAGATGCTGAGGCTCCAGCTTGGACAGGTACTGCTGGAGGAGACAATATTTCGGCTTACTCAATGAATAGCTATCACTTTACCTTCAACTCCGCTACAACTGAGTTTGTAATGTCAGCACCTCATACCTCTTGGGGCATCGTAGGAGATTACAACGAGTGGGGTGGTTCGGTAGATACAGCAATGGCACTTGGTTGCAAAGATAATAACTACTATCTTCACGCAACAATTGAGTTCGCAGCTGGCTCAGAGTGGAAGATCCGTCCCGACAACACTTGGGGTGAAGATCTTGGATGCTCAGCTGTTACTGTTGATGACGCATTCAAAACAGCTGATGGTGGAAACTTCACTATTCCAGAAGATGGTGTATATACTATTCGTTGGTATTTCAATTCAGTAGATCAGGTGGTTAGGGTTATTAAACATTAAATAATTCTATTGACTTAAGTAACAACACTTGGAGCGGAGACCTTGATTTCTTTTGAGTGTCTCTGCTCCTGTTTTTTTAATTAACCCTTTTTGTAACTATGAGAAAGATTCTATATGCTCTGTTGCCTATGTGTATTATGCTTTTTGTGGCATGTGGTGACAACGGAATTGATAAAAATATGCCATCTACTGGTGGCGACGACAACAATAACGATAAGCCAAATCCCGACGACACTACAATTGTCGAGGGGTTTAACTTCTCGCCTTCAACTCTCAATGCTGATGAGTCGCTCACAGTCACCTTTAAGGCTGCGGAGAGTTCAGCACTATATGGCTTTTCGGGGGATGCCTATCTTCACACTGGAGTTATCACCGATGGAGCATGGTTCTATGTGCCAGCCGAATGGAGCGAGAATCTCGATAAATGTAAATTCGAACTTGTTGAGCCAAACGTTTGGCAGATTAAACTTACCCCTTCAATTCGTGAGTGGTTTGATTCCGAAGAGAGTGCTGTGGAGCAGCTTGGTATGATTATACGTAGTAGTGACGGTTCGCTCAAGGGGCTCGATAATGACTACTTTGTCGATGTGGTCGACGATCAGTTTAAAGGGTTTCAACCTGCCGAAAAGATCAATATGACGGTTGATTCTGCCTGGGAAGAGGGAATCAATATATTGAGTAGTAGTAGTGTAGCCTTGGTGCTTTACGATGTTGATGCTGTGGGGCAAAGCAATGACTATGCACATGTTGTGGGAAGCTTCAACGATTGGACACTCTCTAACGATCCCACATCGCAAATGTATCGCGATGATGCAGCTGGAGTATGGTGGATCCTACTTGAAGGGTTGTCAGCGACAGAGGAGTATACATTCCAATACTATGTTGGTACTCGCGAGGGCGGAGCCACTCGTATGGCAGATCCATACTCAACCAAAGTGCTCGACCCCGACAACGATAAATATATTCCAGTGAGTACATACGGCGAAAATCTAACTTATCCCGATGGTGCGATAGGTCTTGTAACGGCGTTTACTACCTCCGATAATGGTTATAATTGGCAAAACGATGTGGTTGAGATCGAAGATAAAGGAGATTTGGTGATCTACGAGATTTTGCTCCGTGATTTCACTTCAACAGGCGACTTGGCGGGAGCAATGGCGAAGCTTGATTATATTGAATCGTTGGGTGTCAATGCAATTCAACTTATGCCTGTGCAGGAGTTCGATGGTAACGACAGTTGGGGTTACAACCCCTCATTCTACTTTGCGCTCGACAAGGCTTACGGAACCTCTTCAGAGTATAAAGCATTTGTTGATGAGTGCCACGGTCGAGGTATTGCAGTGATCTTAGATGTGGTCTACAATCATACCACAGGAAATCACCCCTTTGCGAAGCTATATTGGGATGGTGACAAAAATATTCCAGCCGTAAATAACCCATACTATAACCAAGTGGCACCTCATCCCTATAGCGTATTTAATGACCTTAACCATGAATCGTTGAAGCTGCGTGAGCATATTAAACGTAGTTTAGTCTATCTCTTGGAGGAGTATCGCTTTGATGGTTTCCGCTTCGACCTTACAAAGGGCTTTACTCAGACGGCATCTACTGAATCGACTGCAAGTGCTTATGATGCAAGTCGTATAGCAATCCTTAGCGACTACTACTCAGCTATCGTTGAGCAGCGAGAAGATGCAGTGATGATCCTCGAACACTTCTGTGACTACACCGAGGAGTTGGAGCTCGCCAAAAAAGGTATGATGTTGTGGCGCAATGCAAACTCAGCATATTGCCAAACAGCTATGGGTTGGGACTCTGATAACTCTTTTGAGGGTATCTATGTTGATGATCTCCCCGACGGTTGGGTTGGCTACATGGAGAGCCACGACGAAGAGAGAATGGCATACAAACAGAAGATGTGGGGTAATGGAGCTCTTAAGAGCGACCTTGAATCACGTATGAAGCAACTCTCGGTTAATGCTGCATTCTCATTGTTGGTTCCAGGACCCAAGATGATTTGGCAATTTGGCGAAATGGGCTATGATTACTCAATCAATAGCAACCAAACAGGAACTGCTGAGAGTGAAGATTATAGAACATCGCGCAAGCCAATCTGTTGGGAGTATCTCGATGATGCTTCTCGTAGTGGTCTGGTTGCCGAATATAGTCGTCTGCTTGCTTTGCGAGGTGCCTATCCCGATCTCTTCGAGCAGGAGAGTTTAACGTCGTGGAGTGTGTCAACTTCGGATTGGTACAATGGTCGTTATATGAGTCTAAGTGATGGCTATAATATAATTGTCGTAATGGGTAACTTCACCCCCGATGAGATTGTAGCTACTGCATCGCTCGCATGGGGCTATGTGTGGTACGACTTCGACACATCAGCACCCAGCACCGAAAGTGTGATAACGCTTGAGCCTTACAGCTACAGAATTTTTACAAACTTTGCAACTAATTAACAATGAAACGAATATCAAGAAATATATTTTGTGCTATAGCAGGAGCTGCACTACTCTCCGCACCCGCATGTAGCCCTCCGGCGTGCTCACCTCCCTCCGATGAGAAGATCGTTATTTATCAGATCTTTACTCGACTATTTGGTAGTGACAATGAGGGTGTAGTGCCCGATGGAGCTCTTTCTGTCAATGGAGTGGGTAAGTTCGAGGATTTTACACCCACTGCACTCGACTCAATTCGAGCGATGGGTATAACGCATGTCTGGTATACGGGAGTGATAGAGCACGCTTCAATCTATAGCGTCGATACTGTTGGTGGATTGCAACTCAACCACCCAGGAGTGATAAAAGGAAAGGCTGGTTCACCCTATGCAATCAAAGATTACTACGATGTAAATGCTTACTTGGCGACATCAGTGGAGAACCGAATGGCAGAGTTTGAGGCACTTGTCGCACGTACACATGCTGCAAGGATGAAGGTCATAATAGACTTTGTACCCAACCATGTAGCTCGTGGCTACCACTCCGATGTAGCACCAGCATTAGTTGAGGATCTTGGTGCAGGAGATGATAATAGTGTTGCATTTAGCCCCAACAACAACTTCTATTACCTGCCTGGAGAGACCCTCTCGCCTCAATTCTCGACCGCCGTAGATTGTGAGTCTTATCTGGAGTCTCCTGCTAAGGTTACGGGTAATGATGTTTTTTCGTCAACGCCAAGCCGTGATGATTGGTACGAGACAGTAAAACTAAATTATGGAGTTGATTACCTCGACTCACACAAAACATATTTCGATCCAATACCCGACACGTGGCTTAAGATGCGTGATATATTGCTCTTTTGGGCAGCTAAAGGTGTCGATGGTTTCCGCTGCGATATGGCAGAGATGACACCTTGTGAATTTTGGGGTTGGGCTATCGAGAGTGTGAAGAGTAAATACCCTGATGTGATTTTTATTGCCGAGATATACAACCCAACAGCCTATGCAACTTACATCGAAGAGGGTGGTTTTGACTACCTCTACGACAAAGTAGGGCTCTATGATACGCTCAAAGCCGTCGTTCAAGGTAGAGCTTCCTCCTCCTCAATTAGTGAGAGTAGAGACTATATTGCACCTGTGCAGTCCCACATGCTCAACTTCTTGGAGAATCACGACGAGCAACGTATAGCATGGCACGAATTTGCAGGTAGTGCCGAGGCAGGTATCCCAATGATGCTTGTGTCGACACTCAGTGACAATATACCAATGATGATCTACTTTGGTCAAGAACTTGGCGAGGAGTCGCCAGATGCAACAGGGTTTTCGGCAGCAGATGGGCGCACTACAATTTTCGATTTTTGGACTCTACCTATCTACCAAGCATGGCGTAATGGGGGTAAGTTCGATGGCGCTAAATTGAACGCAGAACAAAAAGAGCTTCGTCGACAATATGTCGAGTTGCTTCACTTGGCTCAAGATCCGCTATTCGTAGATGGAACTTTTGTAGACCTTACGGCTCTCAACAAAGAGTCGAGCGACCGAGTATATGCCTTTGCTCGACAAGGAGCACAAGGGGCAGCCGTCGTTATCTCGAACTTTGCAGATGAGAGTGTCACCACCACTTATCAACTGCCTGACGAGATGAAAGAGATGAAAGCCGTTGAGACGTTATTTAATAACACAGATCAATCAAGAGTAGTTGTGCAGGGGGGAGCCATCGAGCTAACTCTTTCGGCACACCAAGCTTTGGTTGTTGAACTTAAACTTTAATACGCATTAGAATCTGTTTAAGTTTTTCTCGCTAAATTTGTTAAGAGAGATGTTGCTTTGATTTTCTCTCTTTGCATAAGGCGCATAGCGGTGCCTATGTAACGCAGTGCAAAAAGAGAAAAGCGAAGTGACAGATCCTTAACAAAATAGATGAGAGAAATTTAAACAGATTCTTAAAACCTAAAACTAATTTAATCATGAAAAAACCTGATATGTCATTTTGGCAGCTATGGAACATCAGCTTCGGATTTTTGGGTGTTCAGATAGCTTATGCACTTCAAAGTGCAAATATTTCGAGAATTTTTGCTACCTTAGGGGCAGATCCACACAACTTAAGTTATTTTTGGATATTGCCACCACTTATGGGAATGATAGTACAACCAATTGTTGGCTCGATGAGCGACAGAACTTGGACCCGTTGGGGTCGCCGCAAACCCTATCTTTTTGCTGGGGCTCTGGTTGCTGTGCTTGTGATGATCTTCTTGCCCAACTCTGGTAGCTTGGGTCTTACGGTACATGCTGCTATGAGCTTTGGACTCTTTATGTTGATGCTGCTCGACACCTCCATCAATATGGCAATGCAGCCTTTTAAGATGATGGTTGGTGATATGGTTAATGACCACCAGAAGGGAAAGGCATATTCGATTCAAAGTTTCTTGTGCAATACAGGTAGCTTGATTGGCTTCTTGTTCCCCTTTGTGCTCACTTGGTTTGGTGTGAAGAATGTTGCAGTAGATGGTGTTGTACCGGACTCTGTGGTCTACTCATTCTATATCGGTGCTGCAATCTTGATCCTTTGTGTGATTTATACGAGTCTTAAGGTCAAAGAGATGGATCCTGCGGAGTACGAAAAGTTCCATGGGATAACACAAACCGAAAAGGAGAGTAAACGAGACTTCGTGTCGTTGCTCCTTGCTGCTCCCAAGGTCTTTTGGACAGTGGGTCTTGTTCAGTTCTTTGCGTGGGCTGCATTTATGTATATGTGGACATACTGTACTGGTGCTACGGCGCTCAATGTGTGGGGTGAAGTAGATCCTAAATCACTTGGATACCAGGAGGCTGGCAACTGGGTAGGAGTGCTCTTTGCGGTGCAGGCCTTGGGCTCTGTGATCTGGGCTGTTATTATACCTATGATTAAGTCTCAGAAGCTCTGCTATTCATTGAGTATGGCGCTTGGTGGCTTGGGCTTTATTTTGGCGATGTATATGACCGACAAATATATGCTCTTTATAGCTTATGCCCTTATCGGATGTGCGTGGGCTGCAACCTTAGCTCTTCCATTTGCAATACTTACCAGGTCGCTTTCTGGTCGTAATATGGGTGCATATTTGGGACTCTTTAACTGTACTATCTGTCTACCTCAAATCATTGCTGCTTTGGTTGGTGGTGTGATCCTTAAGTTGGTAGGAGGAGCGCAACCAACGATGTTGGGAGTTGCTGGTGTCTCTCTTATATTGGGAGCATTAGCAGTTGGATTGATTAAAACCGTAAAAGATGAGTAAGTTATGAACCTAAAAAATATAGTAGCTATTATGGCATTTGCAACTTTAAGTTCATGTGCAGATCAAGGTGTGACGAGTGTCGACCTAAGTTTAATCGAGAGCAACACAGGTGAAGTTAAAAGAGTTGAGCCACTCTCGTGGTGGGTAGGAATGAGTACACCTCTGCAACTTATGGTTCAAGGCGACAATATCGCAGAGTGGAGTGTGGAAGTTGCCAACACCTCTGATGTCAAGGTAGAGAGTGTGACTCCAGGAGATAACCCTAACTTTATCTTTGTCGATGTTTCGATATCGCCCTCAACGGAGGCTGGTGAATACTATCTGCTCTTTAAGCGAGGTGATGAGCAATTCAAAGTTGCCTATCAGATCTCGGAGCGCCGCACAGGTTCTCGTGAGCGAAGTAGTTTCACGACGGCAGATATGATCTACCTCTTTATGCCAGATCGCTTTGCTAACGGAAATCCTGACAATGACTCTACGGAGTGCACAACCGATAAGTTAGACCGTGAGGCTCTATTTGGTCGACATGGTGGCGATATCGAGGGAGTAATTAAGAATCTCGACTACATCTCGGAGTTGGGAGCTACTGCCATCTGGTCGACTCCAATGTTGCTCGACAATGAGCCACAACACTCATACCACGGTTATGCATGTGCCGACTACTACCACATTGACCCACGTTACGGAAGCAATGAGCTCTATCGTGAGATGGTCGAAGAGAGCCATAAACGAGAGATTAAGGTAATTATGGATATTGTTACAAATCATTGTGGAGTCTCGCACTGGTGGATCGAGGATATGCCATTTGAGGATTGGATCCACAAATTCGATGAGTTTACCCAAACAAGTAACTTTTTCTCGACCAATATGGATCCAAACGCTTCGCAGTACGACTTGAAGCTTCAAGAGAGTGGTTGGTTCGACACCTCTATGCCAGATATGAATTTGGATAACCCCTATCTCTTACACTACTTTAAGCAGTGGGCTGTCTGGTGGATTGAATATGCTAATCTCGATGGTCTGAGAGTCGACACATACCCCTACAATGAGAAGATACCAATGAGTGAGTGGTGTGCTGCCATCCGTGCGGAGTACCCCAATATCAATATCGTTGGTGAGTGTTGGACTCCCTCAATTCCGCAACTTGCATATTGGCAAGGTGACAATAACAATGTGGATGGATTTAATTCCCATCTGCCTTCGATCATGGACTTCCCACTTCGAGATGCTATTTGCGAAGCTCTGCCCGCTGCATCGCAGGGTTGGAATCAAGGTATGGTGAAGATCTATAACGCTCTATCTCATGATTTTGTCTATAAAGATCTTTCAAATATGATGATCTTTGTGGCAAACCACGACACTGACCGCATCGGCGATATAGTGAAGAAAAACCCAGATCGTGCAAAGTTGGCGATGACTCTTTTGGCTACAATGCGTGGTATCCCTCAAGTGTTTTCGGGTGATGAGATGATGTTCACCTCTAAAGATCTCTCGATGGGACATGGAGGCTTGCGTGTCGACTTCCCTGGTGGTTGGGCTGAAGATGAGGTGAACCTCTTCGATGCTGAGCAGCGTAGTGAGATCCAAGCAGATATATTTAACCATACCAAGACCCTCTTCCAATGGCGCAAGGGCAAAGATGTAATCCATAATGGACGTACTCTCCACTTTGCGGATAGAGGCAATACGTATGCTTATTTTAGATACAACGACCAAGAGGCGGTATTTGTCTATATTAATAACTCTAAATCTACTAAGAATATACCATGGAGCAACTATGCAGAGATCACATCTGATCTATGTGATGGTCGCAATGTGATTAGTGGAGAGAGTGTTGTGATTGACAACTCGACTAAAGTGAAACCACGTCAAAGTTTGGTTGTAGAGTTTAAATGTAAATAGTTAAAGATATGAAAGTTACCTTAAAATTAGGATATAAACTACACGGCAATCAGATTGTATGTGTGGAGAGCGATGGTGTTAATATTCCGCTTCAGCAGTGCAGTAGAGAGGAGTTAACCTGTGAGTTAAACTTGAATAGTAATTCTATATTTGAATATAATTATGCTGTTCTTCGAGATGATTGCATTGTACGCAAGGAGTGGGGTGGCAAACGTCGTATTCCTATTGCTAAGGGCGTTGAATCTCTCTTTGTAAATGATTCATGGAGAGAAATGTCGCCTAATGCACCGCTTTACTCTTCGCTCTTTACAGCGTCTATATTTAGGCGTTGTGCACCTGTGCATGTTGCACTCGAAAGTGGTTGCTTGATGGTTGAGGTGAGTGTGCCTACCATTAAGAGCTCGCAAGTTGTGGTGATGGTTGGTAGCTCTCAAGAGCTTGGTGCATGGGATGTTGCATCGGGCGTAGTAATGGCAGATGGTGACCATCCTGTGTGGCGTACTCCGTCACTTAAGATTAGCGGAGAACTTCTATCTTCTGAGTTTAAATTTGTTATAGTGGATAGCGCTACCGACGAAGTTGTGGCGTGGGAGCAAGGTGCAAACCGTTCGCTTGCAAAGTGTAGAGGAGTATCTCAAGATTCTATATATGTAGTTGAGCATGAGCCTCAATTTGCGGTGGAGGCATGGAGAGGAGCTGGTGTAGCTATTCCTTTGTTCTCGCTTCGAAGCGAGCAGAGTATGGGTGTAGGTGAATTTTCTGATCTTAAATTGATGGTAGATTGGGCTCGAATGACAGGTCAGCAGATTATCCAAATATTACCAATCAATGATACTACAATGAGTGGCACATGGGAGGATTCATACCCCTATAATGCTAACTCAATTTTTGCACTTCACCCTCAATATATTTCGCTCAAAGAGGTTGGCTCGCTCAAGGATAAAGAGTTGCAAGCGCAGTACGAACAAGAGGGAGCTCGTCTCAATGCACTGCCTGCGGTGGATTATGAGGCGGTAAACAACCTTAAGAATAGTTACCTTAAACAGCTCTACACCGAGAGTGGTGCAAAGACATTTAAGAAGCGAGAGTATAAGAAGTTCTTTGAGGAGAATAGCTACTGGCTCGAAAGTTATGCTTTGTTTTCACTCTTGCGTGACAAATACTCAAGCGCAAACTCCGCTTTGTGGGGTAGTGAATCTCTCTATAGCGAGGCGCTTATGGCTTCGTATCGTGACAAAAAGCCCGAAGAGCTTGGTTATTACTACTTTGTGCAGTATCATCTTCATAGCCAACTGCTTGCGGCACGTGCCTATGCACTGACAAATGGAGTAGCGTTTAAGGGTGATATTCCTATTGGTGTGAGCCGTACAAGTGTCGATGTTTGGGTTAATCCATGTCTCTTTAGGCTCGACTCGCAAGCAGGTGCGCCACCCGATGACTTCTCAGTGATGGGGCAAAATTGGGGCTTCCCGACCTACAATTGGGAGGAGATGTCGCTCGACGGATATGCGTGGTGGCAAGCTCGTTTCTCGAAGATGTCGGAGTATTTCGATGCCTACCGTATAGATCACATTTTGGGTTTCTTCCGCATTTGGGAGATTCCTCTCGATGCTATACATGGGCTCTTGGGTTACTTCAACCCAGCCTTGCCTTTTACTCCACTCCAAATGCGAGAGAGATATGGTTTCACCTTTGAGAAATGTTATGCCGAACCGGCGATCAATGGTTGGTTGCTCTACCATATCTTTGGATCCAAGGCAGAGGAGATAATACAAACCTATCTCCATGTAGTTAATATGGATAGCTACTGTTTTAGAGAGGAGTATAACACGCAAGCCAAGATTGCCTTAGCTGTCGAGGATAAGGAGCTGAGGGAGTCTCTTTTGTCGCTGTTCTGTGAAGTTCTATTTATCGAAGATCCTCATAAAACTGGTCACTTCCACCCGAGAATATCGGCACATAGCACATTTAAGTATCAGGCTATGAACGACTATGACAAGGAGTGTTACAATAGACTATATAACGATTTCTACTACCATCTTCACAACGCTTATTGGCAAGAGGAGGCACTCAAGAAGCTACCATCGTTGATCTCGGCAACCAATATGCTTACTTGTGGCGAGGATTTGGGTATGATACCCGACTGTGTGCCATATGTGATGAGTAGTGAGCAGATACTATCGCTCGAAATTCAACGCATGCCTAAGGATCCATCGTTGTTATTTGGCGAACCATGGCACTACCCCTATCGTTCGGTTTGTACAACTTCAACACATGATATGAATCCAATTCGCGCCTGGCTGCTTGAGGATCAAGAGCTATCGGATCGTTATTTCAGGGAGATTCTTGGCGTAAACTACTCGATGGAGAGTGATTGTGAGGATTGGGTGTGTGAACATATTGTGCGTCAACATCTTACATCACCTTCGATGTGGACTATTCTACCTCTTCAAGATTGGCTTTCGATCAGCCGTAAGCACCGCGGAGTAGATCCTCAAGCTGAACGAATAAATGTGCCTGCAAACTCACGTCACTATTGGCGATATCGTATGCACTGTACAATAGAGGAGTTGATTGCAGCAAATGACCTCAACGACAAAATAGGGGCTTTGGTTAGAATGAGGTAGTTTAATGTGAGTTCGAAAATTTTCGAACTCACAACCAGGGCAACCGCACGAAAAAAACTATTTAGTCTTGCGTGTCAACCTATGGTTGCCACCACCACCTCAGCGAGGTGAACCTCGATTTGGGTTTAAATGCCTACGGCATTTAAAAATTATAAAGACCAAGGAGTTGTGCAAATTTATTTGCGGCAACTCTTTGGTCTTTATAATCTTAGAGGTGTAATCTCTAAGCCCAAAGCGCAAGAAAGGTACGCACCGGCGGGGGTGCTATCCCCGCCCGCCGGAGGCAGTAAGAAATTTTACGTGCGTTTGCCCTGAACTCACAACTGCTTGTTGGGGTGATATTCGTGGGATTGCATATAGTGTTTTTACTTGCGCTCTTTTAGCACTCCAGTGCGGTAGGCTGCCAACAATTTATGGAGGTCGTTGATCTGAGCAATCAGTTCGCGACCTCTATCTGTATCTTTGACCATTAGTCGTTGTGTGTTGATCTCGATTAGGGTCGATTGGGATACAATATCGAGACCCTCTTCAATCGCTTTTTGGCTTGAAAGAAATGGTTCATGTTGGACAAGCTCCATTGCTCTTGAGTGGTATACTAAGGTGTAGCCGGCAATTCCTGTAGAGCGGTGGTATGCCCTTGAGAAGCCACCATCTATCACGAGTAATTTGCCATTTGCCTTGATTGGTTGTTCTCCTTTGATTGTTTTAACTGGGACATGACCATTGATAATTCTGGAGTGAGGAGTATCAATTCCAAACTCTTTGAGTATCTTATCGCAAACTTTTTCATCGTTGCACAAAAGATAGTAGTTTCCCTTTTTCTCGCGATGTAACTCTTTGTCTAAAATAAAATAGCGCTCGAAAGTTGTCATTTTATCTTTCCCAAATAGAGGTGATGAGGGTCCACACCAAAGATACCAAAGATAATCTACCGCGTAGAGAGCCTCTTCGCTGTTTCCCTCCTCTTTGAAGTATGCAGAGCGAATGAGTTGATCTAATTTGTCGAATAGTGCTTTGCCTGATACCTCTTCATTGTAGATGTTTACCTTCTTAAAACTGCCATCTTCGTTGAGTGGGATTGAAGCATGATAGAGAAGGTTTGAGTTGGTAACATGATACATTGAACCATGCGTAAATAGACAACGAATATGTTTGTCGAGTCTCTCGTTGTGGATAAACGACGAGTATAATTTGTTAACTACACTCTCTTCCTCGGCTGTGAGTTTGTATGGGTCATTAGGGTCGACAGTAGGTAGGCAGCTATCAATCATCTCATACTCCTTGCCATCAATAATATAGACGCCTCGCGCATAATCGATACTTCCTAAAACCAGTCTGTTATTAAGTTCAAATTCTGGTCGACGAAGAACAATTTGAGACTCCAACTTAAGTTGAATAACTGTTATGGCTTTATGCATTTTAGCCGTAAGCTGAATTGCTTTATCGCTTAGGTTCTCCTCTTCGTTGACTTTTGGCTGAAAATTTACACATTTGTCCTTAGCGTATCGATCCATCGCAAAAGTTGCCAGAGGCGTTAGATTGATTCCGTAACCATCTTCGAGAGTCGATAGACTATTGTAACGGAGTGCCATTCTAATGACATTTGCCATGCAACTTGTGTTGCCTGCTGCTGCTCCTATCCACAATATATCGTGATTTCCCCACTGAATGTCGAAGTTGTGATAGTTGCAAAGAGTCTCCATTATAATATGAGCTCCGTCACCCCGATCAAATATGTCGCCTACAATATGGAGGGCATCAATGGTTAGGCGTTGAATTAAATTGCACATTGCCACGATAAAAGGCTCGGCCTGTTTTGTCGAGATGATAGTCTTTATAATCACTTCGATGTAACTCTGTTTATTTCGCTCGGCGCTTGATTCGTGTAGAAGCTCTTGTATTATATAGGAAAATTCAGAGGGTAATGACTTTAGTACCTTCGAACGAGTATACTTTGAAGCTACAGTTTGGCATACCCTAACGAGTTGGGTCAGAGTGATAAGTGACCAATCATCGAAGTCAATTTCTGTCTGCTTGATGAGTTGCAACTTCTGCTCTGGATAATAGATGAGAGCACATAACTCTTTACGTTCTGATTCTCTAAGGGTGAAGCTAAATATCTCGTTTACCTTTCGCTTGATTGATCCAGAACCATTTTTTAGTACATGCTTGAATGCTTGATCCTCACCATGAAGATCTGTTAAAAAGTGCTCAGTACCTTTTGGTAGATTTATTATTGCCTCCAAATTAATAATCTCGCTGGCAGCTTCAGCTATGGTCGGGAAACTTTCGGAGAGTAATTTTAAGTAACGTAGATCTTCATGTAAACTCTCTGGAGTTATTAAATCTTGCCTGTTCATCTATTGTGGATTTGAAATTGAAGTGTAAATTTACTTCAAATATTTGGAAATTACAAAAAAATGAAGTGTTTAGACAGGGCAAACGCACGAAAAATATTATTTCTTATGCCTCCAGCGGGCGGGGATAGCACCCCCGCGGGTGCGTACCATTGCTTGCTTTCTGTGCGCTTCTTACTGCCCCCGCGGGTGCGTATTATTGCGCTTTGGGCTTAGAGATTATATCTCTAAGATTATAAAGATCAAGGAGTTGTCGCAAATAAATTTGCACAACTCCTTGATCTTTATAATTTTTAAATGCCTTTGGCATTTAAACTCAAATCGAGGTTCACTTCGCTGATGTGCTTGGAGCAAAGCCCCCACCACATCAGTGCAATACAAGAGTCAAAAACGAAGTTTTTGGATCTAAGCTTAGCTTGGTGCCGCGCGGCACGAGCGCGATAAGCAGTTTTTTTCGTGCGTTTGCCCTGAAATAATAGACCAAATTTGGCATATCAAAAAATAATTACTACCTTGCGCCATCATGTTGAAACAAGAGACATATCTATTTGAAGGCGCGACTCATCTTGCAGAGGTGGGTTGTGTGTTGTGTGTATTAACTGCACTTCGAATGCGTTTCCCGGAGCGAATGCGTCGCTTTCGATGCTAATTTCTTACCCTTTGGCGAGCGGTTGAGTAGCTCGATCCTGCCAGATAAACAGACTGAATTGATATTATTATTTTATAGTGTGCAGCATTGTTGCGCATGAAAATTATAGCTATATATTACGCCATGAAAGAGTTACATTTTGAAACACTTCAAGTTCACGCAGGACACCAGAATGATCCACAAACAGGTGCTTGTGCAACACCATTATACCAAACGTCATCTTATGCATTTAAGAGTTCTCAACATGCAGTTGATCTCTTTAACTTGGAGGCTCCAGGTCACATCTATACCCGCCTCTCTAATCCTACGGTCTCGGTCTTTGAGGAGCGTATAGCAGCCCTTGAAGGAGGTGTGGCGGCTGTCGCAACTGCTTCGGGAATGGCAGCTCAATTTCTTGTATTTCAAGCTCTTGCTGTTGCGGGTGATAACTTTGTTGTCTGCCCATCACTCTATGGTGGTACGTTCAATCAATTGAAAGTGACTCTACCTCGTATAGGTATAGAGTCACGTTTTGTCTCTGGGCAGACGCTCGAAGCTTATGAGTCGTTGATTGATGAGAATACAAAAGGTATTTATGTTGAGACGATTGGAAATTCAGACTACTTTATTCCAGATTTCGACATGTTAAGAACGCTATGCCAAAGGTATTCTATTCCGCTTATTGTAGATAATACATTTGCTGCAGGAGGTTATCTATGTCGACCTAAAGAGCTTGGTGCAAATATTATTGTGCACTCGGCAACCAAATGGATTGGAGGACATGGAAATTCGATCGGTGGTGTCGTTGTAGATTGTGGAAATTTCGATTGGTCGTCTGGTCGTTTCCCTCTTTTCACAGAGCCTTCACCCGCTTACAAAGGTCTTAGTTTTCATGAGGCATTTGGTTCTGCGGCTTTGGCAGTGCGTTTGCGAGCCGAGGGGTTGCGCGATTACGGTGCATGTCTAAGTCCATTCAATGCTTTGATGCTTCTCACGGGAGTTGAGACACTCTCTTTGAGAGTTGACCGCATATGCGAAAATGCGTTAGCTCTTGCGCTGTGGTTAGAGGAGCATCCTGCTGTGGAGTCGGTAAACTATCCCGGATTACCGCACAACCAGAATCATGCAGCAGCAAACAAATATCTACGTAATGGCTATGGTGGAGTGCTTACCTTCTGTTTGAAGGGGAGTCTCAAGCAGGCATCTAAGTTTGTAGAATCGCTCAAGATGATCTCGTTTCTTGCCAATGTTGGTGACAACAAGAGTCTAATAACTCACCCCGCAAGTACTACTCATTCTCAACTTAACGAGGAGGCGCTTGCTGCTTCAGGAATTGCTCCAACGGCCTTGCGGTTCTCTCTTGGAATTGAGAACGTGGAGGATATCAAAGCAGATATAGAGCAGGCATTAACAAAAATATAAAGAGTATAGATAATGAGTTTAACCCAATATACATATAACTATCCAACTCGATTTGCACTCGAAAGTGGTGAGGAGATACCAACGCTCAAGATCGTTTTTCATTGCTCAGTTGAACCTTCGCAACTGGCGTTGGCACTAAGTCAAGGGCGTAGAGTGGTGTGGGTCTGTCACGCATTAACGGCAAATTCAGATCCGTCGGAGTGGTGGTCGGAGTTGGTAGGACCGCAAAAATATTTTGACACTCAGAGTGATATCGTTATCTGTGCTAATACCATTGGATCGTGCTACGGTACCACTGGCGCTGCATCGTGGGGAGGACTTCCTTTGGAGTTTCCTCGATTTTCGGTGCGCGATATAGTCTCTGGTCATATCTCTTTGCGTCAATATCTTGGAATTGATAAAATTGATATTTTGCTCGGTAGTTCTGTTGGTGGCTTTCAGGCTTTGGAGTGGTCTATAATGGAGAGTGGTAGAATTAAGAACCTTATTTTGATCGCATGTAATGAACGGATAACGCCTTGGGCAACAGCATTCAACGAATCACAGCGTATGGCAATCGAGGCTGACGGTACATTTGCAGCGCAGGAGTCCCTGTTAGGCGGAGTGCTTGGTTTGCAGGCTGCTCGCTCAATGGCACTTATTTCATACCGTTCGTATGAGGGTTATAACATTACCCAATGTGAGGATGATGACGATTGTTTTCAAGCTAAGCGAGCATCGACCTATCAAAAATACCAAGGCGAGAAGCTCTCAGCGCGCTTCGATGCATATACCTACTACACCATGACGCGTATGCTTGATACTCACAACGTAGGTCGAGCGCGAGGAGGGGTTGCAAGCGCCCTCGCAACCATTGCTGCAAAGAGCTTGGTTGTATCTATTGGTAGTGACATATTGTTTCCTCCAGCTGAGCTGCAACGATTATCCGAGATGATACCTGGTGCAAAATATGCAGATATACACTCCTCATTTGGGCACGATGGGTTCCTTATAGAGTGGAAGGCTTTAGAACAGGTTATAGAGAGCTTTATATAGTCTTAAGCTATTTTTGTATTCGGAAATTGCAAAAATACGCACCAGCGGGAGGGCTTGTTCCCGCCCGCTGGTGGCATAAGAGAAAATGTTTTTCGCGTGTTTGCAGTTCCGCTATTCGATAAACATGCTTTTGATAGAGTCGAAGTCACAATCTGTTTCTTGTGCTGGTTCTATGCCAAGGAGGTGGCATATGATGAGATAGATATTTTGATTTTGAAATGTTGGTTGGCTGTATCCATGTTTGAAGTTTGGTCCTGCGCCAAAGAATACAACCTGCATATCACTCTCAAAGGGATCGTAGCCGTGTGATCCTCCCGAGGGTAGCTTGCCATCCTTCTTGTGGTAATCCAATTTCCATCCCATGTCTGGTATGATAACTATATTGGTGCAACGAGTAGGGTGATCTCCGAAGTGATAGCGTGTGGGCATGGCATCTGAGCGGTATGCTCTTAGGTGACCTACATTGTTGAGTGCTTCGACAGCTTCGTCGATGTAGTCACTCTCTGTATCGAAGCAGAATGGTGATCCAGCAATGTGGCGTAGGACCTTCGAATTGTCAAGTATATCGTAGAGATTGATGTATCGTTCCTCTGCAAGTTGAGTCATACCGTGGTCGGAGGTGACAATAAAGTTGATGTTGTCGAAATAGGGAGTCTCGCGCATTTTTGCAAAGAAGTATTTGAGTACCGAGTCAATATACTCAACTCTGGCTATACACTCCTTTGAGTTTGGACCAGAGTGGTGTCCTACTTCGTCGGGATCAGGCATATACCACATTACAAGATTGGGAACCTTGTCGATTGGCAGGGACATTGATTCAATAACCTGATCGGCACGTTTGAAATAATCCATATTATGGTCATACTTCTGCCATACTGTTGCTTGTCTATTGTTTATAGGGTATTCGCTACCGGGCCACATATGTACATGTGAGATCCCTCCTTGCATCTCGACTCTATTCCAGATTGGTTCGCCGCCCCAGAAACCTTCACTATTGCAATCCTCGGCATCAAACACGGAGCGTACTTTGTCGGCAAGAGAGTCGTAGAAACTATTGTTTGTTACACCGTGGTTGTTTGGATATAGACCAGTAGCCATTGAATAGTGGCTCGGAAAGGTGTTGGCAGGAAATACTGGCATCATCTGAGAGTATGAACCTACGCGACGCAGTGAGTCAAGAGTAGGAGTCTTTGCATCGAGTGTGTAGTCCCAGCGGAAGCCATCCATTGAAAGGATCACAACATGTTTTTTTTGTGTTGGCTCTGAGTGTGCGTTTGAGTAGCATCCAAATACCAACGTGAGCAGAAGTAAAATCTGCATTGAGATAAAATTCTTTTTCATCATATCAATTTGTTTAGGGGTGGTCTCCCTCCCCTCAGGGTTAACTATTTTCCCTCTTGCTTACCTCGCAGGAGAGAGATTGAGTTGGGACAAAACTCTTGTTAGAGTCTGTCTCGAAACATATTCTATAAATCGAGATGTCGCAATTCTTTGCAAAAGTACTTGAAATATCTGAGAGCACATAAATAAATTTAAGAATAATTTGTTAATTTTGTAATAATCTATTTAAGATTATCTCTACTCAAGTTTGCAAGGATAAGGCGCGCCGGCACCCCCCCCCCCTTAACAAATTAGGGGAGATAAATTTTTAATATATTTATACATGCCACCTTAAACCTTAACCATTAAAGAGAGACAAACAATGAACTTAAAACTTTTACTATTGACCTCCACCTTGATATTGTCATGTTCTACAGCAGAACAGGAGGTGCATGAGCCCAAAGGTCCAGCAATTTGGGATATTGATGTTATAGATGCTAAAGCTGAGAGAATATCTTCGGGCGAGAGAATTGAGTTTTATGAAGCACTTAGAAGAGATGCCGATTCTATGCTTCTTATTGAGTTGAATCCAAGTGTGATGTATAAACCTGCGGCTCCTGTTAGTGGTGATATGCATGACTATACTTCGCTCTCTCGTTACTGGTGGCCTAATCCCGACACCGAAGATGGGTTGCCATATATTCGCAAGGATGGAGTCTCTAATCCAGAACTTAAGGCGTATGATCGTGCGCAGCTGAGTAGTTTTAGTGAATCTATAAATACATTATCACTGGTCTATTATATCTCGCGAGAACAAAAATATGCTGATAAGGCAATCTCGCGTTTGAGAACATGGTTTACTGACCCTGCAACAAGGATGAATCCTAACTTATCTTATGCACAAATTCGAAAGGGGCACAATGGTGATAGAGGTAGTAATTCAGGGCTACTTGATGGCTTCTCGTTTGTCTCAATGTTGGATGCAGTATCATTGATTGAGCTGCGAGAGGCTCTCCCCGTGGGTCTCCACGACAGTATGCAGATGTGGTTTGCAGATCTTTCGGAGTGGATGTTAACCTCGGAGAATGGAATCAAAGAGGCTAATAGCAATAATAACCATGCAGTGGCTTATGATACGCAGGTCATTCGTTATGCGATGTATGGAGGTCGCGATTCCGTGGCTAAAGCAGTTGTGAATGCATTTGCGGAGCGTCGTATGGCTACACAAATTGAGGCAGACGGTAGAATGCCCGCCGAGTTGGCGCGTACAATAGCATTCTTCTACACTCGTTACAATATTGAGCATATGATCGATATTTGCGATATGGCGCAAAAACTCAATATAGATCTTTACCCAGCCAATAATCGAGCGATAGAGCGTGCAATTGATTGGATGATCCCCTACTCAAAGGATCAATCCTCGTTTCCATACCAACAGATAAATAGTTGGAGAAGTGTGCAAGAGAGTTTTGCACGACTACTGTATAGAGCATCTAAATATGGTAAAAGAGAGGAGTACAAAGCTTATTATCAAGAGTATAGAGCTGAGGATGAGTCGCCTGTTTTCGAGTTTTTATACCTGTAAATTCTGTATGCCCTAATGTAGGATGCCTCCGCTATGTGTAGTTAGCACATGTCGGAGGCATCACTTAAGTTCTTAGAATCTACATTGAGAGTCCAAATATGTCAACCTGCACCATATAAAATGCAGCTGGTTGGTTGCTTGGTGAAATGTAATTTTCGAGGTTGAGATCAATGCTCATCTCTCTATCTGAGGGAAGGTTGTCAATTGCCCAATAGTGAGTGTTAACTGGTAAGCCTGGACCCCAGTTTGCTCTGTCATATTTGAATGTGCCTGACTGGAAATATGTGTCGCCATTATCATAGAAGATATGCCCGGTGCCATATTTTGTACCATTGATAACTACTTCGTAGGTATTTTCGTCAAACTCGGCGGCATTTTTTGTTATGTAAGCATCTCTGTCTGGAAATACTCCTTGCTCCATTCCGTGACCAGTGATATTGACCTTCATTAGCAGAGATGCAACATCTTCGGGAAGTGTAAACTCTCTAAGACCTAATCGAGCGTCATCTTCAATTGGAAGAGAGTCTGAACCGTAGTACCAGCCGCGATATCCATTGTGGTTTTGTCGAGAGTCATAGATCTTGGCGTGATAGAGTGTTCGTGGCTCCACGTTTTCAGTAGAGTATAGGTCAAATGTCATCTTTACGGTATGGGCGTTTGTCTCCGTAGCATCAAACCCACCATAGAATATCCTAAACTCTGTGTCTCCAGTGAGCATTGGTAGGTACTCGGTTACATCGAGGTAAAAAGTTTTGTTCCATGAGATGTCAAAGCTTGCTCCGTAGGGGGTTATCGCGCGTGCAATTTCGTAATACTCTCCACTCTCTTTGTCGAGAACCATAATCTGAGTTGCCATATCCCATTCAGCTGGACCTTCGTTCCAACCACCCATGCGATAGGTGAGTATCGCCTTATTGTAGTTATCAGTCTCTTCGGGGAATGTTATATTGATTGAAGCATCTTCTTCGAGGCTCCAACCAAAGAACTCTAATTTCAGTTCGTCGTGTGTTGCGGTAAATTTAGATGTTGTGGTCAGAGGGTTTTCCTCGCTCCAGGGCTCTCTATCGAGTTGGTATACAAACAATTTTTTTTCGGGTACAACTTCCTCTTGTGTATTATCATCCACTTGGTTGTTGTCGGATGAGCAACTTGGAAGAAGAGTTGCGGCAAATAGGAACGTGCAAAGGAGAATTTTTTTCATTATTGTGTGTATTGTTTATTGTGACAAAGGTAGTTATTTTTTTAGAAAAAAGATGGACAATGAGAAAATAACCGAAGCTCTCTTCTCATTGCCCATCTTAGTGACTGTTGTTAGATTGACTCGTGTGTTAGCTCATCTGCTCGATGTTCCAGACAAACGCGCGTGATCCTTGCATTTTTGTCTTTTCATCCATCGCCTTTAGTGCCGACATTAGAGGTTCTACCTTTTCATCTTCGATGATTGTCATAATCGAAGAGTTCATCGAGGGCCAAGTGTGGGTCCCGTGGTGAGGCTCGCCATCGACGCTGCCTCGCCCCTCAGTTAGATCCCACTTGGTGAATCCGCGGATTGAAAGATCATCGAGGATTCTATTAACTCTCTCGGTGAGAGCTTGGTTGTATGAAATAAATACTGCTTTCATTTTTTTTCTTTTTTTATAGGTTTGCTGCCTCAGCTTCAGCTGCTTTCTTAATATCGCGTCGGATCTTGTGGTTTACAAAGATCGAGTAGAATATAGGAACTACAAGAAGTGTAAGTAGGGTAGAGAATGTAAGACCACCAATTACGGCTATACCCATTGGGCGCCACATCTCGGATCCTGCGTCGGAGGTTATAGCCATTGGCAACATACCGAGGATTGTGGTAAACGAGGTCATAAGCACTGGGCGTAAACGGCTCTTACCACCCTCAATCACAGCGTCGTAGACACTTGATCCACGCTCAACCAAGAGATTCATGTAGTCAACCATCACAATACCATTCTTAGTCACGATACCCACCAACATAATTGCTCCAATAAGTGCAATGAGAGAGAGTGGTGTGCCAGTGATAAATAGCGCTAAGATCACTCCAGTGAAGGCGAGTGGAATAGTGAACATAATGATGAATGGGAAGAGTAGGGATTCGAACTGAGTTGCCATCACGATGTATACCAAAATTACAATCAAGAGGAAGAGTATCATAAGGTCGCCAAATGACTCTTGTTGATCCTCAATAGTACCTCCAAGTTCAATAAATACTCCATCGGGTGCTTCATATTCATCGATGATTTGTTGCATTTGGGTGGTAACCTTACTCAATGGTACACCAGCACCCATTGTTCCTTTAACCGAGATAATACGTTGACGATTTTCACGCATGATCGAAGGCGCTGCCTCAACAGTGGTTATTGTTGCCACATTTTTGAGAGGAATCAATTTACCCATAGACGAGGTTAAGGTAATATTCTCAACATCGCTAAGAGATTCACGATATGCCTCATCGTAGCGAACCACGATATCATACTCATCGCCATCCTCGCGGTAGATACTTGCAGTAAGACCATTGATACGATTACGTACTGCCGAAGCGGCGGAGGCGTAGGTTATACCATAATATGAGAGCTTTTCGCGATCGAACTTAACATCATATTCTGGTCGAAGATCCTCACGAGAGAGTTGTACGTCGCGCAGACCGTCGACACCTTTTGCAAGCGCCTTAAGTTCTGTTGCAACTGCATTTGTCAACTCCATGTCGTAGCCAATAACCTTGATATCAGCTGTGTTTGAACCCGAAGGTCCACCACCACCACCAGGTGTTAATGAGTAGTCTCGCACCTCGGGGATTGCGGCGATATCTTGGCGCAAAAGGTCGGCAACCTCGAATATCGTGCGCTCACGCTCTGCGGCAGGGGTAAAGCGGAATGTGTAGTTGATAATGTGTGAACCTGTTGTAGTCATTGCCGAGAATGCGTTGTCCGAAGAGTTAGCTCCGGCAGAAGCTGATACGATAATGATCTCAGGATACTTCTCATAGATGATATTGTCAATCTGGCGCGCAATTTTAGCGGTGTAATCTACCGATACATTTTGTTCCAACTTAATTACACCCGACATACGATTGTTATCGGTCGAAGGGAAAAATTCTGTAGGGATTTTGCCAGCTCCAAAGATCATAAGAGAACCGATGAAAGTTAGAGCTACTATACCCATTGTGATCATGCGGTGAGCCAAAACCGTGCGAAGCATCTTAGCGTATGCACGATCCAACCAATTTAGAGCTTTGTCGATAGGCTTGTAGATGATACCAATACCTTTGTAGTCGTGATCTGCACCTTTTGCCGATAGGATATAAGCCGAAAGCATTGGTGTAAGGGTTATTGCTGCGCCAGTCGAAACACAAACTACAATTGTAACGATCCAACCCAACTCGCGGAACATGATACCAGCCATACCTGTAAGCATGGTTAGAGGCAAGAATACTGCAACAACGACTAACGTTGTGGCGATAACCGACAACCATACCTCGTTGGTTCCATAAATAGCAGCCTCTTTTGGGCTTGAACCTTTATCGATATGAGTAGAGATATTCTCAAGTACTACGATAGCATCATCTACCACCATACCGATTGCAATAGAGAGTGACGAGAGTGAAATGATGTTGAGCGTAGAGCCCGTAATATATAGGTAGATAAATGAACAGATAAGAGAGATAGGGATGGTAAGGCAGATAATAAATGTAGCCCTCCAACGACCCAAGAAAACCATTACGACCAAAATTACGAAGATAAAGGCATACATAATAGTCTCAGAGAGAGAGTTGATACTGTTGGTGATCTCCGAAGAACCCTCGTAGATTACATCTACTGTAACATCATTTGGTAGAGCCTTTTTGATTGCTGGCATCTCCTCCATTACAGCATTAACAATATTTACTGTGTTGGCACCCGATTGCTTTTGGATCATTACACGCACACCCTGTTCGCCATTGATGCGCTCATCCATTGTCGATGTCTCAAGTGTGTCGCGAATTTGAGCAACATCCGAAAGTTTGACGATGCGACCACCACGGTTTGAAACTACTATATTGCGAATCTCAGAACTTTCGTTAAATTCACCATCCGATTTGATGTTAAATGTGTTGTTGCCGACGTCGATTGTACCCGCTGGTACATTGATGTTTTCACCTGCGATAACCGCTCCAATAGACTCAATAGAGAGTCCATAAGCATCAAGTTTGCGAGGATCTACATTGACCTGAACTTGGCGTTCTGGAGCACCAATTACACTCACCGAACCAACTCCATCAATACGGTTCAGTGTGTTGACCATGTCGTCGTCGAGAATCTTAGCTAATGCTTGGTAGCTATCCTCAGCAGTGACAGCAAACATCAATACTGGCATCATCGATGAGGAGAATCTAAAGATAGTAGGGTAGTCTACTTCGTCGGGTAAGAGCGATTGTACACGGCTCACAACGTCACGAATATCGTTGGCTGCATTTGCCAAGTCGATACCATATTCAAATTCGAGGGTAATCATCGAAAAGTTATCCGACGATGTTGAGGTAAGTTCCTTGAGGTCATCGACTGTGTTGAGGTTATCCTCCAACACACGAGTGATATTAGTCTCGATGTCCGAAGCATTAGCACCAGGATAGGTGGTAATAACCGAGATCATTGGCATATCAATCTCGGGGTATTGATCTACCGCAAGATTGCTTAGCGAAAAGAGTCCCATAACCATGACTCCGACAAAGATCAGGATGGTTGAGATAGGCTTCTTTACGGCGCTTTCGTATATATTCATACTTTTAACTTATTTGCGTGTGTTATTTTATTTCGATTTGAGTACCATTTGAGATACGAGAGAATGCAGTTGTTACAACCTCTTCGCCAGCGGTAAGACCTGATATGATGTCATATTGAGCACCAATTAGGTTGCCGATAGTGACAGCACGTTTTTCGGCAACACCACCTTTATTTACATAGACAAAGCGGTCGTCAGTACCAATCTGCTTCTGTACTGCAATATCTGGAACCATAATACCATCTTTGGTACGCATGGAGAATTTAGTACGAGCAAACATACCAGGGCGGAGACGCTCGTTACCATTTGGAACCGTAACCTCAACGTTAAATGTACGTGTGTCGGCACTAATTGCAGGAGCTATAAGGCTTACCTTGCCTTCAAACGTCTCGCCTGGGTATACCTCAGTTGTAAGTTCTACGGGCATTCCAATTTTGACATCTGGGAAATAGACCTCGGGGATATCTGCTGTCACCTTGAGTTGGTTGATCTGCATAATGTTTACGATAGGTTGAGCTACAAACAAGTTGCCCGCCTCTGTGTTACGCGCTGTCACAACTCCGTTGATTGGCGAAAGAACCTCGATATTTGTCTTAAGGTTCTTTGCAATCTCCTCTTGAATCATCAAATTAGTTTTGGCTTGATCGAGAGTTTGAAGCGAGATACCACCAGCGTTGTAGACTGACTCCAAACGGTCGTAGTCGGCACGAAGATTTTTGAGCGATGTCATCTGTTGGTTGTATTGCGTTGGGTCGAGTGTTGCGATGATTTGACCTTGACGCACTTTGTCGCCAACCTCTACATAGATTTTGTCTATTCTAACACCAGATGCAGCAGGGGTAACCATAACCTCTTTGTATGCTTTAATATCCGATGTAAAGATCTCGTCGATTGTGATCTGCTCTGCTGTAACCGTGGCTGTAGTTGTTGCAATCTTCTGCACCTCAGATGTTTGATCTTTCTTTTGTTGCTCTGCTCCGCAACTTGTGAGCGCTGCCAAAGCAATAGCGCAATAAATAATCTTTTTCATTCTTAATCTATTGTGTTTTTAATTTTCTTTACCAATAATTTTGTCGTAATCACACTTCGCTGAGAGGTAGTCGTATATCGCTTGTGAGTAGTTTAGTGCTGCTTGAGTCTGTGCAAGTTGTGCAGAATTGAGCTCAAGCATTGTTCCTACGCCTGCATCGTAGCGTGTTTTAGATATATTATATGCTTTTGTTGCTTGCTTCACTGTAGCCTCCTCAGAGTACATCTTCTCTCTGGCTGTAAATAGGCTGTTGATTGCACTCTTTGCCTCAACTATTTTGGCTTGTTCAGCATAAAGTTTTTGTAGTTCCAGTTGCTTCATTTGGTTCTTGATGGACTTTGACTTGTTGATGTTTGTAAGTCCAGAGAAGATTGGAATAGAGAGCTTTAATCCTACGTTGATAGGGACTTGAGCATAATATTCAGTTCCTTGGGGTTGGAATGTTGCAAAGTCAATTACCGCAGATTCTGTTCCATAGTATGTTGCACTTCCATATGCTGCTAACGTTGGTAGGCGTGCCGAATTTGTTAAGCGAAGTTGGTCAGTTAGAAGTTGTGTTTGGTACTCCAATGCAACAAGGTCGCTGTTTTGAGAAACATCCGTCGAAAGAGCGTCAGTTCCATTGAATACCTCATCTCGCATCTGGTCGAGCGAGCCAGTTAGTGTGATCTCAGTCTCGGCTGGTAATGAAAGATACATCTTCAACATAAGCTCTGCCACCTCAACCGAGTTGCGTGTTTGTACGATTGTTGGTTGTAGGTTGCTATATTGCACTTGTGCTGTCAATAGATCATACTCTGCTGTAAGACCATTGTTGAACATAATTTGAGTATCTTCGACACTCTTTTTTGCAATTGCAGAGCTCTCTTCTAACACTACAAGTGATTGCTCGGCAAGTAGAATATTGTAGAATGCTTTCTTTACCTCAGCAACCAAACTGATTTTTGAACCTCGTGCAGTCTCGACAGCTGCCGCCATCTGAGTCTTGTTGAGAGCAAGGGTGCGTGAGATTGCAGGGGCGTAGAGTGGTACTGAGAGATTTGCTGCTGCTGATACTGTTGAAGTTCCATCGGCTGCAAGTTGCATGCTCTTCGACATCTGTTGAGCAACTATACTGTAGTTGTAGGATCCATCCACACTCAACGTGGGTAGATACATACCTCGGGTCTCAGCCAATACATAGTCGTAACGCGCGATCTCCATATCGGCAACTTGAATCGTTGGGTTGTCGTCGAGCGCAATTTTTATCGCTTCGTCGAGGGTAAGCTGCAACTCTTGTGCTTGTGCTCCTGCTGCAAAAAGCAAGGCGGTTGCAGTGATAAATACTCTTCTCATTCTTAAAAAAATTATATTATTCGTTTTGTTTTACTCTTTTTGCAAGGTGGTCATCAATTGCTTGAATCCCTTTTATTGTGCTAATTCCTCGCATATAGCTAATTAATACCTCTTGAAATGCATCCTCGACATTGACCTCTTTGGGGATAACTATCATGTCGTTATTGTCGGTTATACCTATTGCGATGTAGTTAAATACGCTCATCGTTAAACCTATATTGATCCTGCTGTCAATATAGCCATCATCTATGCCAGTTTGAAGTGAGTCGGCAACAATCTTGCGCTTTAGATCAGCTTTGTCGTGCCACAAACGTAGGTTAATTTTGGGGTAGAATTTTTTGAGGGAGCTGCGAATTTGCCAATTTACCTCCGCTTTCTTGCGTATCTCCTCCATTACAATAAGCATTGCAACCAAAATATTAGGGGCATCTTTGGCAGCCTCTAAATTACTTTGGTCAAAAGCATCAAAGTGCGCACGTGCTGCCAAGAAGAGTAACTCTTCTTTATCTCCGAAGGTCTCATAAAGAGTCCTCTTTGAGGTGTGTGTTGCTTGAGCAATATCATCCATCCTAAGTGATTTAACACCCGTTAGAACAATTACCTTGCGTGCGTATTCTATTACTTCATCTCTTTGTAGTGCATCCATTAATTTGCGTGTTATAAATTCTATGGCGCAAAGGTAAGTAAAAAACTGACAAAACCAAAAAAGTTTTCCGGTTTTATTAGTTTTTTTATTAACAACGTGAGTTTTGGACAACTCTTTTTTTTTCAAAACACCGCTTTAAGCAAGTTTTCCCCAGCGCTTGAGTGGGGGCTATCGAACATATTCTTGCTCTTTGGCGCTAAAAGATGATGCCGCAAATGCATCACAATAAATGCAAGCATGCAGGGCAAACGCACAAAAAAACTGCTTATCGCGCTCATGCCGCGCGACACCAAGCTAAGCTTGGATCCAAAAACTTTGTTTTTGACTCTTGTATTGCACTGATGTGGTGGGGGCTCTGCCCCAAGCGAGACATCTATTATGATGAGCTTTTGAAAATGAATTTTCAACGCTCCTCACAATAGATGTCTTGCGTGTCAACCTTTGGTTGCCACCACCACATCAGTGAGGTGAACCTCGGTTTGGGCTTAAATGCCTTTGGTATTTAAGCCCAAAGTGCAATAATACGCACCCGCGGGGGTGCTATCCCCGCCCGCCGGAGGCAGAAAGAAATAATATTTTTCATGTGTTTGCCCTGGAAATATATGAAAAATATGCTATGATTTTGCAAAAAAATCGTTATCTTCGCCAACATAAAACAGAATATAGTATTTATGCAGTACAATAGAATTTTACTTAAGCTTAGTGGGGAGTCGCTCCAAGGCAGTCAAAAGTATGGTATATCGACAGATATGCTTCAATCTTATGCCGAACAGATTAAATTAGTTGCCCAAAGTGGTGTGCAAATTGGTATCGTTATTGGTGGTGGTAATATCTTTAGAGGTCTCTCGGGCTCGAAGCGTGGTTTCGATCGAGTGAAGGGTGATCAGATGGGTATGTTGGCAACGATAATCAACTCTCTTGCATTGCAGTCAGCACTTGAGGCTGCTGGGGTGAAGTGTAAAGTTCTAACTTCAATTCGAATGGAGCCCATTGGTGAGTACTTTTCTAAAGCTAAGGCAATTGAGTATATGGAGGCAGGATATGTCGTAATCATTGGTGGAGGTACTTCAAATCCATACTTCTCGACCGACACCGCTTCTGCTTTGAGAGGAATTGAAATCGAGGCAGAGGTGATGTTCAAAGGTACTCGCGTAGATGGAATCTACACGGCAGATCCCGAAAAAGACCCTACAGCGGTAAAATTCGATACTATCACATTTGATGAAGTTTATGAGCGTAACCTAAGAATTATGGATCTTACTGCATTTACCCTTTGCAAAGAGAACGGCTTAAACATTATAGTGTTTGATATGGATACACCTGGCAACCTTGAGCGTATAGTAAATGGCGAGAAAATAGGAACATTAGTAACAAATTAAATATACAAAAAAATGAAAAAAGAGAATGTTAAACTACTTATGCTTATCGTATTACTTTTGGTCGTTGGTGGCATTGTTATATTTCTACCTTCCGAGCAAAGTAGCCAAACAGTTACAACAGTAGTTGAGAATGTCGACGAAGCTGAGACTGAGCAAGATGATAAGATTGCAAATTCAATGATAATTAATGTAGATGATGATGCTCCTGAGTTCTCTGTGGAGATGACCAATGGTGAGACTCTCTCCTTGGAATCACTCCGTGGTAAGGTAGTTTTAGTTAATTTCTGGGCTACATGGTGTCCTCCATGTCGCGAAGAGTTAAAACGAGTAGAGAAGGATCTTATAGAGCATTTTGCAGGTCGTGACTTTGTTTTTATTCCAATCTCAAGAGGTGAAGAGAAAGCAACAGTAGAGGCATTCCTCAAAAAGAATGGTTACACGTTCCCAGTGGGGCTCGATACGGATCAATCTATTTTTAAGAGTTATGCAAAAGAGTATATTCCACGCAACTTCCTAATCAACCGACATGGAGTTGTAATAGAGGCAACAATAGGCTATGAACCAGAAGAGTTCGACCAATTGCTTCAAAAAATTGAGATGTCACTTAACGCAAGATAATCAATAAAATAATATAATAAATATCATGGATACTAACACAATTCTAAATGATTTAACCGCACGCATTCAAAAGAGTTTTGACCACTTCGAAGAGGTGTTGCTAAACATCCGTGCTGGTAAAGCTTCAACAAATGTTCTTAATCAAGTTTTTGTCGATTATTATGGTTCACAAACTCCAGTCTCAGGAGTCGCAAGTGTTACTGTGCCCGATGCAAAGACTATTTTGATTCAGCCATGGGACAAAAATATGATTCGTCCAGTTGAGAAGGCTATTATTGACTCTAATATTGGTCTTACTCCTTCAAACAATGGAGAGCAGATTCGTCTTTCGTTACCTCCCGTGACAGAGGAACGTCGTAAAGAGTTAGTTAAACAGGTTAGAGGTGAAGGTGAGACTGTTCGTATTAGCTTCCGCAATGCTCGCCGAGACGCTGTCGAGGCGTTTAAGAAAGCTCAAAAAGAGGGGATGCCTGAAGATGAAGCTAAGGATGGAGAGACAAGATGTCAAAAAATATTGGAAAAATATAGCAAACAGGTCGACGCCTCAATCGAGAAGAAAGAGGAAGAGATTATGACTGTGTAATCTCCTCGTGGGAGCCGGGCAAATGTGTGAGAAATATTATCTCTTATGTCTCCGGCGGGCGGGAACAAGCACCCCGAGGGTGCCTATTTTGCGTTCAGCTTTATTTATAAGATTATAAAGATCAAGGAGTTGTTGTAAATTATTTTACACAACTCCTTGATCTTTTTAATTTTTAAATGCCTTTGGTATTTAAACCCAAATCGAGGTTCAACACTTCAGTGCACCACAAAAGTCAAAAACGAAGTTAGCTTGGTGCCCGTGCCCGTGCCCGTGCGCTTCGCGCGCGATGAGTGGCTTTTTTTGTGCATTTGCCCTGGAGCGTTTTCTACCTTAGTTTATTATAAACTTCTGTGAGTTTATTGCACATCTCCGCCCAAGAGAAACGTTTACGTTCGTGCTCAATATTTTTAACGTATTGCTCAAGGTTATCACCGTTCCACATCTGCTCAATCGCCTTAGCAACAGCACTAAATGTAGGTTCGCAAACTTGTCCAACTTTGTCGTGAGGTACAATTTCGGGTAGACCCCCAACGTTTGTTACAATCATTGGAAGTGAGAAGTTGTAAGCTATCTGAGTTACGCCGCTTTGTGATGCTGTGTGGTAAGGTAAAATTACAAAGTCAGTAGCAGAAAAATAATATTTAACCATTGCATCAGCCACAAAACCGCTATGGATAATAACATCATCTGCAATATTACCGCGCTCTATTTGGGATAGATAACGCTCCTTGGATGAGTAAAACTCACCAGCAATAATCAATTTTCTGCCCTCTGTCTTACCCTCAGCCTTCAGTTTGATCCATGCTTCAAGTAATATGTCGAGTCCTTTATAGTCACGAATAAGTCCAAAAAACATTGCATAGTGTAGCGCGGGATCAAGCCCTAACTCTTGGCATGCTTTGTCTCGTGTTACCCTCTGCCCAAAGTTCTCAAACATAGGGTGTGGAGAGAAGATTGCTGGATTTTGGGTATACTCCTTAAGCTCCGAGTGAACCTGCTCTGACATATACACATAACCATCTACAGCCTTGAGATAATAGCAGTTGCAGGGATAGTCTATAAGATGTCTCTCATGTGGTTCCACATTGTCAATTTGGCAAATAACTTTGGTGTGTTTATTCTTGCGAGCAATGCGAGCAATAGTTCCAAAGCATGGAGCCATAAATGGAGTCCAATACTTCATTAATACGAAGTCTGGACGCTCTCGCTTAATTTGTCGACCAATCTTGATCCAGTTAAAAGGATTCATGGTGTTGACACAACGTATAATATTGAGGTCAGTAGGTGGTTGAGTATCGAGAGTTTGGCTCTTGCCTGGGTAGAGTAATTGGGGGTACTGTAGTGTAAAAGTCTTGATGTCGACCTCATCACCGCGACTATTAAACTCACGAGCCATGGTCTCCATAATTGATGCTAATCCGCCTTTGTAAGGGTGTGCGGGTCCCACTATTGTGATCTTCATATTGTGCAAAGCTTTAATACAAAGATACAATCTTTTGCGCAATTTACAATGGAAAAACTTATTTGGAAGTGAATTTTTTTTCACCTCAAAGGCTCTGAGGGTGGAACTTTTTGAGATTGTTAGCAGTGAGTTGTGGCTGTAAAGCAGCTACGAGGATGTCGCACCTACGACACCCTCGAATGAGTATAATACTTCCCCTACTTTAGACAGTTTTCTCTTAATAAATAAGATTATTGCTGTCCGGTAAACAAAAATAAAGATAAAAAAGCAGGGCTAATTCCACGAAATGCGGAGTTAGCCCAAAATTTTGTAACTTGAGGTCTCTAACCACACTCAAATTACATGGGCAAAGATAGAAATTTTACCGGACAGCCGGTCTATAATCAGCTATTAAATTTCGTAAAAAGAGCTGAAATAGAGAAAATAAGTCGCAACACGACTGGTAGCGAGGCGTATGTCAAGAAACTTGATGGCTATACGCACCTTGTCGTTATGCTTTTTGGCGTGATGAAACACTTTGATTCACTGCGAGAATTGGAGATCGGAATGAAAGCTGAGGCTCACAAGCTCCACCACTTGGGCATCGATTACCTCACACGTCGTAGCACCCTTGCCGAGGCGAACAAACGTCGTTCGCAGGAGTTCTTTGCTGAGGTATATCGCCACCTGTTGCACCAATACGCACCATTTTTAGCGGACAGCCGGAATAAAACTGCCACAAAAGAGTGGGAGCGACTGCTCTATATGATGGATTCTACGACCATATCGCTCTTCGATAACATCCTCAAAGGCGTTGGCAGACACCCCAAAAGTGGCAAGAAGAAGGGTGGAATGAAAGTGCATACGCTGATGAAGTATGACGTGGGTGTTCCGATGGTGGTTCAACTCACTTCGGCAGCCAATCACGACCATTATTTACTCAAAGAGGTGCATCTGCCAAAATCTTCTATATTGGCTGTTGACAGGGCTTATATCGACATCGCTAAGTTTGAGAGACTCACCGAAGAGGGTGTCTGCTACGTCACCAAGATGAAGAAAAATCTTAAATTTGAGGTGCTGAAATCAACGACATATGTTAGTCCTGATTGGCTTGTTACGCATAAGGATCAGAACATTATGTTCGATAGAGGCGAGCTAAAACACTACTCTCGCAGGGTGGAGCTGTGGAGCAAGGATAGTCGCAAATCGGTTGTCCTGCTGACAAACAATTTCAAGTTTTCGGTCGAGGATATTGCTGAGATATACAAGCGTAGATGGGCTATTGAGACGCTATACAAGCAGTTAAAGCAGAATTTTCAGCTTCATTTTTTCTACGGCGACAGCGTTAATGCAATCCAAATTCAGACATGGGTGACGCTGATTGCAAACCTGCTTTGTGCGATTGTCAGCCGGATGATAAAGCGTAGATGTTCATTCTCGCAGGTGGTGACGATGGCTCGGCTTATGTTGATGTATTATGTCGACTTCATCGCCTTTATGGAGGCGCCAGATGCCTCGTGAGAAGCCATCGGTTTTAGGGCTGATCTTGCACCTCCAGACGGTGTTCAACTCTCTTTGAATCTGAACTGAGGGGCTTGCTAAATGGAAAAGCCATCTGAAATGTGCTTGGAATACATCTCAGATGGCTTGTTGTGGGGGTGCTGTTGGGTTTACCGGACAGCAATAATACCTTTACTAAACTTTTTACCTATCAGTTGAGTAGGCATATTACAGATATAGTCTACACCCTTACCTAATACACCCTCATCGAGAGACTCTGTAAAAATCTCGGTAAATGTATCAAGGTAGGCTTTAGATATCATTCTAGCTACTGATTCTCCACCGCTGACATCTTTTAGCTTGCCATCAGCATACTCATACTGATTCATAAACCTATCCTCAGCATTAGAATAAAATGCTCTTGAGAATGGAGTAGCAGCTGCAGCACCTGCAATTGGCTTCAATGCGTATTTGCCAGCATTGATAGCTACACGCTTGGCACCCGCTGTTGTTACTTTACCAATAGCCGACTTGGTAGCAGCGGTTACGGCTCCAGTTACACCTTTTCTAACACCTGAAGTCATACCCATATCAACAAAGAATGGTAGAGACTTACCAATACCAGATCCTACAATACTAGCTGTTTTAGCTCCTCCTTGCGAAGTCATATAGGCATCAGCATTTTGTGAGATTCCAAACAGTTCTACCATCATCGACTCTTTATCTGTCAACTGCTCGCCTTTATCCATCTTCTCTTTAGCTGACATAAGCAAGTTAGTAGCAAAACTATTAGTCGGATCATCAAGAATACCCGAAAGAGTATCGTAACTAAATAGAGATTTTGTGAATGACTCTATATTGCCGTCTTTGTCTGCTTCAGTAGGCGTATTGAGCTTATCTTCTAGCTTAGAGATAAAGTCCATCATCGCATTATCCTCAGTAATAGCATAACCCTCTGTATTGTTTTGGGGCATATACCTAGCATCTCGACCTCCTCTAAACTCAGAGGAAGCAGACATCAGCCTCTCGAAAAAGTTTTTATCATTATCTTTATTCTCGTAGGCTACCAGATTATCTTGCGCGATCTTTGAAGCGCGATTCTTAACCTCATCAAGCTGCGAGATAAGAACATCCTTATCTTGCGCTCGTTGGCTACCTACTTCTTGGTGGTACTGATAGCTCTCCATATCGGCAGTAGCTTTATCAGAGTATTCATTACCCATTGGAGTGATATAAGAACTCTCCATCTTACCGCTCTCTGCATTAAGTCTTGGAGTAGTCTCAACGGTTCGCCCAGCACCAAAGTTATCTCTATACTCTTGTTGATTATCGAGTCTCTCCTTGATTGGGTCTAATCCGTGCGAAATTTGATCGTCTAACTGCTCAAACTTAGATTCAACACCTTTACGCTCTCGTTGCTCCATCTCGGCAGATGAAACAACAGGTGATAGTCGCTTTTCGTATGTGTCATAGTCTCCAATATCATATTTTGAAGAGACATAATCATATAACTCTTTGCGATTATTCTTTTCGCTCATCTTTGAGCGAAATGTACTTTCATCTCCAATATCATCAGTTGAGTAGCCCTTATCTATCAATGCCGTATATAGCTTTTTTACTTCTTCATTCATATTACCAGGTTATTTTGGATTTATCTGTTTTGTTGCCCCATCCCATATTATTCTTGTTGCTTTTTGCAGAGTAGTCGACCGATTCAAACTGATAAGGCTTCACCTCCTCGCTTGACTCATTAAGTTTTGATTCGTCAGTTGTGCTATATTGAGACAACTCCAACATAAACTTTGTGGCACGAGGTGAGCTACTCCAGTGCTTTTTGACATAGTTCTCAATGTCAGCATCTGTCTTAGGCTTTTCATACATCGGCAAACCCTTAGCTTTGGGGTCGTTTACAATGTTATTGTATATCTCCGCCATAGATCCATCGAGAACATCTTTGTCAATGGCTATTTGGTTACCATCAGCACTTTTAAATCCTACCTTATCTTTTTTAGAAGATGAACTTTCACCTCTACGCTTCTCTAAATTAGCCTCTTTTTCTTTATTGGCTTCTAGGGTGGCATTAAATTGATAATTACCTTGTTTAAGTTGTTGTTTACGGAACTCTGCCGTATTCTTATCGTTAGTAGCTATGCGCTCCTGCTCTGCTTCGTATCGATCATCAGCTATCCCCTCGCGTTTGTTGCGATGATTGATAGACTCTTGGTAGCGGTCATTATTCTCTTTATCGATACCTAACTGTCTTTTCCAGCTACGTTCTGCGCTATTCAGATTGTCGTCAACTTGCATAGCTCTCATCAACCCGCTATTGTAGGCTGCTATATTCTCCTTACGGTCAGCTAAGAGCTTGTCATAGGTCACTCTCGTGCGATCAGACATGTTATTTTTGCCCGAATACATACTCGGAGCACCTCTACTCGTAAAGTAGAGGTTGGACAATGCAGACACCCCATCTCCAATAGCTGCGAAGATTTGATCTCGTTTATACTTCTTCTGCTCCTTGTCTAATTGCTCCTGCGATGGGGTAGGGTTTGGATTGAGGCTCTTGTATAGATCCTCATACTTCGAAACTCTTTCCTCAGCTGGCGGCTTCGATGGCGCTGGTATCGTTGACACTCTATCCTCTGGAGCGATTATTGGAGTAGGTTTAGAGATCGCCCCACCTTGTGGATCAGATCCTAAGATTTCTTCTTTAGTTGCCATAATTTAAAAGGGCATTGATCCGGCAGCGCTTGCTATACCTTGCACTGCTCCTGCTATAGCTTCTTGTTTCTTGGCTTCGAGCTCTTGTTGCTGTGCAGCGAATGCGTTGTCGTTCTGCATGTATGTTGCTTCAATACTGTCTTTACGCTGATCGGCACTTGCAGCAATATTAGAGGTTACATCTGCAAGAGCTTGATTATTGGCCGCTTTGGCCGCCGCAACACTCTCTTCAGTCCCTCCCATAACTGCAGCTGATCCTGCTGCAGCTTTATTTCGCTGTTTAATACTCTCCTCCGTTCTGGTAAGGAGAGCCTGAGCATCGGCACGCTGAGTAGCGTCTTCATTATATCTACGATCGTACCAATCTTGATTCTTGTCTCTTTGCTGCTGCATACTGGCAGCTTGTTTCTTTGCTGAGTTGGCGCCCATGATTCCGCCTGCAATGCTACCAATAGCTCCAACTGCTGCTCCTATCATTCCCATGTTCTTATAGTTTTTATAGTTAAAAGATATGCTTGTGTGCGAATATAAGCCGTTATCTTTGCAGTATCATTTTATCTTTTTACACACGTATGGCGAGAGGGGAAAAAACTGGTGGCAGAACAGCTGGCACACCAAATAAAGCAACAAAGATTTCGAGGGATATAATCAACAATCTCACGGCTGATATGTATGACCAAGTATTACAAGACATAGCAGAGCTTGAACCAAACGATAGAGTTAAGGTCTGGCTCAAGCTAATTGAGTTTAATATATCGAAGCCTCAAACAGTATCGCTCGATATGGTTGTTCAGAGCAAGAAGACGATTGAAGATACGTTGTCTTCGCTTGCAGATGAAGAGTAGGTAGGTTTATCTACTTTTGTCTACTTTAGATGAAATAGTTTTGATTGAGTTATTTAAACACTACTATGTAGGAAATAAAAACGGGGACTAAATTAGGAAAGTCCCCGATTTAGTCCCCGTTGTTTGTAAAATGCTGATTTTCAGCGTTCATTGCGGAAGAAGGGGCCGAGGTAATTTGCTCGTAACCTGCGTGATTATTAAAGGTTTACAAAGGTAGTTGTTTAGAGTGGTTACGTATAGGTTACACGAAAATGTCTACTTCCACGCCATTTATAGACGTTACGAGTAGACATCTCCATTTCGAGGGGCTAAATAAGGTTATTAGAGCCTTATTTTTGGTTATGTTTCGGCACCTGCTCTTCCCGAACCTAAACCACATAACCACCTCAGAATGTTAAATTTACAAACTCCGAAAAATTGATGGTTACGCTTGGGTTACGATTTTAGAATTGTCAAAGAACTCACCCTATATCAGGCATTTATTACGATGCAAACATAACCTATTCTTTCGACACATTCAAGTGATTTCTGCTCTTTCTTGTAACCTATTTGCGAGTCGTAATCTTATTGGGTCGCAGGATCGATTTGCACCCTTCGACTATTTCGTCAATTATCTCGATGCATCGTGCTTTGGTAATTTTGATGCTCTTGCCAACAGTTAGTACGTCTTCGAGTGTTGGGTTGCCGCTATTATTAACTGATGTTGCGTGTTCTCCGTTGTAGCCATTTGCGCACAATGTAAGGTCGTAGGCAGGTGCGAGAGACCACTTGCCTGCTCGGCATATAAAGCTGAAGTTCTTGGCGTGGTCATCTTTATTTGCAGTGAGAATATTGAAAATCATCCTTCGATACATCTGCTCAACCTGCTCTTTGGATTGAGTAAGGTAGCCTGTGAGATGTAGCAATGTACGGTAATCCATCTTCGGTAAGAGTATGGACTCTCCAAGCAGTGCGCCAGCTGTTGCAATATGTAGTCGCTCGCCATTATCATTAAGATCGAATCTCTTTGAGGCAAAATATTTACCCTCGACAAGTTTGAAGTCAGGAACTACAATGCCACATCTTTGCGCTACCGAATTATATTCAGCCTCCATTGCCCCCATATTCTGTGGGTCGTATGTGTGGCGGAACTTCACAAGCCAACTTCCCTGGTCGTCCTTCATCAGACACTTTGGGCGACATCCTCCAGAGTTGCCACTGTTGAAATAGAGCACCTCCTCGTCCTTGTCCCACTTCTCGCTAAGTATCATCAATGCCAACTCCTGCAACTCGTCCATCTGGGGCAGAGCCTTCTCCTCGCCCACATACGACTCAGGGACATAGCAGAGCGCACCCATTCCAGAGCTGCCGACGATACTCAATCGCTGCATTGGTGAGAGGTCAAAGTCGCAGACTCCCTGCTTTTTCAAGATGCGATTCAGTAGATAGCGACCATAACCATCGGGCAGACTATCCTCGAAGATTCCAAAGTTGCCATAAAATGGTTCAGGCTTTGCAATAAACATATCAGGCTTTAGCGGTAGCTCAAGCGGTGAGATAGAGAACCCATCAGCAAGCCACTGCGGATCATATTGAAACACACAGCAGCGATTGTCGGGAGTCATACGGAGCTGTCCAACAGTGCGATCGTGATAGGTCACGGTTAATTTATCTACTCTTTTCATCTCGTCCTCGTTTGCGGTTTTTATTCTTGTTGATTAGGTCTAGCTCCTCGATAGTACTGAATTTCGGCTCTGAGAGAAGTGACTTTATCTCGTCACTATATCCCAACTCCTTAGCTATCGAGATGAACGAGAGGAGCGAGATTGTATGTTCCTGCTCAAACTTGGCGATTGTAGGTGCAGGAACGCCACACGCACGAGAAAGAGCTGCACGAGACAACCCCTTTTCGAGCCTGCGTTGCTGAATATTACCAGCCAATCGTGCTGCTAACTCCTCAGCTGTATCTATATTGAAATCATACATAATAAATACTATTATATTCGTTAAATGCAAATATTGTGCTTATTGAATATTATTATATTCCTTACAAAGATATGTATAATTTTTGATTTTGCAAATTGCAATCAGCTATTTAAGATAAAACACCACAGCCTCCTTAGGCTCGGAGTTGGCAGCAAAGAACTTCTTCTCTGCCATCTTGTAGATTAGTCCACCCCAAGCACGAGCGTCGTGAGGACATACAGCAATGCAGTGGGCGCACTTGATGCAGATGTCAGGATCGGTCGATGGCTTGGGTGAGCCGATTGCTCCAACGGGGCAGGCTGCAACACATATTCCGCACAAATCCTTATCCTTCTTTACTGCCTTGATACACTTGCTCTTAATGGTCTTGGGTACGAGTGGATTGCCTCCCTTAGGAACCTTGTAGGGAAAGTTACCTGGAACTGCCAACTTATCCGCCGCTGGCTCGATTCCCGCCGCCTGAGCACCAAACTCACGTGCTGCCTTCAAGTCGTTCTCGTTGGGGCGACCTGCCGCAACCTTGGGGAAGATAGAGTGCTCAGCAATGAACGCACCTGCAGCAACAGATACAAAACCACACTCGCCAGCGATATCGCTAAGTTCTAACAGCGCATCGTCATACTCACGATTGCCATATACAGCCACAAGCACCGCACGAGAACCCTCACCCTTAAACTTGCGAATCTGCTCCACAGCAATAGCAGGAACACGCCCAGCGTAAACTGGAATTGCAAACACCGCAACGTCGTCCTTAGCAATAGTCGTCGGCTCAGCATCCATCTTAATAAGTGGGTAGTGCACGACCTCAGCATCGCTAATCTTCGACAAAATACCCTCGGCAACAGCCTCGGTGATCTTCTTGGTAGTGCCCGCAGCACTGAAATATATTAGGTGTAATTTCATATTGTTGTCTGTGTTAAGTTCATTTAAAGGTAGCCCTGCAACTCATCTCGATGCAGAACAACGCCGCCTGAGATGGTACGGTCGAGCAGGTCAATGGTTACCGCAAGTTCGACATCTCTGTCGTACATATCCTTAGCGAGGTAAGAGAGGTCGTACATTTCGTCAGTAAAACGAGACTCCACCATCTGAAACTCTTCATACTTGAAGTTTGCCAAAATATACCGTCTGCCTATTGCCAACGTATCTATGAGTGAGATTCTTAGTGGTGTCTTCATTTGTTGGTCGCTTTTTGAAGGTATTTACAAAGTCTCTTGAGAGGATATATGTAGATTGCGATTCTTAAGCTCATTCCGCTCGCCCATCAAAAGGTTGCGGAAGAATAGCTCAATGTATTTTGTGTTTGCAAAGATTCCTTTGGGAATATTCTTGTAATTGGCACGAACAAGAGCATTTCTAAAGTACCAAGAGTGCGCTGCAAAAGCATCATTGGCAACATCAAACCCCAAGGTTCTCAGATATTTAATGACAAAAAGTGCAGTGGTGCGAGTGTTGCCCTCCCCGAATGGGTGTATCTGCCAAAGGTCGGAGGTGAATTTTGCTATGTGGCTGACTATGGCACCTTGTGAGAGGTTACGGTAATTGAAATTTTTCTCTTGCGATAGGTCGTATTCGATTGTCTCACGCAGGTTTATTGCATTGCCATAAATCACACTCTCGCTATCTAATACCCACTCTTTTTTTGAGATGTTGTACTCTCTCACTTTGCCAGCGTGGGTGTAGATCCCCTCAAATAGTCGTTTGTGAATGGATAGATACTCAATAACAGAGAGGTTAAATGACTGCTCCGAAAGTATCTCGGTAATTCGAGCTGCTACCTTGTCAGCTTCTTCTGTTCGGTTGTTGTTAGCCTCTCGCTCATCGATACTTTGGTAATAGCTATCAAGCTGAGCCTTAACTTCGTCAATAGTTATATCGCCCTCAATATGAGCACAAGCAGCCTTAAGAAGATACTCCGATGTAGTAAGCCCATCAACCTGTTGCAAGCCAATTGCAGTGCGCCAAGCGATACCTCTCTCTCTTAATTGGGGTTCGCCTTGTCGTATATACTCGTCAAAATTTATCTCCTTATGTTCCATCTATTGCGATTTTATAATTGTAAAGATAGTGAATTTTTCGCAATTATGCAAAGCTGATCACTTTGTATAATCTTTATCTCCAACCTCGTTTGAGTCGCACCTCGATTGCTGGGGTTGAGTTGTTGGTGAGCATCACCACGATATCCTCCCAAATCTCCTCGAGCCACTCTATGTTTGGGCGAAGGGTTTGCAGAATTGACATTGACCACACCTTTACTGCAACCCTGACTTTGGGGTCAGCTACCCACTCGGCTGTGCACTGTGCAATCGCCTCTTGCTGGTCTACTGTAGGGTGGTGGTGTTTCAAAATATCTGCCATCATCTTCGAGAATGAACGCATAGAGCTTGGGTTGGTGCATCTGGTGAAGTCGCTCATAAATCGCTTATGATAAGGCTCAAATAGCTCTCGGTGGTGGAAGTAGATGTACTCTAAGATATATCCACTTCGCCACATTACTGCACGTCTCTTTGCAGTTGGCAGTGTCGCAATCTCCTCGGTAGCAATAGTGTACAGCTCCGCCACAGCACCCATCTCGATAACACGAGCAGTTGCCGAAGCTGCAAAATCAGAGTAGAATCTGTTTCCCGTAAGTTCTATAATTGCCTCTTGCTTGGTCATATTAATTGTTTTACGACAGACAAAAGTAATATTATTATTCTATATTTCAAAATATTATTTTGCGATTTGGAATAATTGTATTATCTTTGCGTTATAAAAATAAAGTAATGAGAGTTATTGCGCATAGGACATTAGTCGAATTTTATGAAAAACACGCTGATGCAAAGAGTGCCATCGAGGAGTGGTATAAAAAGGCATCAAAAGCATCTTGGGAGATGTTTGCAGATATAAAGAGAGATTTTAATTCGGTTGATAGTGTTGGTAATCAGCGATTTGTATTTAATATCAAAGGTAATGATTATAGGTTAGTTGTCCTAATACAGTTTAAAATTAAGATGGTATATATCCGTTTTATTGGCACACACAAAGAGTATGATAAAATTGATTGCTCAAAAATTTAGAAGTTATGGTACATATTAAAAACGAAGTTGAGTATAACGCTGCAATGGAGCGTATAGAGGAGTTATTGTTGGTAGTAAACGAGGATACTCCAGAGAATGATCGTAATTCTATTGAATTAGTCCTATTATCAAACCTTGTTGCAGATTATGATGAGGCACATTATCCAATTAGTTCTCCAACCTTGGCTGATGTGTTGAAATTGAGAATGTATGAAATGGGTTTGACACAAAAGAAAATAGCAGAGATGTTAGGTGTAAGTCCATCACGAATTAGCGACTACTTAAATGGTCGTAGCGAACCCACCTTATCCATTGCAAGAGAGATTAATCGTAAACTTTCGATTGATGCTTCTATAATCCTTGGGGTATAACTTGCCAATAGACAATGTTATCAATTTAAACGACCAGCACCCTCCGTAAAAGAGAGTGTTGGTCGTTCTGTTTCTGTGTAAATTATCACTCAGCCTTGATATGATAACCACCAATATTCCGAACGTATAACATTACCTCAGTGTCAAAGGTCTCGATGTAGTGCTTAGCCTTACCATCGGACGAGAAGTATGCACCTGGAGTCATCATTATATGTGTGTGCTCAGCTCCCTCGATGTGATAATGGTAGTGAAAATTTCCCTCAATTGCGACAGCTCTTAGGAGTGAGTCATCTTCAAGAAAACCCGAAAAGTGGGGTGGTAATTTTAGGAATGTACCATTGTCGCTATCCGTTGCGCCCCACAAGAAGGCAATCTGTGCACCTGTAATATCAATCCATTTTGCATCTGATGCAGTTACCCATACGAGATTACTATTGTCGATATTTATAGCGTGGTCGTGGCTCTCGAATGCCTCCGAGCTATCCTCCACGAGGTATGGTCCGTGGTCTATTTCTAAGTATATCAGATTGTTTTCATCTCCTGCTGCTGTTACGTGGTCGCCACCTGCTGGTTGTACCCAGAACGACCCTTTGGGGAGCCACTGAATCGAAGCCTTGGGGTCTGCGTTGTGCATAAGTCCCTCGATAACAACACCTCTGTATGTGATATTATGAATGTGCGGTGGCGAGGTGAAACCCTTCTCAAATTTTACGAGCATACCCGTTGCCGTGTCCTTTGTCCTATCTCCGTATAGATCAAAAGCTTTTGGGCTTTGGTCGCCTCGTGCAGGGTTTAACATCCCCCATACAATTTGGTTGGGAGTGATAACAGTATGGCTCTGCGCCATTGTTGCCGATGTCGTCATAACGAGTGCTGTTAGTGTGATAATTATCTTTTTCATAAGTGCAATTTTTAAGGCTTACTTACAAATTTAAGACCAATCATTTTGCGTAGATAGTTGGCATTATTGGTATTATAGATAAAAGTCACTATCTTTGTGATTATGAATATCGAAGAGTACAGAGAATATTGCTTGTCGCTGCCCTGCGTGGAGGAGACGTTGCCGTTTGATGATGTTACCTTGGTCTATAAGATTGGGGGTAAGGTCTTTACG
>JAWXTF010000013.1:7402-70556 GCA_044433965.1 Rikenellaceae bacterium | reverse complement strand
ACCGAGATCTGCACGTTGGGGTTCTCCACCTCTCCATCCTCAACAACCAAACGATTACGCCAAATCTCAAGGTCTCCCTTTTCGGGGTTGATAATGACGTCGAAGTTTTCATCTACCTCATACTGTTTTTGAAGTGCGTGACGGAATACATCTTCCAACACACCAATCATTGTGCTTTTGTCAATGTTTTTAAGCTCCTTAAATTCAGCGAAATTGCTTATTAGATTAAGATTATCCATTATATATTATTTTTATTATTTAATTCTTACTTAAAGTCGAGAAACTCTTTGGTGTACTTTACTTCAGCAAATGGGATCACCTTTTCCACTTCGACCAACTGTTTTTTCTTTTTACCGGCAGCTGTTTCGATTGTCTGCTTCTCCTCGTAGGAGAGTGTCATCTGGGAATCCTCCACAGCTGTAAGTTTAGCTATAATTTTGATACCACTCAAAAGTAATACCTCGACCGATGATCCAACTAATTTACGATATTGACGCAATAGTTTTAACTCTGAGCCAATACCTGCCGATGCCACCGTAAGAGAGAAATCCTCTACTTCACGATCAAACTCTGCCTCAATTGCACGACTTAGAGCGATGCACACATCAATCGAGACCTTTGTATCACTGTCTATATAAAGGTCTATTTCGTTAGATGGAGAGCAGGTACAACCTACTACAAACATATCAGTATCAATGAGTTTAGCCTCCGCCGATTCTACTACTTTTTTGGTGTCTATCATATATAAAAAATAAGATTTAGGGTAAATTATCCTCGCAAAACACACCCTCTCCGAAGACTATAACCTACGAAATAAGGGGACTTTCTCGTCCCCTTATCCTCTTCTCATCGTCGATTTCGTGTTTCAACGATGCAAATATATAAATAATTTTTGGTTTTATTGCTATACTCAACCAAAAAAATATTGTAAAGTTTACTTTTGCAGTCAATTAACCTAAAACGGCTAACTCCTCAAATACAAACTATGCAAAAGGTTTGATGATACCTCGCTGGGTCTCTCTAATAAACTTCACCAGATAGTCACGGTCAGCACTCTGTTCAACTGATTTTTCCACCTCGTCGCAACCGTTCATATAGTTCAAGCCGCTCTGGAAAAGCACTCTACAGCTATCGTGAATAATAGCGATCTGCTCGGGGGTGAATCCTCTGCGCGAGAGACCAATCTTATTGATACCAGCATAGCGAACATCATCACCACGAACAATAATAAACGGAGGCACATCTTGCGAGATTAGAGCTCCACCTTGAATCATTACATGAGCACCAATCTTAACCCACTGGTGAACTGCCACATGACCACCGACCACAGCCCAGTCACCAACCTCAACCTCGCCGGCAAGCGAGACACGGTTAGCAAATACACAGTGACTGCCGACAACATCGTCGTGCGCAATGTGAACATACGCCATAAGCAAGTTGTGATCTCCAATCACTGTCTCACCTCGCGAAGCTGTGCCGCGGCTGATTGTAACACACTCACGAATATCGTTATGGTCACCAATAATCGTTAGGGTCTTTTCGCCTGCGAATTTTAAATCTTGAGGTAGACACGAAACAGATGCCGCTGTATGAATCTTACATCCCTTACCAATACGAGCACCATCGTGAATCACTGCTCCAGGACCGATCCAACAATCATCGCCTATAACCACATCTCCTGCAATGTATGCAAATGGCTCAACAGTAACGTTGTTACCCAATTGAGCATCTGGGTGTATAAAAGCTCTTTCGCTTATCATAATCTCTTAAATTTTATTTTTAACAATTTGAGCCATCATAGTAGCTTCGCATGCCAAGGTACCACCCACAAAGGCTTTACCCTCGACTACAGCCACACCACGTCGCACGGGCTCTATAAATTGCAACTCAAATTGCAAGGTGTCACCTGGGACAACCTTACGTTTGAATTTAACATTGTCAATTTTCATAAAGTAGGTCGAATACAATTCAGGATTTTCAACCCCCGAAAGTACTAACAGACCACTACACTGCGCCATCGCCTCAACGATAAGCACACCTGGCATAACTGGCTCTTCTGGGAAGTGACCCACAAAGAATGGCTCATTCATCGTAACGTTCTTAATACCTGCAATTGATGTTTCGTCCATGTGGAAGATACGATCTACCAGCAAAAATGGAGGACGGTGAGGCAATAATGAACGAATTTGATTGATGTCGAGAATAGGAGTCACACGCGGATCATAGCTAAAGCGAGGACGCTCACCAACCTTACGAATAGTGCGCTTGGTTTGCGACATAAACTCAGTGTTGGCAAAGTGACCTGGGCGAGTTGCCCACACGCGACCCTTGATGCGACGACCCAAAAGAGCAAAGTCACCAAGAAGATCAAGAAGTTTATGGCGTGCCAATTCGTTGTTGAAACGCAACTCAAGGTTGTTGACATACCCCCCTGTGATCTTGATATCTGAACGATTGAATAGTTTTTTAAGGTGATCCAATTGCTCGTCAGCAACTGCATTCTCGACAACTACAATTGCATTGTCGAGGTCGCCTCCCTTAATTAGATTCATCTTAAAGAGTGGCTCCAAGTCGTGAAGGAAGACAAAAGTGCGACAAGGTGCGATCTTTGCTGAGTAGTTATCCTCTGGGGTAAATGTAGCATATTGGTTACCTATCACCTTAGAGTTATAGTCAACATGAACCGATACCGAAAATTCATCATCTGGGTAGAGGATAATAGCTACGCCCTTCTCGGGAATAGTGTATACCATCTTGTCGGTAACTTGGTAAAATTTACGATCCGCAGCTTGAACCGTTAGCCCAATCTCCTCGATAGCTTGAGCATACTCACGTGCCGAACCATCCATGATTGGGGTCTCGGGACCGTTAATATCAATAATTGCATTATCGACACCGAGTGTCCAAAGTGCCGATAAGATATGTTCGATTGTCGATACTCTATGACCACCCTTTTCGATTGTTGTTCCACGCGACGTATCAACCACGTAATCACACAATGCTGGGATCTCAGGATTGCCCTCAATATCTACACGACGAAAAATAATTCCGCAATCTGCAGCGGCTGGATGAACACTCATCTCTACAACAGCTCCGGTATGCAAACCTTTACCTGCAAACGAGATAGAGCCATTAAGCGTTTGTTGTTTTGAACTCATAACACATTATGATTGTTTATTTTATCGACAAAGATATAAAAATCTAATTAAAAAACACTATTTTTGTTCGATAATTAATACCATCCAGTATATAAAATGGCAACACCAAACAGTAATAACGAGACAAAAAAGCCCAAACTGCGTCTCCCTTTCAACGACGAAAAGGTCGATATGGGGGTTTGGGCATTCGATCACCGCGTAGGTTTATGTGTAACTTTAATCATTTATCTTCTCTTTGCAATAGCCTTTGTCAGTGCAAAGATATTCGTAGGAGCAGAGCAGCACACCCAAGGGTTTTATGTCGACCTTCAAGATGTCGCCACGCTCGAAGAGATACGCGACGAGTTACAAGAGCAGGTCAAAGAGCAGGATTTCGATTGGGAGTCAGTAAGCAACCGCACATCAAATGAACTATCACTCGATCAAAGGGTTGTTGACGACCGCGGTACTGACGCCTCACAACTCAACGACGAAGCATCACAGACCCAAGAGAGGATGGAGGCAAATCGTCAAGCATATCTCGACGCACTCAACAAGATCGAAGAAGAGCGCCAAGAGAGCCGCAAAAAGGGAGCCGACGAGGGGCAAGAACGCCGCGACATCAAACGCCAAGGCAACGTCACGGTCTCCTATTCATTTGCCGATCCTGTGCGACACGCGCAAGAGTTGGTGGTACCTGCCTACCAATGTCAAGGTGGTGGTGAAGTGGTGGTGGTAGCACAACTCGACCGCAAAGGCACGGTAATCAAAGCAGAGGTGCGTAGCGGAGGTGACAACTGCATGCAAGATACCGCACTCCGCGCTGCTCGTAATTCGACGTTTAATGTGGCAGCAGATGCCCCTGAGCCTCATGTAGGTACAATAAGCTATATTTTCATTCCTCAATAAAGATAATTCAAGGTGGAGACAAGATTAAATAAATTTATAAGCGACTCAGGCTACTGCTCTCGAAGAGAAGCTGATAGACTTATCGAGAGCGGCAAAGTTACAATAAATAAGGTTGCGGCAACATTGGGCAGCAAAGTAAATTTAGGAGACCAAGTATGTGTCAATGGCAACCTAATAGAGAATGATACGAACTATGTCTATTTAGCTCTTAATAAGCCAGTAGGTATCACCAGCACAACGGATCATGCAGACAAGAGCAATGTGATTGATTTTATAAATTACCCCTCTCGCATATTCCACATTGGACGTCTCGACAAAGATTCCGAAGGTCTACTCCTGCTTACCAACGATGGCGATATTGTAAATAAGATTCTTCGCGCCGGCAACAATCACGAGAAAGAGTATGAGGTGTGGGTCGACAAACCCCTCGACAATACATTTGTCGAGCGCATGAGTTCGGGTGTGAAGATTCTTGGCACAACAACCAAGCGTTGCAAGGTGGAGCAAGAGGGAGCTAAAAAATTTCGAATAACACTTACCCAAGGTCTAAACCGCCAAATTCGCCGCATGTGTGAGACATTGGGCTACGAGGTGACTCGTCTCAAGAGAGTGAGAATAATGAATATCAAACTCTCGCCTCTCGCAACAGGTCAGTGGCGAGAGTTGGAGGGGCGAGAACTGACGCAGCTATTCGACAGCCTCAAAGAGTCAGATGGCGAGCAGGCAGCTTCGAGGGGTGCAGGTGCAGGCAAAAAACGACCTCAAACGCCAACGAATGATCGAAGTACCCCAAAACAGAGCGGCAGCCCCAAATTTAAGCGAGCAACTAACGCACCAAGCCGCACAAATAAAAAGACGACCCAGAAGAGAGGTCGCAACACTAAAGGAAGGTAGCCTCAGGGCGGGCAGGGCAAACGCACGAAAAAATTGCTTATCGCGCTCGTGCCGCGCGGGCACCAAGCTAAGCATGGATCCAAAAACTTCGTTTTTGACTTTTGTTTTGCGCTGGTGTGATGGGGCTTTGGCCCTTCGCAAGATATCTATTCTGATGAGCTTTTGAAAATGAATTTTCAACGCCCCTCAGAATAGATCTCATGCGTGTCAACCTACGGTTGCCACCACCACCTCAGTGAGGTGAACCTTGATTTGGGTTTAAATGCCATAGGCATTTAAAAATTATAAAGAGCAAGGAGTTGTGCAAATTTATTTGCGGCAACTCTTTGCTCTTTATAGTCTTAGAGATGCGATCTCTAAGCCCAAAGCGCAATGATACGCACCCGCGGGGGCAGTAAGAAGCGCACAGAAAGCAAGCAAGGTACGCACCCGCGGGGGTGCTATCCCCGCCCGCCGGAGGCATAAGAAATAATATTTTGCGATCTTAGTTTAAAGCTAAAAGCCTTAAACCAAGGCAATGATACTCTAATGCATTGGGCGCCCCATACCAGGACCCATACCCATACCGGGACCACGACGCTCTCCACTACCCTTTTGGTTACCAAATGAGCGTAAATTATAGACAAGCTGGATAGAGTAATAGCGACCAATAACACTGTTGTAGGTATTGGTTGTATATCCAGAACCAACCGAACGTGAGAAAGCAGTGTTTTGATTAAAGATATCATTTACGCCAATATTGAGCTCACCTCTTTTGTTGCGGAAGATTTTCTTGCCGATAAATGCATTGCACAACACATACGACTCTTGGTAGTCGTTGGTTATACCCACATACTCTTTATAGGTTGCAGCTCCAGTAAAGGTAAATCCACCCCAAAGTACAAACTTCATATTGGCAGAGGCTGTTTGGCTATAATATGTATTTATATCATCCACCGCCGAGGCTGAGTTTATCGCCTCGCTATATTCGCCATTCCACGAGAGTGTGAAGTCAACATTCTCCGAGATGTTACTTCCAAGCACCGCATTTAAACTATAGTTTATATTCTCACTATTGTTATATTCACCACCAAGGATTGAGCCATCACTTTGAATTACTCCACCAAGAATTGTTGGGGTAAGATTGTAGGAGATACCACCACGAAGATTAAAGTTACTCTTTAGGAATGAAATAGGGAAACCATACTCCATCATTCCTCTAATTGACCAATAATCATCATCAAGGTTCACAGGCATTGAATATTGGATTGGGCTATAGGTAACGCCATCAATATCAAATGCATCTGGATTGTAGACAATATGATTTCCTATATAGTTCTGCTGATTCTCCAAACCTCCCATAATCATAAAGGTAGAACCCTTCTCAATATTGGAGCGGATAAAGTGCATTCTAAGACTATTGGTATACGATGGCGTCAACATTGAGTTACCTTTTGAGATATACTGTGAGTTGGTGAGGTTATATACATTCACCAAGTTATTTACCGAAGGCTCATTAGTTCTCGAACTCACATTGAGTCGCAAGGAGTTTGTTGGGTTGAAAAAGAGTTGACCCGACACAGCATAGGTAATATCGTCGAAGGTGTGATCGATAGGTTTACTCTCGGTTGTTCCAGCTGTGATAACACTGCCCGAAAGCTCTGAGATTTGATAATTTACACTTGCCGTAAGTTTACTCTTACCATCGGAGTAGTAGAATCCAGGTCCAATTTGGTGAGTTACATAGGTCGACGAGTAAGAGTTTGATGAAGCAACCAAAAGATTTGCCGGATCAGTGATATATTTGTCATCGGTGGTATATGTGCTCTTGTCGGTCTCTTGATCCTTATTGGAGTAGCTATACTTGACAAGCGCACGTGCCTTCTTACCAATAGGCTCTGCATAGGTTATATTACCTCCAAACGAAATAGTGGATGTAGGACTCTCAACCACTTTGTAGCCTAATTGACGCAAAACATCTGGATCTAACTTCATTAGTTCTTCACCCTGAGCCTGAGAGACGGGGCTACCATCTGCATTTACAAATGTTACAGCATCGTTTGAGTAGCTATTCGTCACACTCTCCTGCTCGTTGAGACCAAGGTTTGTATTGATCGAAATTGTACGACCATCTTTACCTAAGCGCGAGATATATGAGAGAGAGGTTGAAGAGTTATAACCACTCTTGTCGGCTAAACTATAACTATCAATATAGTTGTAACCAGACTCGCCCCACTTAGCGCCTACAGTTGATGATGTTGCATCATTCGATTGAAAACTACCACTCTGGCGAATAGTAAGTTGCTGCGATGGGGTGATCTTCCACTCCACTTTCGCATTCAAACGATGGTTGTAGTTTGGAGTATAGGATATAGCCTCAGACGATAGAGTATCGATTGAGAGCGGTGCTTCATACCAAGTATCAGTAACTTTGTCGTTGCTTGTCTTTGTTCCATTGTAGAAGTAGCTTGCCTCAACCTCCACATTATCGGTTTTGCCAAACGATCCAGAGTAGTTAAGACCCAAAGCACCAACTTCGGCAACTCCCGACTGAGGACGAGTCATGTATTGACGTGCACTCTCGCCACCACCATCTGAGATACCCAAGATATCATCGAACGAGAAGTTTTGTTGATTGATATTATTTAAAAGACCTATAACAGAGAAACGATTTTTACCTTTGAAGTAGTTAACATTTCCACCCATCATATATTTAACAGGGTCTAAGTTAATCTCCTCGGCTTCTGGCTGGTATCCTGTTCCAGCATACATCTTACCAAAGAATCCCTCTCTCATATTGGATTTCGTCACAATGTTAATCGACTTATAGCTATTTCCATCATCCATACCCGAAAGTTCAGCATCGTCGCTAAGTTTGTCGAAAACCTCAATATTGTCGACTATCTCGGCAGGGAGTGAGTTGATAGCAGTGGTGACATCGCTACCAAAAAATTCACGACCATCAACAAAGATCTTCTCGATGGTCTCTCCTTGTGCCGACACTGCACCATTATCTACGGTGATTCCAGGCATCTTTTTGAGTAGCCCCTCAATATCTGCATCATCTGCAACTTTAAATGCCGAAGCACTATAGCTCAATGTGTCGCCACGCTGCGAGGTACGCATTGCCTGCACCTCTTTCACTACAGCATCAATATCTGTTGTCGACTCCTTGATACGCAATTTTCCCAAAAGCGCTCTCGGAGATTCAATCTTTATCGTATCAGCAAAATCCTCATAACCCATATATGTTGCCTTGACTATATATTCGCCATATGCAATCGAATTAAAGGTGAAGGCACCCTCATAACCCGATGTTGTTAGTTTCGGCTCTGAGGAACCCACCATTGGAACAAGTTCCACAACCGCTCCAATAACCCCTTCGGCACTATAGCTGTCGACTAAATTTCCCTTTACCGTGCTCTTTTGAGCATAGATAGCAGTAGTGGCAAAAAGCATTACTACCAATAATATTATTCTCTTCATCAAAAAAATATAATGTTGTTTTCTCAAACTGTTTAAACGCCCTTATTTTTAACTACAAGACCTTATAAACAGCCTCTTACAGTGATATGTCGAGTACAATACTGCACTCGACACACATTTCTAAATATATCAGCTATAATCTACTGACGCGAAGGGCGATTGCCACCTTCTTGCGGACGCTGTTGTCTCTTCGAGATCATCTCCTCCCACTTCTCATATTGCTCATCAGTAAGAATCTTCTTCATCTCTTTCTTCTCAGCCTCCATCATCTCTTGCATTGCTTCACGGTTGCCACGCTCTTGCTGACCGCCCTCTTTGGCTGCTTTCTCGCGCTCTTCCATCATTGTTGTTAGCTGTTCGCACTGTTTGTCGCTGAGACCAAGCTGCTCCTGAAGTTGCTCTACGCGCTCTTCGGTAGAGATCTTTTCGCGTCCTTGAGGTCTTTGAGGTTGTGCTACTGCACTACCAATAACAAAAATTGCAGCAGCTGCCATTAACATTAACTTTTTCATAGTTTTAGTTCTTTATTGTTGTTTAATATATTGATTTCACACCTACAAAGATACTACCTAAATTCTACAGTTGAATCAACACACCGGTGAATCGCCCAAATTGAGAGGTGGATCGCCCAAGTCAGAGTGCGAAACAGATTTCCTTATTTTGAAAAAGCTATGAGCATCAACCATGTAGTCGCAACCACTCTTTAAATTCTGCTATTCGAGCCTTAGGAATTATTATCTTTTCGGGGGCATCCCCCTTAAGATTCAAAGCGAGGCGACTACCAAACCACACCGAAACATCTCGAATTGCCAAGCGAGAGACTATAAATTGGCGATTAGCACGAAAAAAATCAGATGGTGAGAGCATCGTATAGATTGCCTCCAGGCTCTTATCCATCGGAAATAGTAGACCACTATGAGTATATGCTGTAACACGCTCTTGCGAGGTGTAGAGAAATGCAATATCCTCGACTTTAAGAGGGATAATTTTATCTTTCACATGAACCAGAAATGAGCGTACTTGTTCAACTCTACTCTCTGCTACTTGCCGCACTTGGCTACTACGCTGAATCAATTCACTCTCGCTCAACTTCTTCAGTTTGTCGAGAGCTCGTTCCAATTCTGCTCTATTGATGGGCTTGAGGATATAATCAATACTATGCACCTTAAACGCCTGCAGAGCATATTGGTCATATGCCGTGGTAAATATAATTGGTTTTACAACCTCAACACGATCAAAAATCTTAAAGGCATCACCATCAGCTAAGTGGATATCCATAAAAATCAGATCTATTTGGGCTGCACAATCACGCAGAAAATCGACACTCTCAACAACACTCTCGGTCACCGCTACAACCTCTATCGGAGGTTGCACTACACTCAGCATTGAACGTAAATTTTGTGATGCAGCACTCTCATCTTCGATAATCAATGCTCTCATAATCTATAGGGGAGTTCTATTTTCTCCCTGATTTTAATTTTTAGTTAATAATTGTTCATTTTTGATTTTGCAAAAATGGGTTGTAGTGGCTCCTACTACCGATTTTTGAAAAATCAAAAAGGGGCAGTTAGTAGATGAAAAGTATTTTAGGGTGAAATTAGAACTCCCCTATATATTGGGTTTAATTAAAGGTAGCCTTACAATAAAAAATTCTTCATCCTGCTTCACCTCAACCGGGCGATCTGCAATCAACGACCATCTACGACGTAGATTTTCCAACCCAACTCCCGTCGATGGATCTGGCTCTAACTTAGGATACTTTCTATTGGAGATAACCGCTACCCCATCTTCAACTGTGATTGACACATGGAATGGTCGGCTACTCAAAATTGTATTATGCTTTACGGCATTATCCAACAAAGGTTGCAAAGAGAGTGCTGGGAGTTGATAATTGTCATATTTTTCGGCTATATCGATATCAAAAAATAGTTTGTCGGCATAACGGATTTTGAAGAGATAGATATAGGCTTCCACAAATTTCATCTCTTCGGAGAGTGTAGTAAGTGTACTTTCGCGGTTTTGAAGGATGTAGCGAAATGTGTATGATAGTTGGTCTATGTAGGTCAGCGAGCGCTCCACATCCCTCTCACGCACCAACATCGACAGAGAGTTGAGAGAGTTGAATAGCACATGTGGATTGATCTGACTCATCAACATATTGTACTGTGCGTTGATACTCTCACTACGCAATCTTTCATTCTCCAAGATGATATTTTGGCGCTGCGAAAGAAGCACAAATATTTGACCGTAAAGAATCGAAACAATCAAAGCAAATGACCACTTTAGGGTAACCATAAGATCGATGATTGGTGCACCATGCAGCAACAAATTAAATATAAATTGCCCTCGGTGACGTGGCGAGACAAGTGGTGCAAATAGGTATAGCACAATTGCAAAGCCGACAACCATTGACAGCCTACGAAAGATGGATCTGCGATCACCACTCTTCCGTTGAGTTGTAGCGACAACAATAAGCACAAACGAAAGTGCAAAGTAGTAGAGCAACTGTATCACAAACTCCTCCCAACGCTGAGGCGCTGAGGACGAATATGGAGCGATGATATTGCCATTGCGACGAAAAACAGCCTGCACCGAGTGATGCTGCCTGCCACCCGCAGGAGCAAGAGAGACAGCAGTTGTAAGGGTGTCGCCCTCCTTCAGACCATAACGATCCGCTCTCCCCTTAGAGACATATACACTATCGCCCTGGTCACCATAAATTACATATCCATGCCCATCTGGAGATTTTATGAAACGCCCCTCAACCTTAGCATAATTAGGATTATTCTCCTCGTGGCGATTCTTCGTGTTCTCGTGTGGCTGCTCTTGATCCACAAAGATTAAAAGTAGATGCGAAAAGTTAACCACCAAACTAATTGCTACGGCGATCAATATATCGATTATAATTTTTGAAGATCCTTTCATGCTGCTCAAACTTAACTTTATCAAAACGAGGTGTAACCGTCGCCTCTAAATCTATTTATACCAACTGGCATATAGGTTATAATCGCGAGCAGTTCTTTTAATTACCTCCTCTCGCTGCTCGGGTGCCACCTCGCGGATACGCTTGGCTGGAACACCTGCATAGAGCGAATTAGGCTCCAACTTAGCTCCCGCCAAGACTAAAGCTCCCGCCGCAACAATAGATCCGCTTCCCACAACTGCATTATCGAGAATGGTAGAACCCATACCAATCAAGCAATCATCTTCGATTATACCTCCATGAATTATGGCGTTGTGACCAACCGACACGTTGCGCCCGATATGCGTTTGCGAAGGTGTACGCGAACCGGTGTAGAGCGTATGAATAACAACTCCATCCTGGATATTAGAACCCTCGCCAATGGTGATTGAATTGACATCTCCACGCAATACTGCATTATACCATATTGAGCAGTTCTTTGCAATCTTCACATCGCCTATAACTACTGCTGTCTCTGCCAAAAAAACATCTTCGGCTATTTGAGGTGTGATACCTCTTAACTCTTTAATAAGTGCCATATATCGTTATAATATCTTTAATTTTTAGCTACATTTCGCTGCTATGCACCGCTATGGCATCGCCGATTTTACTCCCCTTGCTTAGCATTCTGCCACATCTGCTCCATCTGCTCCAGAGTAAGCGATGAAAGATCTACACCTGCCGCCTCTGCTTGCTCTTCCATTGAATTGAAGCGAGATATAAATTTGCGATTTGTTCGTTCGAGCGCCGCTTCGGGATCCACGCCATAGAGTCGACATGCGTTGATTAGAGCAAAGAAAAGATCTCCAAACTCGCCCTCCAACTTGTCGTAATCAAGGCTATTAATCTCCTCCTGCACCTCTGCGATCTCCTCCTGCACTTTAGCCCACACATCCTCTCGAAGCTCCCAATCAAAACCTCTCGAAGCTGCTTTCTCGCCTACCCTATAGGCTTTTACCATTGCAGGCAGCGAACGTGGAACACCTCCCAATGTACCCTTCTTGCGGTTTTTCTTACGCAACTTGAGTGCCTCCCAATTGCGGCTGACCTCTTCGGGAGTTGCAGCATGAATGTCACTATAGACATGTGGATGGCGATAGATGAGTTTGTCACAAAGATCGTTGGCAACATCTCCAAAGTCAAATGCTGATTGCTCCTCGCCTAACTTCGAATAAAATACTACATGAAGAAGTATATCACCCAACTCCTCTTTGATATTTGCCATATCGCCCGACGAAATCGCATCTACGAGTTCGAAGGTCTCCTCAATTGTGTTTACGCGCAACGATTCAAAAGTCTGTTCACGATCCCATGGACACTCCCTGCGGAGCCTATCCATCACTCCAAGCAATCTTTCGAGAGCTTCTAATTTTCTATTCATTATAGTGGTATATATTGATTACAATATTCGATTTCGAAAAACAAAGTTACAAAAAAATATTGTTTTTCGCGCATTTGCCGTAAATAAACTATTGATAAAGTTAATATCGTAATATATTTTTTATATATTTGCAAATTATAAATTTTTTGTAAAACTACAACATAAATATTTATGTCAAACCAAACTACTGAGCCTCTTAAGGAGAGGTCATTAAATTTCCTTGAGGAGATTATCGAGGAGTCGATTGCAAATGGAGAGAAACGCGTTCAAACTCGTTTTCCACCTGAACCAAATGGATATCTTCACATCGGTCACGCCAAGAGTATCTGCATTAATTTTGGATTGGCTAAAAAGTATAATGGATTGTGTAATCTTCGCTTCGATGATACCAACCCTACTAAAGAGGACGTTGAGTATGTAGATGCTATCAAACGTGATATCGAGTGGTTAGGTTTCAACTGGGCTATCGAGCGTTATGCTTCTGACTACTTCGACCAACTTTACGATTGGGCGGTGGAACTTATCAAGCGTGGAGCAGCATACGTTGATGACCAAACCCAAGAGCAGATTCGCGAGAACCGTGGCACAGTGTCGGTTCCTGGCACAAACTCACCTTTCCGTGAGCGTAGCGTCGAGGAGAACCTTAAGTTATTTGCCGATATGAAAGCTGGCAAGTATCCTGATGGAGCAAAGGTTTTGCGTGCTAAGGTTGATATGGCTCACCACAATATGTTGATGCGTGACCCAATCATGTATCGTATTCTCCACACCGAGCACCACCGCACGGGCAACAAATGGTGCATCTACCCGATGTATGATTATGCGCATGGTCAAAGTGACTCATTGGAGCAGATCACACACTCTATATGCACCTTAGAGTTTGATGTTCACCGTCCACTATACGACTGGTTTATAGGTGCCTTAGATATATACCCCTCACATCAATACGAATTTGCACGTCTCAACTTGACATACACCATGATGTCGAAGCGTCGCCTACTCAAACTCGTTGAAGAGGGTGCTGTAATGGGTTGGGATGACCCCCGAATGCCAACAATTTGTGGTCTACGTCGCAAGGGTTACACTCCAGCATCAGTCCGTGCTTTTGCCGAGATGGTAGGAGTTGCTAAGCGTGACAACACTATTGATATAGGTAAATTAGAGTATTGTGTTCGCGAGGATCTCAACAAGATTGCTGAGCGCCGTATGGCAGTATTGAATCCTCTAAAGGTTACTGTGACCAACTTCGATGAAGCTCGCACACAAATTTTCTCTGCTATCAACAACCCCGAAGACCCTGAAGCGGGTCGTCGTGAGGTACCGTTCTCATCTACTCTTTACATCGAACGCGACGACTTTATGGAGAATCCTCCAAAGAAGTTCTTCCGCCTTAGAATTGGAGGCGAGGTTCGTCTGCGTTATGCCTACTTGCTTAAGTGCGAAGATGTTGTACGTGACGAAAACGGCGAAGTCATTGAACTCCTTTGCACTATTGATCCTGAGTCTGGCAATGGATCATCGAGCGATGGTCGCAAGGTAAAGGGCGTAATCCACTGGGTATCGGCTGCTCATGCCATTGAGGCTGAGGTACGTCTCTTCAACCCTCTCTTCACCAAAGAGAATCCTGATGATTGTGCGGAGGGTGAGACATGGGAAGACAATCTTAACCCTGAATCAATGGTAAAGATAACCGGTTATCTCGAACCAACATTGGCGGATGCACCAATCGGTACAACCTACCAATTTGAACGCGTTGGGTACTTCTGTCCAGACACAGATTCAACACCCGAGAAATTGATTTTTAACCGCACCGTAACCCTCAAAGATTCTTGGGCTAAGGTTGCAAATAAATAGGCTACTACACATAAAGATATCACCATATTATTGAAATTTATATCAATAATATGGTGATATCTTATTTCAACGTCTACTATGCAATAAAATAGTAATGAGCGCGTTTTACTCTATAATAACCTTAAGGGGAGTTCTAATTTCTCCCTAAAATACTTTTCAACTATTAACTAAAAATTAAAATCAGGGAGAAAATAGAACTCCCCTTAAACATAAATAAAATATGAAGAGAAGAATTACAATTTTCACAGTGGTTTGTATGGTATTATCTACCCTCAGTGGCTTTGCTCAAGGTATGGGCGGCGGTATGGGTGGCGGCATGGGCGGCGGTCAACGTGGCGGCGGTATGGGTGGACCTGGAGGAGGTCAAGGCATGCCTCAACAACAGCGTAGCATTGATATCGATTTTATAGGCTCCACCGGCTATTTTTTTATTGATGCTACCGAGGCTCTCAAAAAGATTAAGATTAAGGGAGACAAAACAAAGGTTAGCGATGTCAACGCTGTAATTGATCGCTTTAATTCAGTACATCAAGATGTCGTAGAGTCGCACCGCGAAGATGTAGATAACTTGGAATTTGCCAAAGATAACATTGAGGCTGCACAAGGAAATATGAATGCTATGCGCGAATTAATGATGTCTGTTGGTGAGAGTAGCCGAAAAGTTAGACCGATTATGATACAGGCACACACGATTCTCAATGAAGAGATGGAGTCAATATTGAATGAAAAAGAGTTTAAGGGATGGAGCAAATATTATAAATCGCTCTGCAAGAAACACTCATTTGACCCAGAAGCACAAGGTCTCCCCGAACGAAGCAATGAGAGCGAGAACGAAGGACCAAGAGGTGGTCGAGGCAGGGCAAACGCATAAAAAATATTATCTCTTATGCCTCCAGCGGGCGGAAAGAAGCACCTTCGCGGGTGCGTAGGGAGGTTGCAGCCATATCTTTTCACTCATATGCCCTAATATATTTTAGTTTTATAGGTAAACTATACCTTTTTTTTACATATTTGTATTTTTAGCTGTTTGTAAATGTAAATATTGTTGTATATTTGTATTTAATAATATCTGACTTAACCGCAAAATTGTAATGAGAATAGTTTTATTCTGCGAGAATTTATACTCACTAAGCATCTTGGCACCTCTCGACAAAGAGGCTCAGAGACAAGGAGGCAATACTATATTGTGGTATATGCATAAGCCCAACATCCCTCTCGAAGAGATTCCACAGGAGGTAAACTGGACATATAGTATACAAGAGGTTTATGACTTTTCGCCAGAAGCTATATTTGTGCCAGGCAATATAGTGCCCTATTACTTGCCTGGTGTTAAGATTCAAATCTTCCACGGTTATGCAGCCGAGAAGAAGGGACACTACGTGATGCGCAAATATTTTGACCTATATCTCACACAAGGACCTCTCTATACAGCAGGCTTCAATGCATTAGCTGCTAAGCATGGTAACTTTGAAGTTAAAGAGACAGGGTGGAGCAAACAAGATCTTTTTGTGGAGCATCGCACCACCTTTGATACCTTTAAGTTAGAGTTGCTTGAGCGTTATGAGAAACGTCAAATAGTGCTCTACGCTCCAACATTTTCACCCAAGTTAACCTCTCTAACCTCGATTAAGGAGAAGTTAGTGGAGTTGATCCACAAGCATGATGATCTGTTATTGGTTATCAAACTACACCCTCTCACCGCAGAGGAGCTTGTTGAGGAGTATAAGGCATTGGCTGCGAGTCATTCCGATAGAGTGATCTTTGTCGCTCAAGGTGATGGACTATTGCGCTATGAGCTTATTAGTGATATAATGATTAGTGATACTTCGTCGGTAGTTTATGAATTTATATTGTTGCAAAAGCCTGTAATCACACTAAACTCCATCGCTCAAACAATATATTGGCACAATATTTCCATGGTAGATGAGCTAATACCAACATTTGAAAAGATATCGAACTCGGCAGAGCATCTCGAAGAGCGATATCAAGAGGCGCAAGCTTTGCTTGATCCATACGTAGATGGTCTTTCGAGCCGACGAATGATCGAGGCAGCAGCAGACTATATTGCACGGAATGGTGTTCCACGCTACCGCAAGGTGAATTTGTGGCGGCGTTACACCAGCATAAAAAAATTTGGTAGAGTTGTAGGTTAAGTGCAACATAATTTGAAATTAAAGTTTTAAGAGATAGATATGAGAAAGGTAATTACATATGGCACATTTGATCTTTTGCATCAAGGTCACATCAATATTCTCAAACGCGCTAAGGCACTTGGAGATTACCTCATTGTGGGGGTCACCACCGACCACTACGACAAAAACCGAGGCAAGCTCAATGTGCAACGCTCTTTGGTAGAGCGTATCGAAGATGTACGTAGTACAGGACTTGCCGATGAGATTATAATTGAGGAGCTTGAGGGGCAAAAGATTGAGGATATTCTCAAGTATGATGTCGACAGATTTGTCATAGGTTCAGACTGGGTTGGTAAGTTTGATTATCTCAACGAATATTGCGAGGTAATTTATCTCGAACGCACCAAGGGCATATCGAGTACGCAGATAAGAACCGAAAATAGCGTGACTCTTAGGATGGGTGTCATTGGAAGCGGTCGTATTGCAGGACGATTTATCACGGAGTCAAAGTATGTCAGCCGAGTAGAGATTGTGGGAGTCTACAACCCACGAGTTGAGTCTGCCGAACGTTTTAGTAATACGCATAGTTTAGAGTTTGCAACAGATAACCTTGAAGAGTTTTTCAGTAAGACCGATGTCGTCTATATAGCTTCACCACATGGCACACATTATCAATATGTTAAGGAGTCTCTACTTCGCGACAAACATGTTCTCTGTGAGAAACCTATCTCGTTGAGTCAAGCCGAGGCTGAAGAGTTATATGCATTGGCTTCAGAGCGTGGTTTGGTGTTATTGGAGGCGATTAAAACCGCATATAGCCCAGGATTTAGTCACTTGTGTAACGTGGCAAAGAGTGGAGCGATAGGCAAGATTCTCGATGTGGAGGCTTCGTTTACCACTCTTCGAAGTGGTACAATACGCGAACTTGATCCCAAATGTGATGGAGGTAGCATCAATGAATTGGCATCCTATCCAGCGCTGGCAATTGTGAAACTACTTGGACTCAATACTCAAGATATAAGATTCTATACCCGAGTGCGTAATGGTATCGATGAGTTTACTAAATGTGTAATGCAGTACCCCAAAGCGACTGCCTCATTTAAGGTTGGTTTATGTGCTAAAACCGAGGGAGATCTGGTTATAACAGGAACCAAAGGCTATATATATGTGCCCGCTCCGTGGTGGAAAACATCCTACTTCGAAGTGCGTTCTGAGCACCAGGTGCAGACCCAGCGCTACTTCGATAACTTCAGTGGTGATGGACTTCGTTACGAGCTCCATGAATTTATTACGATGATAAACGCGGAGACTAAGACTAACTATAGATTGCGCCCCAATGAGTCGATCAAAATTGCAGAGATTATAGATCTATTCAACAAAAGAAGTAATACCTTTGATATATAGGTGGTGTACAACAATTATTGCCAGATTTTTAACAACATATCAATAATCTCTTTATAATCTCTTTCTGCCTCCGGCGGGCTGGAACAAGCACCCCCGCGGGTGCATACCATTGCGCTTTGGGCTTAAAATGCCAAATCGAGGTTCACCTCGCTGATGTGGTGGGCAAAGCATCAGCGCAATACAAAGGTCAAAAACGACAGTTTTTGGATCCAAGCTTAAGCGGCAGGAGTGCGATAAGCAGCTTTTTTGGTGCGTTTGCCAAAAATAGAATATTAATATTTTATTATCAAATTTTAAATGCATATCTTTGCGGAGCAAAAGATATAAAACAGATAATGAAGCAACGTAATAGACACTTATACGATACTCAATGCATACAAAAAAGGCTCTTAACGATACTAAGTTCTTTTGATAAGGTATGTCGCGAACACAATCTTAAATATTATTTATGGGCAGGTACTCAATTAGGAGCTGTTCGTCACGAAGGGTTCATCCCTTGGGACGACGATGCTGATATTGCAATGCCCCGTGCCGATTATCAACGATTGTTGAAGCATGCCGATAAGTGGCTGCCTGCGCCTCTTAATCTTGCGAATCTACATACAACAGAAGGTTATCCCCACTACTTTGCCCGGGTTCAGGATGTCGGTACAACAATGATTATTCGCAAACATTTGAACTATGTAGAGGGGTTACATGTCGATATTTTTCCACTTGATAACATACCAAATAATAGATTGAGCCGCTCCTTCCACTTCATGCGACTTAGTATACATCACCGTATGCTCTACTATGCATCTCGCTCACCCAAAAAGGATAAGAAGAGATACAAAGCCGCATTCTATAAACTTCTCCAAAAAGTTATAGACAGAAAAAAGGTGTTGCTATCTCTTGATCGACTTATGCAGAGATATAACAAAAAGGAGACTCTCTATTGTGCAGACTCTTTTTATGGAAGTTGTGATTATGTCGAAAAAGCAACGCTCGGCAAACAAAAAAAATATCTGTTTGAGGGAGTTGAGCTCTACGGCGTCGAGTTTGCCGATAAATATCTATCCGATAAATATGGCAATTATATGGTCGTGCCACCCGAAAATGCTCGTGTACAGCATAGTGTGGATTTTATGGATCTTGACCTTCCCTTTGCACAATTCGATATAAATAGCATCTGATGGTAATTAGATGTTGAGATATACATTTGAAAATAACCCTATCACTGATTCTTGCACATATGTACAAGAATCTTTTAGCTCTATACATCTTTAATTTTATAGAAAATAATAGGTAGATATACTTTTTTTTTCTATCTTTACCCGCAGTGATAGAAGTTAAGATAACACCAATAAATCGTTTGTTAGTTAGTATTTTATAAATACTAACAGTTTTGTCTTGCACTAAGCACTCAAGAAATACCAATTAATTAATAAATACATTTATGTTAACAAATTTTTTTACAAAAATCGCATCTGTTCTGCTGCTTGTTGCAATGCTCTTCGCTTTTGCTGTCAAGAGCTATGCAATGCCGGCATCGCCGAAGCTGATTAAGGCACAACAGCAAGATGGGTCAACTCTTACGGTTCGAATCTTTGGAGATGAGCACTTCAATTGGAGAACAACCGAAGAGGGTTATCCCGTAGTAGAGAAGGAGGGTTTTTACTATTATGCAAATTACAAGGCTACTGGCGAATACACCATTAGCAATCAACGTGTGATGGTTGATGGGAAGAAGATTAATCCCACATCAAGCATTCAAAAGGTTGATATGTCGCAGATTGCAGCAACAGCAGCAACAGCTCAACGAGCGAAAGTTGCAGCAGCAAAGACAAGTCTCAATACAAGTAGTTTCCCTAATTCGGGGGATGTGAGATCAATCGTAATATTGGTCGAATACTACGATGTGAAATTTACAGTAGATGATCCCAACCAAGCATTCAACAACCAACTCAATCAAGAGGGTTACTCAGTGGAGGGTGCCGTAGGTAGCGCACGTGACTACTTCTACGAAAATTCAGGAGGTCAATTCAATGGTCAATTTGATGTGTATGGACCCTACGAGTTGAGCCAGCCTCAGCGCTACTATGGAGGAAACTCAACATCTGGTGGTGACCTCCGTCCTCAAGAGATGATTGAGGAGGCTGTGAAGCTTGCCGATCAAGATGGAGTAGACTTCTCACAATATGACTTCAATAATGATGGTTATATTGACAATATCTTTGTCTACTATGCAGGTCGTAGTGAGGCTGAGGGCGGTAGCACCGACTGCGTGTGGCCTCACAAGTGGAATGTTCTCAATAAATCAACTTATGATGGTAAGATCCTCGATGTATATGCTTGTACCTCAGAGCTTCGCGGTAGCGATGCAGACGATGCAATCATCTGTGGTATTGGTACCTTCTGCCACGAATTTAGCCACGTCTTTGGTCTTGCTGACCACTACGACACTACAGGAAGTGCAAATGGCACCTGCTACGGTTTGGGTTACTATGATTTGATGACGTTGGGAGGTTACAACAATGACGGTAACTCGCCACCACTCCTCAATGCTTTGGAGCGTATGATGATTGGTTGGGTGGAGCCCGAGGAGATTGACGAGTTTGGTTCAATCACCATGGAGCCGATCAACTCAGATCAGGTCTACAAGATGTCGACCGATACCGAAGGTGAATTTTTCTTATTCGAAAATAGGAATAGATCAAGCAGCGTCTGGGACTACTATATCCCAGGTGAAGGTTTGATGATTACTCATGTCGATCAGTCAGAACCATACGTATCATATTGGAACAATAACTATCCAAATGGAGATAGCAGCCATGAGTGTTTTAGATTTATTGTTGCTGGTAATGTTTCGCTCGACTACTATACAGGTTGGGATAAGGTTGCTTACCCCTATGTTGATACGTGGACTGTAGCCAACAATAATGATGAGTGGTCACCTAACTCACAGCCGCGTGCACAAAGCTGGTCAGGTGAGGTGATGCCACTTCAGCTAACAGATATTGCCAAAGAGGGTCAAAACATCACTTTCAATGTCTCTGAGGCTAAGATCATCCCACTCTCGGGAACAGTCAAAAACTCATATGGTAGCTTTATCGCTAACGCCACTCTCGACCTTACGGCAGAGGGAGGTTCGCCTTCGTTTGCTGGCGTCTCTGACGAGAACGGAAGTATCGACTTCTTCGATGCTGAGATCCCTAACGGAACATATACATTGACTGTTACAGCCGAAGGATACGCCACATATACCAAAACATTTGATCTTATTCAAGGTACAATTATCAATGTAACTCTCTACTCTGAGGCACAAGGAGAGATGCGCGAGGTGAAGTACCACAATGGTGAATTTGATCACGCTGTTGGTTCCGCTGACCAGATCCGTCCTATGGCAATAATGACCGAGGAGATGCTAAAACCACATATTGGCTGTTCAATCAAAGAGGTACGTTTCTATGCAGCGGCAGCCTTTGAGGGTCAAATAATTATTCAACCTATGGTCGATGGCAACTATAGCGGAGGTTGGAGCCCCGGCTCAATCGAGATTACAGATGCCGACTTGGGTTGGTGCACCGCAGATTTTAGCGGTTTGAGTAGCACAGGTGGCGACATTATGATCGAACCAGGAACAGACTATCATGTCAAGATCATGGTAATTTCAGGTACTGATGCCAATCCAGCTATTGGCTTGGATAACTCTACTGATCGCGATCTATATTCACTTTCGAGTCTTATCGATATCTCGGGGGCAAGCCCTACAACTATCTATGACTATAGTGGTATAGATGGAAATATTCTTGTCTCTTTGGGTCTTTCAGCCGAGAGTAGCTATTCAACGCCAACAAGTTTTAGTACAAACCCTGCTTATGCAGATGGTATCTCCCTAAGTGTTAATGAGAAGCTTGAACTTGTTTGGGCAGCAGTTCCAGCAAATGGTAACCCCGCTTGCGATTGGAGTTCATCCGACGATAGTGTTGTAACGGTTAGTGGTGATGGTACTCTACTTGCTCTCTCGGATGGCACCGCAACTATTACCGGAACATCGGTTCTTGATTCAGAGGTATATATGGTCTACACAATTAATGTTTCGACCAAAGAGGCCCGTGCAAAGGGTCGCGCTGTGAAGTTTAATACCGAAGAGGGTATTGCAGATATCACTCTAAACTTCTACCAAATAGCAGCTTCATTGGCTCCAAAAGCAGAAACTTCTGCATTGGCTGCACTCTACTCAAGTGTTAAGAGCGATGTTTCAAAGATCGATGTTAACAAATTTAATGTAAGTCGAATTGACGAGCAAGAGGAGCTTCTCTCTGTTACCACCGATAGCAATGGAGAGTACCAAATCAGTGGTTTGACCGCAGGTAGCCAATACAGAATCACAGTTGAGCAAGATGCTTACAACGACCCATGGCTCTCAAGTAGTTCAACAACCTATAACACGATGGTTGCTTATGATGCAAACGATGCTGAGACGACAATCAATGATCTTGGTAACTTCGAACTATTTACCAATAGTGTATATGGTGCTGATAGATTCTCATACTATGATGGTACTCCAGAGTTGACATCTGTTGGTGATGCTACAGCTGCAACAATGTATGCAATTCGTATTCCTGCTTCGGACCTTGCCGATAAGGTTGGATACGAAATATCACATGTCGATGCTTGTGTATACAACTTGTTGGACTCTTATATGGAGATCATTATCTTCACACTTGACGAAAACGGACAACTAATTTTCCAAGGAGGAACTGGTTACGGTGATGAGTCTACAGTATTTGCATCGGGTCAGGTTATATTTGAGTTTGTCAACCAAGATCCAATTGTAATTCGTCCTGAAACAGACTACTACGCTACGGTGAAGATGATGGGTGAGATTGGAGCACAAACGGCAAGCAGTAGCGCAAACAATGGTAATAGTAACCTTATTTGGGATGATGCAACCTCTAAGTTTGTAACATACAAAGATTTAGGATTTAGCGAAGATTTCGATTGGCAGATCTCAATGTTTACTAAATTCCGCGAAATTGACCCAGTAAGCTCTATCACAGTATCGGCAGCCGATACCTCTATTACCCCTTGTGTTGGTATCGAATATTCACTTTTGGCTGCTGTGCTACCTACAACAGCTACCTATAGCGATGTCGAGTGGTCAAGTTCCGACGAGCAGATCGCAACAATCGACAATAATGGAGTCGCAAAACTTATTGGAGAGGGTAGAGTTACATTTACAGCAACAAGTGTTACCTACCCAAGTGTTAAGGGTGATTACTCAGTCTCTGTAATGTTAAACCAAGGTACTGAGGGTACGGTAATCGATAGCGACGGAAATCTTGTTAGTGGTGCTGCTCTTACATTCTACCCAATAAGCTACATCTCTTCAACAGAGGGTGCTATGCAGCAGATCTCATATACTCGCACATCGGAGAGCGGTCTCACAACCAACAGCAACTCTTCGGGTCAGTTCTATATTGATTTGGATCCTGGCACATATGAGGTTGAGGCAAAATGTAGTGGTTTGATGGATTATCAAGGTATTGTTACTATTGAGTATGGTTTGAACAACAACCAAATTATGATGTATCAATATATTGAGACCCTATCTGATTTTATGTGCTATACCACACCACAGATCAGCAGTTCAATTGGTGACTTGAGTTACAACTTTGTTCCATACACACTCTGGACATCGGAGGATCTTGAGGGTCAAATAGGTAAAAATATCACTCGACTTAAGGCGTTGGTTGCGGGTGCAGCAAATATTCGTTTTGTGGTCTTTACTCCAGCTGCTGATGAATATATCTACCGCTCAGATCTTATTGAGATTGAAGATGGAGCACTCGAAATGGCGATCCACGATATTCCAATAGAGAGCTACATCACCATTGAAGAGGGTGTAGAGTACTGCATTGGATACGAGGTCTCAGACTACGACGAGGAGTTAGCTCCTGCGATCCTTTCGGAGGCAGAACCTACTATTACAGGTAAGAGCGATTGTGTTGTATATCGCGGTGAGTTGACCGACTTGACAACCCTTGCAAGTGGTTACACAATGGGAAGTTGGGTGATTGGATTCTATGTTCAAGATTCTGAGCAACTCAAAGGTCTTAACACGACTGTTGGTCAACATGATGCTGTGATAAGTTGGAATCCAACAACATACGATGAGTTCCGATTGACATATAGTGTCGAGGGTGGCAGATCTGAATTTGTTTTGCTTAGCGACTGTCAGTATGAGTTCTCTGATCTTGAGCCTGCAACAACCTACACCATTAAGGTAGAGGGTAAAGATGGATTCCTTAGCTACACAGAGCTCTTCTCGTCGTCGTTTACGACTCTCGACCAAAAGACTCTTATTCCATTGGTTCAGCTCAAGGCATACAATGGTTACAAAGCTGGAGAGATACTCAACCTTAAAACTCTCAACACTCAATCCACCGACGATGTTGAGTGGTATGTGAACTCCGAGAAGCTAACTCGCAACACTGTTCTTCTTGAGGCTGGCAATCACAAGATTCAATGCCGTGTCACTCGTGGCTCACAGGTGTTTGTAACTACACGTTATATTAATGTTGAACAATAAGAAATAATAGATATGAAAAGAGTTTTTTTAGGCGCACTTATGACATGCGCACTTATGACAACCTCGTGTAAGAAGGATGATAAGGAGATGGATAAGATCACAACCTCTGTAGAGTGCGAAAATTTTATCAAGGGCGAAGATCAACCATCGATATACTTTGGTGATGGAGCCTACCAAACTATAGATATTGAGAGCGATCAGATTACATATAGCGAAGATCGTTCAATATATATGGTCTCTGATATGGAGTATACTCAAAGTTACACCCTGCAAATTGAAGGTGATCTCACACTCAATTCGACTCTCCAGGTGGAGTATATCTCGGTTGGTATCTCCGACTTAGAGGAGTCGGCTTCAATCGAGATGGAGGTGGTCAATGTTGATGCCTCGAACCAAACCGTTTGGCTCTGGAATGAAGATAGTACACTTGGCTTCATTCTTCTCTTCGAACCTGTGGAGTAGCATTAGGCAAACAGATACTAACGAGAGTTTTGGATAAGAGATCTTATCCAAAACTCCTCTCTAAGCAATTTTTCGCATAGAAAAAAGACCAAGGAGTTGTGCAAATTTATTTGCGACAACTCCTTGGTCTTTATAATCTTAGAGATGCAATCTCTAAGCCCAAAGCGCAATGATACGCACCCGCAGGGGTGCTTGTTCCCGCCCGCCGGGGCAGTAAGAGATAATATTTTTAGTGCGTTTACCCTTAGCCTCTTTTATAGTGAAGATACAGATAACTGTTTTACCCTACTTGAAACTCTACTTCTTTGAAGTTGAATTTTCACTAACTGCACTCTTGTTGTTGTAGAGGAATCGTTTAATTTTGTGTGTTGGTGTCTTTACAAACTCCTCTTTCTGTTCAACTACTTCCGATATACGAGAGAAGCGGTTTACCTTTGAGTTAACATACTCACGTATATCTTTCATCATAGACTCTTTGCGAGCCTCCCACTCACTCATTCTACTCTCCCACTCTTCTCGTAGCTCCTCGCGCCACTCCTTGAATTGAGCTTCAAGTTGCTCTGAGTTGAAGTGGACAAGTGCTACCAAACGTCCCTCTTGCTCAGTTACAACTGAGTCTGATATGTATACATGCGAATTTAATACACTCTCAATCTCTTCGGGGTAGATGTTCTCGCCACTTGGACCCAGTATCATATTTTTTAGACGACCCTTAATAAATAGGAATCCATCAGAGTCTACCGTACCCAAGTCACCCGTGCGGAACCATCCATCTTCGGTAAATACCTCGCGTGTAGCCTCTTCATTTTTGTAGTAGCCCACCATTGCACATGGCGTTAAAACCACTACTTCACCCTGCTGAGTTTCGGGGTTTATATTATCGAGTCGCACCTTCAATCCCTTTGCCATGGGTCCCGTAGAGCCTAATCTGGTATTGCCTGGAATTGCTCCAGCCAACACAGGTGCGGTCTCCGTAAGTCCATAGCCTATTGCATATGGGAACTTGGCTACAGCCAAGAACTCTTCAGTTCGGATATCAAGCTTAGCTCCACCAATTCCAAGGAAGCGGATTCTACCACCAAAGACTTTCATCAAACGATTTCCAGCTACTTTGTAGAGGTAATTGCGCATAAACTTCACTTTGCATATAGTGCGTAAAAATGATGTTGAATTGAATTTAGCCTCAACCTGCGAGCGGAATATCTTCTCGATAAGAAGTGGCACTATAAGCATTATCGTTGGGCGTACTCTCTTGAGCGCTGGCATCAATACAGTTGCCGTTGGCGGGCGGTCGAGATAAGTTACACGCGCACCCAACGAGAATGGTAGGATCATACCTAACGAACATTCGTAAGTGTGCGAAAGCGGTAGAACTGAAAGGCATACATCCTCCTCATTCATCTCGAAAAGAGAGTTACAGACTCCAACCTGTTTAACGAGATTGTAGTGAGATAACATAACACCTTTAGGCTTTGAGGTTGTTCCCGAAGTGTAGATAATAGCAGCTAAATCTTCAGATTTAGGCTCTCTCACCACACCTAATGTCTTTACTTTTTGCGAGATTACACTTAGATTCTTTGTTCTAATTACAACATTCAAGTTGGCTAAAGCTGTTTTGGGAAGCTTTGTGAAAAGTTTATCAGAGACCAAAAGAGCCTTAGACTCAGAGTGGTTGATAATCATTTCGAGCTCGTGCCCCGAGAAGTCGGGTAGGATGGGCACAATTACCATACCCAGTGAAACTGTGGCAAAGTAACATACACTCCAGTTGGGCATATTACTACTCAAAAGAGCGACTTTATCGCCTGAGCTAAGCCCAGCATTTTGAAGAAGATCTTGGACTACTGCAACTCGCTCACCGAACTCCTTATAGGTAATTTGTTCACCATTAAGCATTTCGAAAGCTACTCTTTCGGAGTATTTCTCGATGCTGCTTTTTGCAAGATCTCTCAAAGTGTTAATAACCATATCTATCTATTTTAGTTTAACTTCACATTACTTAATAAAATAATAATATGAAAAGTATGGCAAATATACGAATTTAATTATAATTTAACTAATTTTGAACAAATTTATCGTAATGATTAACCATAACTATATCAAACAATTTGCCACAGAGGTTGGATTTGACCTCTGTGGAGTGACTACGCCTTGTGAGTTCGACCTCAACAGAACAATGTTGGAGAGATGGATTGCCGAAGGAAATGCCGACTCGTTAAGCTATATGAAGCAATATTTAGATATTCGCTTCAACCCCGCTAACTTATTGGAGAATACTGAGAGCATTGTGGTCTGTGCTGTAAACTACAAGAATTGTTACAGCACTCTCCAAGTAGATGCTAATTACCCTCAGATTGCCTCTTATGCCTTTGCTCGGGACTATCATAAAACGATACGAAAACAGCTCAAAGAGCTCCTTCGTAGATTGCAAGTAGTGGACCCCTCGCTCCGAGGTCGTTGTTGTGTCGACACAGCTCCGCTGCTCGAAAAACAGTTGGCAGTTGAGGCTGGATTGGGCTGGATTGGGCGTCAGTCTCTACTTGTCACACCTCAATTTGGAACTTTTGTTTTGTTGGGGGTTCTACTCTTAACTTCAAAAGTGGATCACTACGACTCTCCATTCACCCGCATGGAGTGCGGTAGTTGTAGCCTTTGCGTTGACAATTGCCCAGCAGGTGCAATTCTCGACAACAAGATGATCGATAGCCGTCGTTGTATATCTGCACTAACTGTGGAGTGTGACAATCCAAACGACAAGGAGTTATTTGGCTGGCTCTTTGGATGTGATGAGTGTCAACGATGTTGCCCGCACAACCAAACTACTCCCCTTGCGACAAACTCTGCATTTACTCCTCTCTTTAGACCAAAAAGCGATTGCGAGTGGCAGGCTATGACTCAAAATGAGTTCGACGATTTATTAAAATCCACCCCTTTAAAACGTGGTGGGCTTCAACGACTTCAACGCAATATAAAACGTTAATGAATCTTTGTGAAGCAGGGCAAACGCACGAAAAATATTATCTCTTACTGCCTCCGGCGGGCGGGGATAGCACCCCCGCGGATGCATACCATTGCTTGCTTTCTGTGCGCTTCTTACTGCCCTCGCGGGTGCGTATCATTGCGCTTTGGGCTTAGAGATTACATCTCTAAGATTATAAAGATCAAAGAGTTGCCGCAAATAAATTGCATAACTCCTTGCTCTTTATAATTTTTAAATGCCAAAGGCATTTAAACCCAAATCGAGGTTCACCTCGCTGATGTGGTGGTGGCAACCGTAGGTTGACACAGAGACATCTATTATGAGGTGCGTTGAAAATTCATTTTCAAAAGCTCATCATAATAGATATCTCGCTGAGGGGCAAAGCCCCACCACCACATCAGCGCAACACAAAAGTCAAAAACGAAGTTTTTGGATCCAAGCTTAGCTTGGTGCCGCGCGGCATGAGCGCAATAAGCAGTTTTTTCATGCGTTTGCCCTGGTAGCTTTATTGAGCGATTGCACCACTAAAAAATTCCATGCGATATTGCTTAGGTGTTTGCGATGTATACTTTTTGAAATATTGCGCAAGAAAAGAGGCATTGGGGAAATTAAGCTCCTCGGCAATTGTTGCAATTGGGAGCTCTTTATTTTGAAGCAACCGTTTTATACATACTATTGTATAGTTGCTAATCCATATCGAGGCGGGGCGCCCCGAAACTCTTTTAATTACCCTCGAAAGGTGGCTTGGGGTTATCGACTGGCGTTGCGCATAGTGTTCCAAGTCGCGAGCTTGCGACTCTCCGCTGTAGAGCTGCAACACAAAATTATTGAATATAGCATCGTTGCGCGAGCGTTCATGCTCCTCATTGGGTTTGGAGTGACGAAAGAGTGCTGCCACTTCATAGATTATAATTTTTAATATTGCTTCATCGATCTCCTTGCGATGTGGGTGCTCTTGATTCGCACTCTCCACAAGAAAAGAGTCTCTGAGTGCGAGTATTTTTTGAGCTTCATCTGAGCGTAGCGATATGCAAGGATTTGTGGTGATGGAGGTTATATACAAACTTCTATTCGAGATCTCGGTATTGATGAGGATATCCATATCTATTCCAAAGATCACCCCATCGAAATCGTCACTCGTATGAATAGCATGCGCATAGGAGTGAGGAAATGCCACTATCAGATCCCACTTCTTAACGCTATATTGTTTGGAGTCGACTACGACATCACCGCAACCAGAGGTGCATAGCAAGAATCCGCCCGCCTCAAGATGCACGGGGATACTCTCTCGAAATTCATCAAACTCAGAGGTGCGACCTGTAATATAGTTAGTTCGTGTATGCATAGTGCAAATATAGATATAATTTTCATTGTATAGCACACTATTCAATTAATTAAAACCGCATTTTGAACATTTTTAACCCTAAAGAGGACTTTTTACATTTTACTATACTCCATACCTTTGCAGAGTGAAAATTCAAAAATGTAAGTAAAAATAATATCTATGAGATTTTTAAAGGTTTTAATTGTGTTTTTCTCTCTCTCCTTGGCTGCATGCCGTAGCGAGGTAAGCAGTGAAGAGTCTCCACGAAAAGTGAAGTGCAAGAGTGCAGTGTCGCAAAGCGAGGAGTTCGAATATAGCAACTTTCCGGGCAGAGTTGCCGCGGCAACAGATGTAAATTTAGGTTTTAGAGTTGCTGGAGTCATTAGCGATATATCGGTTTTGGATGGTGCTTATGTGCGCAAAGGCGAAGTTGTTGCTCGTCTGGATAATCGAGACTATGCGCTACAGCTTGCAGCCACCCAAGCTGAATATGATGGAATAAAAGCTGAGGTTGACCGAATTGTGACACTTTTTGCCGATCAGAGCGTATCGGCAAACGACTACGATAAAGCTACGAATACCCTTCGCGCGATCACAGCAAAGCTCTCGGCACACAAAAATGCACTTGCCGACACCGAGCTACGTGCACCGATAGATGGATACGTCACTAAAAGCAACTTTGGTAGAGGCGAAGCAGTGGCAGCAGGGACCCCCGTAGTGTCGATAATTTCGGCATCTGCGCCCGAAATCACAATTGACATCCCAGCAGCTAACTACCTCAAGCAAACCGATTTTAAAGGCGCTACAGCTACGATTGAACTCTACAAAGGGCAGACGTTCAACCTTCGACTCAAAAGTGTCAGTCCCAAAGCAAATCTTAATCAACTATACAAAGTTACCTTTACCGTGGAGTCAAACAATGGCATCCTCCCCTCGGCAGGTATGAGTGCAATGGTCGAGATGCGCTACTCGAAAAGTGGTGACAGCAGCGTACTTATACCATTCTCGGCAATCGTGGAAGACGATGACCAGTGCTCGGTGTGGGTTGTCTCAAGTGATGGTAGAGTTGAAAGTCGCAAGGTTACAGTTACAGAGATCAAAAGCAGTGGAGAAGCTCGCATTGAGAGTGGGCTTACCGCAGGTGAGGTGGTAGTTGCAGCGGGCGTAAATAGCCTAAAAGAGGGTCAAAAGGTGATGATACTTGAGGAGATCTCGAAATCTAATATTGGAGGTGTTAAGTAAATTGGAGTATGAATATTGGAAAATGGGCGCTTTCGAATAGTAAATTAGTCTACTATTTCGTAGCAATATTAGTAGTAGGAGGTTGCCTCTCCTACTATGATATGAGTAAATTGGAGGATCCTACAATCAGTGTTCCTCAAGCGATGGTAATCACCACATTTCCTGGTGGTTCATCACACGATGTTGAGCTACAGGTGACCGACATGCTCGAAAAAGCAATCTTCTCGATGAATGGAATCGACAAGGTAGAGAGCCGTTCTTCGGCAAATTTATCTATTATCTCGGTGCATCTACTAAGCACGATTAAAGATAGTGAGATGGAGCAATATTGGGATATACTCCGTCGAAGGGTGGGTGATGTTCAAAAAAATCTACCCTCGGGAGCATCGACAAGCGTTGTTGTCGACAGCTACGGCGATGTGTTCGGCATGTTCTACGCGCTAACCTCAGATGGTTACTCCAACAAGGAGCTTGCCACATATGCCGAGTTAATCAAACGAGAGGTGCTGACAATTGATGGAATATCTAAAGTGGAGCTATACGGTATTGCAGAACCAGTAATCAACATATCGATTTATGAGGATCGGATGGCTACACTTGGGCTCTCCCCAACAGAGATTATACAGACCCTTAAGGGACAAAATCAAACCATCTATTCGGGGAGTTTCGAGAGTGGTGAGCAGCGCATCAGGGTAAGCGTGAATGATCGCTACCGCTCGGCGGCAGACATAGGCAACATAATTATTGCTGGTCACCAGGGAGATCAAATGCGCCTCAAAGATATAGCTAAAATCGAAGAGGGTTATGCTGAACCTATACGCAATGCCCTCTACTATGACACCAAACCAGCTATAGGAATCTCTATCTCGGCACTCGAAGGTAGCGATATCACCAAAGTTGGAACTCAAGTCGAGGAGTTGCTGGCAAAACTCCAGCAGGAGTCACTTCCAATAGGAGTTGAGTATAGCAAAGTCTTTTTTCAACCCGAAAGAGTCGAAGAGGCGATACATAGCTTCCTTTGGAACTTAGTCTGCTCGGTAGCGATTGTTATAGTTGTCTTGATGTTTGCAATGGGTCTAAGAAGCGGCGTCTTGCTTGGTACAACTTTGGTCGTCACCGTGCTTGGTTCTATAATGTTTCTCTATGCCTTTGGCGGTACTTTACAACGTGTTTCGCTCGCTGCCTTTATCTTGGCGATGGGAATGTTGGTCGACAATGCTATTGTTGTTGTCGATGGAATACTGATTGACCTGAAGCAGGGACGGCTCCGCAGTCGTGCGCTAACGGAGATTGGACAGAGAACTGCAATGCCACTATTGGGTGCAACCCTTATTGCGATTTTGGCGTTCTTTCCTATATTTCTTTCGCCAGACACTACAGGTGTTTATGTGCGAGATCTATTTGTGGTGCTTGCCGTATCATTACTTCTTAGCTGGATCCTATCTCTTACGATGGTGCCACTCCAAGCAAAAGGCTTGCTTATTGGATCAACCATGAAGCAGGAGTCTAAAGCCACTCAAAGGATGCAGGCTTCACTTCGCAGGTGCTTAACCTGGACACTTCGCAATCGAACTATTTCAGTAATTATTGCACTTATATTTGTGGCAATAAGCGGTTGGGTTTACACTATTTTACCTCAAAGTTTCTTCCCCGACCTTAACTACAATCAGCTCTATGTAGAGTTTAAGCTCCCCGAGAGCTACTCCTCAAAAGCTACTCATGCAAGCTTGGAATCGATCACAGAGTATTTGATGGCACAAGAAGAGGTTACTCATGTAACAACATCCGTTGGAGCTACTCCGAGCCGCTATAATTTGGTGCGTAGCATAGCTACACCAGCCCTTTCGTATGGTGACATTATCGTGGAGTTTACCGACGAGAAATCGCTTGTCGAAGCTATCCCAAAGATGCAGCAATACCTCACTGACACCTACCCCGAAGCCTACATTAGGGTAAAACGCTACAATCTAATGTACAGCAAATTTCCAATCGAGGTGATGTTTAAGGGTCCTGACCCAGATCTATTACGGGATCTTACCGAGCAGGCTCAAGAGATAATGGCTAAGAGCAAAAATGTAACTCTTATAACCTCTGATTGGGAGCGCAAAGTACCTATGTTAGAGGTTGATTATACCCAACCAATAGCTCGCGCATTGGGTCTGAGTCGTCAAGATGTGGGTGTTTCACTCTTAGCTTCGACCGAAGGAATACCCATTGAGACAATCTACGAAGGAACAAATAGTGAGACCATAGTTGTAAAGTGTGTCGATGCAGAGGGCAATCCGATAGAGGCTCTCGAAACGGCTCCTATATTCTCTATGATACCTTCGCTTTCAACTCTCAATATGGAGAATTTGCAGGGGGTGATGAGTGGTGCAATCTCAGAACAAGAGATTCTTTCACAAGCACTTGCCACAACCCCACTAAGCCAAACAATTGAAGGCGTAAAATTGAAGTGGGAGGATCCAGTAGTGATTCGTCACAATGGTCAACGTGCAATGCGCGCACAATGCAACACACAACCAGGTATGGGTGCCGAGGATGTTCGTCAAGAGATTGTCGACAAGATTGAGGCTATCGAACTCCCCGTAGGTTACTCACTTAGCTGGCAGGGGGAATATGATGCTAAGAGCCGCTCAATGAAGTATCTATTTGCCAATCTACCATTGGCAATAGTGCTGATGATTGCTATTCTAATCATGCTATTTAAGGATTATCGCAAGCCTTTAATTATCTTAATTTGTGTGCCACTGCTCTTTGTAGGTGCTGTCTTTGGTGTTCTCATCACAGGTAAAGCATTTGGATTTGTGGCAATATGTGGAGTCCTGGGACTTATTGGAATGATGATTAAAAATGGAGTGGTACTGATGGATGAGATAAATCTTCAGATCAGCGAAGGCAAGGAGCCATTTGAGGCTCTCTTAGATAGTTCTGCTATCCGCTTTCGTCCTGTGATGATGGCGTCACTTACCACAATATTGGGTATGATACCTCTCTTACCCGACGATATGTTTGGATCGCTGGCAGCAACCATTATGGGTGGCTTATTGTTAGGTACGGTCATCACGCTGGTTTTTATCCCAATACTATACTCAATTTTCTTCAAAATAAAAATTAGATAACCCACTATGAATAAAATATATAGATCACTGGCTCTGTTGCTTTTACCTCTATCAATAGCAGCAGCAGAGCCTCAATCAATAACTTTGGAGCAATGTCGAGAGATGGCACTCGAAAAAAGTTTCAACCTTAAGTCGTCGAGCGAAAAGGTTGCTGCCAGCCAAGAGATGCTGCGAGCATACAAAAGTAACAATCTGCCCAACCTCTCGCTGTCGGCGGCTTACCTCTACTCAACAGCCTCATTCAGTGAGTCTATAGAGGGTGGATATCTACCTACATTCTCTCCCGATCTGACCACCGGTGAGTTGATCCCCAATATTGTTGGGAGCGCAGCCGATGGCTCTCCAATATTTAGCACCTATGCCTTTATGCCCGACATGCTCTTCGATGTTGAGATGGGTTCAATTATGCGAGGAGGGCTCAACCTAACACAGCCTATATATATGGGAGGAAAGGTTTCAACTGCTTCCAAATTGGCACAAGTAGGTGTCGATGTTGCCGAGATTGAACGCGAGAGAACCAGAACAGATGTTGTGATCGCAGCCGATCAGGCGTTCTACACCTACCTCAAGGTAGAGGAGTTATTGCATAGTGCCAATGCATATCACACTGTGGTAAATGAGTTCTATCGACAAATAGAGAGCATGTTAAAGAGTGGGATGTGCACAAAGAATGATTTAATGAAGGTTCAAGTCAAACTCAACGAAGCTGAATTGAACCAACTTAAGGCAAAAAATGGTTTAATCTTGGCTCGCATGAACCTCTGTTACATCATTGGGTTACCTGTGTCGACCTTAGAACTTAATGTCGTCGACAACTTTGATTCACAACAATACATCGATCAATCACTCGATGTATCGGCTCGACCAGAGTTTGAGTTGCTTGCAAAAAATGTAGAGGCAAAAGAGCTTGAAGTCAAGTTGACTCAAAGCGATTTCCTACCCTCAGTCTCTGCTCTTGCCTCATACAGCTACACCAATGGCATTAAGCTAAACGGCGCTACCCTATTAGATTCACCCCCCTCGTTTACTGGTGGTATAATGGTGAATATTCCGCTCTTTCATTGGGGGGAGGGGCGACGCAAAGTCTCTGCTGCTCGCCGCCAGGTAGCAGTGGCAGAGAACACAAAAGCCGATATAACACAAAAGATGACTCTCGAATTGATGCAATCAATAAACGCATACAATGAATCGCAAGCCGAGGTTGCATTGATGGAGCGATCTGTAGAACAAGCCGAGGAGAATCTTCGTCAAAGCGGCAGACAATATAGTGCAGGGATGGAGACAATATCGAACCTGTTAGAAGCGCAAGCACTTTGGCAAAAGGCAATGAGTGATTTAGTAGAGGCTAAAGCAAATCAACGTCTATCGTATATAAAATATTGTCAATGTCGAGGCGGCTCACTGTCGGGGCAAATACACTGAAAGATATAGTGGAGTGACTTCTGGGCAAACGCATTTTGCACTGTTTTACACTACAGTGCAAACGCACGAAAAATATTATTTCCTACTGCCTCCGGCGGGCGGGGATAGCACCCCCGCGGGTGCGTACCTTCTTGCGCTTTGGGCTTAGAGATTACATCTCTAAGATTATAAAGAGCAAAGAGTTGCCGCAAATAAATTTGCACAATTCCTTGCTCTTTATAATTTTTAAATGCCTTTGGCATTTAAACCCAAATCGAGGTGAACCTCGCTGAGGGCAAAGCCCCCACCACATCAGTGCAATACAAAAGTCAAAAACGACAGTTTTTGGATCCAAGCTTAAGCTTGGTGCTCGCACAGCACAAGCACGATAAACAGTTTATTTTTCGTGTGTTTGCACTCTTTTACACTACATAAAATTTGCGAATATCACTTTAATGCACTACTTTTGCTATTACATAACAATAAAAAAAATAAATTATGAATAGATCAAAATTATTATTCGCAACATTCGCGTTATTTATTTCCTCGTTCTCGCTGCATGCTCAATCGTTGAGTGATATCATCTCAGCAGCAAGTTCGAGCGATGTTGTTTCGAGTGTCACTGGAGGCATCACACTCTCAAATGATAAGATTGTCGGTGAATGGGACTATGTGCAACCAGCAGTTGAGTTAGACTCTGATAGTGTGGTGTCTACCGCAGCGGGCAGCTTAGTATCATCGCAGATTGAGGCTAAGCTATCAACATATTGCACAAAAGTTGGTATTAAAGCGGGCTCTTTCGCCTTTGTGTTTGGCAGTGGCAACACCTTCACATCAAACATTGGCAGCAAGCAACTATCTGGAACTTACACCATTGATGCAGAGAGCGGCACAATCACATTTAACTACAGTGCCAGCACACTAAACATTGGCAAGCTCACTGCTAACGCGACTCTTACAAGTAGCTCCCTATCACTGCTTTTCAATGCAGACAAACTGCTATCACTCTTCTCTGCTCTTGGCTCATCATCAAACGAAGAGCTGCAACTTCTAAGCTCTCTCTCTGAACAATATAATGGATTAAAACTTGGATTTGAACTAAAAGGCGAGGTGGTTGAGAGTGCAAGCAGCACAACCGACAAAGTAGAGAGTGCTATAGATGCTGTCTCTAAGTGGTTCTAAGCAGACAACCACACCCTATGACATTCCAAGAATTGGGGCTCAGTAGAGAACTTATCAAACTACTTCAACAAGATAATATTTACAAGCCCCTACCTATTCAACAAAAAGTAATTCCGGAGGCTCTGAGTGGAAAAAACCTTCTTGTGAGCTCTCAAACAGGAAGTGGCAAGACTCTAAGCTACCTCCTGCCTCTTGTTATGCGCCTAAAAGAGTACCAAATTAGACACCAGACAAGAGCCTTGATCCTTGCACCAACGCGCGAGTTAGCTCAACAGATTGGTCAATGCGCTGCCCCGCTGTGTGCATCAAACACGTTAAGCTATACGGTAATAGTTGGTGGTGTTAACTACGAACCACAAATAGAGGCTCTTGGCAACTATCCAGATATAGTGATTTCAACCCCGGGCAGACTCATCGATCTTTTAGAACAAGGAGTCACACAGATCAACCAACTTGAGGTATTTATTCTTGATGAGGTAGACCAAATGCTCGATCTTGGATTCCGGGAACCTATCACCAAACTTGCTCAACTGCGTGATATGCAAGCTCAAACTCTCGGCTTCTCAGCAACACTACCAGATAAGGTTGCCGAAATAATGGAATTACTCTCTGACAATATCCAACATCTCAGTATTGAGGATGCACCAATAAGTGTTGCAACGATTGAACACCTTGGCTACTACGTCTCATTTGAGATGATGGATCACCTGCTACTACATCTACTACGGCGTGAGCAACCTCAGCAATCGATAATTTTTACTCGTTCTCGCAAAATGGCAGATAGAGTTGTGTCGCTGCTTACGACAAATAAGATCGAAGCTGAAGCGATGCACAGCGACCGCTCACAAGCAGCAAGAGAGCATATCTTGGAACGATTTCGTAGTGGCGCAACTTCGATATTGGTAGCTACAGATGTGATTGCGCGAGGCATAGATATTGATACAATTACGCACGTATTCAACTTTGGGCTACCACAAAACGCTGAGCAATATATCCATCGTACAGGGAGGGTAGGACGTGCCGGGCGCACGGGACGCGCAATATCACTATTCACCCCCGACGAAAAGCCTATGGTTGATGCTATCTGCCAACTAATGAAACGACATATAGTAATTGACAACTCACACCCCTACATCACCTCGCAGGTAACTCAAGCTCTCTCACCGGGCAAAAAAACAAACAAAAGACACCGCTAAGAGAGCAGGGCAAACAGACCAAAAAAGTCAATCAACGCATTTGTGCCGTATGGAAGCCAAGTATAGTGTTGGCTTAGGGCAAACGCATGAAAAATATTATCTCTTGCCTCCGGCGGGCGGGGATAGCACCCCCGCGGGTGCATACCATTGCGCTTTGGGCTTAGAGATTACATCTCTAAAATTATAAAGATCAAAGAGTTGCCGCAAATAAATTTGCACAACTCTTTGATCTTTATAATTTTAAATGCCAAAGGCATTTAAACCCAAATCGAGGTTCACCTCGCTGATGTGGTGGGCAAAGCCCCACCACATCAGTGCAATACAAAAGTCAAAAACGACAGTTTTTGGATCCAAGCTTAAGCTTGGTGCCGCGCGGCACGAGCGCGATGAGCAGTTTTTTCGTGCGTTTGCCCTGAGTGTTGGACTTCCATACGGCACAAATGTGGTTTTAAACACTAAGAATCTGTTTAAATTTCTCTCATCTAATTTGTTAAGGATCTGTCACTTCACTTTTCTCTTTTTCTACTCGTTACATAGCTATTGCTATGCGCCTCGCACAAAGAAGAGAAAATTAAAGCAACATCTCTCTTAGCAATTATAGCGAGAAAAACTTAAACAGATTCTAAAGCTACTCCAAATTATGCATTTTAGTCATTGTTGCATTTTCGTAGAAAGCTTCACGAAGTTTGTGGTACTGGTTATAAAGTAGGATCTCACTCTCAACATTTCCCTCATTCCAAGCATTCCATTTTGCTTTGAGCTGCTCGGCAAGTTCTGGTTTTTTACCCACAAGATCGTTAGACTCCGAAGCGTCATTCGAAAGGGCAAAGAGTTGTGGCGTATCAGATGGTTTATTCTTAACATATTTCGAACCATCCGAAGAGACTATTGCCCACTTTTTACCATTTGCACCTCTCCAATAAATCGCCTCATGTGGCGCACCTTCAATCTCGCCTGTGACATATGGTATCAGGTTGACTCCATCCATTGGGTTTGATGATAAAGGATCACCTCCCGAAAGCTCTACAGCGGTACGTGAGATATCAAGGGTATTGACGGGGTAATCGAAACGTGTTCCGGGTTGAATCTTACCTTGCCAACAAGCCATAAATGGAACATGAATACCGCCCTCATAGTATTGACCTTTACCGCCTCTAAACTCTCCATTATCTGATCCATTGTGAGGGGTATAGCCTTGCCCTTGTGGACCACCATTATCGCTAACAAAGAAGATTATAGTATTCTCGTATAGACCATTACGCTTGAGACTCTCAACCACCGTTCCAATACCTCTATCCATCACATCTACCATTGCGGCATAGACACGACGCTTTTCATCTTTGATATGCGAATAGCGCGCTATATCCTCCTCGGGTGCTTGTAGCGGCGAATGAGGTGCATTATATGCCACATATAAGAAAAATGGTTTGTCGGCATTTGCATCAACAAAATCTACAGCTTTTTGACTTAAGGCATCGGTGAGATAGCCCTCAAATGTAGCAGGTTGATTATTCTCAATCAAGGGCTGATAATATGCTTCATCTATTGGTCGGCTAAGATCTATTGTAAAATAGTTGTGACCACCTCCAAGAAAACCATAAAAGTAATCAAATCCACGTTCGTTGGGGTGGAAGGGCTGAGCAGCACCCAAATGCCACTTGCCGACACCTCCAGTGGTGTAACCAGCCTCTTGCATACGAGCAGGGAAGAGAACTTCATTGACATCGATACCAAGGTGATTATTAGCAGGATCATACGCTGGATTCTCTTCAAACCCAAAACGTTGCTGATAACGACCCGAAAGGAGACCCGCTCGGCTTGGACCCGAGAAAGCATGAGTAGCATAACCTTGCGAGAATACCACACCCGATTCTGCCAATGCGTCAAGATTAGGAGTCTTAATGTCTGTTGCTCCTGTGAAACCTGCATCTTTGTAGCCCATGTCATCTGCCAAGAAGATTACAACATTGGGGCGCTGCTGTGTAGCACTCTTCTGAGCATACACACCAACCATAGGAGCAAATATCATCACATTTGTTCCAAGCAAGTAGGTTAATTTAGCGTTAAATTTCATTGTTCTATTATATTTTGGTTGTTAGATTATTCTATTCCAATCCATTGCGCCATGCCCAATGCTCCTTCTCTATGCTCTTGAGGGGATAATACCTAAAGAAGTCGTAGTCGAAATGTGCATCTGCCATAGAGTATGTGGTGGTGCCATCTTGAATCTCGGGATAGAGAAAGCGAGATACCACACCACCCAATATCCAATACATAGGTTTACAGACCGAACGCGCAAGTGAAGAGGGTGTGAAGCTTGACTCTGGAGACTCCACATTATCATCGATAATCTTTACCTCTCTATCGCTAATATCCACCCATCTTGAGTCGATCCACTCCCAAAGTTTCATGTGGGTATCCGAATACTCCAAACCAAGTGTTACCCACTCTTCGTGTACCCGATCTTGATCGCACTCTTTAATCATAGCTTTCTCCATCTCCTCGCCAGAGCGAATAGCTCTACGCATCTCTCCTTTGCTATCGACAAAACGAGCTGGGGCATCACAACTCCAAGTGTTAAAACCAGTCTCCCACTCCAGAAGATCTATCTCAAGCCAATTTCTATTCTCTCCCGAAATCTTTGCTGCACGATCAAAAGTTTGGTGCGTAAAGACCGAAGACCACACAGAGGGGTGCCAAATGGTTTTGTTAGCTTTAACATCTGCACTATCTAACCCTCGAAAACGGAAACGCACCACATAGAAGCCAAAGTGGGCAGAGGTCTCTCCAACAATTCCAGCTGTTCGAGGTTTGCCATCGCGAGTAAGTGCCTTCATTGAGACATAGTTAACCTCTTGATCGCCATCCATCTCACTTTCGAGTACAACAAGAGATCCATCAGTTACATAATCTTCGATTGCTACCCCACCATCCATACGACGGTTCCACTTTGACCAATTAATCTCTCCATCGTTAAATTCGTCAGAGATTCTACAATCGGGTCTCTTAGAGTAGATTCTCTTGGAACTTGTGGGTAACTCAGAGGGAAGTTGAGCCGTAGCAAAATTACAAATCCCCAATAACGCAATAAATAGTAGACATCTCTTCATTTGATTATAAGTATTAGATAAATTATTTAGGTTTCACAAAATTAGTAAAAAAAATCTGAGTTACACACCAATTTGAAGAAAATTCACATGATGTCTGATGTTTAATTGAAATTTTCATGCATTTGCCCTGTGAGTTAACGCAGGGCAAACGCATGAAATATATTATTTCTTACTGCCTCCGGCGGGCGGGGATAGCACCCCCGCGGGTGCGTATCTTTGCGCTTCGGGCTTAGAGATTGCATCTCTAAGATTATAAAGATCAAAGAGTTGCCGCAAATAAATTTGCACAACTCCTTGGTCTTTATAATTTTTAAATGCCTATGGCATTTAAACCCAAATCGAGGTTCAACTCGCTGAGGTGGTGGTGGCAACCGTAGGTTGACACGCAAGAGATCTATTCTGAGGAGCGTTGAAAATTTATTTTCAAAAGCCCCTCAGAATAGATCTCTTGTTGAGGGGCAAAGCCCCACCACATCAGTGCAATACAAAAGTCAAAAACGACAGTTTTTGGATCCAAGCTAAGCTTGGTGCCCGCGCGGCACGAGCGCGATAAGCAGTTCTTTTTCGTGCATTTGCCCTGTAAGTTAACGACATAAATTTTGTCATATCAAAAATATTTACGACATTTGACAGATCAAAGCGACCAGCAACAAAATAAAACAATATAGACAAGTGCCATGATGAGAATTAGATCTTAGGCGCCAAGGGGCGACCAGAGAGTTAGATAAAAATAAACTATAATGCGAATAAAAAATTATGAAATCTTTTAGTATTAAAATAATTGGTATATTTTTCGCAATTGCCTCATTGGTCATAAGTTGCGACAAAGTTTACTACTACTACACTACATCATACGTTCAACAATATTATTTGATGTGCGGAATTAATTTAAAATCTGATGGTTCCAATAAGATCACGCTCTACCCAAACTACGACTCAAGCGTCTCGTTTCTCTCAACAGGCGAAGACAAAGTGCTCTACAAGTCTATCTGCGAGCTGAGCGGCGACACCTCATACAATAGTGACATATCACTGATTATGGATATCATGACTGTTTCGTGCACCTACCCCGATGTATCCTCAATCAATGTTATAAGCGACAGTGATTTTGACGAACAACACCCAGCAGGATCTTCGCTGAATGATTGCATAAATATCACCTTCACATGTGCATACCAATATATACAAAGTGGGTATAACACACAGGCAAACCAGGAGACCAAACTTTTGAGCGAGGTAACAGCAACCGAATTATTGCTCAATACTAACTTTAGGGAGTTCGAATTTGCTACAAATCCAACAATATCTGACGTCCACACCATAACCTTCTCACTGACCACCGAAAATGGCAATGTATTTGAAGATTCGGTTGAGTGTAGTTTTTAAATTCTCATTTCAAATAGATTCTTATGATAGCACTAATTTCACCAGCCAAGACAATGCAGAGTTTAGCTAAACTTGATATTGACTTGTCATTGTGTACCAAGCCGCGATTTGGCAGTGAAACAGATTATATCGTCTCGCTAATGTTACAATATTCTACGGCGGAGCTATCTGAAATTTTCCGCGTTAGTGGGTCACTGGCTCATCAGCTCCAAGGGCGTTTTAAGAGGTTTTATGATCCACATACAACTCTACTGCCAGCTATCGACAGCTATGACGGAGTTGTATACAAGCGCTTTAAAGAGAGCATCAATGCGGAGTATCTACAAAGTCGAGTTCGTATAAGTTCACTACTATATGGTGTGCTGCGCCCCTTAGATTTGATTCAACCATACCGAATGGAGGGTTTCGTAAGACTCTCAAATAGCGACGAGAGAGTTGATAAATTTTGGCGAGATATTCAGACTCATACCCTTATAGATGATGTCGAGCAGATGGGAGGCACACTACTCTATTTAGCCTCTAAAGAGGAACAAAATGCGTTTAATTGGCGTGAGGTACGTAGCAAAGTGCGGGTCATAGATTTTAAGTTTTTACAACATAGAGATGGTAAGTTGCGTCAAGTGGTCGTCTACACTAAAATGGCACGAGGTGAGATGATTCGCTACATGATGGAGCAAAATATCACCGATGTAGAGCACTTAAAGTTATTTGAATGGAGCGGTTACTCTTATAATGATACACTCTCAACCGATACCGAATGGGTGTGGTTGATGGAGTAGATCAATTCGTTGGTTTCCAAATGCAGTATCGAAAAAAATATTGTGTAAAGATCTGTTTTTTAAGATAAAATTCACTACATTTGTACTATTCAACTACAAACCACACCAACATATGAATAGTACAAAAACTCTACTTTCGCTCTCTGCTGCCATTGCGGCGGGAGTATTAACGATGCATGCCGAAGAGTCGAAACCCAATATCTTGCTACTGCTGGCAGATGATATGGGCTATGGCGAACTTGGCTGCTACGGTGGCGAGGTGATTTCGACACCCAACTTAGATCGGTTAGCTGCCGAGGGAGTTCGCTTCTCAGATTTCCATTCGGGAAACTCTGTCTCCTCTCCTTCGAGAGCAGTATTGATGACTGGCATACCCTCGGGTTACAACACCATAAGAGGCAACAAAGGTTATCAACTTGAGGATGGCAAGACAAGAGTAGCTCTCAAAAAGGAGGATGTAACAATGGCTGAGATGCTACGCGGCGGAGGCTACCAGACTGCCTTTATTGGCAAATGGCACCTTGAAGATCCGTGCGACCTCTCTACCTGGGCATACAGTCGAGGTTTCGATTTTGCAGCACAAGAGCAGTGGGGGGATAACGGCTGTAAAGATGCATATACCGAACATGTGGAGTATATCAATGGGTTGCAGGATTCATTAGTATATAAGTATCAAGAGTGGGAGTCAAAAGATGAATTTAGAACCCAAATCGCTTTAGACTATTTAGACAACCGCTATCAAGAGAATCAACCTCTATTCATGTTTATGTCCTATCGTGCGCCTCATGCCCACGAGTGGTATATTGGCAATAAAGATCTCTATGCGGATAGAGGCTGGAGCGAAACCGAACGGATGCATGCAGCCAAAATCACTCTTCTGGATCAACAGGTTGGCAGGCTACTCGACAAGTTCGAAAGCATGGGCATCTTAGATAATACTTTGGTTATATTTACATCAGACAACGGATGTCAGAACGAGGGTCACGACTATAATTTTTTTGAAAGCAATGGCGACCTTAGAGGTTATAAAAGGGATGCATTTGAGGGTGGTCACAGAGTTCCATGTATCGCCTATTGGAGAGGCAAAATTCTCACAGGAGATGTCTCCGACTTCCTCTGCTCTGCTCAAGATATAATGCCAACTGTAGCTGAGGCAGCCGGTATAAAGGCTCCTAAACAGGTGCAGGGACTATCTCTGCTCACGCTCCTCAAAAAGGGCAAAGAGCCCAAACGTGATGCTCTCTATTGGGAGATGCGCGACAGCGGACTTTCGAGACAAAGCGTAAGAATGGGTGATTGGAAAGCAGTTCGCTACGGAATGAACAGATCTATTATGCTTTTCGACCTTAGCACCGACATTGGCGAGACTAAAGATTTAGCCGCCGAGCGTCCAGATATTATGGCTCGCATCACCCCTCTGTTCGAGAATATGCGCGAGGATAATCCTCTATACCCACGCCAAGATGAAAACTTGTTTGATAGGTTTGTATCGACCAAAGAGCGCCAACAGAGCTCATTCGATGCAGATTGGAGATTTATCCGTGAGGATAATCCTGGGTTTAGAGAGTTGGATTTTGACCATTCACAGTGGCGACAATTGGACGTCCCTCATGATTGGAGCATCGAAGAGGATTACTACGCAGATTCACCCTCAAAGGGAAGTAGCGGCTATACTCATGCCGGCATTGGTTGGTACCGCAAAGAGTTTAGCGTAAACCAAAAACAGTTAGACAAAAAACATATCATTCAATTCGATGGTGTATTTATGAATAGCGAGGTGTGGGTAAATGGTAACTTTTTGGGGAGACGTCCATATGGCTACTCAACTTTCCAATACGACATTACCGAGTATCTCAACACCAAGGTGGGTGCCAAAAATGTTATTGCGGTGAGAGTTGACAACTCAATCCCTATGGCTACAAGATGGTATAATGGCTCGGGTATCTACCGTCACGTACATCTCATAACGTCAAACTACACCCACTTCAACTACAACAATGGAGTCTACATTACAACACCAGTTGCCGACCAGCAACGAGCAGTTGTCAATGTAGATTACAAAATCATGGCTAATTTTTTAAATAAAAAACAGCTTGACACATTCCGCAAGATGAGGTTTAAGATGAACCTGGAGGGGCAGGGTGAATACCTAATGATCCGCTCTATAGTATTTGATGCCAATGGATTGGAGGTTCAGAGAAAGTCCGACATCAAATTTATCGAGCCACTAAGCAAGTATGTTGAGCTAAGTCAAGAGGTTGAGGTACTCAACCCCAATAGATGGAGTGGAGATAATCCCTATATGTATTATCTCAAGAGCGAAATCGTGAGGGTGAGCGATGATGGCATTGAGCGCGATGAGGAGATCATCGACGATGTAATTACGCCATTTGGCATCAGAAAATTAGTTTTCGACTCCAATAAAGGCATGTTGGTCAACGACAAACAAGTAAAGCTAAATGGCGTCTGTCTGCACCACGACGCAGCCTCGCTGGGTGCTGCTGTTCCCGAGAAAGTTTGGGTATACCGACTTCAAAAGCTTCGCGAGATGGGATGCAATGCAATTAGAACTGCTCACAATCCATTTGCGCCAGAATTTTACCACATTTGTGATACCATGGGCTTTTATGTGATGGACGAGGCTTTTGACGAGTGGAACGATGGTTGGCTCTACAACTACTCGCAGAGCCCACGAGGCAAAGCATCGGGAGGATATCAACACTACTTCAAGCAGTGGGCAGAGACAGACCTTACAGATATGATTGAGCGCGATCGCAACCACCCCTCGATAGTTATGTATAGCATTGCCAACGAGGTTCCTTTTGTAAAGGATCCAACTGCATATAAGACCGTAAGGAAGCTGGTCAACATATGCCATGCCACCGACCCCACTCGCCCAGTGACAACGGGGGACTGTGCCGGTGAGATAACAGCCGAGAATGGAGTATGTGAGGAGTTAGACATTTTGGGTTACAACTACATACGTCGCATTCACCCCGACTCTACCTACGCCCCACTCCGCCAAAGATTTAGCGACAAGCTATTTGTAGGTAGTGAAACCGACAAGAAGGTTGAATATTTCTTAGCTTATCGCGACACAGATTATGTACTTGGACAATTTATCTGGACCGGTATTGACTATCTTGGGGAGACTCGCGTGCAGCCTCAACGAGGTTGGCAAGCTGCACTCCTTGATGTTGCGCTAAACCCGCGAGAAGATGCTCTTCTATTCAAGAGTTGTTGGAGCAAGAAACCGGTAGTAGAGATCGCAATAGCGGCATTGAAAAATGCAGTTGTGGAGCCCTTCAAATATAAGGATGGTATCACCTACTTGGCAACAGCCAACACCGAAGCAGATGTCGAGTATACTCAATCATGGAACTGGGTTAAGGGTGACACAATGAGCATTAAGGTCTACAGCAATTGCGATGAGGTTGAACTTAGATTCAACGGAAAGTCACTTGGTCGCAAAGAGAATGATCTCTCGAAATATTATGTTGCATACAACCTAATATACAACAGTGGAACACTTGAGGCACGAGGCTACAACGATGGTAAATTGGTCGAAAAATCTATCATCAAGAGTAGTGGCGAGGCTACCAAAATTGAAGCCAATGTTGTTCATTCCACAATTGCTGCCGACTCAAAAGATATCTCCATTGTCGAGGTCTATATCACTGATAGATATGGTGCTATCGACCCCAACGCTGAGAATATGGTGAGAGTGGATGTGTCGGGAGCCGGAAAGTTTATTGGCATGGATAGCGGAAATCTATTCTTCGATGGTAACTTTAAGGATTCAGAGCGCAAAAGCCACCAGGGCAGACTCCTCGTATACCTACAATCCAATGGCGAGAAGGGTGATATCAACCTCAAACTATCGTCAGAGGGGTTAACCTCCAAGGAGATTGTGATAAAAGCTAAGTAAGAAGGATTAAAAAAATAATGAATAGATATGAACTTAAGAAAAATAACCACTATTGCAATATTACTGCTTAGCGCAGCAACTACAACTTTGCCAGCGCAATCACTCTCAACAACTGCCAAGCAGCGAATTATCACCCTTCGCGCACTGATTGAGAAGGCTGACAAAGCAGATATCAATACGCTTAAGGAACAAACCACAATTCGCACTGCCGAGATATTTCTTGACTATGCCCAGTGGGATGAGGCAAATGAAGCTACTAACACCCGCTATTTTGCTGCTGTAGAGAAGTATAAAAACGAAGCGGAAGAGTACGCTAAAAAACTCGCTGATTGGGAGCGAGAGGAGATAATCGCGATGTTGGATGGTTCAATTAAGGAGCTTTCTGCAATTATCAATGGTGATATCAAACGTCTTGACACTCCATATATAGATTGGACAAAAGTCGAAATATGTGGCGACGAGATCCTCTTCGAGGGGGACCCCGTATTTCTTGCAGATTGGACATGGAAACCTCGCAGCAGCAGATATACAGAGTTCCATGGCAACCAAGATGGATTCTACCTCACCCCAACGTTTGTCACAAACCAAAAGGGGGAGGTATCACAAAGTGTGATAGACAAAATCAAAGAGAAGGAGAGCGGCTCAATAGGTTTTATCTTCTTGGCACATGCGGCACTGCCTGCTTGGGCTCAAGAGGTAGATCCCACAATCGTTGAGGGTCAAGGGCTAAAGTATACATCATTCGACATAAACAATCCCCTATCTCGAAAGATTCAAAACGACCTCTACTCACAAACGATCCCTCTTATGGCAGATAAACAATATACAAAACTTGGTTATATGTTGTGTAATGAGCCACACTGGAACTGCATTGAGGGTGAATGGGCAGCGGGACCTATTTCGGAATTAGCGTACAAAGATTTTATTGAATACCTCAAATCCAAGCATAAAAAGATAAAGGTACTAAACAAGATTTGGGGAACCTCCTACGGCAGTTTCGACGAAATAGATATTCCCCGAATGCGCAAAGCCGAAGAGCAAGGAACACCTCTATACTTCGATTTCTTACGCTACAATATGACTCGTGTAACAGAGTGGTTTCAATTCCTCAACAGAGAAGTAAAGAGATATGACCCTACAGCGATGACACATATCAAGATTATGCCAAACCTCTGGTCTGAGGGTAAACGCGATAGCGGAATCGATATGGAGGCAATCATTCGCAATACTGATATCATTGGTAATGACGCTGGCTCATGTGGCGCTCATATGTGGGGTGCTCCTCAAAATTGGGAGGCATCATACAGCTATGATTGGCGAGAGCTCTGTATGGCTTATGATTTTTTCAAATCGATTAGCCCCAACAAGATAACATACAACACCGAGGGGCATATGCTCTCAACTACCAGAGCACGCGACCTATACCAAACAGCAGAATACACTCGCAACAACTATTGGCTTGCTCACATCCACGGACTCACAGCAATACAAACTTGGTACTGGGCACGACTCGAAAGTGGCGCTGGCAAAGAGCATCCCGATGCAAAGGGATATGCTGCGTCTAACAATCACCAGCCACGAGTTGTCAATGAGGTGCATACCACAATGCTCGATCTAAACTCTGTCTCTGACTACATTATGGCATTCCAACGTCAACGCAAGCCTATCAGAATATTCTACACCGAGGCCTCTGCCATCAATTCGCAACACTACATTGACCACATCTATGACACCTACGAGGATCTATTCTTCGAAGGCACCCCACTTGGATTCGCCACAAAAGGAATCATAGAGAGTAACAACAATGATGATTGGGAGGTAATTGTGGTGGCTAAAACACCTCAAATGTTTGAATCGGACGTTGAAGCATTGCAACAATATCTCAATGATGGAGGCACAGTGATAATAGACTCTGAAAGTATGCTTACAAACGAATATGGCATCGAGCTTAAAACGAAACTCAAAACCAAAAAAGGGAAACTCATCAGAGTATCATCCGAACAGCAACTCAAGGAGATCGCATTTTCAACTATCGAGGAGCTCCCAGCGCTCGAAATAATTGACAAGAATGGACTCGACCAAAAGGGTTGCACTTGGCGAGTGATCGAAGATAAGAGCGGAGCGAAGATATTAAATTTGGTCAACCTAAGCCTCAACCCCACTCAAATTACAATTCGCGAGAGAGGGTCAAATAGTGAACCAAGATCGATTAAAAATGTTCTTACGGGTGAGTCGCTGACCAACAATTTTGAACTTCCCCTAAACGGCGTGTTGTTGCTGGAGGTGGAGACCAACGACTAATATGCAGCCAATAAAGAAATTAGCAAAAAGGCAAAGCACCTAAGTGCGACTGAGCGTTAACCGGGGCTTTACCCCTTCTGAAAGACCTATTCTGACGAGCTGTTGAAAGTAAGCTTTCAACGCTCCTTGGAATAGGTCTTTTGCGTATCTACCTGCCGCTGCCACAAGCGACACTAAGCGATGGGCGATAATAGCCTCGCCATACATCATTAACGCTATCAATAATTCGATACTGAAACCATTTTCTAACTCACGTTATTCAAGAATCTGTTTAAGTTTTTCTCGCTATAATTGCTAAGAGAGAAAAATTTAAACAGATTCTAAGAGCTATTCTTCGATACAATTAGGCGGTTAGTCTATTTTGTTTGTGACAATTTATTATGTTATATACTTTTGTGGACGTTGAACAAAACATTTAAAATCTGTTTAAGTTTTTCTCGCTAAATTTGTTAAGAGAGATGTTGCTTTGATTTTCTCTCTTTGCATAAGGCGCATAGCGGTGCCTATGTAACGCAGTGCAAAAAGAGAAAAGCGAAGTGACAGATCCTTAACAAAATAGATGAGAAAAATTTAAACAGATTCTTAGTATATGGCAAATTTAAAATTTCTGAGAGTTGCGGTGTTGCTGCTTAGCTGCGCTCTCGCTTATGAGGGTTATGCTCAAAACAATCAGGAGAGTATCTCGATGAGTCTTGATGAGTGTCTGGAGTATGCAAAAAAGAATAGCATCACGCTACAAAAAGCACAACTTCAGATTGACGATAGCGCAGCTCAACAACTAAGTGCCAAAGGGGCATTTCTGCCAACAATATCGGGTTCAGTAAGTCAAAGCTTCAGCAGTGCTCCTCTTAGCGAAGAGTCAGCACTTAGCGGTGGCACCTATAGTGGTTCCTATGGTCTCGATCTCTCGTTGACACTCTACAGCGGTGGTAGCAACCGCGCACAGCTCAAAAAAAGTGGCGTAAATCAAGAGATAGCTTCTCTTGAGATGGATGAGCTTTCAAATTCATTGGAGGTGGCTATCACCGAAACCTACATCGAAATTCTCTATGCAATCGAACAGATCGAAGTTGCCCAAGGAAGTTTGGAGCTAAGTGAGCAAAACGAGATCAGAGGTAGAGCCTTTTGGCAGGTAGGTAGCATCAATGAGGCTGACCTTGCTCAGATCGAGAGCGCAACAGCTTCGAGCAAATACAACATCGTTGTGGCTCAAACCAAACTTAGCAATCTCTACGTAGCACTTAAACAGCTACTCGAAATCTCTCAAGATATTACATTTGAAATCAAGGAGCTACCCATCTCCGAAGATATTCTGATGGCTCAAATACCTACCGTTGCAGAGGTTTATAACTCGGCTCTCGACTTACGTCCCGAGATACAATCTTCCAAACTATACATCGAATCAGCCGCACTGGACCAAACTATCGCCGAAGCGGGATACCTCCCCAAATTGAGTTTGACAGCAGGCACAGGCATCAACCACAACAGCTCCAGCAGCTACGACTTCAGCAGCCAGATGCGCAACAACTTCTCAACATCGGCTGGAATCAACCTCTCAATCCCAATCTTTAGCGGCTACAAGAATAAAAGCAATGTAGCCATAGCTCAAAACAGTGTCAAAAGAGCCTCGCTCTCACTCACCGAGAGCGAAAAAGCACTCTATCAAACAATCGAAACACTTCGCAACAATGCTGCAAATGCTCAAGCGATGTATTCGGTATCGGAGTATCTACTGCAATCCAACCTCAAAAGCATGGAACTCACAACAAAACAATATGAGGTAGGGTTGAAAAATACGATTGAACTACTCACCGAACAAGATAACTACAACCAAACATACCAAGAGCATTTGACCAACAAGTACCAACTGATACTCAACAAAGCTCTTCTCAACTACTACAAAACCAATACTATTAAATTATAATCGCCATGATAAAGAAAAAAATTATAGTTGGGGCTATAATTGCAGCGATATTAGCTGCTGCTGCCATTATCTTATTGCCAAAAAAAGCTAAGGCCAGCGACGTGAAGTGGATCACAACAAGTGTAACCAAACAGAGTATCGTCCAAAGCATCACAGCAACTGGCACCATCGAGCCAGTAACCCAAGTAGATATAGGTACCCAAGTATCAGGCATTTTGACCAACCTGTATGTTGACTACAATAGCGAGGTCAAAAAGGGACAAATTATAGCTGAACTCGACAAAAGCACACTGCTTTTGGATCGCAACAGCAACAAAAACAATGTTGCTGTTGCACAAAGTAAACTCAACTACGAAGAGGCTAATTTCAAACGAATTGAATCTCTTTTCAAACAGGGGCTTATCGCCGACTCAGAGTATGACTTAGCTCTCTACAACTACGAAACTGCACAAAACAACCTTGCTGTTGCCAAGAATACACTACAACGCTCTGAGACAAATCTCGGCTATGCGACAATCTACTCTCCTATTGATGGTGTAGTCTTGTCGAGAAGTGTCGAGGAGGGTCAAACCGTCGCATCAAGTTTCAGCACCCCTACCCTATTTACGGTGGCTGCTGACCTCAAGGATATGCGAGTTATAGTTGATGTCGATGAAGCAGACATAGGAGATGTCAAAGAGGGACAACGTGCAACATTTACCGTTGATGCCTTCCCTCTCGATATATTCGAAGGAGTGGTGACACAAGTACGCCAAGAGGCAATTGTCGAGAGTAATGTAACAACTTACGAAGTGGTAATCTCGGCAGCTAATCCAGATCTTAAACTTAAGCCCGGGCTTACGGCAAGCGTCGAGGTATTTGTGTTGGATGTTGAGTGCGAAAAAGTTGTTTCGGCAGCAGCCCTCGCATTCACGCCTCCAATGCCCCAAGAGACCCCCGCAGAGGAGGGCACCTCCAAACGCACTCCTCTATCTGAAGGCTCCGTAGTATGGACCCTAAAGGGTGAACGACCTCAACCGCACCAAGTTACGATAGGCAAAAGCAATGGTATCTCAACTGAGATCATTGGTGATATTGAGATAAATACAGAGGTGATAATTGGAATGGATAACAGCAGCGCAATGCCCGCAGGTGCACCCCCAACATCGAGTGAATCGAATCCATTCCTACCCAAACGCCCTGGGCAAAAATAGAAGAGAGTCATGAGCAAGAAGGTAATAGAATTAAAAGATGTTAAACGATACTTCCAAGTTGGAGATGAGACAGTTAAAGCCCTTCGAGGCGTCTCATTTTCAATCGAAGAGGGAGAGTTTGTAACCATCATGGGGACATCTGGTAGTGGCAAAAGCACACTACTTAACATATTGGGCTGCCTCGATATGCCCACATCAGGAGAGTTCTACCTTGACGGAATATCGGTAGCCGGCATGAGCAAGAATCAAAGCGCTGGACTACGCAATCAGAAAATTGGATTTATATTCCAAAACTACAATCTGCTGGCAAAAACCACCGCTGTTGCCAACGTTGAGCTACCACTACTCTACTCCCCGGGGGTCTCCACTTCGGAGAGGCAGAACAGAGCCATTGAGGCGCTCGAAGCAGTTGGTTTGGGTGATAGGCTCTACCACAAAAGCAACCAGATGAGTGGTGGACAGATGCAACGTGTAGCTATTGCTCGCGCTCTGGTCAATCGTCCAGCAGTAATTCTTGCGGACGAGGCTACCGGCAATCTCGACACTCGCACCTCGTTCGAGATATTGGTCTTAATGCAGAGGCTTCACAGCGAAGGTCGCACAATCATCTTTGTTACGCACAATCCAGAAATGGCAGAGTTTTCATCACGCAATATTATGCTTCGCGATGGACAGATCAAGAGCGACACAATCAATCTCAATATAAGTAGTGCAAGCAAAGCATTAGCCGCACTGCCAGCTGTGGAGGATTAAAGAGTAGTTTGCGAAATTGCCGTAAGATTTATCCTAAGCTGAGGATATAGAGATTTGAGATATTCAACATTGTTTCCAAAACAACAGATAGCATGTGGTTGAGAATAGCCCCACCACATAAGTTTAACATTTTCACAGAGTTTGAATATGGGGCTATTTTCTAACTCGCGTTAAATTATGAGAATTACAAATTTAACATCAATAGCGATAAAAGCACTCGGCAACAACAAGATGCGTGCTTTCTTGACGATGCTCGGTATTATTATTGGAGTGGGGTCGGTTATCACCATGCTTGCAATTGGTCAAGGTTCTAAGGCAAGTATCAATGCTCAGATATCGGAGATGGGTTCCAATATGATAATGATTCAACCAGGTGAAGATCGTCGAGGTGGTGTCACGCGCGATGCATCCTCCATGCAAACACTCAAAATTGAAGATTACGAATCTCTTCTTACTCGTAGCGATATTTTGGCAGCCGTCAGCCCAGTAGTCTCGGCATCTGGTCAATTTATCTATGCTGGCAACAACTACCCCTCATCAATTACAGGTGTTACGAGCGATTATCTGACCATACGACAACTAAAGTTGGAGAGTGGCACAATGTTTACCGACATGGATATTCGCACCTCAGCAAAGGTTTGCGTAATTGGAAAGACAATTCAAGAGAACCTTTTCGCAGATGGTGAGGATCCTGTAGGAAAAGTTATCCGCTACAAAACCATTCCTATGCGAATCATTGGGGTGTTAGAGGAGAAGGGTTACAACACAATGGGTATGGATCAAGATGCAATTGTATTGGCTCCATACACCTCCGTGATGAAGAGAATATTGGCTGTAACCTACCTTAGCCAAGTCTATGCAAGCGCTGTAGTTGAGGATGACACCGAGGAGGTGATCGAGGAGATTACCTCAATGCTACGCTCCAATCACAAACTTACGGAATTTGCAGCAGATGATTTCACAATTCGTTCACAACAAGAGCTTGCGACAATGCTTAACTCTACAAGTGGGCTCATGACAACACTATTGGCATGTGTGGCAGCCATCTCGCTAATTGTAGGAGGCATTGGAATTATGAATATTATGTATGTATCTGTCACCGAACGCACCAAGGAGATCGGACTACGAATGTCGGTCGGTGGACGAGGCATCGACATTTTGGCACAATTTCTAATCGAAGCGATTATAATTAGTGTTGCAGGGGGTATAATTGGAGTTATACTTGGATGTGTTGCAGCGTGGGCTGTCAACTACTTTGCTTCGTGGCCCGTACAGATCGAAAGTTGGACTATTTTACTTTCATTTGCTGTTTGCAGCGTCACAGGAGTATTTTTTGGGTGGTATCCAGCAAAAAAAGCTGCTGCGCTCAACCCTATTGATGCTATTCGTTACGAATAAAATTATACCTTTGTAGTTATGAAGATAGATTTTTTTAACAAAAAGAGTAGAATGATCACACTCCAGCTTATTGGCTGGGGTGTGATATTAGCCACATCACTCTTCTGGAGTGTCAACTCAGGCAATGGCGCATTCGATGCATTTGGATTTATTATTTTTGGCGTTAACATCCTAACTCTGATTATTATATATCTACTAAACTACTTAATATTTATCCCAAAATACCTTTTTAAAGACAATAAGCAGCTCTTTATTATTGCCAATATTGCGCTTATTGGCATTCTATTATTGTGTTCATACCTAATAAACGACAAGGGGCTATTCGACTCTCTACGACCCAATAATATGCCACCACGACATCAAGGTGTTTCGATCTACTTGGCACGCGACCTAATCAACTATATATTGATGATTGGTTTGGTAACAGCCATGAGACTTGCGCAACGCCTCGAAAAAAGCGAAGCGGCACTTCGCGAGGCTGAGAATGCAAGGGTCAAAGCAGAACTCGACAACCTTCGAAGTCAGATAAACCCTCATTTTTTGTTAAACACCCTCAACAACATCTACGCACTCACGGCAATCGACACAGAGAAGGCACAAAAGACAATCAAAGAGTTGAGCAACCTGCTGCGCTACATACTCTACGACAATCTAAACGATAGGGTTTCGCTCAAAGCCGAGGTAGAGTTTATCAAAACTTATATTGAGCTTATGAGTATCCGACTACCACGCAAAGTAATTGTAACCACGGAGTTCAAGATTGCTGATAACTGCACCACTCAAATAGCACCACTCATCTTTATCTCGCTTATTGAAAATGCATTTAAACATAGTGTAAGCGCCGAAGGTGAGGGGTTTATTGAGATCTACTTCGAGGATAAGGTCGAAAGTGGAGAGGTGCTCCTATCGATCAAAAATAGCAACCACGCCAAGGCTGAGCAAGATAAAAGCGGTCATGGAATAGGTCTCGAACAAGTGCGACGCCGTTTAGAACTTCTCTATCCAGATGCACACTCGTGGGAGGTCGAAGAGAACACCGAAGATTATATCAGCAGATTAATACTTAAAGAGTAGCAACATGAATACAACAAAGCTAAAAACAATAGTTATAGACGACGAACCCTTGGCATCGATGCTTTTAGAGGGATATGTTGCCAAGACCCCTTTCTTGGAACATGTTGCAACATTCTCAACAGCTGTCGAAGCGATGAATAGCGACTCTCTGGTCTCGGCAGATCTGCTGTTGCTCGATATTCAGATGCCAACGCTCACAGGATTGGAATTTAGCCGCATGGTTAATCCTAATACTCGCATTATATTTACCACCGCATTCAATCAATATGCCTTAGATGGTTACAAAGTTAATGCGCTCGACTATCTACTCAAGCCCATCTCCTACGCCGATTTTTGGGGCGCTGTACAAAAAGCTGTAGAGTGGTTTAAGCTCAAGGAGCAGGCTCAAAAAGCGGATAAAATCTCTCCTCAAAATAGTAATCAAACGATAGACTCGATATATGTAAAGTCTGAATATAAGTTAATAAGGATCGAGCTCAACAAGATATTGTATATTGAGGGTTTAAAAGATTACGTAAAGTTCTTTATCGAGAAGGAGACCAAACCTATTATCTCGCTAATGAACATGAAACATGTGGAGGAGATTCTACCCTCCGACCAATTCATACGCGTACACCGTTCGTTTACGGTTCGCAAAGATAAAATCAAGATCATAGAACGCAGCAGAATTGTATTTGGCGAAGAGCGGATCCCAATAGGCGAAAGTTATAAACAACAGCTACAAGAGTATCTTAAAGATCGAAGCATATAGGAGTCAAAACAGGGTATGCGCATGAAAAATATTATTTCTTATGCCTCCGGCGGGCGGGGATAGCACCCCTGCGGGTGCATACCTTGCTTGCTTTCTGTGCGCTTCTTGCTGCCCCGCGGGTACATACCATTGCGCTTTATAATTTTTAAATGCCAAAGGCATTTAAACCCAAATCGAGGTAAACCTCGCTGATGTGGTGGTGGCAACCGAAGGTTGACACGCAAGATATCTATTTTGATGAGCTTTTGAAAGTGAACTTTCAAAAGCTCATCAAAATAGATATCTCGCTTGGGCAAAGCCCCACCACATCAGTGCAATACAAAAGTCAAAAACGACAGTTTTTGGATCCAAGCTTAGCTTGGTGCCCGCGCGGCACGAGCGCGATAAGCAGTTTTTTTTCGTGCGTTTGCCCTGGGTATACACATAAAAAAACTGCTTATAACGCTCACCTCGCACGGATACTAATAGATTTATTGAACCTTCGAGCGACTCAACTTAAGGAACTCCTCAACTTGAGAATATATCTGCTCCATACCCTTGATTGAGGGGTGTCCAGAGATCTTATCAATATCTCTGAGTTGTATGCACTCCACATTGTAGGTGTTGCAAACATCAATCACAGAACTCGCAACGACCTCTCGCAGGTTGTCATTGAGAATAAAATAGATATTTGCATCCGCATATATTTGACCCAGAGAGCTAAACATATAAGAGAGAGCTGGACGAAATGCAAAGAGCTCCTCTCGACTCCACTCCTCATCGACAAACTCACCTATAGGCACCTTAGCCCAAGAGTCGTTAGTGGCTCCAAAGATTAAAATAATATCGGGATCACCAAGATTATCCATACGTGCAATAAACGAACTCTCACTTACATCTTTGGCATTGTAACCCGTATTACAGATAGTGGAACCCGAGTAGGAGTTATTACATTCGAGCCTATATTCAGCTTTTGAGGTTAGCCGTCCCCACCATGTTTGATCCGCACTACTGACATCTGTCTTACTCTTATCAAACTCCTTAAAGTACCATATCAGATTATCCTCCGGAGTTACACAACCCTCAAACGTTGAGTATGAATCACCCAAAATAGAGATACTCTCGACCCTCTGAGCTGACGCCGAAAATAGACTTAGTGCAAATGCAGCAAGTAAAAAAAAGGCAAATTTTGTTCTCATCGGCATTAACTCTACTCTCTATTTACAAATTTCATTATTATCTCTCTCGCCTGCTCATTAACTGGGATATACTGCTTACCAAAGATAATTGAGCTTCGCTCCAGGAGCTTTACCTCATCGAGGTTTACAATAAAAGATCGATGGACTTTGATAAATCTATTCTGGGGAAGTTTCTCAAGTATACTGCTCAATGAACCGTGAACTGTAACGATATCACCCGTACTAAGCACAATATCTAAATATTCGCGCTTTGATTCAATATAGAGAATCTCGCCATAGTTGACTCTCACTGTACGATTTCCCGAACGCAGAAATGTAAAATCTCTATCAGAGATATCATCAATCATTCGATTGAAATAGCGATTGTGCACCTTCTCAACAGACTTAAGGAACGATGCATACGAAAGGGGTTTGAGAAGGTAGTCGGCAGCATCGAGCGAGAAACCCTCAAAGGCAAACTCGCGATATGCGGTCACAAATATAACCTTGACATCGAAAGGCAACGCTTCGACAAACTCCAAGCCCGAAATTCGAGGCATATTAATATCCACAAAGAGTAGATCTACACTATTCTCACGAAGAAAAGTAAGTGCTTCCGAAGCTGTGTCGAAACTACCTTTCATCTCTAAAATAGGGGTATCTGCCACATACTGCTCCAACTGCTGTAGAGCAAGAGGCTCATCATCAATAACTATACAACTTATCATAACTATTTGACTGGTATTTTTAAGGTTACATAAAAGATACCCTCTTTATCTTTTATATCGAGGGTAAAACGATCTTCATACAATAATTTTAGCCGTTTACGACTATTGCTTATTCCAAGCCCATGACGCTGAGTTTTGACCGATGCTGAGTTGTTACTATTAATCGTTGTCATCTCAACGAAGTTATCATGCACACGAAAACTAATACGTATAAATGACTCCTTGGAGTAATCCACACCATATTTAAATGCATTCTCAATAAAGTTAAGAAAGAGAAGTGGAGGTATCTTAAGAGGTGGAATATTCTTATTATAGTAAAAATCTATGACTACTCGCTTTGGGTAACGCAGGCGCATGAGATTGATATAACTTTCGATAAAATCTAACTCGCGATACAACGACACTCTCTCTTTATCTGAGCTCTCGTAGAGAAGATAATCCATCAAACTTGACAGCTCAATAATCGTCTGCTTGGCTCGCTTGGCATCTATATCGACAAGCGCATGAATATTGTTAAGCGTATTCATAAAGAAGTGAGGGCTCACTTGGCTCTGCAAATTTGAGAGTTGAGTTGAGACTCGCTCCTTGTCTATCTGCACCTGTTTTTGTTCCGATATCACCCACTTTACAGCGATACTCAATCCCATATCCAAGGCAACGACCACTGCCGAAAATATCAAAACTGAGATTGCCGGAGGAATAGCTGAGGGAGTATTGTGTGGAGGTTTAAGATGCATTGAAGGGCGATATGGTCGCACTTCTTTAATATGCATTGGACGCATAGACTCTTCGCCAAAGAGTGAGAGTATTCTACTCACGCCATCAAAATAGAATATAAAAATAGCCAACAGTAGAAATATCAACAACATGGAGAGTGCATACTGGGTATATTTTCTACGAAAAAAGAGTTGCGGCATCAACAAAAATCTATTGACTACAAACGCAAAACAGACAACCGAACTCTCTGCCCACATTATATGCACAGCCTTCCAATTCTTGTTTAGGTCATCCAGAAACATCAATGGAGAGGCTATAACAATAATCCAAAGCAAGGCTATCACCATATACTCGATAGTCAATATCTTTTTCTCTTGTAACATTCTACAAAATTATAAAAATTTCATCTTAATCCAAATAATTATCTACAACATTATTTCGACTCTGCACATGATTTTTGAGTGTCGACACTGCGCTATCAAATTCGGAGTCATAACTAATAAAGGTCCGTCCACTAACCTCGGCATAGGCATAATCTTTGAGAAGGTAGTAATACTCTTCGTAGAGAGCCTGCATCTTTGCAACAATAAATACATCATCGACAAACTCACGAAGATATGTTTTGTATTTTGCTTCATACTCTGCCACATCAAAAAGGTAACTTATCAATGGCCAAGAGCTGCTTACTCTACCCATCTCATCAACCTCTATCGAGCTATTACCACTTTGGAATGCCTCGTTATTATCCCAAGGTATCCACGTGATTAGTCCATCCTCGGGATTGGTGTAGATATAGTAGTTGTGAGTCATATTGCCATATGTATCCCAATTTTGGATAATAGTATTGGCAGCCAACCACTTTAAGAATCTATCCACATTGAAAACGCTCTCCAATTGCGCCTGCCATGTAACACTATTGGATGTACGCGAAGAGTCGTGAAGAGCATCATAGAGACTCTTTACATCGCTATAATCTGGTATATCTGTATTGGTTTTTAGATTAAACTCATCAGTGTCGTAGCTTCCCGACTTAAACGATGCTGCATCATCCTCAGGCTTGTAGAGGTTGCCCGAGTCGTCGCTAAACCACTCCTTATTGTCGATGAGTGTATCGTCAACCTCCTCGACAATCGTGTAAACACCATAATACTCAGCGCCCGAACCTGTGTCAATATAGATCTCACAAAAAGAGGTTTGAGCCGCCGCAATTCCAAACTCACGGAATAGATCAGCAGCGACTTTCTCACGCATGAGTGACTCATCTTCATAATTATTGTTGAGGTTGAGTTGTTTAAATCCATAGAAGCGTTGATTCTTCAGTGCTGGATAATCATCCTCAAATTGATCGAAGTCCAACTTCATCGACAACTTTTTGTTGCCCGACGAATATGTTTGGCTCAGACTCGAATTACCCTTAAAACGCACTCCAACCTCGTACCACTCAGTCTCATTAAAGGTGATCGTGCAGGGTGCCCACATGGGAGTAAATCCAACGTCACTATCCATGCCGCCACCCATGCCACCACCGAATCCGCCGCCGAATCCGCCGCCCATACCACCACTACTTCCTAAGTTGGCGCTGAGATCCGACCACATCGCGCTCCACGAAGAGGAGCTAATGGTGATATCTATCCGCAGAACCTCACCTTGAGCAAAGACAACATCGTAGTTGGGGTCAGCCGCATTGCTATGCGTTAATTCGCCCCAATCGGGGTATTCACTCGTGTCTACAATCGTATCATCGTAGGGTTCATCATCATTGTTGTACTCCTCCTCAAGTTTTTCAGTCTCTTTCTCCTCAATATATTCGGTATCACGACATGATGTCGACACCGCAAGAGTCAATAAAAAGAGAGTACAGATATTAAACTTTAACATAATATTTAGAATTTATATTTATAACCTACACTAAAAATATTTGCATTTTTATATTTCAACAAAAAGAAATCCAGTTTATAGTCAAACGACAAAGCGGAATCTTTTCCACATTTGAGATCAATACCAGTGGAGTAACGCACCTTAGAGAACTCTCCTTTGCTCAAATCTTGGTAAGCTTCAGCCGACAAAAATGGCGTAACTTTACACTTTGGAATATCGTACTCTACCTTTGCCTTATATCGCAAATATGCTTCATCGTCAATCTCATCATCAGCATAGTTGTTATATCGAAGCCTAAAAGAGGGGGTAAAATCACCAAATTTATCTTTATAGGTAACATTAAAGGCATATCGATGATAGAGCTCAGAATCATAATTATTTGCGCCAAACCCAAAGGCATCGTATGAACTGGTTGCACTCTCAACTCGATCAACAACAAGCCTATAGGTTGCACCCCAGGTGATGCATCCAAATGTTTTATAACTCAACCCTCCATCAAGGAGAAACTTGTCATACCCATCATTAAAACGGATCTCTGGTGCTATATTAAGCTTTAAATCCTTTGCCAATTTAAACTGAAGGTCAACATTAAATTGATACTTATACAATATCTCCACATCTTCTTCAGTACCCGAAGCAAAAACCACAATCGTTGTTGTCAAAAACAATAGTGCAAGGGTAATAATTCTCTTCACTTTCATACTCTAAATCTTCTCGTTAAGCCTATTTTCAATCGTATAACTATTATCGTCGGTCTTAAAGTATACTACAATATCTGCAACATCCCTTAAATAATCAATCTTTTCAATCTCAAAGTGTTTAATCTCGAAACCTGTACGCAATTTTAAATCATCTATCAAACTCTCATATTTATCTATATGAATATTTGAGATATTCTCATAGATAATTCTCATTGAGCCCTCTTGTGAGCGACAAAGAAATCTCTCCAACATCCATAGACCCAACAATATAACAATATTAGTAAAGAGCAACTCCGCATAACTAACCTTTTTATTGGCTAAAGCATTCATCACCGAGAGACCAATCACCACAAATAGGTAGGTCATCTGCTTAAAGGGGATTGCATCTGTACGATATCGTATAATTCCAAATATAGCAAACAGACCCAGAGCAAATCCCAACTCTAATTTTACACTATTGAGCAGAAAGCAGAGCAGAAAAACAGTACTTCCCACTGCAATAAAACTAAAAGTATAGTTGCGTCGTGAACTATGTTTGAGATATGGGAAACGAACTATCGACAACAATACGGCTGAATTGAGCAGAAACCTAAGAATAAGCTCCACAAAATCTTCAACATTGACCAATTTAATATCCAAAAAATAGAAACTCTCAATCCAATCAATCATAATTATACTTCAATATTTTTAGGGTTATTTACTATTTTGTCTATCGCGCGGTGTTTGCGCTTAAAATTGTTGTGCTTAAGGTTGTCGCAAATCAAACTTCGTCCAACACAATATTTGCTAAAACCAGAGGGCTTAAGACGACGGCGACTAAGGGCTTCAATAATGGGACTCGCACTACGACCATCACTCTTTACCTCAACAATAACTATATCCTCCAAGCTTACCTCGCGCTCGCCACTCACAAAATGCAACTCACTATCTATCGTACAACGCTCATTCATCGCCTTACTCACCAGCATCAAACGGCGGAATCCATTCTCAATTACCTGTCTCAACTCACCGCATGTATAGGGTGAATTTTTATCTATAAACAATTCATCCACAGCATCAAAACTATCCCCATCGTAGGCTGAAGCCTGACGAACCTTCACCGTTCGCCCTTTATTGCTCTTGAACTTCACCTCCAAAAAACTACTTTGTGTCGATATATAGTTACGTCTGCGAATCTTATAGCGATTCAGTTTTCCGCGGTGGTGGTTACCATACATCTCGTCGCGCTGCGTGTCGTAGTAGGTAGTTGAATATGGTAAATTGCGATCCTGGTTTATCTCCAATATATAATACTCTTGCACAACATCCTCCAACAACTCCGCAAGCAATCTACTATGAAACCAAAACTTACGATCAGTACGGTTCATAAGCTTCACACCATCCATCTCATCAAGAGATATTCCCTGAAATTTATCAATTGTACTCTCCAAACACACAACAATTACTATTTAAGTGATCGCGAAATTGAGACTTTGCCAAACGCCAATTCGCACTAATTCGTTTTCAATAATCATTTTGACACAACAAAGATCTCTTTTTTTAACATATTAATAACATCAAATCTACTAAAGGGTTATATTATTCTATAAATGAATAGTTCTTTGTAAGAGGCTATATTTTTTCACTCGTTTCCTTAACTCATATCACAGCGGCAAATGCATGAGATATATTATCTCTTATGCCTCCGGCGGGCGGGGACAAGCACCCCCGCGGGTGCATACCTTTGCGCTTTGGGCTTAGAGATTACATCTCTAA
>JAWXTF010000013.1:0-7392 GCA_044433965.1 Rikenellaceae bacterium | reverse complement strand
GCCCAAAGCGAGGTTCACCTTGCTGATGTGGTGGTGGCAACCGCAGGTTGCCATGCAAGATATCTACTCTGAGGAGTGTTGAGAATTCATTTTCATAAACTCATCATAGTAGATATCTCGCTGGGGGCAAAGCCCCACCACATCAGTGCAATACAAAGGTCAAAAACGACAGTTTTTGGATCCAAGCATAAGCTTGGTGCCCGCGCGGCATAAGCGCGATAAGCAGTTTTTTTTTACCCGTTTTCCTTAACTCATATCACCAAAATTGTTATTTATTCAAAAAAAGACGTATCTTTGCAACACATTGGTTCCACAACACGAAGTTGCACTACGTGCAACAGATGTAGGATTAAAAGGGAATGTCGTGCAATTCGGCAACAGTTCCCGCTGCTGTAAGCTCCACTTAACCTGATGGTTGAGTAGTTAATCTAATTTATTAAAGCCACTGATTGTTGTCAATTGGGAAGGCATTAGATTACCGAGCAAGTCAGAAGACCTGCCACTGTAGTTACTATTTAATTTTTGATTTACGGCGAATAGATCTTTTTTAAGCAAAGTGCGCTCCGCAACTACCCAATCAAGGTGCCTCATTCTTAACCAAATGATTTTTCAAGGTAATCGCACAATTTATGATTAATGAGGTTATTTTTAGCTATACTCTTTTCCACTTTTAGCATTGCTCTTTTTGGGCAAGAGCACGACCATATATCTGATAGTCTTGACATTGAAGAGATTATAGTATCAACAAAGAGAATCAACAAGGAGGTTATTCCAGTACAAATACTAAGCGGAGATGCTCTCAAATCGCTCAACTCTCACTCTGTAGCAGATGCCGTGCGCTACTTCTCAGGGGTACAGATCAAAGATTTTGGAGGTGTTGGAGGTCTTAAGACAGTCAATATCCGAAGCATGGGTAGCCACCACGTAGGTGTATTCTACGATGGAGTAGAGTTGAGCAACGCACAAAATGGCGTTGTCGATTTAGGACGCTTCTCACTCGACAATATGGAGGCTGTTTCGATGTATAACGGTCAAAAGAGTGCCATTTTCCAAACTGCAAAAGATTACGCCTCAGCAAGTGCCATATATATGACCACTCGCAAGCCTCAGTTCGAAGAGGAGAAGGGCTACAATCTCAATCTGGGAATCAAAGGAGGCTCTTTTAAGACAATCAACCCCTCGCTGCTATGGGAGCAAAAACTATCGAAAAGCCTTAGTGCATCACTCAGCACGGAGTACCTATACACTTCGGGGGAGTATCCTTTCACCTACTCCAAACAAGATGGATACGACACCACCGAGATAAGAAAAAATGGAGATGTACGTTATCTGCGCGGAGAAGCTGCTCTCTTCGGCGAGATTGAAGATGGTGAGTGGCAGGCAAAAGCATATATATATGACTCAGAACGAGGCTACCCTGGAGCCTCAGTTCGCGAGGAGCCAGGTGTATTCAAAAATCAAGATCGTCAATGGGATACAAATATATTTTTGCAAAGTTCTCTTCGCAAAATATTCTCTTCGCGCTACAGTCTCAAGCTCAATGCAAAGTATGCGTATGACTATCTACACTACCTATCAGATCCCAACCTCGACATCTCGACAATGTATGTCGACAATACATACATACAACAAGAGCTCTACGCTTCGGTATCAAATCTACTCTCCATCAATAATTTTTGGAGTATAGCTTTTGCCTCTGATTTCCAATTCAATACACTCGATGCCGACCTTCTCAATTTTGTCTACCCTAAACGCTACACATCACTCAATTCATTGGCAACATCGCTCAACATCGGTGGCTTTAAGCTTCAAAGCAGCCTTCTCTACACATTTGTCAAGGACCAAACACAAAGCGATAATGCGACCGATAACCTCAATGAGTTAACTCCCACTGCTGTTATCTCATACCAACCCTTTGCCGACAAAGAGCTCAACCTTAGAGCCTTCTACAAACGAGTCTTTCGCATGCCAACGCTAAACGACCTATACTATACATTTATAGGAAATATTAGCCTCGACCCCGAGTTTACAAATCAATATAATATTGGTGCAACATATGGGTTTACCCCCTCTCGCACTCTTCTGCGTCACATTGAGCTACAGGCAGATTGCTACTTCAATCAAGTCGAGAATAAGATCATAGCGATGCCGACATCCAACCAATTTAGGTGGACAATGATAAATCTGGGCTACGTCGAGATCCGCGGCATCGATGCAGCAATAGATACATCATGGAGGATCAACAAGTTAGGATTAAACAGCCGCATTAGCTACACATTTCAAAAAGCGCAAGATTTCACTGATCCACAAAGTGAATATTATGGAGGTCAAATACCCTATATTCCTTGGCACAATGGCTCTGTAATCATCAATGCGCTCTACAAAGATTGGAGTCTCAACTACAGCTTTATCTACACAGGTGAACGCTACGAGTCAGTTGCTAACATAGCCGAAAATTATGCACAACCTTGGTATACGAGCGACATCTCTCTCTCGAAGAATTTAGAGCTTCGGAAAGCTGAGGTAAAGATCACAGCCGAAGTCAACAATATTCTAAATCAGCAATACGAAGTTGTACAATGCTACCCTATGCCTGGAATTAACTACAAGATCAAAATTAATGTAACCCTATAACAATGAAACATTTTTTAACCATACTTTCAATATTTGCAATCGCCGTATCGTGTCGCACCGAAGAGCAGATAATACCCTCCACATCAGATCAAGTGATATACCCCGACGCGGAAGTTGGCGAGATCAAAGGTTTTTTTCTGCTCAACGAGGGCAATATGGGCAGCAACAAAGCGACACTCGACTACTTCGACTACGAAACTGGCATCTACACAAAAAACATATTTGCCGAACGCAACCCCGACATTGTTAAGGAGTTAGGCGACGTTGGCAACGACATAAAGATCTACAGCGAAAGAATCTATGCAGTTATAAACTGCTCGAATTTTATCGAGGTGATGGATGTAAGCACCGCCAAACATATCGGAGTTGTATCGATTCCCAATTGTAGATTTATAACATTCAAAGGTAATTATGGCTATGTCACCTCCTACGCTGGTGCGGTTCAAATTGACCCAAATGCTCGATTAGGCTATGTTGCCAAGATCGACCTAACAACATTGGAGGTTGTTGACCAATGTACCGTTGGCTACCAACCAGACGAATTAGTTGTTGTAGATGACAAACTATATGTTGCTAATTCGGGTGGTTACAGAGCTCCCGACTACGACACCACAATCTCGGTGATAGATCTCAGCAGCTTCGAGGAGATCGAAAAGATTGAAGTTGCAAAAAATCTTAGCCGCTTGGAGCTCGATCAATATGGATTTCTTTGGGTCTCATCTCTGGGAGACTACTACGACACGCCCTCCAAGACATATGTCGTTGATACCCAAACCAACAAGGTGGTAAAAGAGTTTGATCTACCCAACAGCAACATGACTCGCTCAGGAGACAATCTCTACATCTTCAGCCGGGAGTGGAACTATACAACGAGCTCCAACGAGGTTCTCTATGCAGTAATAGATACCAAAGAGCAGGAGATTACAGATCTTAGCTTTATCAAGGATGGCACAAATAGCAATATCACCATACCATATGGCATAGCGGTCAACCCCGAGAGCTCGGAGATCTTTGTGACAGACGCCACCAACTACATCACACCAGGCAAATTATACTGCTACACCCCCGAGGGTGCTCTTAAGTGGAGCACAACAACGGGTGACATCCCCACCCAAATTGCATTTACCACCACAAAACTACAACCACTCAACGAACAGGGTGGCACCACGCCCGACCAAACGTCGGCATACATCACCAAGGTGTTAGAGTATGTGCCTGCCCCAGGGCAACATACCAACGTAATGCCCCAATACGAAGAGGGTGACACACAAGAGACGATGAACCAAAAGGTATTAGAGGCTATAGGCAACAACGGAGGAGGAGCAATCTCATTGGGTGGCTACGGTGGCTACGTCACTGTAGGCTTCGACCACACAATTCCCAACCGAGAGGGTCTACGCGACTTCCGTGTTTTGGGTAATGCATTCTACTCCTCTCTGCTCTACGAGGTTGAAACACTCGAAGGAGGTAGCTGCGAACCTGGTATAATCATGGTTGCCTACGATGGCAATGGCAATGGCGTGCCCGACTCCGATGAGTGGTTCGAGATTGCAGGTAGCTCTCATATAGATGCTTCAAGCGAAGCTTGGTACAACCGAGCTCTCGAATGTGGCAACGACGTAAACTTCTACTCAGAGTTTGAACTAACCTACTCAAAACCTACGGAGGAGCCCACCTCGACATCAGAGTTCGGCACCTACCTCCAATGGAGTGACAACAAAGGCAACCAAGGATATATACCCAAAAACGCCTACTACACTCAGAGCTACTACCCCCTTTGGATCGACTCTCCAACATTGACCTTCAGCGGTAGCCGCCTACCACAAAACGGAATTGATGAGAGTGGCAACGGCAGCAATTATGTACTCTACAAATACCAATTTGGTTATTCCGACAACGAAACCAATCTCAACGACGAGTCAGCAATCGACATTGATTGGGCGGTAGATCAGGAGGGCAATCGAGTGGAGCTTCCGGGCGTTGACTTTATCAAAATATACACGGGCACAAATCAAGTAAATGGCAGAATTGGCAGCTGCTCAACAGAACTCTCGGGAATTGAGGATCTCCACCAACTCAACATCGAAATAAAAACACGTTAGGAGAAGCCATTTCGTAGACTCCACAACACATACAACAATACTTAAAATGCATAAAAAAAACTGCTTATCGCGCTCGTGCCGCGCGGGCACCAAGCTATAGCTTGGATCCAAAAACTTCGTTTTTGACTTTTATATTGCGCTGATGTGGTGGGGGCTTTGCCCCAAGCGAGACATCTATTATGATGAGCTTTTGAAAATGAATTTTCAACACTCCTCATAATAGATATCTCTGTGTTAACCTTCGGTTGCCACCACCACATCAGCGAGGTGAACCTCGATTTGGGTTTAAATGCCATAGGCATTTAAAAATTATAAAGAGCAGGGAGTTGTGCAAATTTATTTGCGGCAACTCTTTGCTCTTTATAATCTTAGAGATGCAATCTCTAAGCCCAAAGCGCAATGGTACGCACCCGCGGGGGTGCTATCCCCGCCCGCCGGAGGCATAAGAAATAATACTTTTCGTGCGTCTACCCTGATATTTTATTGAAAATATTTTGATAGTCACAATATTTTACATAACTTTACGAAAATTTGAGACTCTTAAACATTTAAATAGTCGCAAATTATAAAAACGCAACCAACCACTTAAATGATAACGAGACCTAAAATATTCAACTCATCAAGTTGATCTTGTAGTCTCCGACAATTCGGAGCTACTTCGAAAAATAGCAAAGTAGACTCTCAATTTCTAAACCTTAATTATCAAGGTTTGTTTTTGCGTGCATACCTATCTGCCCCCTTTGCTCTAATCTCTCCATCAATCAAGCTCACAATATTTATATAACTAAATATTAACAACAAAAACTCTTCGTTTGAGAATTGTTTCTATAACTTTGCCGCGCTAATATCAACGCTCTATTTTTTTTAAAAGAGTTACGGCAAGTGACAAGCATTAAATATGAGAGTTAGAGATACAAATTAAGTAACTATTTTTTAGATAACAGAAATATAATGAAGAAAACTTTTCAAAATTTACTCCTTGTTGCAACACTGCTTGCCACTCTGTCGTGTGAAAATAACCTCGACATACAAAACGAAAACAACTTTAACAGAGGTGTTAGCTTTGTCACAAACCTCCAAGCAGAGAGCCGAGCAATAAACAATCAATTTGAGAATGGTGATCTTGCTACGTTTGACGCCTACACAGCCGATGGCGACCTTTATGCCGACAACGTATCATACACCTACAACAACGGTATCTTTTCGAGCTCGACACCTATCAGCTACTCAACAACAAACTCAACACTAACCTTTGTTGGATGCTACCCCAAGACCCAGTATCTCGCAAAGTCATTCACCTACGCCACAACAGCTAACCAAAGTTCAGAGAGCAGCTACGAGGGCAACGACTTTCTTATCACCAAGGTTGCGCTCAGCCAAGATCTCAAACCCACAGTCACCTTTAGTCACGTCATGAGCTACCTTTTGCTCACCATCGAGAACTCATCACAGTATAGCGACATCAAGATCAGCGCCAAAAACACAGTTCTCTGCAACACCGAATCGATGAGCTTCACCGCATCGGGCAGCAATGCTGAGATCACCCCCCTATCACTGGGCAACGACCAATATTTGGTACTTGTAGCCCCTCAAACCGTAGGAACGGGTGACAAATTTGTAACAGCAACACTCAATGGTGTAAACTACTCATGGAAGACGACCTCATCGACAGCATTGCAGTCAGGCTACAAATATGAGGTAACATGCAACTTAGAGGAGGATCTAATAATCACACCTACAGACACCTACAGAACAGGTTGGGCTGAACTCCCCAACGAGCCTGTCGATGCAGGCAACTACTACTACGCTCACCACACCGTGACCCTCGGCGACGACAACGACGCGCGCAACTTCTCGGCATGCTACAGCAACGACTACACCTGCCCAGTGTGGGTAGCAGGTCCCTACCACCCAAGCTACTGTTTTGGCTCAGGCGACCGCAAAAATAACTACACCGATGACCCACAAATCGACTGCTACCAAGTTGAGACACTGGGTAGCCCCTACAACCGTGGTCACATGATCGCATCGAGCGACAGATTGGGTAACCAAGCGCTCAACAACCAGGCGTTCTACCTCTCGAATATTGCACCCCAACTTATCACAGGATTCAACACAGGCGGAGGAATATGGAACAACTACGAGGATGAGATCCAGGAGTGGTACCAAAGCCGCACAGATACACTCTATTTAGTAAACGGCTGCAACTGGGAGAACACCAAAACTGTAGTTAACAGCACCACCGTACCTACCCACTACTACAAAGCACTTCTTAGATGTAAGCAGGCTAACAGCAGCAAATCGGTAATGGATTGTTCGAGCAGCGAATTGGAGTGTGTAGCATTCTACATGGAGCACAAATCACAAGCAGGCGTACAACCAAGCGCAAGCCACATGATTTCGATTGAGGAGTTGGAGAAAAAGACAGGATTCACCTTCTTCTCCAACGTGCCAAACGCACCAAAGAGCAGCTACACGGCAAGCGACTGGGGATTGTAAAAGATATTAAACACAAATTTTTATACTTCTAATTATTAATTAAGTAATCAACAAAAATTAATGCGATATTTTGATCCTACGCAATCCAGCACCTCGGCGACTCGTGCTTTTAGTCTCATAAAGTTCAGATAAGCATCGAATGGTAGCCATTGATATT
>JAWXTF010000012.1:0-70985 GCA_044433965.1 Rikenellaceae bacterium | reverse complement strand
GCATACGAGATAGCATCTAAGCGAGAAACATTTGTTAATGAATCAATCTTGGTCGCTTCCAAAAAAGATGGCTGCGCAGCTATTATTGAAAAAACACCAGATGAAACTTCGATATTTTATTCAAACAAGGAGCAGATCCTCTGCACTAATCACTACCAAAGTGATGCTCTTAAAGATACAGATTATAATATAGAAAACATAACAACCAGCGATAGTCAGTATAGATATGAGAGGTTAGAAGAATTGCTATCTGAGTACTCAAGTATTAATTCGGAGGATGCAGCACGAATATTAAGAGATCGATATGGTAAAGGGGGAGAGGATATTGGAATAGGCAATGAAATGACACTCAACCAATCTATAGCACACCACTCTGTAATATTTGCTCCTGCATCAGATCTAATGTGGGTCTCTACATCTTCGTGGCAGAGTGGAACAATGGCGTGTTATGATCTGGACGGATTTTTTAATGGTACTTCAAGCCCAACAATTGTCGATGATAAATCGATTGCTGCTGATACTCTATTTATCAACCGTGATCTACCACGACTACTTAATTATAGAGAGTATATTACTGAAATAAATAGCGCGATAGAGAGTGGAGCAAAATTATCGGAATCGTATATTGCAGGATTTATAGAACAAAACCCTATGCATTACTATACATACAGATTATTGGGAGATTACTGTACAATACAAAAGCAACCTAACAAGGCTAAAGAGTTTTATACGAAGGCTCTTAATTGTTCAATCCCATACAAAACAGAGAGCAACGAAATATTAGAAATAATTGAAAGTCTATGATACATAACTCTACAATCCAATTCTCTAATGGTGAGGAGATTGAAAAATTCCAAAGTAAAGTATTGCGAGAGGAGATAGAATATATATATCAAAATTCGCCATTCTATCGCAAAATGTTTAACTCAGAAGGCATTAATCCCTCTGAGATTCAAAGTGTGGCTGATTTGCAAAAATTGCCAGTCACCACAAAAGAGATGCTCCAACGCTATAACGATGAGTTTATCGCTGTGCCTAAATCGCAAATAATTGATTATGTTACAACTTCTGGCACACTTGGAGACCCTGTAACATTTGCCTTAACTGATGGAGATCTCGATAGATTAGCGTATAACGAAGCTCTCTCTTTCTCTACAGCGGGGTGCACCAAAGAGGATATAATTCAGCTAATGACCACTATAGATAAACGTTTTATGGCTGGTTTGGCATACTTTCTTGGTGCTCGTGAATTAGGATGTGGTATTGTTCGTGTAGGCAATGGAGTTCCTGAATTACAATGGGATACCATAAAAAGAGTACATCCTACAACCTGTATGGTTGTTCCTTCGTTTCTGGTTAAATTAGCAGAATATGCTAAAAGGACTGGCATAGATTACCAACATTCAACGCTAAAGAGAGCTATATGTATAGGTGAGCCGCTGAGAAAGCCCTCAGGCGAACTGAGTACATTGGGTGAGAAGATCCAAGATGTGTGGCCGGAGCTTGAGCTCTATTCGACATATGCCTCTACCGAGATGCAAAGTTCCTTCACGGAGTGCGAGCATCATTGTGGGTGTCATACACCAGTAAACCTTATCATTGTGGAGCTACTCGACGAGTGCAATAATCCAGTTCAAGATGGTATGCCAGGAGAGGTAACTATAACCACACTTGGAGTTCGTGGTATGCCTCTATTGCGATTTAAAACGGGCGACATCTGTATAGGTAATAATTCAAAATGTGAGTGTGGACGACATACGCTGCGCTTAAGTTCTGTGATTGGACGTAAGGGACAGATGATAAAGTTTAAAGGTACCACCTTGTACCCTTCAGCTCTATATGAGATTTTGGATAATGTCACAGAGATCAAGAACTATATCATCGAGGTCTATACGGGAGAATTGGGCACAGACCAGATAGTTGTAAAGATTGGTTCAGAACGTTCGGACGAGGACTTTGAAAAGGAGATTAAAGATATGTTCCGCTCTAAAGTCCGTGTGGCTCCCGAAATACTCTTTGAGCCAATAGACTATATAAACCAAAAACAGTTCCCTGCAATGACCCGCAAACAGATTAAATTTGTAGATTTAAGAATCTGTTTAAGTTTTTCTCGCTAAGATTGTTAAGAGAGATGTTGCTTTAATTTTTTCTTCTTTGTGCGAGGCGCATAGCAATAGCTATGTAACGAGTAGAAAAAGAGAAAAGTGAAGTAACAGATCCTTAACAAATTAGATGAGAGAAATTTAAACAGATTCTAAGGTAAACCTAATATAAAATAACAATGAAAAAGATTCTTTTATCAATTGCGCTGATCTGCTCAGCGCCATCGTTGCTTAAAGCTCAGAGCTTTGAGGAAGTTACATTCTTAGGTGTAGATTACTCTGCTGTTAATGTATTGTATGCAGATGAATCACCCGAACAATTTATCTCCGCATTTGAGCGAATCAATCAATTGATGATCTCGGAACAAGAGAAGTATGATGTGTCAAAATATCTAAGAGTAGATGTTGTGAACACAGAGATAAAATATGCGATTAAAAATATCGCTTCGCTGGAAAATAGAGATTTTACCGATTTGGAAGAGGAGGAAATCTCATTAGAATCAGTCGTTGCTGCATACCCAGAAGTTGAAGGCACAGCCTTACTCTTAGTTGCACGTGAGCTAAATAAAGCGGTAGCAACAGGAGAATACGACATAGTAGTGTTTGATGGGAAAACAAAGGAGATTCTAAAAACAGACTCATTCATTGGAGCTGCTGGTGGTTTTGGCTTGAGAAACTACTGGGCTGGATCTATATACAAAGGGTTTGGAAGATATTGGAAGCAACATAAAAACAGGAGATAGATTTACAAAATCACTCAGGTTAATTGGTCGATGCTTAATCGCTATACAACACATTGAATAGAGTGAAAATAGCAAGAATATATATAAGCCTAAGGTAGAGTGTGTTAGTAAAGGCAAGGGGCTCGCTAAATATGAATCTGGCAATAGGTGTCGATTATACGGACACTGGAGGGGTTGATTGCAGGTGTGGCTGAATATATCAGAAAAAGATATCCGATCTCAGAGATTTACTGAAATCGGATATCTTGCTTTTTTAAGGGGGTGGCTATGTACCCTATTCTTGCGATAGAGTCATTCGTTTATAGTAATCCTGCATTACAAAGAAAGCCTTTTTGCGAGCACCTCTCTCTGAGATTAAGCCCTTGCGATTATAGAAATCTTGTATGTCGGGTAATTGACGTCGTGGAGAGCGGAAGTCCACCAAAATCCAAGGTGACATACCTGCCAGCCCCTCGATTTTATCGAGCATCACAAGGTTGCACTTATACAAATCTTCTTGATACTCCTCGGTCCAACGCTCCGACTTGTCGCCGTGGCGACCCTGTAATGCACCGCCACCAAATTCACTAATGATAATTGGTTTGCCGTAGGGAATATCCCATTTCATTGTAAGCGCCGCCGCATTAGTGTCGCGATACCAACCTACATATTGGTTAAAGCTCACTACATCGACATACTTGTTCATATTGTCGTTAAGAGTATTAACGCCATCCTTAGCGCTCGTTACCTCCATCGCCATACTCAATAGTCGGCTATCATCCATCTCGCGTGCTTTAGTCGCTAAGCGCGAAAGGAAAGTATCGCGTGCATCAGAGTGAGGGGTCTCATTGGCAATTGACCAAATGACAATACCGCAACGGTTCTTATCTCGTGAAATCATCTCGCATAGCTGTGCCTCAGCATTCTGATAAGTAGTCTCATTCTCCCACGAAATAGTCCAATACACAGGTATCTCCGACCAAACCATAAGTCCCATCTCCTCAGCTTTGCGTACCATAAATTCGTTATGTGGGTAGTGTGCCAATCTCACATAGTTACAACCCATCTCCTTGGCCCAGCCTAAAATTGTTGTAGCCTGCTCCGCGCTCCAAGCACGTCCCATTCCATAAGGTGCCTCCTCGTGAATACTAACTCCTTTCAAGAAGATGGGTTCGCCATTTAGCAAAATAGAGGTGCCTTTAGTCTCTATGGTTCGGAATCCCACTCTGTCATTTAGGGTCTCTCCAGAGGCGCTAATCTCAACATCGTACAACTTTGGTGAAGAGGGGCTCCACAACTCCATCTGCTTGCTCTTTACATCAATTGAGACCTTGCCCTCACTATTGGTTAGAACAGTCTCGTCAATCTTAAGTTCTGGGATAGCGAAACGAACTTCGACACCACTTTGAGCCTTGTTTAACTCTGCTGTAAATGCAATTTCGTTCTCTTTTGCCAGTTCCACTGTGTAGTTGTCAACACCTACTGCTGGCAAAGAAACAACGTAAACACTTCGAGTTATGCCGCCATAATTCCACCAATCCATATTGACTGTAGGTACATTATCTTTGTGGCGGCGGTTGTCAACCTTAACAACTACATGATTATCACCATCTTTGATTTGGTCTGTTATATCGAAGTTAAATGAGGTGTATCCTCCTGTATGCTCTCCAATACGCTTGCCATTGACATATACAATCGAATGATAATTAATAGCACCAAAATAGATAATATAACGACGAGAATCATCTTTTGTGATATTAAAATCCTTTTCGTACCACACATTACCCTCGTAAACAAATAGTTCATCGACTTGAGAATTCCAATCTCCTGGAACATTAATCTGCTCTGAGGTGTTGAAGTCGTACTCAACCAAGTTTTGCGCTTGGTCGGTGCGGTTACGGAAGAATCCATCACCATTGATTCGTAGGCGATAATCGTAGTAACCATTCTCAAGAGGGTCAATAATGTAGCGCCACTTGCCATCGAGAGTTATTCCATCTCGCGCTGTGATGTTTTCTACAAGTGGGGAGTTTGCACTCGCCGCACCCAAAGATGCAATAGCAAGTGTTAATGCTAAAATATACTTTCTCATTTTTTTTAGGTTATTCTATTCTATTTTAGGTTTGTTAATATATAATTTCGTAGACTCTCACATAGTCAACTTCCATCTCTACGGAACCAGTCGCATCAAAGATAGTGTTGTCAACACCCTTCACACCTCCCCAATCGCCACCTATAGCGAGGTTAAGCAGTAAGAAGTGAGGGGCATTAAATGGCCAATTGGTCTTATCGCTTGGCGTTGAATACTCTGCGTATATGTTGTCTACATCATTGAGGTAAAACTTCATAGAATCTGCACTCCACAGCACACCATATGTCACCCACTCATCTTGAGCATTTGCTATTGTTGAGCTATTCTGTGAGGTGTATTGCGATGATCTATCCCAATAATGTATTGTGGCGTGGATTTTATTGGGGTCATAACCCACATGCTCCATAATATCAATCTCGCCACAAGATGGCCAGGAGCCACCCTCTAAAATGGAGTTGCCCAGCATCCAGAATGCAGGCCATGTGCCAACTCCCGACGGAATTTTTATACGCGCCTCAATGCGACCATACATAAAGCTCTTACCACCGTAATAGCTAATCATACGTGCCGAGGTGTAACTTCCGAACTCTTTGTTGTCGTTAACCTTGCGAGCAATAATTTTTAGAGTACCATCAGAGACTTCGTGATTACCCTTAGTTTGATAATCCTGCAATTCGTTATTAGCGATATAGCCCTGCTCAAGATGCCAAATATTGGTGTCGAGCTCTGTACCATCAAACTCATCACTCCACACAAGTTTATATTGTGACCCTTCGAGCGTATTGTCAACCGTAAAGCTAAAAGTAGAAACGCCTTCAATCTCGCCACCTTCACTTATAATACCAACTTTAACTTGATAGGTGCCAGCTTGTACATATAGTTTTTCAACTCGTCTCGCGGTAGAGCTTTCACCATCGGAAAAGCTCCAGCGAGGAGTCTTGTCATCATTGTTGAATTGAAATGTAACTACGTTAGTTGCATTGTTGCAGCTGATTGTAACATCAGCATCCGACACCACATAAGAGGGCTGAGAAGCTTGACACGCCACAATAAAAGATAGCAACGATATCAATATTGCAATTAGTCTGGTTTTCATAGTTGTAAACTATTCGGTGAGCATAAATTTAGTACTTAATGGCAGATTGTCAGATGAAGAACCAACATACACCGAGAACTCACCAGCCTCAGGGGCGAACGTCTTGTCGATGCGGAAGAATGCCAAATCTTCAGGTGAGATAGTGAACTCCACAGTTGCGCTCTCTCCTCGTTTGATAAATACTTTTTCGAAGCCTTTGAGCTCCAACACAGGACGCGAAACTCTGTCGGCTGCAATATCGTGAATGTATAGCTGCGCCACCTCTGATCCATCATATTTGCCGCTATTTGTGATAGTTGCCTTGACCGTTAATTTGCCACTCATATCAATCTTTGATGCGCTGAGAACTAAATTAGAGTAATCAAAAGTTGTGTAGCTCAATCCATATCCAAAGGCGAAGAGTGGGGTATTAGGAATATCTCTGTACTTTGTGCTAAATGATTCTGCATCTGGGTTGTATGGACGACCAGAGCTCATTTCGCTATAATAAACAGGAACCTGTCCTACGTGATAAGGGAACGATGCAGGCAGTTTACCCGATGGATTATAATCGCCAAATAGTACATCTGCTATTGCGTTACCCGATTCCGAACCCAAGAGCCAGCAGTTTAGCATAGCATCAGTATTAGGCATATCATTAGTTAGAACCAATGGACGACCCGTGAATAGTGTTGTAACAACTGGCACTCCAACTTTGTGGATCTCTGCCAAAAGCTCACTCTGAAGCCCCTTAAGCGAAATATCGGCATAGCTACGACACTCTCCCGACATATAGGCAGTTTCGCCCAATGCCATAACGACTACATCTGCCGAGCGAGCGACCTTGATTGCCTCAGCAAAGCCCGAGCGATCAGATGTCTCGATGTCGAGTTGCGCAAAGAAATTCGTCGAAGAGTTATTCTCAAGTCGGCACCCCTGCGCATATACAACTTCGCACTTCCCGCCTACGGCAGCCTCAATTCCCTCTAATAGCGATACTGCCGAGTGGTTAATAGCTTGTGCACGCCAGTTTCCCAGCGGTGTATCTTTGTCGGTAGCAAGAGGACCTATCACCGCAATACGCTTAATCTTTTTAGATAGCGGAAGTAGCTGGTTTTCGTTTTTAAGAAGTACCACCGAGCGGCGAGCAACCTCACGCGATGCAGCGTGATTCTCTTTCGATAGAGTCTCTTCCTCCTGGCGAACTATATTGCTATATTTGTAAGGATCGTTAAAGAGACCTAAGCGGAATTTAATGCGCAAAATATTAGCTACTAACTCATCTATCTCCGCCATTGTGATACGCCCACTATCCAACAACTCTTTGGTATGGTTGAGGTATAAATTACCACACATATCCATATCGATTTGAGCATTAAGACCGCCAAATGTTGCCTCAAGGTTATTCTCCGACGAACCGTGATAGATAGTCTCAGCTATCGAAGCCCAATCTGAGACCACAAAACCATCGAAGTCCCACTCGTCACGCAGGACCTCTTTCATTAGATAACGAGAAGTCGAAGCAGGTTCACCTGCCACGGTGTTGAACGACGACATAAATGTTGCTACTCCCGCATCAACAGCCGCTTTGAATGGAGGGAAATAGACCTCGCGCAACATACGTTCTGATACGTCGACTGAGCCATAATCACGTCCAGCAAGTGCTCCACCATAAGCAACAAAGTGCTTAGCGCAGGCTGCAATCGTCTGCTCATCGCTCATATCATCACCTTGAATGCCTAGCACTCGTGCCACAGCAGCTTCACTACTTAGATAGACATCTTCACCAGCACCCTCCATAATACGACCCCAGCGTGCATCACGTGAGATGTCAACCATAGGTGCATAAGTCCAGTTCAGTCCATTTGCCGCCGCCTCCTTAGACATATAATGAGCACTCATCTCAATGGCTTCGCGATCGAAACTTGCAGCATCGGCAAGTGGAATAGGGAACATAGTTTTGTAACCGTGGATAACATCATATCCAAATAACAGAGGGATACCTAAGCGACTCTGCTCGGCAGCAATCTTCTGTAAACGGTAGGTCTCTTCGGCGCCTAATACATTGAGGAAATTACCAACTGAACCATTGCGAACCTGTTCGTCAATATTGCTGTTGTGACCATCTGCATTGGTGTCGGCAGCGCCCGCTCCAGTCGAGATATAAGGATTAGAAATCAGATTTAGCTGACCAAGCTTCTCTTCGAGAGTCATCTTTGAAATCAACTCTTCGATTTGCTTGTCGTATTTATCTGGGGAGCCAAGAGCAACGTTTGAAACGAGTGTCGCCACGAAGCATAGTCCCAGTAACCTCTTTATATAAGTATTCATAATTAAAAAAAATTGATTGTGATATTGAAGAGAGAGGCTAACAAGGATGAATTTTGGGGCTTCGTGAAGTCTCGAAAATCGCCTTGTTAGTCGCTCTCTTCCTAATTAAAACTTATTTTACTACAGATCACTCTACAGGTTTGAACACATAGACCCAGCCAGTATTACCATCTGTGGTTGAAGCAAATAGATATAGCTGATCTTCTGTGAGATTGATAATTTCGTAGGTTGTTGCACCGGAGGTCTGCCCCTCATTATATGCCCCCATCAAATTAGCCTCGCCGGGGAATGATAGTGTGGTATATGAGCTATTAAATACGAAGTTAGCTTTTATTGGTTCTGTATCAGCAGAGGCATAGTAATAGTAGTTGGCACCACCATCAACATCGAAATACATCTTACCTTCGTAGTCAACTGGTGTTCCTTGAGCAGTGCCACCAGCATTCCACCATACTTCACCCGAATTTGAGCCATTTACCATAGCCCACCAAACACCATTATCGCCCAAAGTACCATCAAACACCCAAGCTTTACCACCTAAGTCGTCACCAACTAAACAGTAGTAAGCATCAGCCAAAGGTGTATCCATTGTTGTTACCTCGACCTCTATCGAAGCTTTGATATACTCGGTATTACCTACGTCACCATCGACGATATAGGGTGTTGTTGAGTGAAAATCGAAGGTGTGAGTACCAGTGTAAGGGAAAATAAAAGTACACTCATCGCTATACTTAGTTCCGATGACAAAATCCCAGAATCCTGTTATACCAACACTCTCCATGCGCAGAGTTATTTGGTTGCTACCGGGTGTATCTTGATAGGCTTTAAGAACGATATTATCCTTATCGAAAGAGTTGCTAAGATCGACGTCGGTCGTAATAGGATTGCACGCCGCAGCAAAGAGTGCAATAGCTGCTATATATAATTTTGATTTCATAGTTTTCTTATTTTTTAGTTAACTTTTAGTCGTTTACTACCAACCTGGGTTCTGCTCGTACAGATTATTAGACAGGCGAATCTCTGTCTCAGGAATTGGCAACAAGCCCTTAGTCTCAGCGCGATAAGTGACACTATAAGTAGCATCTACACCCATATTAGAGACCTCAGCAGTTCTGCCATAGTAGTTGTTAGAGCCCTCAACATCGCCCCAGCGAACTAAGTCATACCAGCGAATACCCTCGAAAGCAAGCTCATACATACGCTCCTTCTTAAGAGCATCAAGAGAGTAAGTAACCTCATCAAGACCAGCACGTGTACGGATTCTATTAAGACCTGTGGCATCTTCTGTAAGCTCTGAATGCATCAACAATACATCAGCATAACGCATTAGGTAGTAATCTTGAGCTGCCCACAATTGGTAGGCGTCACCATTACTCATATTGTAGATGTAGTAGAACATACCCTGAGTACCATCAGCACCGTTGTGTTGAAGTGTAGTATACTTCTTATTCATCAAACCTGTCTCCTGACTCGATTGTCCAGCTTTCCAACTCCCGGTTCCTTGAGCTTCATCACCCAAAGTTAAAACTGAACCTGCTTTACGAAGATCGTCATCGCTCCACTCCTTGTAGAAGATTGGGTGGATTGGACACCAGCCCCAACCTTTACCAAAAGGAATCATTGAATTTTCGCGGATACCTAAATAAAGAGGTGAGCGGTTGTTGTACTTTTGACCTGTGCCACTGTCGTACTCCCAGTTACCAAGACCATAGCGAAGAGTGAATACAATCTCGGGGTTGCCTGTACCCAGAGTTGCATTGGGTCCATCTTGACCAGCCCAATCAAGACCTTCGGTCTCTGCCCAAGGAAGGATTGCTGTGCCATCATAAGATGTGTTGTAGATTGAGTTAGACTTATTAACGTATGAGTATGGCCATAGATTACGGAAATCAGATACTAAGTCGTGACCACTGTTTTGCATCAAGTCTTCGAGATGTGTTACTACATCACCTTTAGAAATCTCGCCTCCGTTGTAGGGTAGAGTTGTTGTTGCAATACCCTCAATATTGGTCATATAACCAGTGTAGTATAGGTAAATACGAGCCAAATAACCCTTAGCTGCCCACAATGTCGCGTGACCATACTCACTAAGTGGAGTATTGTTGATATTGGTAGCAGGAAGATTCTCAATAGCTTGGAGCATATCTGAAGCGATAAATGCATATGTTTCAGTAATTGATGAGCGATTCACAGTACGATCAGAATCAACAGTCGGGATTAGAGGCATACCTCCAAAGAATAGTGCTGCTCTAAACATCAAATAACCACGCATAAAGTATGCTTCACCACGAATGTTTGCACGATATTCCTCCGCCTCGGCTGTCGAAGTAAAATCAGCAGTGAGGTCAGCACCATCGATAGTTTCGATAATTGCATTAGCGCGCAATACTCCCTTGTACGTCTCTGTCCATAACTCGAAATATGTATCTTCGCGCGATGGCGAGAATGAGTCGATATTAGCAACTACTGAGTCGTCGGCACCACCACCTGCCAACATCAAGTCTGATTGAATGCTTGAGGTAATGTGCATCTCACTCATTGCATTGCTAACGAAGAGAGAGTTGTAAACGCCATTTAGCGCTTGGTCCATATCTGCTTTACTATTGTAGAAAGATTCCATATCTTTCTCATAGATATTCGTTGAATCGAGTAGGTCAGAACAGCCCACAGTGGCTAACGATCCTACGAAGGCTACAGTGCCTAATAATATTTTTGATATATTTTTCATTGTGTAGGAGTTTTTAGAAGTTTAAGTTTACACCAAATATAACTGTGCGAGCAATTGGGTAGAGACCCAAGTCGATGCCTGATGCCCAAGCATCACCACCACCATATCCAATTTCAGGATCCATACCGTCGTATCCTGTAATGGTTAATAGGTTATTCACTGTGCAGTACACCGAACCACCGTTAATAGCATTGTTGGTAAGGCTGCGAAGCACTGAATCAAGATTGTAGCCAACAGTTAAGTTGCTTATACGAATGTAGTCTGCATTTTTAACGTAGATATCCGACTGATATCAAAGTCGTAAGATGCAGTATTTGTCCAGGTGTGTGTAGTACCTTGAGAAATTGTCATCGACGCTGAAGTCGTTGTATTGCTAAGTAGTGAACCCATCGAATATTTGGGAGAGTAAGATCTATAGTTACCAAACCAAACATTCATACCAAATGAAGAGCGAATCTTAAGATTCTTAATTGGCTGAAGCTCAGCGTAGACATTACCTACTATATTGTTTGATTTATTGTAACTGAAGTTACGATGGAAATACATCTCAGCAAGTGGGTTAAGGTGGTCTACGTCCAAACCATCAAGGTTAGGAGCAAAGCCATTAGTGTAGGCTTGAATACCCTCACGATCCCAATATGCTGGCATCAGTGGAGAGGCTACGAGTGCTGCATGAAGGTCATTATAGTAGATGTTGCCATTGGCTGTATCTTTATTTTTGGTGTTGGTATATGTAAGATTCTCTCCAAAAGTTAATATGTTGTGACGGCTATTCTTGAACAATACAACCTCAGAGTTGAGACGAGTAGTGATACGAGTGTAGCCAGCGCCGATGACATCGCCACCTATAATACCCTCCTGATCGTAATACGATGCACCTGCTGCATAGGTAAAATCTTTTGCACCACCAGTAAGATTTACAGAGTGACTTTGAATAATTGCGTCATCAGTCGAAATCTCATCAATCCAGTTTGTGCCAGACCAACCGTTCTCCAACTTATCCCAGATATAGTTGCCATAATCTGCACCAATCTCCTCTCCAAATGTCGATGAAAGATAGGTATTTGTCTTAATTAGACTCTCCCAATCAAGTGGAGCAAGACCATCATTGGTACGAGATTCATCAATAATAAACATATACTCTTGAGCGTCGAGTGTCTCAAGCTCTTTATATGTGTTCTGAATACCAAAGTAGCCATCATAGCTCACCGAAGTAGCCATTTTGCCATCTGCACCAGCTTTACCCTTCTTGGTTGTCACAAGCACAACTCCATTGGCTGCACGAGCACCATAGATAGCAGCCGAAGCAGCATCTTTCAAAACGTCGATTGATGCGATATCCGAAGGGTTAAGATAGTTGATATCTCCTACAGAAACTCCATCGACAATAAATAGAGGGTCGCTATCACCAATAGTACCCATACCACGGATTGTGATCGAAGTACCCGCGCCAGGAGAACCACTGTTACGAGTAACGCTCAAACCTGGAACAACTCCTTGAAGAGCCTCCATTGCCGTTGCTGGTTTTAGCTCGGCGATAGCATCACCAGCAATATTTGAATTGGCTCCAGTCAAAAGGGCTTTCTTTTGAGTTCCGTAACCAATCACCACCACGTCGTCCATCTCGACTGCATCGGCAAGCATTGTTACTTTGAAGTTGGTGCGCTCGCCAACTGCAATTTGTTGAGTCTCGAAGCCGATATAGCTAAACTCAAGTACATCTTGCGGTTTCACGCCGTTAAGTTCAAAAGTACCATCTGGGTTAGTGATTGTACCAATTGTTGGTGAGTCTTGGACTGTAACAGAAGCTCCTAATATAGGAGCTGAATCACTGTCGATCACTACACCCGAAATCCTTTGTGCATTTGCGCCAATGGCACAAATCACAAGCAGAAACAGTAGTAAATACTTTTTCATAATAATAAGGTTTTGTAATAGTATTAGGTTGCTTGCTATTTTTGAAGTTTTTAATATGTGGTTATTTACTTCTTAAAATTAGCTTATACAAAATTATAGCATTTTAAATTAATAATGCAATAGAGTAAAACAAAAGGTAAAAATAAAAAAGTGGTAATACTCTAAAAATTAGAATATTACCACCAAATAGATGATGTAATTAGGTAAATTAAAGGTCACAATAAAAAGCCTTATGAGCCTATTTTCATTATAATATTATGTAACTCCTTGGCTGAAAGCTCTGATCTATTTTTGGTTTTTTGATGATTATTATAGATTGTCTGCATTGAGCAATGCAGGATAGAGGCGATCTTCTCCTTGTCTGATACGCCAAGCCTATTTAGTGCCAATATGCGCAATTCTGTATTGAGTGTTTCGCCATCGCGTAGCACAACATGCTTATCTTCCAAGAATAGAGTGTTTAGGTCTCTAACGAAGTTTGGATACATTTTAAGGAATGTATAATCGAAGGCTTGGTAAAGAACTTTAATTTCGGCATTAAGTAATAGTGAAGAGTCGCAGTAGCGTCTCAGTTCATCTAATTTATTAGTGCGAACCAAATTAGTGATCTTTACAAATATCGTCTCCATTTTGGCTATCTGAGTTGAGCACACCTCAAAAGTATTACAGATATAATTCTCCTTAATGTAGTTGCTTTCGACAAGATTGTCATTCAAAGCCCTCATATTATCATAGGCTGACGACAGCTCCCCATTGACCTCTTCAATCTCTTTAAGATGCCTATCAAGACTTGTATTAGCCTCATCAAGGTTTGAAAGAGTTATTCTTAGCTTACGGTTCTTGAGCACCCAATTGTAGAACAATATAATCAAACCAGTAAGAGATATAATTAGAAGAAATAAAAATATAGTAAGATTGCGAGATTGCTTTCTATTTTGTGCAAACAGTTGTGCATACGTCGAGTCCATCAGTGTAGCGATTGCCATAACTCTCACTCGATCACCATAGCTGGTTGCTTTGGAAAGAGTATATGAGAGGTATTTGTAGGCTCGATCTATGTCACCGTCAGCAAGTAGCTGCTCCGATAGCTCATGGAAAGAGGCAATATCATGGTTGCAGGAGCGAACATCTGCAATAGCTGAGACAGTCAAATATTTAATAAATTTTGCCCTATTATCTTCCAATGCATATACACGAGCAATAGCATAGGCGTTAATAGCATCTGCATGAGTACTGCTATTAGATGTTGCCAAATGCTTCTCAAGAAGTGTGCAATAATAGTCCAAAGAGTCTCCGTCACCATCGAAGTGCTGCCAGACTTTATTGGTAAGGTAATCCTTGTCGTTAGGTCTCGACACTCTGATAATTGAATCTGTATAATTACTCTTTTGTTGTAGATATTGCGAAGAGAGGCGATTATCCCCCGAAGCATACTGCTCCATATGCGAATGTAAGTATTTCATCTGCTGATAGTACTCCAACAAATCAATGCGAGAGATGACAACAGGTCGAATTTCACCCAATAGATCATACGACTCTTTGAGCAGACCGCTCGCTGAGTAGAGGTAAGCTTTTTTGAGGCTCCATCCAACCAAGTTTGCGAGATCATTGTTAACCTGCGCTCGCTCTATATTAGCTATAACTAACTCAAAGGCAGCATCACTATCATATTTTGCATATTCCTTATAAAGCAGAGAGTTAAGCGCCTGTAGTTGGTGCTCATCATGTTCCTCAATAATCTTATGTTTCAACTTCTCAATAGTGGCATCCTTAGCTATTTTGTAGTAATTAGCGCTATCAATAACTTCATCAAGTCGACTATATAGAAACTCCTCATCGCACGATCCCACAGCTGTAGGCTGTCCAGTGCAAGATAACCACATTAAAGAGGTAAATATCACAAATAATAAAATATTTCGCATAATATTATAACAATTGAATGAACAAACTTACATAAAATTTTCCTAATAATAAGAATCTGTTTAAGTTTTTCTCGCTAAAATTGTTAAGAGAGATGTTGCTTTAATTTTCTCTTCTTTGTGCGAGGCGCATAGCAATAGCTATGTAACGAGTAGAAAAAGAGAAAAGTGAACGCCCCGATTAAGAGAGAGCAGAGACCAAACTTATTTGGGCTATGCCGAACGTAAGGGGTGAAGAGCCCAAAGGGCTCAAGTGACAGATCCTTAACAAATAAGATGAGAGAAATTTAAACAGATTCTAAGCGAGTAAGATAAAAATAGTAGGGTAAATGCACGAAAAAACCAGCTTATCGCGCTCATACCAAACTTAAGCTTGGATCCAAAAACTTCGTTTTTGACTTTTTGTATTGCGCAGATGTGGTGGGGCTTTGCCCTTGCGAGTGAACAACAGAGAACTACTCTGAGTACTCTATAATAACATTACGGCTGCTAATGATAGTGTCGAGATAAGAGCCCATAAGATCACAGCTTGAATTAATGGTCTTGCGCCAGCTGACCTTATCACCTCGGGGGTGAGTCCAGCACCTATCAAAAAGAGTGTTGCGCTAAGACCTCTATGTGAAAGTTGAGAGGTGGCGGCAGTTAGCCACACTGGAAGTGACACATAGGTGTTTAGAATCATAGCGCCAATAAAACAGAGTATAAAGTATGGAATCTGCACCTTTTTGCCAGAACTCTTAAAGACAAATGCCGAGATAAGTGACAGTGGTATAATCCAAAGAGCTCGCGTTAACTTTACTGTTGTTGCCACCTTGAGTGCCTCTTCTCCAAAGGCTGCGCCTGCTCCTACTACAGAACTCGTATCATGAATCGCTATTGCTGCCCATACTCCAAACTGCTCTTGAGTCATCTCGAATAGGTGTCCAAGCGGAGGGAAAACAAACAGTGCTATAGCATTAAGAATAAATATCACCGCTAACGCAAGCGATGTGTCTGACTCATCTGCATCGATCACCGGAGCAACCGCGGCAATCGCACTACCTCCACAGATTGCTGTTCCCGAAGCAATTAGGTAACCCCCTTTGCGACTCACTCCAAGCCATCGTCCAACTAAAACACCTACAACCATTACCGTTACCACAGAGATAATAGTAAAGATCATACCCTCCTTGCCTGCCGCCAACGACTCGTGAAGGTTCATTCCAAAACCAAGACCCACAACACAATATTGTAACAGGTGTTTTGAAATTTTCTTGGTCTGTTTCATAAAGGGGTTGCCTACAGCAAGTGCAATCACAACGCCCATAAATAGAGCTATAGCTGGTGAGACGAATAGCGAAACTAAGCCTAAAACTAAATAGAGTGCAAACATAATAATAAGTGATTTTCGATTTATTTTTATGCAAAGATATTACCTTTCACTCATACTTACAAGATACAAATTATTCTTGCAGATAACTTTTAGTTATAATGAGTCTGTATTTTACGAGAAATTAAGAACGTCAGTATTCTCTCTCACAGAAAGATTGAAATAGATTTGAGAGTCTTCCTGAGTGACCATGCAGAGTTGCGAAACGGAATTTGCGCGAGATTTTAAAATCTCTAATTTCGCAGATATTCAACTCACCACGCGCAACATGCTCCTTAGCCACAAGAATTGATAGAAAAGCATATGTTGATGAGTTTATAAGATAACGTATAATCGCTTCACTACTACCGAGTTGAAGCTTGACGTTAAGAGTTTTACGACCAATACCCCTACTCCGAAGTGCAGCGAGAATAACCGAAAGCGTGCCTGAACCCTCCTCGCGTATAAGCAGAGGTAGATCCGTGATCTTCTCGATTGGGATGGCACCTTGTTGAGAGCGCGTGGAGACCAAGACGATCTCATCCGATGCAAATTCTCTATAATGAACTTGATTGCTTGTATTATCACCCTCAATAAGTGCTATCTCTATCTCTTTGCGCTGCAAGAGACCAATTATATCATCACTATTTGCACTTATCACCGAAAGGTTGATATTAGGATAAATATGGTTGAATCGCGCAAGTAGCATAGGCAATACATACTGTGCAATAGTTGTAGAGGCTCCTATGTGTAGCGTCCCCTCAAAACCATACTCATCGGAGGTAATATGATTATTTAGAGCGTCATAGCCCTCCAATATCGCCTCTACAGTTGGGAGAATATCGCGAGCTTTCTGCGTAAGCGAGATTCTGTTGCCTTGACGGTTAAAAAGCGGCTCACCGAAATCTGACTCCAACTCTTTGATATGTTTTGATATGGCTGGTTGCGACACATTGAGGAGAGCTGCTGCACGCGTAAAACTCAACGAACGCACAACAGTAACAAATACATGGAGTCTAAAGTCTATTATCATAATTATAGTTTCCAAAACAACAAAGGTAAACGCACGAAAAAACTACTTATCGTGCGTTTACCTTTGTTTCAATATATTATAGAGCTCGTGTTCCTGATAAAATATCCTCGGGAATCTCATCAACACGGACATAAGTGCGACTCTCGCCACTAACGGTATCTCGCCACTCCATCTCTGTTGAGGTAAAACCAGTGACGATATAATCACTATCCCAAGGGGCTTGGAACTGATTGTAGTAGACTCCAGAGATAATCATCTCCATATCCTCATTCTGCTCGATAGTATAAACACCCTCACTCATAGAGGAGAATGCTGAGTTAAAGTTGGTATATGATACAAACTTCTGAATATCATCTTCGAGCATGAAATTGATATAGAAATATACATCACCCTCAAGTTGTTGACCTTCGAGTGAAGTCAAACTCCACACACCTCGCATATTACGGTAGTTTATTGTCAACTGCTCTTCAATCGGTTCTTGATTATCCTCTTTGTCGCAAGCTACAGCCGCGAAGCCAATCAAGGCAATTGCAAAGAGTTTTAGGAATTTTTTCATTATATTATCTTTTATATTCAAATTGTACATCTATTGTTCGTCTCGAAGGCGACACATTAACTCCACTCACCACCAACGGAAAAGATTCTGCACCACCCTGCCATAGTTTAGGATCGTGCGAAATCACTATCTCAGCAGTTGCACCAGCCTCAATCACCTCAGGCTCTGTCCTAAAGCTCAAACCCGCAGGCAACTGAAAATCTAAAACTTTTAGTCGCATTGCTCCCGGTGAGTCATTAATGCAGACTATTCTCTCGACCGATGGGTTATTTGCATCCCTAAAAGTTACAGATGGTTGACGCATTCTCAGCTCTCCCAGCGAGTAGGGGTAATGCAACGAATTATCTTGCGAAGGAGTTGCCTCACCACTAATTGTTAACACCGCTGTTGGTGCCGACTCCGAGAGATTTGTATAGAGCATTACACGGCGATTAATCTTACCGGGGTAACCCTTAGGATTGTAGCGAAACTGAATAGTAGCTTCTTGCCCCTCTATGATTGGAGTTTTGGGGTACTGCAAAGTAACACAACTGCAACTTGCTGTGGCACGCAATATTACTATAGGCTCCGAGCCTTTATTTAGCATCTTAAACTCACCGCTCACAACAGGATCATCTTCTGATATCTCACCCAAATCGTAGTTAAGTGACGAAAAGTGAATCTGTTCTGCTCCACTCGCCAAATCGGGATTGGCAATCTTCAACATCTTCTCTATATGTGGAGTCTGTGCAACAGCTACGGTAGCCCCAATAAGGGCTACCACAACTGTCACCATAGTTTTCGATATAACCTTCACGAACAATATTTTTTATTAAAGGGAAGTTCTTTTTTTTTGCTCTAAAGCCAACCTGCATCGCTGCTACGAACAATAACCGTAATCATTTGATCGACCCCACCATCTGATGTTATCTTAACTGTTGTCGAACCAACTGCAACAGCCTGCAACGAAAGAATTGAGCCGTTAGTCGTTGCTGTAGCTATTTGCGAAGAGGTCACACTCGCCGAGTAGTTACTACCTCCGCTAATAAAGTACTTTGACAGATCATCCGTTGCAGAACCACCAAGTGCAATTGTATAGTTTGGAATTCTCATCGCAGCTCCCGTACTCTCGTCTCCAACCAAGTCAAGAAGCGCGCGAGCATCGATAGCACCCGCTCCCATCTTACCTGCATATCGAGAGAGTGATACCTTTTCAACATTCTTGTCTCCTGCATAGTCGAAGTATAAACAGTAGGTTTTGTAACCGATAAGTTGCTCTTCAATAGAGCGACCTGACTTCTTTACAAGATCTATAAAAGCTTCTGCTTTGTAGTGCTTACGTAGTTTCTGAGCGCGAGACAATGCCAATGCCACTACTCCCGAAACCTGAGGACATGCCATAGAGGTTCCATCCATATAACCATAGTAGCTATAATCATTGTCGAAGAGGGGTGGCATAGTCGAGAGAATTGAACCCTCCTCTGAGAGGTGATAATCCATATCTCCACCGGGAGCCGAGATGCCTACACGCGATTCATAATTTGTGTATGACGCTGGCGAATTATCCGCAGCAAGTGCAGCAACCGATATATAGTCGCCATAGCGCGATGGATAACCAACCATAGAAGCATACTCATTACCTCCTGCAAAAATAGCAATTCCACCATCGATCACACCACTTGGAGAGCCTGCATTATGGATAAAATAGTCGAGTGCATCCTTCTCAAGAGCACTTCCAGCCATCCACTCCTCATCCGATTCATAGCCCGATGTTGTTGGGTAAGACGCTGCACCAGAGTTTATTCCCCAACTACATTGGAGAATCACCGCACCATTATCTGCTGCATATTTAATTGCCTGAGCCTCCTCGTATAACGTTACTACGTTGTAACCATCAATGATCTGGCACGACATTATCTTAACACCATCGTTGACTCCACTTCCTCCTGCAATGCTTGAGATACCCTCACCATTGTTGTTTACTGCCGAGACTAAACCCGCCACGTGGGTTCCGTGACCTGAGTCACCCGATTGGTTATGGGTAATAATACCTTTGTCAAATACAAAATTATAGCCGTGACGGTCGCCTGCATAACCATTACCATCAGCATCCGTCGAGCTTGCAATCTCCTCGTCGGGATTTACCCACATATTGGCAGCTAAATCGGGGTGAGTATACATAATACCCTCATCGAGTACTGCCACAATAATCGAAGGATCTCCTGTTTCGATCTCCCAAGCCTCCTCGGCATTGATGTCTGCTCCTACAGCAGAATTGAGCGATGGTACACTACCATCATTCTTGAGATTCCACTGTTTGGCAAAGTTGGGGTCGTTGAAACGCGCTGTTGCCGCTGCCCCTGCACTTTTAGCGGTAAATGTTGTCTCGCCTCGCAGTGGAATAGCGCGGCGATTGCGGTCATAAACTGGTGTGATAGTACGAGAATACTCTACAATCTCAACCTGGGGAAGAGCGGCTAATTGTGTCGCTACCTCGGTGAGATCATGCGACTGGTCAAAGCGTATAACATACCACAAGTGTAGGTTGTTTGTACGTGTGATCTCCTCTCTATTTACCGCCACGGGGAATACTCGTTGGAGCTGAGTCGATGAAATTGCATCGAGTGTCACATCGACCTTTTCAATACCTGAACGAGTCATCATTACTCTACCAGAGCGAGTTACTGGAGCCGCTGCATCGAGCATATCGCTCGCTGAGCTGCGAAACTTAACAAGGATTTCACCCTCAATAGCTCCAGAGGGTGAGTTAACGATAACTGCACTCTGTTGTGCCTGCTCAAAATTGAGATCGCTTGAAGTTGGCATATCTTTGGTGCAACTCACAGCGAGAAGAATCAAAGAGAGTGAAAATATTTTAAATTGTGATGCCATTATATATCTAATTTTATTCAGTTGCTAAATGTGTATACTCCTCGTAGTAGTAGTCCAGGTTGTTGGGCACGTTGTCGAAACCAGCAGCCACTCCTTCGCGAGTTTTACCCTCTTGCGTAAAGATCAAAATATATGGATCCCAAAGCGTGAGTTGAGGGTGGTATAGAAGCCACTGGGGAAGATCTCCAGTAAGGCGATTAAGGTTCAAACGTAGCTCGGTAACATGAGGTAAGACACGAGGTTTGTTCAATAGAAATTGAGGCAGAGTATCAGCTGCATTGAGAATCTCTTGTGTGTAGAGCTCTGAGTAATCTTCCATTGTTGGAATAGCACCATGAAGGTAGTTAACACCAATCGACAAAGTTTCTAACTCTTCCCACTCAAACAGGTAGCGCAAATCGTTAATATCTTGTTCCAAGCCAATAGTTCCATACTCGGCTGTAATATTCGATAGATCTGTATAGGTCGTTATCTGCGAGGCTAAGAGAATAATGTGACGCAATGCCGGGAAATTGTCAGGAGTCAAGATAGTGGGGAACTCACAGAAATTGTTTGATGAGATATTGAGATACTCCAATGTTTCACCTAACTCCAAAAGAGAGTTATCAAGCTCCGAGAGACCATAAGCCATAATCTCAAGGTTCTTAAGATTTGGAAGTGATCCCCAGAAATTATTCATACTCAAACTCTTGAGCTGTGAGTTACTATTCGAACGAATAATAATAGTCTCAGCTGCCGTCAAGTAACTAACCTCAAAAGGAATTGATTCACTGGTATCTGCCAAGAAGAAGGTCACACTCTTTACTCGACCCAAATTATCATCGTTTGTACCCTCTTCACCCTCTTCCCAGAGGTCGACACCATCCCAAAGCATCATACGCTCCGTAGGCCAATCATAGCAGTTGAGACCGCGAGCCACTGCAACCAATGCAAGTGAATCACCTTGGGGTGTTGGCTCAATAATATCGCCTGCCACCTGACGAACATACACTTTATCATTTTGAACAAGCTCCTCGGAGGGGTCTACCGGAACAAACTTGATAGTAGCATCACGGTCGTAGGGTGCAGAATTGATTTTCCACTCCACCTTAAGTGTATATTTTTGAGGTTTATAGCCAGTCTGAAGATCTACATCAAAGTCCGAAGGTATCGTAATCCAAGAGGTCGTTTCGCCCTCCAATTCTACCTCAAAATCGATATTGGTAGTTATCTCAATTTCGAAACTACGACTACCATAATCTGCATAGTTAGCAAGTTCGACTTCGTTTATATTTGTCAAAATCTGCTTTGCAAAACCACTTTGGGTCACCGCGACATATTGTACATCGCCCGATGAGGTGTTTGTAAAACGCACAGTAGCCTCGCGCATCTCTGCCTGTTGGGTGGTGTTAATTACAAATTCACACTCCACATCGCCTTGACCGTTGGCAGGCGAAACTGTGATCCACGATGCTGAGGTCTCAGCAATCCATAGTTCACCCGGCGAACTAACTTTAACAATCTCGGTAGAGCGCTCGGCTCCAACCAATAACTCACTCTTATCCAGAGCAAAGGTTGAGGTGTATTCACCCTCCTTCTCACACGAGACAAGGCTCAACGAGAAGAGTGCAAATAACAATATCTTATTTTTCATTCTATTCATAAAAATTACTGATTAGTACCAAGAATAGCACAGTTTCTAATATCTTGTGTTTTATCATAGTAGAGAGCATACATGCCTGCGGTGATATATGGACAGATCCCCGATGCATCGAGCACGATGTTGGGATTGTCGGCAATATCGAGGTTGTAGATCAAGAACGAAAGGTCGTCGTTAATCGTGCGCAAATCGTTGGAGCCCAAGAATAGTCCGCGCATACCCGAGTGGTTGCCAATACCATCTGGCCAAGTCTTAAGTGTACGGTTTCCACTCGCATCGCGTTGACCACGGATGATGTAGATAGTAAGATACGCACTATTTAGAGGACCAAAGGGCACTGCATCAAGACGATTGTAGGAGAGATCCAAACCATAGAGGTAGGGTAGGTTGGTGCCATAAATCTCATCGGTGATAGATGTCAAACGATTATTACTCAAGTCGAGAGATTCAGTATACCAAGCATGCTCCCCCACAAAGGAGTTCTCCTCGAAACCAACAAGTTCATTGTTTGACATAACCATCTGGTTGATATATGAACCAGAAGTGGCAAAGATCGATGGATACATTGTAAAGTTATTACCGCTCAGATTGAGAGCAAGTACACTAATTCCCGCAAATGTTCCATCCTCCGCTCCTGCAACTGAGTCAATCATATTATCAGCAAAGCTAACAGAACTGATTGGAATATCGTCTTTATTAAAAATATTGGGGAATACCTTTATTAGGTTATTACTAAAAGAGATCGATTCAGCATCTTCCGTATCGCAGAAACCATCGGGAATCTCCTCGATGAGATTATAGTCGAGGAAGAACTGCACCGGACGTATATTTGGCATTGCATGAACTTTCGAAATTTTATTGTTTGTCATCATCAAAAGACCTAATGTCTCGACCTCTCCAAGCGATTCGGGTAACTCCTCTAAAAGATTGTTGTTGCCATAAAGAAGCTGTAGCGTGTTTTGTGACGCTCCACTAAATAACGCATCCAGACCTTTGTAGATCTCTTCGGCACTCCACTGAATATTCTCAGAAATATTAAGCGATACAAGATTAGGTAACGTAGTCAATGCCATAGGGAACTCCTTCATATCTTGGCAGTTGTATAGCTCTACATCGGTCAAATTTTCCAACAAAGACATAGATTCAGGCAATGTTGTCAACATACCGTTGGCAATAAAAAGAGTTTGAAGATTTACAAGGTTTCCAAACTCCTCGGGCAAAGAGGTTAGTCCATTACAATAAACACCTTGAGCAACATCCGCACGTTGGATTGGTGATTTATTGATAGTCTGACCCGATATCTGCATATCAATCTCCTCTTGTGTTACGCTTGCTCCTCCTGGAATCTCCTTACCCTGGTCGAGGTAGGCTTTACGCAATAGAGGAGAGATAATCTTTTCGATCTGATTACCGCCCAAACGACTCTCGATATAGGCTTTGCCCATCGCCATTCTTGACGCTGCAAGGGTGCCATTAAGCGACATACCTTGAAGCTGCGAAGAGAAGACATCGCCATTGGTGTCGTTGTGCGTACCCAAGAAGAGCTCTACAAGTTGGCTCAGCTGACCTATCTCGGCAGGCATATCGCCTCGAATACCAAACTCACTTAGATTGAGAGATGCTACTCGACCATTATCGTGGAGCATAACTCCTGGTTGATAACCCCAAAGATCAACCTCTTTGTTGAAATTCCAATTTGCACCATTAGGGAAAGATTGACCATAATAGCTCCAGTTCTCTCCATCGAGGGCTTGCCAAATTGCATATAGCGCCTTGTAGTCGTTGATATAATCGGCATCTTCGCTCATCGAGACTTTGACTTGGGGCGTCGCAACAACATTGTCCTGAACCTCGAAGAGAGTTACACTCTCAGCATCGGGTGTGCCAGTTGCAAGCAGCGCATTGAGCGAGCTGTAGAATGAGTAGTTTGTAACGCGCCACTCACCCGCCTTAATTACAAAAAGTGAGTCTGATTTTAGAACTATTGATTGTCGGTTATTATCGTCATAAACCGAGTAAGCGCTAACTGGGATTGAGTCAAATACAACCTGCTCGGCTATAGAGGTCTCGACAAGCGAGAGCTTAACATAGCGAGAGGTAATAAAGCGAGACATATCGTCCGACGAACGACTCTCGACAAAATCCTTCACGAAGGTAAAACGCGCCTTACCACGCTCAACAGCTTTAGCCGTTAAGTCGCAGACCTCCATACCACCAACTGGAACGGTGATAGAGATAGGCTCCATAGTTGAATTATATAATACATTATCTCGAATGTCGTAGAGATTGTAGCTCTCGACAGAGTAGTCGCCACTAAGCAAGTATAGCTTCTCTGAGCGAAGACCATACTCAGCACTAAGATCGTCGTATGCCGAGAGATCTACAGTCTGTGTAATTGTAGTACCATTATAGAGCAGAGTAACCTGCATACGCTTTGCGTCGCTTAGATACTCTAACTCGCTCACTGTAGCTTTAGAGGCTACATATGAGGACTCCTTGTAGAGTTTAAATTGGATGTAACCATAGTTATCATCCTGCACACCAAGCTCATCATCTTTTGTACAACCAACTAAGGTTGAGAAGATGATAGCTGAGAGCATTAATAGTTTAAATATTTGTGTCTTGACCATAAAAATCAGTACTTTTTCTCTTAAAAAAAATTATCGAATCTCGCTACCCTTACACCACTCCCCAAAAGAGGAGTGGTGCAAGATAGCAAAAATCTACTGTACGTTTTGAATACAGTGAATAGCTACAGCATTAAGTGAGTTTTGTTGAAGAATCACATAACCCTCAGAGTATTGTGAGGCACCCATAGTGACTTGGAAATAGGTCTCAGCAGGCTCCAACGACAACCACTCCTCTTCTCCTGAGAGCGGTGTTGTGATCGTTCTCCAGATAATGTTGTCAGTATCCCAGTTAAAGGTGAAAGGATAGTTTATCTGCTCGGCACCTGTATTTTGGTACTCTAAAATAAAGATTGCATCGGCAGGAACGCTAAACTCATATAGGTAGAAGTCATATAATTCATGCGATGGATCCATCTTAGTGATAGTTGCTGTGCGTGATGGGTTATCCCACATAAACTCCAATGCTACACCCGCAGCGCCCTTCTGCTCTACATATCCTATGATATATTGTTCTAATTCTGCTTTAACGCTGCCCGAAGCATCATAGAAATCAGTGACATTAGAGTAGTCATTGTAGAGAGATTCGGGAAGAGCAAAAATTGCTGCACTGCGAGCCTCTGCTCCACTGTTAACACCTACTGCAATGCTACGAGTTGCCATGGTAAGGTAATCTCCCAATCGAACATCTTCTATGATCTCTGAGACGATAGATTGCTCCTGGTCATACACATCATCATATGCCTCTTCAATATATACCCACGAACTTGCCCAATCGCTATTTGAGTCGAAGGAGTAACCTCCATTACCATCTGCACTGCAAGAGATTGCAAAAGGTGGCGCTAATTCAGGCTCGCCCTCGGTGATATAGGTAAAGTCATACTTAGAGTTTGTCGTGCCATCTAATTGAGAACCATAAGTTCCATCAGCATCAAAATTATAACCTTGGTAGCTATCACTTGCAGTAAGAACCATAAGAGCCTTAGCACCACGAGTGGTAAGCGTTAGAGAGTAGTTAATTTCGGGATCAGACTCACTTACAATCTTGATTGTTGCCTCCATCTGCTCCTCGTTGGTGTACCCTGAGTAATCAGTAACAAGCATATGAGAGAATGGATCACCAGCGTTACCCGCAGTTGGAACTGGATAGGTTGTTGGATTTGATATCCAATCAGGAAGTCCCTCAATTACCCAATCGAAGTTTGCTTCAAAGTGAAGTTTTCGGCTAAAATTACCAGCATTATTGCTCCAAGGGAGTTCGAATGGCTCATTAGGATCTATCTCGTACTCTTCGTAGGTCTCCATATTGAGTGAATAAAAGACAATTGTTGCCTCTTTTCCCTCACGAGAGATATTAGCAACTACAGCTGATTCTCCCCCCATACTCAAGGTGATAGTACCGCTATCATCACCAAAACCAAACTCACTATCATTGACTTGAAAAACAAGTTCCACATCGTCTCCAGCCTTACCCGAGGTAGAGCTGTAGAGGTCAGAACCCTCAACAAACATGATCCAAGAGACATTGGTTGTTGCTGACCAATTGACCGCAGCATCAAATTTTATGGTATACTCTCCATCAATATCTGCAACGATATCTGTTGCTGTTGGAAATGTAACCTTATCCTCAGTCTCTACTGTAGTCTCATCGGACTTAGTACATCCTACAAAAAGTGCAGTTGTGCTCATCAAACACAGGGCTGCGAAATACTTTAAACTTTTCATAATAAATTCTTTTTTTCGATAACTATTTTAAGAGTGTTTTTTCAATAATTAATTTAGTCCATTATTGAGAATATAGTCCGCCTCTGCATCCGAGATCCACTCAAAGATACATGAGTAGGTACCCATCGTACCAACTCCCTCAACGTAGAGGTCATGAACCAGGTAGGCAAAACCTTGACACATATTATAGAACGAGAAGTTGTATGCGTTGATATTAGTTCGCACCCAACCATCACCATATGCAATATCAAAGAGTTGACGTGTGTTTGCAATAATCTGTCCATCCTCCATCTCAAGAGCGGGTAGAAGCGGATCGTCAGTGTTGAAACTCAAACGCAGATCATAATTATCGCGGAATGTATCACCATCTGCCAACCAATCTTCAATTATAATAGTATTCTCAGAATCTGGATCAACCTTAGCTTTTACCATTTTTTGAGATATTCCATACATAAATTCATAGATGTAGGTAGAGGTTAAAATGATGTAACCATCAAAGGCATTGATGTCGAATGGGCACACCTTAGCAAAGGAGACATCGACACGTTGAGAAGCCTCATAGAGCTCCCATTCGGCAGCATTACGCGAAGCTATTTGGAGTCGTACACCAATTGAATCAGTAGATTCAAGGTTCTCGTATATACCCTTTATCTTGACTGAACTGCTGCTCTGACCAGCTTTAATTGTTACTGTGTTCGATGGCAAAGAGTAGTGCATACCCTCAATTGCGGTACTTACTGAGTCGATAATCTCTACAGCATATACTCGATCATAGGAGACCACATTGGTAGCGGCAACAGCTATTTCGAACTCGCGTCCATCCTCATAGACAGGACACAAAGCTGTACTATCTGCAAAACCTATATACTCACCTCCGCTATAGGTGTTGTCGCTCTTCTCGCAACTGAACATTGCTGCGATAAGCGCCAATACTAAAATTGAATTAAACAAATATTTCATCTTCGTAACTAATATTAATAACCTGAATTTTGAACTATTTGCGACCCCGGAGCTTCAATCTCATGATTCGGAATTGGCCACACAAAGCGGTAATCACCAGCCTCAATCTTCAATGTGTTGCTTGTCGATACGGTGTTGGATTGAGCCTTACGCTCAAAGCCCATGCCCCATCGCTTGAGATCACTTAGACGGAAACCCTCCATAAATAGCTCCTTAGAACGCTCCTCTGAGATCTTCGAAAGCCAGTTGTCAGCATTCACCGTAACTGTTCCCGAACCACATCGAGCAACTGTAATCGACGTGAGGTCACTCGATGCTTTTGAGTAATTACCCATTGCTGCGTAAGCCTCGGCACGGATCAAATATTGCTCAGCCAAACGGAACACTTTGGGCATATGAACGTAGAGAACATTGCTCGCCAAGAAGGTCTCATTGCCCTTATACTTAGAGAGTAGTGGCCATGTCAAACCGTGTGAGTAGCCCGTTGTAGCTGTCATAAAGTAAGCCGAGTAACGACCATCTCCACTGCTATATGAATTTAGCACCCAGGCTGCGGGCACGTAATCGGGTAGATATGTGACATAGTTGTAGTTCAAAAAGACCTGACCTATTCCACCACCAAGCGAGTTTATAGTAAGACCTACCTTCCATATTATCTCATAGGAGCTATCATAGGTCCACATATAGTAGAGCTCAGAGTAACCCGTAGTGCTCTCATAGCTGGTACTTGGCGCCAAGGCGTAGGTCGAACTACGCTCAATAACACGTGTAGCATACTCTGCCGCCTCTGACCAATTTTGCATATGAAGGTATACACGAGCATAAAGTGCCTCGACGGTACCTTCGGTAAAGAATATCGCGTTATTGGCATCCGAGCCAATTTGCTCCTCGGCAATAGCAAGATCTGCAAGGATTAGATCGTAAGTCTCGCGAAGTGTAGAGCGGATAGGCTGCGCCTCAACACTATAGGTTGTCGAGAGAACCATTCCACTATTCTCAACATCGGCTATGCTCTCGTCGTATGCCTCGCAAAAGATACGAGCAAGTTCGGAGTAAGCAAATGCGCGTGCAAAGTGCACCTCACCTACATAAAGGTCAAATGTTGAAAAATCCTCCTCCTTGACAATCGATGCCTCGACTTGTGAGGCATACTCCAAAAAGAAGTTACATTTTCCAATTATATTGTAAAGAGTTGCATAAACACCCGTAATTGTACTATTATCAGATTTTATGTTCCACTCCCAAATATCGCCATAGGTATTCGAAAAACCATCTACGGCATATACCAAGTCAGCTTGGATATCTTGTGCCACAACAATGTCTCCGGTGTATAGGCTGCTGCTCTTAAATGTCGCATAGATGCCATTTAGGATCTGTTCTGCATCCGAAAGAGATTGCATAGTATCAGACTCCAGAACAGAGTCTTTGGGATACTTCTCCAGACACGAGGTGAAGCAGAGCGAAAGGGCAGCAAATAATATGATATGTTGTATCCTTTTCATATTTTAATGTATCAATTTGTTTTAGAAAGTTAAGTTAAGACCAAATGTATATTGTCGAGACATTGGGTATGATGCCTGATACATATTGCCTGTTCCCTCAGGGTCGAGACCCGTAAATTCGGTAAACGTTAGTAAGTTCTGACCTTGGGTATAGACTCTCGCTGAACGAATAAAACTCTTTGGACCAAACCACACTGCGGGTAGGTCCCAGCTAAGCGATAAATTTTTAAGGCGTAAGAAAGAGGCATCCTCCAAAAGGCGTGAGTCAAACTCCATATACTCACCGTGGCGTGGCGTTTCGGTGATATCACCAGGCTGCTGCCAACGGTCGAGAAGTGCATTTGATTGGTTATACGACACGAAGCGTCCGTTACTCTCATCGAAGTAGCGGTCATTGTTCATCACCCAACGATCTGCAACCCAACTAAATTGTGCATTCAACGAAACACCCTTCCAACTAAGAACGGTTCCAAATCCACCTTGGTATGGTGCATTGTAGCTCTTTCCGACCAAAACTTTATCCTCAACTCTCATCTCATCTATAATCTCACCATCGGCAGTATACCAAAGAGCATCACCATTGAGTGGATTAACACCGGCAAAGCGGTTGATGTAGAATGAACCATAGGGTTGACCCACAACTAATTTAGTCGATGACTCATTATATTCATAGGATTGAACACCATTGTAAAGTTCTGTGATTTCATTGTGGTTATATGAGACTGTTGCCGATACGGACCAGTTAAAGTCACGAGTCGAGATTATGCTTCCTGCAAGGTTGAGCTCAATACCTCGGTTGACCATAGCTCCCATGTTTTGCCACTCAAAGCCACCAACAGAGCTTGTTGAGTAGGGTACAGGAACCAACATCAACATATCGGAAGTTGTATTGTTGTAGAGATCAATCTCCATATTAACTCGGTTAAAAAATCCCATTCTTAGCGACAAGTTGGTAGTAAATGTCTTTTCCCAACTCAACTCAGAGTTACCTTTGCTCAGCGGATAAAGACCTGGCATCTCGTAGTAGTCAGTACCACCTGCTATAAGAGCTAAATGCTCATAATTGGGGATCGATGAGTTACCCGAGGTACCTGTGCTAAACGCCACTTGAGCCGTAGTAAGCCATGGCAAATCGGACATAAATGACTCATTGCGAATATTCCACATAAGACCAGTAGACCAGAATGTAGCCCAGCGGTTACCACTACCGAAGCGAGAAGAGGCATCTGAACGAAGTGAGAAGTCTGCGTAGAAACGATTGTCGTAGCTATACTCTCCACGTCCAAAGAATGAGAGGTAAGCATACGAAGAGTAACTATCGCTCCACGAGCTTGCAGAGGTTCCCGTAGAAACCGACGTTAAAGCATCGTTAGTTTGACCTATCGTGGTCACCGAGAACGAGTCATATACAGTATCGACACCCTCTTGACCCAATAGGAAGTTAAATGAACTACGATCATCAAGATCAAAGCTATAATTTGCCGTATTGGTAATAGACAATGTTCTATTCGATAAAAATGAGCGACCTGCCATACCCGAGTCATTATTGGGTAGGTAGCTTGCAAGCGAAGAGACCGAGGTAAAACCTTGCAGGTAATCAATACCAAATTGTGAGCGAATTACCAGACCTTCGAGAGGAGTAACCTCAACAAATGGTTGAATCATAAGTTTAAGCTTCTCGCGCACCAAAGGGTTGTTTTTGGTATACTCCAAAGGATTTTCGCCACTTCCCAACCAAGTTCCATCGTTGATCGACGCCAATGATCCATCTGCATTGTATGGAGAGTAGTATGGCAACATAAAACGTGCTGCCGAGATTGGAGTCACAAGAGTGTATGAACCCTCTGCTGCTTCCGCATAGTTTTCATAGGTAAACATGGTGTTGCTACCTATTCTCATCCAATCAGCAGTTTTAACATCGAAGTTAGCTCGAAGTCCCATACGCTCGAAGTGCGACATGAAGGCGGTACCCTCTTGGTCGTAATAGTTACCCGAGATATAATAGTTAAACTTCTCGTTGGCACCACTTACAGAGACATCGTAGCTTTGAAGCGGCGCATAGTTGTTAAATACCTCTTCAACCCAGTTAACATCTGTCTGGCTCAACTTATCGTAATCTTGTCCGGCATCGAGTCCCAGCTCCTTTTCGTATTGGATGCGCTCAGATGTATTCATCAAATCCCAATTGCCGTATGCCATCTGCGAAAAACCATATTGCGAACGGAATGTGATTGTTGGACGCTCACCCATCTGACCTCGCTTAGTTGTGATAATCACAACTCCATTGGCAGCACGCGCACCATAGATCGAAGTTGAGGATGCATCCTTAAGCACTGATACATTAGCAATATCGGCAGGACTAATTGCATTGAAATCATCGGATGTGATTGGAGCTCCATCGAGAATAAAGAGAGGAGAGGTTCCCGAATTAATCGAGTTCGTACCTCGCACTTGGAATGTAGCCGCCGCACTTGGGTCACCCGATGAGGAGATCACCGAGAGACCTGTCACTTGACCTTGCAGAGCTTGATCGAAACTTGCAGAGGGAACACTCTCGATAACTTTTCCATTTACCGAGCCCACAGAACCTGCCACGGTGCCCTTCTTTTTAACTCCATAGGCAACAACAACTACCTCTTCAAGTAGTTCGTTATCTGGTTCTAATACTACATCAAGACTCTTCATTGTCACAAGTTTGACAATCTCTTGACTCTTCATTCCTACATAGGAAAACTCAATAACTTCATTATCCGAAACTTGGATCGAATAAGATCCATCGAAAGAGGTGATCGCACCTCGCTGGGTACCCACCACATTTACAGTGGCACCGAGGACTGGTAGACCATCTTCTGAAGATGTGACAACGCCAGTTAGTGTTGCTTGTGTCTGCGCATTTGCCCATAACGAAAATAGGGTCATCGTTACAATCAAACACAGACGGGTGATTCTTTTCATAAATACTTTTTTTAATTACGTTCCAACCACACACAATATATAATGCATGAATTGAGCAGCAAAGATATGAAAAAAATAACATAAAACAGACAATTGTTAACCAAGTACAAGATGAAAAAAAATAAATAAAGTGCTATAAATCTGAAACTAAAATAGTTATAATAGATAAAAATTATAATAAATATTCTAAAATAACTTCAAAACATACAATAAAGTTAGGAGATTTAATAGAAAATAGATCAAATCAACAATACTACTAAAACACTATAAATTTGTTAAATAGACTCAAAAGATACAATGTTGGGAATTAATCGACCAAACGCCAATAGTTACAATTTGAAACAAAAAAAAGAGAACAGGGTAAACGCACGAAAAAAAATGCTCATCGCGCTCGTGCCGCGCGGGCACCAAGCTTAAGCTTGGATCCAAAAACTGTCGTTTTTGACTTTTGTATTGCACTGTCTCTGTGTCAACCTATGGTTGCTACCACCACCTCAGCGAGGTGAACCTCGATTTGGGTTTAAATGCCAGAGGCATTTAAAAATTATATAAATCAAAGAGTTGTGCAAATTTATTTGCGGCAACTCTTTGATCTTTATAATCTTAGAGATGTAATCACTAAGCCCAAAGCGCAATGATATGCACCCGCGGGGGTGCTATCCCCGCCCGCCGGAGGCATAAGAAATAATATTTTTTGTGCGATTGCCCTGAAAAAAGAGATCTATAAATTTTGAATTTAAAAACTTTTATCTACCTTTGTCGATGCAACGGTTTCGGATCGCATCAGCGATTGGAATTAAAAGGGAAGTTAGGTGAAAATCCTACACAGTTCCCGCTGCTGTAAGCTCCCGCCTCATGTCACTTCGAGGCATAAGCAACTATCACTGCCACTGACCCTTAGCGAGTTGGGAAGGCGTTTGCTTATTAGGAGTAAGTCAGAAGACCTGCCAGTGCACTATTTGAATTTATAGTCTGCGGGTGTATGGACTTAAAATGATCTTAAAGTATATGGTTTACTTTTTCATTTTTAGCTTTACTTTATATCTATATCATCTCGCGACATAGATTTTACGAATGTTGTAAGTTACTAACTATTTAATAAATTTAAACAAAAAATGAAAAAAGTATTTCTTCTATTATCTGCTGCCGTTTTGGCATTTAGTTGCTCTTCCGACAAAGAGGAGGTTACCCCAGACACCGAGAGATCAGCAGTATTAACTTTTGAAGATGCAGATTACACAGGCGAAGCAAACTATGTAGGCGAAAAAAACTGGTCATCTCTGATCGATGAATCTGAATATGGTGGCGATCTACTATATGCACTTGACGAAAATTGGACTGGATTTAGCGAATACGCATGGTACGATGGGGGCAATACTGAATTGGCTTCGGAGGTAGTTTCAACAGACTATGGCACAGCTTATTGGAATGGTGGTATTGCAGTATCAAACTACTATATTGCAGTAACTGAAGAGACTTCAATTGGTTATCAAAATCAACTCTCAGTACCTTGCATCGACGCAAACGGTAAGAGTGGCTACGATGGAAGTGAGAATTTTGCAGTAGTTTTCCAAGGTGGATACCTCTACTTTGGTAACGACACAGCTCGCCAAATCGAGTATCTGTATGTAGCACCAACCTCTTATTGGTTATCAATGGCAACATATGGCGATTATGGCACACCAGCTATGACAGAGGAGGACTATTTCAAAATCATCGCAACATCGGTTGACGAAAATGGCGATGAGATCGACTCTATTGAGCTCTACTTAGCTCAAAATGGAGAGAAAGCTCAAGAGTGGCAAAAGTGGGATCTTAGCTCACTTGGTAAAGTGACAAAGGTTGTATTCACGACTGATGGCAGCGTACTCAACGAGTATGGTTCTGCACTACCAGGATACTTTGCTATCGACAACATCACTGTTTCATTAGAGTAAACTACAACACTACAGAACGTTTGCCCAAAAGTAAATTAGTGATTGGGTTGAATGGGCGAACGCTAAAGAGGGTGACCAGTAAACTTGGTCACTCATCTTTTGCTATATACGTGAGTTCGTATGATTAAATGCGTAGCTATGCGGGGTGCTTGTTCCCGCTCGCCGGAGGTAGTAAGAAATAATACTTTTCATGCGTTTGCCCCGAGATGAAGCCGTAAACTGTTGGATTTTTGAAAAAAAATATGTAAGTTTGTCTTTTTGAACTACAAATCCAAAGATAAAAAAGAGTATGCAAAATCAAATAGTAAAACATAGAACTGTTACGCTGTTGTTGCACTGTCCTGACCAGCAAGGAATATTGGCAACTGTAACATCATTTATTAATGATAATGGTGGTAATATAGTCTATCTTGCGCAGCATGTCGATAGGGTAGAACAGATATTCTTTATGAGAGTAGAGTGGGATCTTGAGGGGTTCGCAGTGCCTGAGGGAAAGATTGCTGATACCTTTGATATGCTCTATGCCGAGCGTTACCACATGGAGTACCAACTATACTTCAATCAGCAGGTACCCCGCATGGCTCTATTCGTGTCGAAGATGTCGCATTGTCTTTTTGATCTTCTGGCTCGATATACCGCAGGGGAGTGGAATGTTGAGATTCCAATGATTGTAAGTAATCATGAAGATTTGCGCTCTACAGCCGAGCAATTCAATATTCCCTACTATGTATTTAGCATTAACAAAGAGAATAAAGCCGAGCAGGAGGTTGCTACAATTGAGTTGCTCAAGGAGAATAATATAGACTTTATTGTATTGGCTCGTTACATGCAGATTCTTTCTCCTCAGTTTATAGCCTCATATCCTAACAATATCATTAATATACATCACTCCTTCTTGCCAGCTTTTGTAGGTGCTAAGCCCTACCATGCTGCATTTGAGCGAGGTGTTAAGTTAGTCGGAGCAACCAGCCACTATGTGACCAACGATCTTGATGCGGGACCAATCATCGAGCAAGATATAACTCGTATTTCACATCGTGATTCAGTAACAAGTATTATTCATAAAGGGCGAGATATAGAGAAGATTGTGCTCTCGCATGCTGTAGAGAAGCATATCGAGCATAAGATATTGGTCTACGGCAACAAGACTGTAATCTTTACTTGATAGATGAATAGAGAGATCCTACGTATCGCGTTTCCCAATATTGTTTCAAATATCACAGTTCCTCTCATGGGAATTGTGAGTACAGCTATAGCTGGGCACATCGGAAGTGATTCTGCGCTAATGATTGGCGAACTTGCTATAGGTGCCTCAATCTTTAACTTTATCTATTGGAATTGTAGCTTTGTGCGTATGGGTACCAGTGGACTTACGGCACAAGCTTTCGGTCGAGGTGACTTTAGCGAGACTACGCGAATGTTGATCCGAGCCCTCTCTGTCGCGCTACTTCTGGGTATTTTCGTTATCCTCTTTAGAGTTCCTGTTGCCGAGGGTGCCGTGAGGTTGATGAATGGCAATGATATAGCTATGGAGTATGTAGAAGCCCGTTTGTGGGCTGTGCCGGCATGTGTTCTTCTGTTTGGTTTTCATGGTTGGTTTACTGGTATGCAGAATGCAATTATTCCAATGGTAACAGCAATTTTTGTCAATCTGCTGCACATATTAGCAAGCTACTATCTATCTTTTAATTGTGATATGGGCATTCTTGGGATCGCTTATGCCTCGGTTATTGCGCAGTGGGTAGGAGTGGTTTTAGCAGTTTTTCTTTTGATTGTACGCTACGGTAAGGTGTTAGTCATCAGGGGGTTGGAAGGTGTCTATGCTTGGGCTCCTTTGCGCGAATTTTTTGGCGTTAATAGCGATATTATAGTGCGTTCATTTTGTAATGTGTGTGTATATTCATTTTTTACAGCCTCCTCAGCTCGTATGGGTGACAAAAATTTATTGGCAGTTAACACACTTCTCCTTGAGCTATTTACACTCTTCTCATATATGACCGATGGTTTTGCTTATGCGGCTGAAGCACTTACAGGTCGTTTTGTTGGGGCTAAAGATCAGAAGTCACTTATCCGCTGCATAGCTTTTTGTATTCGATGGTCGCTCCTTATTGCACTACTCTTTGTGGCGATATATGTTTTGGGTTGGCGCTCTATCTTATCGCTTTTTATGAGTGAAGGTGATAGCGGTAGGGTAGTCCTTGAGTTGGCTGGACACTACATAGGCTGGATTATCGCTGTGCCGTTGGCATGTGCTCTACCTTTTCTCTTCGATGGAATTATGGTTGGTGCAACTCTTACCCATGTAATGAGAAATTCTATGATTGCAGCAACAGTGGGCTTTTTTGCTATCTATTTTTCACTCTACCCTTTGATGGAAAACAATGCACTTTGGTTTGCTTTTGTGCTTTTCATTGTAATGCGAGGAGGATTCCAATATCTTTTCACTCACGGGTTGAAGGATATATACAAGAAAGCTCTGTCAGGGAAAGTAGGGTAGATGCATAAAAAAAATTGCTTATTGCGCTCATGCCGCGCGGCACCAAGCTAAGCTTGGATCCAAAAACTTCGTTTTTGACTTTTGTATTGCACTGATGTGGTGGGGGCTTTGCCCCAAGCGAGAGATCTATTATGAGGAGCTTATGAAAATGAATTTTCAACGCTCCTCATAATAGATCTCTCTGTGTCAATATGCGGATATCATCCTTATCTCAATGCTATTTATTGCGAATAAGCCACTCTGCAATTTGAACAGCATTGAGTGCTGCACCTTTTTTGATTTGGTCTGAAACGCACCAGAATGTTAATCCATTCTCGCTGCTGATATCCTCGCGGATACGTCCTACGTATACAGGATCCTTGCCCGCGATAAAAAGGGGCATTGGGTAGATCTTCTCGCGAGGTTCATCCATAAGGATAACGCCCTCAGCTGCCGCAAAAGCCTCTCTTGCTTGGGCAGGTGTTACACGCTCTTCGGTCTCTAACCATACGCTCTCGGAGTGGGCGCGCATCACGGGAACACGTACACATGTTGCTGAAACTTTGATGTCGGAGTGCATAATTTTGCGAGTCTCATTAAACATCTTCATCTCCTCTTTGGTATAGTCATTATCTGCAAAAACGTCAACTTGAGGAATTACATTGTATGCTAATTGAAATGCAAATTTGTCGATTGTTGGCTCTTCACCTCTTGAAAGTTGTGCATTTTGCTCAACCAATTCATCCATTGCGGCTGCACCAGCACCACTTGCCGATTGGTATGTTGACACTCTAACTCGTTTGATGTGTGATATTGATTCAATCGCTTTGAGGGCTACTACCATCTGAATAGTTGTGCAATTAGGGTTTGCAATAATATTGCGAGGAGCATTGAGTGCATCCGTTGGATTGACCTCAGGAACCACCAATGGTACATCATCGTCCATTCGGAAAGCACTTGAATTATCAATCATAATTGCACCATGTTTGGTAATAGTGGTAGCAAACTCCTTTGAGGCTGCTCCTCCTGCCGATACAAGTGCGATGTCAATATCTTTGAAATCATCGTTGTGTTGAAGTAACTTTACTGTAAGTTCCTGACCTCGGAAATTATAAGTCGAACCAGCACTACGAGGTGAACCGAAGAGTACCAACTCATCAATTGGAAGATCTCTTTGGTCTAATATCTTTAGGAACTCCTGTCCTACAGCGCCACTGACGCCTACTACTGCAAATTTCATTCTCTATATTTTATATGTTACTCAAAAAATTCATTATCAATACTATCCTCCTCACGTTCCAACTGTGTTGTATATTTTTCGTCGTTACAGTTGTATGTCACGGCAGAAAGAGGTCGAATAAATCTATCGGTTCGGCTTATGTCGAGATTTGGATTTTTATATACTTTCTCGAAGAAACTACCAACTATAGGGAGTGCCATTACCGAACCCTCTCCGCGAGAAAGAAGGTGAACATATTGATCTTCACCACCTACCCATGCACCAGCAACCAAGCGAGGAGTGACACACATAAACCATGCATCGCGGTTTTTTTGTGAAGTTCCAGTCTTACCACCAACCTCTACATCTGCCATGTTGTATGCCCAATTGAGGCGTGAGGCGGTACCTCCCTTTGCAACACCTTGCAGCATGCCCAACATTGTGTAGGCTGTCGTCTCGCTTATTGCATCTTGAGATTGAGGTATAAATGTTGATATCACGTTGCCTTGGCGATCCTCAATGCGAGTAACAAAGATAGGATCTGTGTATACTCCTTGATTTACAAAGGTGGAGTATGCTCCAACCAATTCGAATACGTTAGATTCCGATGTGCCCAAACATAGAGCGGGTACGGGATCAATATAACTTTTAATACCTAAGTTATGGATGAAGTTTGCAACAGCCGTAGGTTGTTTTGCTTGCTTCATAATAGATGCTGAGTAGTTGTTTCGACTCATTGCAAGACCCCACGCTAAAGGATGCATCACTCCGTCGTACTCAACATTTCCTGCCTCCTTTGGTGACCAAGCTGCACCTGTTGCAGTCTCGATTGTAACAGGTAGATTCGGTACTTGCGTACATGGTGTGAGTCCAAGTTGATCTATTGCAAAGGTGTAGATAAAAGGTTTGATTGTAGAGCCAATTTGTCGCTTACCTTGTTTCGCCATATCATACTTAAAGTACTTAAAATTAGTACCTCCAACGTAAGCCTTTACATTGCCATTGCGGGGATCCATCGCTACAAATCCTGCGCGCATAATGCGTTTGTGGTGTAATATTGAGTCGCGAGGAGTCATAATTGTATCACGTTCACCCTTATATGTAAATACTTTCATTTTGCACTCCTTGTCGAAACTGCGGAGGATCTCCTCTTGAGAGAAGCCTGCTCGATTCATCTGATAGTAGCGATCTGAGTATTTTATTGCGTTGTTCATAATTGACTCAACGGCAGATTTACTTGCATCGTTGAACAATTTACCTGTCCATTTATACTGTTGATCCATCATTGGTTGAATCACACTCTCCATCTGTTTTTGAACCATCTCCTCAGCGTAGCGCTGCATATCTGCATTGATAGTTGTGTAGATTTTAAGACCATCACGATAGATATTGTAGGGTGTGCCATCAGCTTTGGTGTTCTTTTTGCACCATCCGTAAATAGGATTTTCGTCATATTGTTTAATTGCCTGCTCGTAGTCCCAATCATTGTAGAATTGACTTCGCTTAGGGCGTTCTGCATTCATCGTAAGGCGCAACATTTCGCGGAAGTAGGTTGCTTGACCGTAGTTGTTAGAGACAGGTGAGTAGTCCAGGTCAATTGGGTTTGCCGATAATGAGTCGGCAACTTCTCTGCTGATTGCGCCAGCAGTTGCCAAGCGGCTGATAACTAAATTTCGACGTGTAAGGGCGCTTTCGGGGTTGCTTACTGGAGAATATCGAGTGGGAGCGTTGACAACGCCAACCAACAAAGCAGCCTCTTCGATCTTAAGCTCTTCGGGCATTTTGTTGAAAAAGGTCTGAGCTGCTGACTTAATGCCGTAGGCATTGGAGCCATACGCTACAGTGTTGAGATACATTGTAGCGATCTCCTCCTTGGTGTAGTTATACTCCAACTTTACCGCTGTGATCCACTCTTTGAGTTTGGTTACCACTAACTTAGTGGTGCGTCCAACCTTACTACGATTGCGAACGGTATCGCGAGGAAAGAGGTTTTTTGCTAACTGCTGAGTGATGGTTGAGCCTCCACCCTGGGACTGATTGCGCATAGCAATAGTCTTGATTCCTACACGGAATAGTGAGGGGATGTCGACACCTCCATGTTGTGTAAAGCGCTCATCCTCGGTTGCAATAAGTGCTGCAACTACAGGTGGTACCTCCTTACCTCCTAACATAACTTTGTTGAGAGAATCCACTGGGAACAGCTCTTCATATTGCATGTAGGAGCGATTTTCGATATAGAAAGTTCCAATTACCTCTCCAGTGTCGGAATATATTTCGGTTGCTAAGTTGCTTTTTGGATTTTCAAGCTCCACAAATGAAGGGAGACGACCAAAAGCTCCTGCTCCTGCTAAGAGTAACAGAGACAGAATTAACACAAACGGGCTAAAGACAACTACCCAAAGTAGGATCACGATAAGCCGACCCTTTTTAATGGCTGCATTTTTCTTATTCATAATGGCACAAATTTACAAAAAAATCTAATTAATTGGCAAGCCTAAACCAAATTGAAAGTAAAAACTTTTGCCTTTTGGTCTATAAAATGATAAACTAAGTTTTGAGGTCGATGCTGCTGTCATTGAAAGTATGTTTATATCTATCATTAAATCAACGCCATAGGAGTGTATTGATGTGTCATCAAAGCCTATAGAGTCAAAATGTGCGTAATCTACGCCAAATCCCATAGATAATCGTTTTATGTATAATAGATCCCAGATTGCACCAAGTTCGGGATAGCAGAGTGGAAATTGATACTTAGCAGATGCTGCCATATAGTTATTATTCGATATGTCGTAAGAGGTAAATCCCGTAGGTATTAGTGCCGACGAGAGGTAACTCAATGGATTATACCCGTTATACTCAAAGCCACCAATAGAATTTTGATAGGCGACAGCAAGAGTCAATGAGTTATTTTGGGCAAATCCTGGAGTGTATAATTTTCCATAAAGAGAGATTAGTTTTGAGAAGTCCGAGTTAAAAGGATCTGCTGCAAAGCCGGCACTCAATGTATATCCTTTGGGTATATTTATGTCTCGCACAGCAGCTTGAACATAATCTGTGTAACTCACGCCAATCGAAAATTTATTGAGTCCCTCTTTTAGCTCATTGTAGTGCAGCTCGCTACTCATTGTGATAGTTTCGGGATTGACCCATAGATACAGATCTCCATGTGGTACAATGCCGTTAGAGTAGCTCCATGCGCTATAAGGGGTGATTACACGCGTATGGTAACCACGATTAAAGTACATAGGTAGAGAGGCTGATAGACTAACGTTGTAGTATTTGCCCAATGGAGAATCCGCCGAGGACAAAAGATATATATTTTGCTTGCCTCCATAAGTTGCCGCGAGGTTAAGATTGACTCCCAAACCATCGTAGAGAATGCCGGTTCTAAGTATTGAGCCTTGTGTGCGATCCCAACCATAAGATAGATAGCCTTCGCAAGATGATAATAGGTTTTGTGAAACAATAGTTGCTCCTAACCCAATGTCGAGATTCTGTTCATTCAATATATTAAATGGATCATAGCGCATCGGTGCCCAGCTATGGATATTAATCAGATGACTACCTTTTCGATATCTTTGACTTTTGTATTTTTGCTTCGAGCGATTTAATGCAAGCTTATCAAAGCTAACTGTGTCAAGATTCACTACATCCCACTCTACGGGTGTCGGATTTACCAAATTCGTTGGAGTAGAGCTATATTCTACCTCTTTCACAACCTGCTCACCACCCTGCTCTGCAAGGTGGTAGCCATACTTGTTATAGGTTGTCATATAGAGTCTCTCTTCGCCTCTACTTGCTTGGAAAGATCCATACGAAGATTGAGTGAGTTGCAGCTCTTTGCCCGAAAGAATATCAAGTGAGTGGAGCTCATCGCGTCCCGAAGCAATTGAGCCGAAGTATAGTACTCCCTCATGTGCTGTAAGGTTGCTGATAGTTATATATGCCGGTTGTGTAATTGGTTCGAAACCGTTTTGTCGCTCCTCCTCAATCCACATTCCTTTGTCGCCCGTTACGATAATATATAGCTTTTTAGTTTTGTTGTCCCACGCCATGGAGTGAACCTCATTGGGGTAGGTTATCTCTTTGCGAGTTATCTCTTTGCCGTCATCAATTTCTACGACAGAGTATTGCCCCGATGGATTATACTCTACATAAGCGATATGATCCTTGGAGTACTCTATTGGGGTTGGGTAGAGCGCATTTGTATATCCTTTAATACTCTTAGGTTTTCCCTCTTCAATATCCATATAGCAGAGTTGAGAGTTTACATCTTCGGTAAATAACAGTGAGCGACGATACTCTGTCCACCAGACTCTACCTGTAGCATATTGTGGGCGCGTAGAGAGGTATCCAGTGTGAGCAATAACTCTTTCGGATGATGTCGCAGGGTCGAAAATTATAAAGCGCGAGGGCTCCTTGTAATCACTTTTGAGTGTCAGTAGCGTGCCATCTTCCAATTCGATAGGATGTGAGAAAGTGGTGTAGTTTGTTGTATCTACACAGCTAATAACCTTTGAAGTTTGCTTAACCTTTGGCAGTGAGTCCCAAAGGTTGATAAGCGAGTTGAAACTTTCGTAGAATAGCTCTTTGGTGGAGGTGTTGTAGTATTTACGTAGAGCAATAGAGTAGGGTGATATAAATTGTGGATTGCGAGAAATATATTCGAATGATTTATCTAAAATATTCTCGTTGTATTTTGAGTAGGCATACGAAAGCATCTGATAGCCCATGGCGTAGTGGTCTGGTATAGCGGTTAGATATGAGCCACATCGCCACTTGAGATAATCTTTCTCATCCATTATTTCGTCAGCCAATGCTCTGTAGCCCATCGAAAAAGAGGGCTGAAGTCCACGTCCAAAGGTCGACATTTGTGTCTCGCATAACACAGCATCACCCTCAAGTGCATAGAGCGGAGGGAAGAGAAGAGATGCTGCTGCGCCCTGTTGTCCCAAAATATAACTAAAGACTTTGAGAGTGGAGCGATCTAAATTATTGTATTGAACTGCATGGCGATATTCGTGAGCGACCAGATGTTTGATCCATGGCATTGAGTAATTATTAATATCTGGTGTAGATAAAAACTCAACTCTTAGAGGTGCCCACATCACCATTCCGTTAGATACGAAATTTTCGGGGTGGATAACAAATGGTACTTTGAGTGGCTGGTGTTGAAAATCGTAGTATATATCCTCCCCAACGGCGTCTATATAGTGCAGTGTGCGACGCGCGGTTAACTCCACGCTGTCGGGATATAGAATGTTAACTCTATCACCATCTATCTTACTCCACTTTAGCGATGCTCGATCAGCCCCCCAGGAGTAGTATTGCGCCACGGATAGTTGAGAGGAGCAGACAATTGCGAGTACAACTATAGATGTCAAACGCCAGAATCTTTTCATATTATCCACCTGCTTTTTTTGATTTGTAACCACTCTTTGTGAGAATCTCGATTACTCTATCTCTATGATCTCCCTGGATTATGATCTCTCCATCTTTAGCTGATCCTCCTACGCCACATCTATTTTTTAATACTTTGGCAAGCTCCCTAAGGTCGTTGTCATCTCCAATGAAGCCTTTTATGATGGTTGCAACTTTACCAGCGCGATGTTTTTTGTCGAGCCATACTCGTAGATCTTGTTTCGAGGGTTCGAGGGTTTCAACCGTTGTGTCGGTTGTTTTATATTGGTAGTCTGATGCTGTTGAGTAGACCATACCTAACCTATCTTTCCAGTCGTTTGATGCCATAAATATATATAAAGTAAAATAATTACAAAAGTAGTGAAAATATATTAAAGTAACATTGAAATTTGCAAATAGTTCAGGGCACACGCGCGAAAAAAACTGCTTATCGCGCTCGTGCCGCGCGGGCACCAAGCTTAGCTTGGATCCAAAAACTGTCGTTTTTTGACTTTTCTATTGCACTGATGTGGTGGGGGCTTTGCCCCCAGCGAGATATCTATTCTGATGGGCTTTTGAAAGTAAACTTTCAACTCCCCTCAAAATAGATATCTCTGTGTCAACCTACGGTTGCCACCACCACTTCAGCGAGGTGAACCTCGATTTGGGTTTAAATGCCAAAGACATTTAAAAATTATAGAAACCAAAGAGTTGTGCAAATTTATTTGCGGCAACTCTTTGGTCTTTATAATCTTAGAGATGCAATCTCTAAGCCCAAAAGCGCAATGGTATGCACCCGCGGGGGTGCTTGTTCCCGCCCGCCGGAGGCAGTAAGAGATAATATTTCTCGTGCGTTTACCCTGGCAAATAGTTTTCTTTTGAGTTAAGTGCATGAATTGTGCAAATGTAAAAAAAAAACTTTCAAACCACTCTCATTTTGTGCTTATCAAAGCAATAAATGAGAGTGGTCTGAAAGTTTTATAGGTAGCCTTGCTTACTCTTTTATAGTGCAGCAACTGCTTTATTGACCTCAATCTCGAAGTCAGCCAACACATTCATGTAGTTGATAAATGCATCGTATGAGGAGTCATATGGATTGAAATATGAGTGAACATCACCATCTGAGAGCCACTTAGTAGCCATATAGTAGAAATGGTCAGAGGTTTGAAGGAATCTGTAAACATGATCAAAGTCTTTGTTTTTGAGACTCTTGACCTTCTCTCCAAGCGCATAGATCTTAGCGAATGCCTCATTTTGAAGATCGTTGCCAATCCATGCAGTTACGTCTCGCTCCTCGTCAGCCCACGACATAGCGTGTGGAGAGTAGAGAACTGATACAGGTTGGTTCTTTTTTGCACCCTCTGCAACAGTTGCAAAGGCGAGAGAGCCGTTTGCTAAGGCTGCTGCTGGGAGAGCTTTTACAAATTCAAAGATACCTGTTGATGCCTTTTGGTGCTCGCCAAATGTTTCGTAGTCCATAAACAGATTGATGATGTCGCCAACTTCCTCCTCCGACGCAAGCCAGTTAACATATTTCTCCGCTGTGAGTGGATACTCATCCCAGCCTTGATTCGAGAAGCGGAATGCAATATCATCTGAGAGTTTATAGTTGCGAAGCAATACTCGAAGCTTTTGGTTTAGGGAATTTGCATATACGTAATTAGGTGATTTCCATCCTAAGACGTGGCGCGCTCCTTCAGCCAAGATCGCTTTGAATCCCATTTTTGCTACCCACTCGCCGATTTGGTCAGAGTAGATAAGCTCAGTGTTGCGGAATGTTGTTGGTTTTACACCAAACTCTTTTTTGATAAGAGCTGCATGAAGCGAAACTTCCTCTTTGAAGTCCTCTTCACTGTGCAATGCCGCTAAAGAGTGAGAATATGTCTCAGCTAAGAACTCAACGCAACCTGTCTCTGCAAGAGCCTTAAAAGAGTCTAAGACCTCAGGCGCATACGCTTTAAATTGTTCAATGGCAATACCAGTGATTGAGAATGAACATTTAAACTTTCCTTCACTCTCTTTGATGAGAGATAGAAGTAGAGAGTTCATTGGAAGGTAGCACTCGCGTGCAATCTTCTGCATAATTGAGCGGTTGAGCATATCGTCAAGATAGCTGTGATCCTTACCCATCTGGAAGAATCTATAAGTTTTCAATCGCCATGGTTGGTGTACCTGAAAATACAAACAAACTGTTTTCATATGATCTATTTATTTTACTTATTTATCTCTTCGATAGCCTCTTCGTAGACCTTTTTGATCTTCGATGCAGCGTTTGTCCACTTAAGACCTGTAACCTCCTCAAGTCCTTTTTGAGCAAACATTTTGCCCAAAGCAGGATAGGTGATTAATCCATATATGGAGTCAGCCATAGCATCTACATCCCAATAGTCAACCTTAAGTGCGTAATCCAATACTTCTGCTACTCCACTCTGTTTAGAGATGATAACGGGAACGTTTGAACGCATTGCCTCAAGTGGAGAGATTCCAAATGGTTCAGATACAGATGGCATGATGTAAACGTCCGAAAGTTGGAACATCTTGTGTACATCCTCGCCACGTAGGAAACCAGTGAAGTGGAATCTGTCGGCAATATCAAGTGCAGCAACTCGACGAATAACGTGGTTCATCATATCGCCGCTTCCTGCCATTACAAAGCGTACATTCGGAACTCTTTTGAGAACTTTTGCTGCCGCCTCAACAAAGTAGTCTGGACCCTTTTGATAGGTGATACGACCTAAGAAGGTAACAATCTTGTCTGATACTCCACGCTCGGGAAGAGTCTCCTCTTTCTCGGCGAAACGTACAGCGTTGTGAACTGCTATTACTTTGTTGGCTGGAATACCATATTTTTCAACTACGATCTTGCGAGTGAGGTTACTAACAGCTATAACTCTGTCAGCTGCTGCCATACCAGCACGCTCAATATCATATACTTGAGTGTTTACATTCTCGCCGCTTCGGTCGTATTCGGTAGCGTGCATATGTACAACTAATGGTTTCCCTGATATCTCCTTTGCAGCAATTCCAGCGTAGTATGTCAACCAGTCGTGTGCGTGGATAACGTCAAATTGTCCCTCTAATTCGCGAGCAACTTGTGCTGCGACAACAGCGTAGCGAGCCACCTCTTCCATAAGATTAGCACCATACTTTCCTGAGAATGTGTATCGTTGGCTCCAAACATCGCTTTTTGACCATGTTTCGCGACCCGATAATACATATTCATCATGGTATGATTTATACTCTTCTGGCGAGATATAAGGAACCATATTTGAATCGATATGAATGAAGGTGAGTTTTGAGAGTACATCAACTCCTCCACTTTGAATATCGCCAAATTGGGCCTCTACATCGCTGGCATTTACTACTTTAATAAAACGCTGGTCCTCGTCTCCATATGCGCGAGGCACCACAAAAATCACCTCTACATCGTTGCGAGCTAAACCTCGCGTCATTCCATAACATGCAGTTCCAAGACCTCCTGCAATGTGGGGTGGAAACTCCCAGCCAAACATTAGTACTCTCATTTTTCTCTTTTTTTATTATTCTTATTCTGTCTTCTTCGCTACCGTTTTCTTTGCTGTAGTTTTTGGCTTTGCTACTGCTTTTGTCTTTGTGGTGGTAGTTGCTTTAGGTTTGGTCGCACATTTTCTCTTTGCTACTGCTGGTTCTTTTGTAGCTGTTGCAGCCTTTGTCTTTGTTGTTCGAGTTGCTCTTTTTGGTTTTGGCGCCTCCACTTGAGCCTCCCACTTATTTATCATACCTACTATCTCAAGGATTGCTGCAACACTCCACGATTGAGATATTGCACCTCTTGGAGTGTGTGGTGGGTCTGCATCAAAATATTCGCTAATCGAACCAATGCCATATGTTTGTATCTCTTCTACAAAATTTTTCAAGATACGTTTAGCATCATCGAGGAAGTTTACACCGCTAATGTCGAAGCATGCTTTGACGTATAGCGCCAGTGGCCACACCCAAACTGAGCCGCTTGAAGTATCTTTGACAAAGCCTTTACCATAGACAGGGTTGAGAGGTGATAGTGAACGCAATCCCTTAGGGGTGAGTAAGTGTTGATTTATGGTACGTATCACATCAATCTGTTCTATCTCTGATAGCATTTTATATTCAAGACCACACGCCACAATCATCAAAGAGTGGATTGCGATATTTTTAGTTTCGTAGTTGACTGAATCAGCTAACCAACCTTCATTGCACCAGAATTTATTGAGGAATGAGGCTTTTGTTTTGAGTGGTAGGTGTCCCCACTCCTCTACAAAATCATCTGCTCCAAACTCCTCTGCCAACGATAGGGTGTAACATACAGCGTTGTACCACAATGCATTAACCTCTACTTGGTAACCATTACGAGGTTGAGCCAATCCTTTTGCTATGGTGTTGTCTTGCCAGAAAATAGGACCATCATTGCACCAAGCCCAGATCAAACCATTGTCGTGTAGTGCAACTCTGTCACCCACTCCAATTCTGTACATCTCTAAAATAGAGATCATATCTTTGCCATATCTCTCCCAAACCTCTTTGCGACCAATTTGCTTGTCAAGTTGTTGGAGTGCTCGGAACATCCAAAGCAATGCATCTACTGCGTGATATGGGTGGAACGAGAGCTCAAGCGTGTTACTTCTATATTGATTAATTACTTTGTCGAGAACCTCTAAACAATCTTTGCTGTAGCCCTGTTCAAGAGTAAGGCCAGGGAGTGAAAACATTGATTGGCGACCAACAACTCCATACCAAGGATAACCAGCTTCAACCTCAGTGCGACCATCATCACGACGAACAATAAATTGACGTGCGGAGTGGTGGAGACATGAGATAAAGTCTACCTTGTGAGTACGACGAGCAATAGACAATTCATACGCCTCTTTGATAACATCGGGTGAGAATAGCTCATCTGTTGACGCTGAGAATATTACACTCTCACCAGCCTTGAGATTCATTTCGAAATAACCGGGTGTGAGTAGATCCTCATAGGCCTCATACCCACGAGCTAACTCTTGTGGGTACTCGAAACCGTAGTACCAATCTGGTGCTGGAACATACTCAAACTCTTTATGGCTAACCTGCATATATAACCAAGGGAAACCATCGTATAATTTACATTTAACTCCGTTTGTTACAGGATATGAGCGACCATCAGCCTGCATATTTGCTTTCGATAGTGAATGGCGATCACGGAAGGCAAGGAATGGGCGCAACTGCAAAGTAACCTCCTCGGATTGGCACTCAACCAGTGTGTAGCGAACCATCAGTTGTGTGCGTTTGTGAATCCACAACAACTCCTTTCGAAGTACCATATCGCCAATTCTGTATGTGATCGTTGGGGTAGGTGTATATTCGAAGTCTGTAATATATTTGTGACCTCTTGGCTCGTACACACCCTCAAAGCGGTGTAGAGCAAGATTGAAACGGTGATCTCCGTGGACGATAGTTTCGTCCAACGAAGAGAGAAGAACATAATCCCTCTCAGTATTGTCGATTGGTGCCACGATTAGACCGTGGTACTTACGAGTATTACAACATACGATTGTTGTACTCATGTAACCTCCTCGACGATCCGTTGCAAGCATCTCTCGCTGCAAAGAGTATTCGAGGTTTCCAAGTTCATTCTTATCAAATGTCAATGCTGCCATCGCTATATATTTAAAATGTTATCCAAAGTTAATTAAAAAAAACCAAGAAAACAAGCGTTTCTTGGTTTTTTTTTACTAATATATTAAATCCATTTCACCAGCGAGAAATCCATTCTGTGTGGTAGATTCTCGTTTTTAGGGAATACTCTTAGAGCCATGTCGAATGTTCCTGTCTGTGAAGGAATATAGTCAAGAGTATAGGTTTGGAGATTTCCTTTTGACTCAGAGGCTGTTAGCTCTAAGGTCTCGAATACGCTTACTGCTTGATCGTGCTCTATCTGGTTGGCAATAACTAACTCAACACCCAAATCTTCAGAAGAGAGATTTGCGATGCTCATAGTCACCTCGAAGTGGTAGGGTGTGCCAACATAGATCTGCTCATTTTCGAGCTTAATGCGTTTTACCTCGATAACTCGGATTTTATCCCATGCTGCTGATACCTTGCGTTTCCATGCTGCAAGCTGACGTGCCAAAGCGTAGTTATCCGCCTGCATAGTAGCTTTGCGTTGAGCCAATTTGTTGTAGAAACGATCCTCATAATCGATAATCATGCGGTTCATCGTGAAGTTAGATGCGATGTCAGCAACGCAACGTTTAACGGCACCGATCCACTCGCGTGGAATATCGCTTCCCTCCTCGCGGCTGTAGTATAGAGGTGCAATCTCCTCTTCGATAGTTGAGTAAACCATCTCAGCATCGAGATCATCTTGCATGTGTTGGTCTGTAAATGTACGCTCCATTGGTAGCATCCATCCAGCGCCTTCACGATAACCTTCAACATACCAACCATCAAGAACGGAGAATTGAAGAACACCGTTCATGACACACTTCTCTCCTGAAGTACCAGAAGCCTCTAATGGGCGAGTAGGAGTGTTCAACCATACATCAACACCTTGAACCATGCGACGTGCAAGCTCCATATCGTAATTCTGCAAGAAGAGGATCTTGCCTACGAACTGAGGCATTGAAGAGACTTCAACGATGCGCTTGATTAGATCTTGACCTGGAATATCATTTGGGTGGGCTTTACCCGCAAATACAAATTGTACAGGGCGCTCAGGATTGTTCACGATAGCTGACAAGCGGTCGAGATTGGTGAATAGCAAGTGAGCACGTTTGTAAGTTGCAAAGCGACGCGCAAAACCAATTGTAAGGATCTTAGAATCAAGAGACTCCTTGATTCGAACCATTTGGCTTGGAGAGTCGAAGCGAACCTTTGATGGGTCGCTATAGCGGCTACGTATGTGGTTGATTAGGCGCTCTTTGAGCTGCATGCGTGCAGCCCAGAACTCCTCATCTGGAATATTGTGAACACCTTGCCAAGCTGGGATATCATAGGTGTGACCAGTATAGCTGTCGTTAAGGTACTTAGCATACACACGGCGCAAATTTGATGCGATCCATGTTGGGAAGTGAACACCATTAGTCACATATCCAATGTGGAGTTCGTCCTTGAAGTAACCTTTCCACATATTAGCTAAGATCTCCTTAGAGACCTCACCGTGGAGCCATGATACACCGTTAACCTCTTGAGATAGGTTACAAGCCAATACTGACATTGAGAACTTCTCGTTAGGATCGTTGTGGTTAGCTTTACCCAAGTTGATGTATTGATCCCAGCTAATACCCAACTCTTCGGGATAGTGAGACATATATTGACGAATCATATACTCAGGGAACGCATCATGACCAGCTGGTACTGGTGTGTGTGTTGTGAAGAGAGATGACGAACGTACAACCTCCATTGCTTCGGTAAAGTTAAGACCCTTGTCGCGAATCAAAGCGCGAAGACGCTCAACACCAATAAATGCTGCGTGACCCTCGTTGCAGTGATAAACCTCGTGTTGGATACCAATTTGGCGAAGCATGCGGCTACCACCAATACCAAGCAAGATCTCTTGCTTGAGTCGGTTCTCCCAATCACCGCCATAGAGGTGGTGTGTGATTTGACGATCCTCAGGAAGGTTACCCTCGTGGTCAGTGTCGAGCAACAATAGATCTACGCGACCAACTTGGCAGCGCCAAACGCGTGCCTCAACGCTGCGACCTGGAAGTCCCACGACCACTTTTACCCAGTTACCCTCAGTGTCACGCATAGGGCTGATAGGAAGTTTTGAGAAGTTTTGAGCCTCGTAGGTAGCCTCTTGTGCACCATGAGCCGAAAGACGTTGAGTGAAGTAACCATAGCGATACAAAAGACCCACAGCAACCATTGGTACATTGCGGTCAGATGCCTCTTTGAGGTAGTCACCCGCCAAGATACCTAAACCACCAGAGTAGATCTTAAGAGAAGAGTGCAAACCATACTCCATTGAGAAGTAGGAGATTGTAGGCATTCCCTCTTCAGGTTTCTCTGACATGTATGCTTTTAACTCTGCATAAACAGCATCCATTCTCTCAAGGAAAGCTTGATCCTCAGCCAACTCGGTCATTCTCTGCCAAGAGAGTTTATCAAGAAGAGCGATAGGATTGCGTTCTACCTCTGCCCAGAGCTCAATATCGATATATTCGAATAGGTCACGTGCACCAGCAGTCCAACTCCACCATAGGTTGCGAGTGATCTCTTCGAGGCAACGTAGACGCTCTGGCAAGATGCGCTCAATCATCATACGATTCCAATTTGGGAACTCAACGACATTAGTTTGAGGGATGTCACCCAAAAGGTCAGGGTATACATTAAGCTCTTCGCGGACAGCACGGTTGGTGCGAGAGATAGAATTTTCGAGTGCGATGGAATATGCCTCTTCGTATGAAGCGAAGAGATTTTCCCAAAGTGCAGTATTTGCTACGCTCTTAGCATTTGCGCGAAGCTCAGCTACACGCTCGTCGCTGAGTGCTGCAAAGCGGCGAATTGAGTCAGCGATATCGCTAATAACAACACCATCGTTGAAATCGTCGCGTTTGATAACCTCAACACCCTCGTGGCGTGAAATGCCATTAACCCACGCACCAAAACCAGCTAAAGTGGTAGTGATGGTTGGAATTGAGAATGCTACAGACTCAAGTGGAGTATAGCCCCATGGCTCGTAGTATGAAGGGTAAACTGTTAGGTCAAGTCCCGCAAGTACCTCGTAGTAGCTAAGGTTGAAAATTCCATCACCATTGTTGAGATATGTTGGAACAAAGATCACCTTAACTTTAGATGTTGGAGTAGCTAAAGCAGAGTCGCTGATTGATTTAAGCACCGAGTCCCATTGTTGATTCTCAACATAGTGAGTAGAGAATTTACATTGCGTAGGATCAATTGGGAGTTCTGGGTTTTCGAGGTGTGCCTTAAGGTCGAGGCGAGCACCATAGTTGCCAGCAGGAACTGTGATATATGCCAAGATCTCGCGTTGAACCGATGGATCGGCTGCTAACGCCTTGAGAGACTCAAGGAATAGGTCGATACCTTTGTTGCGATACTCATATCGTCCACTTGTACCTATGATTAGGGGGTCACCCTCAAATTTAGTTTGAAGAGTTGCTTCTGCAACCGCAATCATTTTTTTGCGAGCTTCAGCGCGTTTAACGCTATATTCGTCACCCTCCCAAACAAAATCGTTTTCAAAACCATTTGGGGTAACGCAATCAACTTCGCGTCCCAAAAGTGCCTTACACTCAGCAGCTGTGATCTCGCTCACAGTAAGGAATGCATCGTGAAACGACGCTGCAACCTTCTCGATAGAGTGTTTCGCAGCAACATTGAATTGGCGAGCCAACTCATCTGCATTAAATTTATTAAGGTCGTTGTAGAGAGGTAAACGGTTACCAGCAATACAGCGACCCATAACTGTAGCATGTGTTGTAAATAGGGTAGCTACATAAGGAGAATATTTGCGAAGGTATAGACCTCCTGATACTGTCATCCATTCATGGAAGTGAGCAGCGACTTTCTCTGTTGAAGCGCAGAAGTGTTCAACATACGAAGCGATTACCATTCCAGAGGTATAACCAAAGAGAATTGACTCAACATAGTCCCATTGACCAGAGAGAGAATCAACATTATAGTTGTCCCAAAGAGCTTTTAGGATATCATCTTTACGAGAGAAGACAGATGTGAAATCGACAAGAACAACAATAGGTTTGCCAGCTACATTCCAACGACCGATGCGAACACGTAGACCATCTGCATATAGGCTTTGGCGCCAACTCTTGAGAAGTTCTGTATCCTCTTCGAACTCTGGATTGCCACCTTCGTGTGAAAGGTCTGGCCCAATTAGCATATAGTTGTCACCCATCTTTGAGTTGACAGTCAATGCCTTTGTTGCAATCACGGTGTGTATGCCACCGACTTTGTTACACACTTCCCAACTTACCTCAAATAGGTGATCGGGAGTCAACTTTACATTACTCATATAATATAATTAATTAATAATAATAGCGTTTACTTTTAGCTTTGCATGAGGAACTTTATGCAAACCTTTAGCGACAAAGTTACAAAATAATATGCAACTTTAATGAAAAATAGTGAAATTTATTACATTTATTTAACAACGTCTGTTTGCTGAAAATTTTATTTTGTTGATATTTTTAGTCCGTTTGATTTGTAAGATATTGATTATTAGTAATTTAATCTTCGCTCCAAAATAATGATTCGATAATTAGATCTGAAATCAGAAAATTAGTCGTAGGTATACGCACATGTCCATCAACGTTGTAAAGATCACCTTTTGCAATCCATCTTTTTGCGTTTTTCAGGAAATAAGCGACAAATTTTTCATCGAATTTTTGATTGAATATTTCTAAATTTATCCCCTCACAACATCGAAGTGAAGTCATTATAAACTCGTTGTAATGTTCTATGTCGTTTAACAGCTCACTCTTATATCGCTCGCTTCCACCTGTGATGTATTCTTCAATGGAGTCGATAGCATATCTACGCTCTTTACCATTGAATGAGTGAGCCGCAGGGCCAATACCCAGATACTCCACTCCATGCCAATATGATGAGTTGTGGGCAGAGCGATAGTTGGGCAGTGCATAGTTTGAGACTTCGTAGTGTTCGAAGCCTGCTTCTGTCAATCTATTTTCAATAAGTCTATATTCGCGTTCGCTCTGCTCCTCGTCGACGCTCTGCAACTCTCCTTTTGCAGCTTTGCGAGCAAAGGGTGTGCCGGGTTCTATCGTGAGGTGATATGCTGATATATGTTGAACTCCCAATTCAAGAGCTGTTGTGATTGATTGTTGTAGAGTGTCGATACCAAAACCTTTAACGCCAAAGATTAGATCGATTGTGATATTATCAAATCCTATGCTTTGTGCTAATTTGACCATTTCGATAGCTTGTGTGGCATTGTGGCGTCGATTCATAAATGTGAGTACCTCATCGTTAAATGATTGCACTCCGATACTAAGCCGGTTAATTCCAGCATTGCGAAGGTCAGTCAGATATTGAGCTGAGAGATCGTCCGGGTTTGCCTCCAAGGTAATCTCCTTCAGTGTGGAGGTGTCGTAGTTGGAGTTAATAATATTGAGGAGTGTTCTGATTCTATCTGCTCCGACCAGTGAAGGGGTGCCCCCACCAAAATATATAGTCTCAATTTTGTGGTCGTTGAGAAACTCGTACTCTTCTGTGAGCTCCTTCTCCATTGCGTCGAGGGTGTCATTAAGTCTGTTGAGTTTAACACTCTTGAAAAAATCGCAGTAGCCGCAGAGGCGTTTGCAAAAGGGTATATGGAGATATATTGCTGACATTTGATAAATTTAGAATTTGTTGTACTTATATATATATCAAAGCATCTACTCTTGTTCGTCAAATGGTAGTTGACGACGGAAGCTCTCGCGGCATGATATTGTTGTCTCGGATCGAATAACGCCCAATGGTTTAAGTTGGGTTTGAATAATGCGTAAAAGGTGGCTATTGCTTCGTGCATATATTTTGACTAAGATGTCGAAGAGACCCAATGTGTGGTAGCACTCCACAACCTCAGGAATTGCTTTGATAGACTCTTCGATTGCCTCAAGTTTGCTTGCTTGGTCGAAGCTGAGGCTAACATATGCGCATGTGTCGAAGCCAACCTTGGTCATATCGAGGCTAAACTGAGAGCCTGTAATGACATTGAAATTAGTCATGCGTTGCACTCTTTGGTGTACTGCGGCACCAGAAACATTGCATATACGAGCCACTTCGAGAAATGAAATGCGCGAGTTATTGGCTATTAGTTGAAGGATTTTTGTGTCCAATTCATCTATTTTGTATTCTTCCATTTTATTTTTGTTTTGTATTGACCATGCAAATATAGCGCAAAATGTTAAATCTATAAAATTTAGCAGCTATAAATATTAAATTTGTATTAGATTTGTTGTAAGTGTGTAAATTATAAATAATGAAATATTTTTAATAAATATGCATCTTCGTTTATGCAAATAACAAAATCAAACTCCATACCTTTGCAATGTGGTACAAAACTAAGTACTTTAGTCAATTCTGAGTGTCGACGCTCAAAAACGTTCTTTAAAATTTTTTATTAATATTTTTTTCTTGAATGATTAGTTAAATTCAATAAACATTATTAACTTTGTAATTCAGCATTAATTTAAGCAATTACAACGTTAGGAATGATATTAATTAACTCTCAATTTTTGAAAATTACACGTGATAGCGTGCAAGAGATGATAAATCATAAAGTCTCAGTATTTAAGGCAGTAAACCCAAGAACAAAGATTATTGAGTTGAATGCAGGCGATGTTGTTCGTCCTCTTGCTCAAGTTGTTGTTGATGCAATGGCTAAGGCGTTAAACGACTACTCTACACCCGAGGGATTTCAGGGTAGAGGTCCAATTGAGGGTTATTCCTTTTTGCTTGATGCCATTGTTAAGCATGATTTCAAGGCTCGAAAGATAAAGATCGAGAGTGGCGAGATATTTATCAATGATGGGACAAAATCAGAACTTGCTGCAATTGGGGATATTTTGTGTACTGACAATAGAATTGCGGTTGCTGATCCAATTTATCAAACCTATATTGAGGCTAACGTAATTGCGAATCGAGCTGGAGAGATGGATCAAGATGGAAAGTGGAGTCACCTACTCTACATGGATTGTCCATCGAAGAGTAACTTTATGCCGCAGATGCTCAGTGAGTCTCCAGAGGTGATCTACATGTGTTACCCCAATGACCCTACAGGTTGTGCCATGAATCGTTCGGATCTTGAGATGTGGGTTCGTTACGCGCTCGATAACAATATTCTCATTATTTTCGATGCAACCTACGAAGCGTTTATTACCGAAGCAGATATTCCTCATAGTATCTATGAGATTAAGGGGGCAAGGCGATGTGCTATTGAGTTGCGCAGTTTTTCTAAAAGTGCGGGATTCACTGGACTACATTGTGGATATACGGTGATACCAAAGGATCTTAACGGGTTCTCTTTTATAGTTGATAAAAAGGCAAATCTTAATGATTTGTGGCATCGACGCCAAGAGATTAAAAACTACACACCTTCGTATATTGTTCAGCGTGGAGCCGAGTCGCTCTACACCGAGCAGGGTCAGTTGAGTATTCGTGAGAATATTAAGTATTATCTACATAATGCATCACTACTTCGGTCAGCTTTACGTAATACGAGGTTAAATTTTTGGGGTGGGGTCAACTCTCCATTTATTTGGGTGGAGTCACCATACAAAAAGGAGTTGCAGCTCTTCGATAAACTGCTGAACGAGTGTAATATATTATCTTCGCCAGGTGAGAGGTTTGGTCCAGGAGGCAAAGGCTACGTTCGACTTAGTGCATTTGCAGACCAGACACAGGTGATGATAGCTTCAAATAGAATCTCAGATACTGATTTCTGACCTAATCGAGAATCGGTCGTAAAACAATCAGGGGGAGGAGCTGCTAAAGTAGTGTAGGCACAATACAAATTTTCAAGAAAAAATATTACTCATTGAACTCTATTTTGGTTCAATGAGTATTTTGTGATACTTACATAATAAGTTCATATAAATCTCGTTATAGCGAGATATCTACCACAACCACAATAATTTATATGTTTTTTTTAGGAGAGCTCAAGTAGAGCATCTCTACACATATTATGTTTATTTATTAACCATTAAAATTTATAAAATTATGAAAAAGTTTAAGTTGACATTTGGTCTAATTGCCGCAATGCTCCTCGGATTCACATCTGCCTCAGCTCAGGTTACATTGAGTGGTGGTGCTGATATCGTTAGTTCTTACGTGTGGCGTGGTGCTTATACTTCAGCAGCAAGTTTCCAACCAGGCGTAGAGTTGGCAGCAGGTAATTTTGCAGTAGGTGCGTGGGGTAGTACACCGTTCGATACAACATGTTCTTTGAGCGAAGTTGACTACTATGTTTCATATTCACTTGGTAATCTTGGAGTAACAGTAACTGATTACTGGTGGGATGGCGCAGCAATGCCATACTTCGACGGTGGTCACTACTACGAGGCTGCATTGTCTTATAGCTTTGGTGAGAGTTTTCCTCTTTCACTCTCGGTAAGCACAATGTTTGCAGGTGCTGATACAGATGTTAATGGCGATCAACTATACTCAACCTATGTTGAGGTAGGTTATCCATTTGAGGTTGGTGATGTAGCGCTCGATGTAGCAGTAGGTTTAACTCCACAGGCAGGTATGTATGCCGATGATTTTGGTGTGTGTAACGTGTCGGCTACAGCATCCAAAGCAGTTGCAATTACCGATAGTTTTGAGTTGCCAATGTTTGTTAGCGCAATTGTGAACCCGGCTGGTGACAGAGCATATCTTCTCTTTGGTACATCATTGAGTTTCTAATATTTAAGAAGTTATTAATCAATACAATAAGTTATTTAACATGAAAAAAATTGAAGCAATTATCCGCAAAACCAAATTTGAGGAGGTGCGTGAGGCGATGGTAGAAGAGGGAATCGAATGGTTTTCATATACCGATGTACGTGGTGTAGGTAAGTCTCGCCAAGAGAGAATATATCGTGGTGTAGTCTATGATACAAGTTACATTGAGCGTATCCAGATCTCAATTGTCCTTAGTGATGAGAGTGTTAAGCCTGTTGTTAATGCAATTGCAAACGCAGCTCACACAGGTGAGATTGGAGATGGACGTATCTTTGTCTATCCGGTAGAGGAGGCACACCGCATTCGTTTGGGCGCAAGCTATGAGGCGACACAATATGTTGAAGTAAGAGAGAAAAAAACTAAAAAATAATAAGGAGGAACAACTATGACAATTTTGGATGTAGCAACTGTAGTTGCTGATAGTGTTACTGTAGAGGCTGTAGAAACGGTCGCAACAGAGGTTGCGGAGGTTGCAGTGGAGGCTACTGAAGCTGCAATGTCGATTGCCGAGATGGCAGCATCGTTAGATACTGTATGGGTACTGCTTGCGGCAATGCTTGTATTTATTATGCAGGCAGGTTTTGCAATGGTGGAGTCGGGTTTTGCTCGTTCTAAGAATACTGCAAATATTTTGATGAAGAACCTTTTGGACTTCTCTGTTGGTTCAGTGATGTTCTGGATTATGGGTTATGGAATTATGTTTGGTGCCTTTGACCTTTTCTGTTCAGATCTTCTAAGCACCCCTGTAGATGGTTTGAGTGTAACACCTCAAGCGACTCTTATTTTCCAAACAATGTTCTGTGCAACAGCTGCGACAATCGTTTCGGGTGCCATTGCAGAGCGTACAAAGTTTAGCGCATATCTAATGTACTCTGTAGCAATTTTTGCTATTATTTACCCTATCTCAGGTCACTGGTCATGGGGCGGTGGCTGGCTCTCTGAACTTGGTTTCAATGATTTTGCTGGTTCTGCTATTGTTCACTCTCTTGGAGGTTGGTTAGCTCTCATGGGTGCTTGGATTGTTGGTCCACGTTTGGGCAAATATCGTAATGGTAAAGTTCATGCAATCCCAGGACACAATCTTACAATAGCTGCTCTTGGTGTATTTATTCTTTGGTTCGGCTGGTTCGGCTTTAACCCCGGTTCGCAGTTCGCGGCATCAGGTGCTGAAAATATGCTCGGTATCTCTCATACGTTCCTTACAACAAATCTCGCAGCAGCAGCAGGTGGTGTATTTGCTTTGATCGTTGCTTGGGTCAAATATGGTAAACCATCGCTTAGTTTAGCTCTCAATGGTGTATTAGCTGGATTGGTAGGTATTACTGCCGGTTGTAACGTTGTTTCACCAGCGGGTGCTGTAGCTATTGGTGTTCTTTGTGGTGTAGCCATGATCTTTGCTGTAGAGTTGTTCGATAATGTTCTTAAGATCGATGATCCAGTAGGTGCAATCTCTGTACATGGTGTTTGTGGTACTTTGGGAACAATTCTTACAGGTGTCTTTGCAACTGAGAATGGTCTTATCACAGGTTCTGTAGAGTTCTTTGGAGTTCAATGTCTCGGAGCATTCTCTTACATGGCTTGGGGTCTTGCTACAGGATTTATCCTATTCAAGGGTATCGACCTAATCAAAGGTATGAGAGTTGAGCCACGAATCGAGGAAGAGGGTCTCGATATCTACGAGCACGGAGAGAGTGCTTACAACTAATCTGCACGGTTAATATAATTTAATTTAATTGATAGTAAATGGGTAGCTCCTAAAGGTTAGAGGGGAGCTACCCATGCTTTTTTGTATATTTCCCTGGTTTTTGATAGTGCAAAGGCACGAAAAGAAACTGCTTATCGCGCTCGTGCCGCGCGGGCACCAAGCTTAAGCTTGGATCCAAAAACTGTCGTTTTTGACTTTTTTGTTGCGCTGATGTGGTGGGGCTTTGCCCCTCGCGAGAAATCTACGGTTGCCACCACCACATCAGCGAGGTGAACCTCGATTTGGGTTTAAATGCCAAAGGCATTTAAAAATTATAAAGAGCAAGGAGTTGTGCAAATTTATTTGCGGCAACTCTTTGCTCTTTATAATATTAGAGATGCAATCTCTAAGCCCAAAGCGCAATGGTACGCACCCGCGGGGGTGCTATCCCCGCCCGCCGGAGGCAGTCCGAAGCGCACAGAAAGCAACCCCAAGCAGCAAGCAGCAGAGTATGCACACGCCGGAGGCATAAGAAATAATATTTTTTGTGCGTTTACCACGAATAAGTCCGACTAACATCACGGGTTAGTCGGACTCTTAATTCTCTATATTAATTAGGTGTGTTATGCAATCATCATTGGTTTCAACCAGCCAAACATTACATAAGCCACAACGAGTGTTACCAAAATATTAAATCCTTGAGCAATCAAGAATACATACATCTGTTTACGATTCTCCTTTGCGAAGATCTCACTGAAACGAGTCTCAAGACCGATGCAAACAAAGGCAATACCAAATAGGGTATTGGTCATAGACTTGGTGAGTTTACCTACACTTTTAGCTGCTTCGGGAGCGAAGCAGAAGCTAAAGACAAGAGAGGCAACGATAAAACCTACAACAAATTTAGGGAATCGATCCCAAATCACACCAACGGTTGGTTTCTCTTGTTGCTCTTTACCTTGATAAGTCCAGATAATAGAGATAAAGAAAGCTGCGACACCCAGCAATACATTTTGTGATGATTTAACGATGATAGCAGTTTGAGCAGCAACATCACCCAACATTGTACCAGATGCTGCAACAGCACCAGTAGTGTCGATTGTTCCACCCAACCATGCGCCGGCTACTTCTTGACCTGAAACTTCTCCAAGACCAACTAAGTGAGTCAACCAATTAGCCAATGGAGGCATTATATACATCATAGGGATTGCGCAAACCAATACAAGAGAGATTACCGATGAGAGCTTCTTGCTGTCACCTTTGATTACTCCGCATGTAGCAATCGCTGCCGATACACCACAGATACTAACAGCACTCGACAACATAGTACGCAGCTCGTTATCTACACCCATCTTTTTACCCAACCAGAAGGTAAAGTTCCACACTGTAAATACCACGATAAGCGATTGAACAAGACCGAAAGCACCAGATTTGAGCACATCTCCAATAAGAATAGTAGAGCCCAAACAGATGATACCAATTTTGATGTAAAACTCACTTTGGATAGCAGGCTTCAACCACTCAGGAACGCGGAAGACATTGCTAATAATAAGACCAATAAGCACCGAGAAGAGGACAACCTCTAAGCCCAAACCTTTGATAGCGGGTAGCTCAGCGATAAGTTGAGCTCCAACTGCCATTGCAAAGATCACAAAGAGAGAGAGTGTGACACCTTTAAGAGAGCGCTTTAGGAGAATGTTGCTGCCAAGTGTAATGAGTGTTATAAGCACATACATCGAACCTGCATTGACCCAATCAGCTTGAGCCGAAAGCACCTTAGGCATTGTTGGCATTAAGCCAGGAAACAGACAAGCGAGCGCGATGACAATCGTGCCAGCGAGCACAATTACCCAATCCTCGCCTTGGAATTGCGATAGGAATTTCTTCATTTTAATATCTATTTATTAATGTTTAAAATTCTGCTTTATGTTTTAAGTAGTGTAAAACAATTATTGCCATATTTTTAACAGCACTCTTGGCGCGACATTTTTCACTATTAAATTTCTTAATGTAGATCCACTATATTTTCAATAGCATAAAATCTCATCATTAAAAACAGACCAATAATTGTTTTACCCTACTTATTTAAAAAACGGTATGCAAAGTTCAGAAAAAAAAATTACAATTATATACGTTCAAATACTGATTTTTGCCCTATTACCACTCTATATGGTCAATATTTTACCACTTTTGATATACCACACATAGCCCACAACATCGTTATAGCCCATTTGTAGCAGTAATGACTTATACTCCTCAACCTGGTTTTGATGCTCTTTTAACTCCTGCAATCCAAATTTGTAATCAACCACTATAGCTCTTTTTCCCTTGACCATCACTCTATCGGGACGTTTAAAATTTGATGAGTGTGGCAGAATAATATCATGCTCATTTCTTACCTCATCCCACTCTCCCTCAAACCACTCTTTGATTGGCTCTTTCGAGAATGCCTTGCGTAGTTTATTCCATATAGTTTGGTGTTCGGTATGACTAATTGCACCATTGAGCACCATCGCATCGAGTCGCTCCTTAACATCCAAAGAGGTGGTAGCCTCGGCAAAAGCCTTATGCATCAATACTCCCTCATGACGAGGAGTGAGCTCCGGAGTTTCGTTCTGCTCGAAGTAGCGCTGCGAGGGTAGTTTAAGCCTAAGGTCAGCATGTGTTGTTGGGTAGTTATTCATTATGTATAATTGCTCATTATCCGCAAGCTTGTTATGGGAGATAGGTCGCGATAATACTCCAAATTGATATGTGAGTATCTCATCATCTTGTGACACCACTCCGTCAATCTCACCAAGTGTAAACTCACCATTAGTCGCACTGAGCACATCACTTATGGCGCGACCTATTCCCAACTTGCCGCGCTTTATAAAGATATGAAGCGCCTGCGAGGCACGCGTAAGCGCTACATATAGCATATTGATATTGTCGATATGAGAGTAGACAAATTCGCGATAATATTGCTCCGAGAAGAGAGATTCACCCATTATTTTTTTGTACTTCACCGGGAATGCACCCAGCTCACTTAGTTCACTTGTGCCCTCAGCCCAAACTGCATTATTACTTTGCAGCTTCTTGGAGTCAACCCTCCCAACTCCACTGCTTTTGGGATCGAGCGCCCATGTGCAATAAGGAATTATAACTACTGCTTTTTCGAGACCCTTAGCTTTGTGAATTGTGGTGATCTCTATCGACTTTTCGCTCTGCTCCACACTTATCGAGCGAGAGGCTCCGTGCTCCTCCCACCACTTTAGGAATAGAGCAATGTCACCACTCTTCGAGGAGCAGAAGTTACAAATTGACTCATGTATCGCTTGAAGATATGCAATATTCTTAGGTTCTGAATCTAACTCGTAGTTAATTACAATATTCTCGAACGCCTCCTCTATCGAGAGTAATCGAATTGAGCGTAGCTCTTCTCGCGCCTCATCGCTAAGAGCCGCACCCAACGCACGGTCGCCCAGAAACCTATTGTAGATAGCACGTTGGATTGAGTCCTCAGGATTTACTGAAAGCATAAGTACAGCCACCACAAATTGACTTATTGGAGCTGTACCAACTACCAACGCCTCTTGAGTCATTACATCAAAATAGTAATGTGGATCACTATTTTTGCGCTTAAACTCCAGCAATGAGTTAGCAACTTTGACTCCTTCGAAGTTTGAGCGCACCAATATCAAAATCTCGCACGGCTTAAATCCCATGTCGAGACTCTCCATTATTCTCTCTACAATCTCTGGCTCATCATCGTGTATTGTGATATTGACATAACCATCGCTATCGCCACTCTTTCGTGCTATTTGTGCATGGTCTTGGTATGCATCTTTGAGCATATCATACAATTCGTGCTTTATTGCAGAGGGAATATCCGACTCCTCAATCTTTAGGTTGAGAGCCATATTATCAGTCTCAACTACCTTTTGGATCAGCGAGTTATTAAATTTTACCACATTGGGCAAACTTCGATAATTCTCTTTTAGGTTAATTACCTCAGTCTGTTCAGCTCCCATCTCCTCTCGCGCCAACGAGTGCAAGATACGCCAATCACCACCTCGCCACCTATAGATAGATTGCTTGATGTCGCCCACAATCAACACCGAACTCTTCTCGCTCTGTGACATCGCGTTTTGAAGAAGTGGTAAGAAATTATGCCACTCCTTGAGTGAAGTATCTTGAAACTCATCTATCATATAGCGTTCAAAACGATTACCTACTTTTTCATAGATAAACGGAGCATCGTTGTCGGCAATAAACTCCGATAAAATAAGTTTAGTCTCCGAAAGCAACATCATATTTTGCTCCTTACTCACTCTACTCACCATGCTATATAGGTCGGTGAGAAGTGCAAAGCTACGGTAGTTCTCCCTCAGAAGAGAGGCAGTATTCCACTCTTTGATATTATTTCGATATATTTCAACAATCTCGAACAGAAGAGGCTGCACTTTTGCGGAGGTGCTCTCTACACCTTTACCCCAACCATCAGTAGACTCAGCTCTGTTTACTACAGTTTTGGTCGGTTCCTTGATGATTCCCTCGGCAATGATATTAAAATATTTAGCAAAGCTGCGACTTTTGCCACTGAACGACTCTGTTGTAAGTCCTGCTTCTGCAATTATCTCCAGAGCTCTCTCGGCACATTTTTTCATCTGCTCCTTGCTCTGTTGGCTCTGCTTGGTAAATTTGTCAACTATAGCTTTTAGACTCTCCTTCGAATTTGGGTTTTCGAGCCTCTCGCGGTTCGACTCCTTGAATATTTCACCTCCCAGAGAGAGTACCCCTTCGTGAATATTCCAACTGCGACCATCCTCAATTCGCTCCTCAATAAATTCACCTATCCACTGCTTTAGCTCCTGATTTTGATTAACATCCTCGATAATTCTGTCGGCACTCTGTGTCAATAATGTTGTAGGATCGAGTTCGATATTGTAGTTTATATCGATGCCCAATTCTTGAATAAAAGCACGGATAATACGCTGAAAAAAGCGATCTATAGTAAGTATTGTGAAACGAGAGTAATCATGAAGTATAGCAGTACGCACACGCAATGCCCTCTCTCTTATGACCTGTTCAGAGAGCGAAAGCTCTGCCTCTAATTGTTTGAGGTAGTTGCTACTCTTGTTGGCTGCCAGGGAGTGAATTTCGCTCAAAATACGGCGCTTCATCTCCTCTGTGGCTTTGTTGGTAAATGTCACCGCCAATATATTGCGATATAGTAAAGGCTCTTCAACTACATCTCGCACATAGTTGTAGGCAAGTGTATAGGTCTTACCCGAACCTGCGCTTGCATTATAGATGGTTGCTCTCACTCTTTTGTCAATTTTGAATTTGAAAATTCAAAGATAGCAAAATATTGCCATATTTTTTATATCTTGCATCACCATTTAATCAAAACTACACTCAATGCGAGGTTTTCTAAACGAAGTTGCCGAAAGGCTCTACCAAAAATATGGTGATGAAGTCAGCTCACTAAAGTTGATCTTTCCATCACGTCGCTCACGCATTTTTTTTACCGAGGCACTCAGCAAGGTGACTGACAAACCTTTGTGGCAACCATCATGGGTAAGTCTCGACGAACTTATTGCGAAGGCAACACCCCTGCAACGAGGCGAAAATATTCGATTAATCTCGGAGCTATATCGAATATATGCCACATATCATGGCGGCGATTTCGACAAATTCTTTTTTTGGGGTGAGATCCTACTCTCGGATTTCGATATGATCGACAAATATATGGTCGATGCCGATATGTTATTCTCTAATGTTGCAGATCTCAAGATTCTGGAGGCTGACATCTCCTACATGACTCCCGAGCAGCTCAAGATAATCTCTTTTTGGAGCTCTTTGCAAGGTGGAGGAGAGCTCTCCAAAGAGAAACAACGCTTTCTCAAGGTGTGGGAGTCACTCCCAAAAATTTATCACCGCTTCCGTTCTCGACTCGAAGAGCTTGGGTTGGGCTATACTGGCATGATTCAACGCTCGGCTGTGGAGCGCTTAAAGTCGCAAGAGTATAGCTTTGAGAGTGGTGAACGTTACGCTGTGGTGGGTTTCAATGCACTTTCGGAGTGCGAAAAACAACTCTTCGATGCTCTTGAACGTAACTCTTCGGTTGATTTCTTTTGGGATTACGACAACTATTACACCGATCAACGCGAACAGGAAGCGGGTCTATTTATTCGAGAAAATCTGACTCGCTACGGATCCTCGTTTGAAATCACACACGATAACTTTTGCAGTCCAAAAGAGTTTAATGTCGTGGCTGCATCTTCAAATGTACTACAGTGTAAGTATGCTTCAAAGATTATATCAGATCTTATTGCTGAGGGTGGGGTCGACAAACAAACAGCCATTGTTTTGACCGATGAAAATCTACTCACTCCTCTGCTTTATGCGCTGCCCAAAGAGACTGGAAAGGTGAATGTGACGATGGGTTACCCCCTCAAAAACTCTTTGGCATACTCATTAATTGAGCGCCTATTAGCGCTTCAATCGCAAGCTAAGCGCCGCAATGGATCTAATCCTCAATTCTACTATGTTGATGTATTAGCACTGCTTTCACACCCCTACATCAACACTATAGATAAGGAGGTATTTGCCGAAATTGAGACTCAAATCAACCTCGAACGCTTGATTTCGGTCGATAGAGAGACTCTTTTGAGTGGTCGTCCACCATATTTGGCTTCAATATTTGAGGCTTGCAACAGTTGGCAAGCACTCTCCACATATCTTCAACGCACTATCTCTTTTGTGGCGCGACACCCCTACCAGGGGGAGGACTCCAATCGACGATTAGAGTTTTTGGCAACCCTCACAGAGCATATATCGACACTTCACAATTCGCTTGAGAATTGCAATATTGATCTCTCTCTTACTATATACCTCTCTCTGCTGCGTCGTATGATTCAAACTTTGCGCGTACCTTTCGAGGGAGAACCACTCGAAGGACTTCAAGTTATGGGTATCTTAGAGACCCGTAACCTCGACTTCAAAAATGTTATAATCCTCTCGATGAACGATGATAATTTCCCGGGAAATAGGCTAACAACACCCTCTTATGTACCATATAACATTCGTGCAGCATATGGCGTACCAACACCCGAGCACCACGAAGGTGTCTTTGCCTACTACTTCTATCGACTAATTCAACGAGCCGAAAAGGTGTGGATGCTCTACTGCTCTCATGCTGACGACAAGACCACTGGTGAGGCAAGTAGATATATCTATCAACTGGACTACGAATCAGATTTCTCGCTCAACTATTGCGACGTCGGAGTCGACGTTAACCTCTACACTCAAAGCGCTATAGAGGTAGAGAAGGTGGGTGAGGTAGATGAATTTTTGTCGAGATACACCGACCCGCATAACCCCATGCCAATATCACCTTCTGCGATTAATCGTTATGTGGCATGTCCAATGCGTTTCTATTTCCAACATATAGCACATATAAAGAGTAACGATGAACTTTCGGAGGATGTAGACAACTCTATGTTTGGTAATATCCTCCACGAGGCAATCCACTCAATATATGATTCTCTTATAGATGCTGAGGAGATCTCCTTAGCACTGCAAGCACTCAGCCAAGATAGAGAGAGAATCCAAAGAGAGGTGATTGCGGCAATACGCAAAGTGTGTAAAATTCGAGATGGGGTAGTGGATGATGAACTTTCGGGAGATCTACTTCTAATCAAAGATATTATAATTAAGTATATCGCCGACGGAGTTGTGGCATACGATGCTGCCAATTCAGACTTCAAGGTTGTTGAAACCGAACGTAAACATAGCTACAGTTTAAAACTACCTACAGGTGACAACATTACAATCGAAGGTACTCTCGATAGAGTGGATCAACTATCAAGTGGTAAATTGAGGGTTATCGACTACAAAAGTGGAGGCAAGCACCTCGAATTTAAATCTGTTGAAGCCCTATTCGAGGGAGAAGGCAAAGAGCGACAAGGTCATATTATTCAAACTCTTACCTACTCGATGATGCTTCATCATTCACTTGGAGTTGAAGTAGTGCCTTCGCTCTACTATGTGCGATTTATGCATACCCCCAACTACTCCCCTCTACTGATTGACTCATCGAGCCAAGAGGGGGCTATTGCAACTTATAAAACAAAAAGTGAGGCGTTCGAAAAACACCTCATTCAAAAACTCGCTGAACTCCTCGACCGCTCAATACCTTTTTGCCAAATTGACGACAAAGAGGGCACTTGTAGCTACTGCGACTTTAAACAAATTTGTAGAGTATAGAGACAGACTGTGCGCTTCTTGCTGCCTCCGGCGGGCGGAGATAGCACCTCCGCGGGTGCGTACCTTGCTTGCTTTCTGTGCGCTTCTTGCTGCCTCCGGCGGGCGGGAACAAGCACCCCTGCGGGTGCGTACCGTTGCGCTTTGGGCTTAGAGATTGCATCTCTAAGATTATAAAGAGCAAAGAGTTGCCGCAAATAAATTTGCACAACTCTTTGCTCTTTATAATTTTTAAATGCCTTTGGCATTTAAACCCAAAGCGAGGTTCACCTCGCTGATGTTGCAAGGGGGCAAAGCCCCCACCACATCAGTGCAATACAAAAGTCAAAAACGAAGTTTTTGGATCCAAGCTTAAGCTTGGTGCCGCGCGGCATAAGCGCGATAAGCAGTTTTTTCGTGCGTTTACCCTGGTGCGATAAGCAGGTTTTTTCGTGTGTTTACCCTACGTATATAGAGCTAAAGAGTAACCTTTATGTAGTTAGCACCACTCTCAATAGCAGCTTGAAGTCCAACTACAGAGTCCTCAAATATTAGTGATTGACTTGGGCTGATGCCCTCGCGGTTCATCACTTTGATGTAGCACTCTGCCGAAGGTTTGCTATTTTTAACATCTGCACCTGTTAACAATCCATCCACTTTGTCGTTGAGTGAGAGGTGATTCATCACATTGTTGATGTTAACTGTTTGACCAGTAGATACAATCCAAACCCTACCACCTTGGGCTCTAAATGATTGAGCATAATCCCAAAGAGGTTGATTTAAAACAACAGTATCGAAATGATTGGGGTAGATCTCAATTTTACGGCGACGCATGCGATCAATTTCGTAGGAGTCAGTAAAGCCTAATTGGCGCATAAACTCGCCACAACGCATTCCAAAGAACTCGTTGAGATACTGCTCCTCGTCAAGGTCAAAGTTAACCTCTTTGAGTACGTCTCGGTATGCACGATAGTTTGCTTGACGAGTATCTACGAGAGTCCCATCAAAGTCGATTAATAGTAATTTAATTTCCATAAGCGTCTTATTTTGTCTGTTTAGTTTGTTTTAATCAAATGACTGCATACCCGATTGTGCAATCTTAATCATTCGTTGATACTCCTCGGGGGAGAGCTCCATAAAGAAGTAGTGTATTGGGTCGATACGCATCCCATTGTAGCTCACCTCGTAGTGGAGGTGAGGGGTGATAGAGAGTCCCGTGTTGCCCGAAAGCGCGATTATATCACCTCGTTTAACCTTTGTGCCAAGTCCTGCTTTTGTCGCTGAAATGTGTTTATAGGAGGTGATGTAACCATTACCATGGTCGATAGTTATCACTTTACCAGAAGTTGAATTTGCAGTTATGCTTTTGACCACTCCATCGGCAGTTGCAAATATGCGAGTACCCTCAGGTATGGTGTAATCTACTCCTTGATGAGATTTTAGAGTTTTGTAAAAAGGGTGCATGCGCATTCCATAGGATGCGGTAAGTAGTGTAAGTTGTTTGTTGGCAATTGGTTGGATTGCTGGAATGTTGCGTGCCTGAATGTCGAGATTCTCGCTATTGTGGCGCATAGTTTCAGCACTTCGAGTAAGATCCTCCATCTGAGTTTCAAACTTTGTTATTCTTTCGCTCAGTGATAACTCAAGTTCTCGGTTCGATTTGGTGAATATCTGCTCGTATTCCTCCAACTGTCTCTGTTTTGATTCTGAGTAAAATTCGTATGGCTCCGACTCAAACATTGTGCGAAAGATCTCTTTATCGCGCAACTCAATATTTTGAAGTACCATAGAGAGAGAGTCATAACGAGATACAAGTGCTTCATACTCCGCCTCAAACTTCGCGGAAGATCTTTTGAGGTAGTGCTCGTGAGGCGTATCAAAAAAGATGGAAAAACATGCATAGTAGAGCATAGCAGCTCCAATCCATGCTAATGCGTGGATTGCCACCTTGCCAAAGCTCTTAGAGTTTCGCTTGCGAGCTTTCAGTCTTTGGTATTTGCTTTTAGTTGCCATTCTCTAAACTATCTATTAATTCATGTTCGGTAGGTTTCATCTCTTCCATCAATCTTGTATACTCCTCGTTGGTCATATTACGATCGAAATAGTTTATCGGATTGACCGTATTTCCTTTGAAGAGCACCTCATAGTGGAGATGTGGTCCAACAGAACCACCCGTAGAGCCAACTTCACCAATTAACTGACCTCGTTTTACGCTATCCCCTTTTTGGACAAATCGTTTGCTAAGATGTGCATAACGAGTTTTGTAGCTGTATTCGTGGTTGATAAGAACCTCTTGACCATAGCCACTGTGACTCATACCTTGAACGCTCTTCTCGACTACACCATCGCCAGTGGCAAAGACCGGGGTACCACGTTTACTACCTAAGTCGACACCCTTATGCATAATGTATCGACTATAGATTGGATGGTAGCGCATGCCATAGTGACCAATCGAGTTAAGCTGGGTACGATCGATAGGCCAAATAGCAGGAAGAGCTGCCGACATTCCCTCTTTATTCTTGGCAAGTTGTTGAAGTTCATCAAAAGAGAGAGAGTTGCTGTAGAGTTCGCGAGCAAGTTGATCCAACCTTTTCCAACTATTGGTCATAATTGGAGAGAATGGTTCTCCTTGCAAGTATTCATATTTTGACTCTGGATAACTTATGTTATTTGCAGTCATGATTGCGGAGTCGGCACCAAATAGAGAGCGGTAAACATGGTTGTTACGATGCTCTATTTCGGCAAGTTTACTCTCTGCTGCGGCGATACGATTATTTAATAATTCATATTTTATGGTGAGTTTGCTATTTTTCTCGTTTATATTGTGTATCTTCGGGGTGTAAAATAGCTGAGAGAAGAGAGCGTTGGCAATCGAGATCAAGATAAACCCAATCAAGATCTTGCGGATAGGTGAGTACATGCGCACCCTCAAAGGGTTAATACTAACCTCTTTGTTGGTTTGTTGTGGCTCGATATTTTGATTAATTTGCTCCATTTAATAAAAAAACTCTCCTATTTATAACGCAAATTTAGCTTAAATTGTCTAATTTTGCAACCTAAAAGCAAAACAAAAGAAACAAAATTAAAATATTTTATGGAATCGAACAGAGTCAGAGAGCATTTTCTCAACTTTTTTGCGAGCAAAGAGCACGCAATTGTCCCTTCTGCACCTATGGTCGTAAAGGGAGACCCAACTCTAATGTTTACCAATGCTGGTATGAACCAATTCAAGGATATCTTCTTGGGTAATGCTCCTCGCAAATGGGCTCGCGCCGCCGACACACAAAAGTGTTTGCGTGTATCGGGTAAACACAACGACCTCGAAGAGGTGGGTCACGATACTTACCACCACACGATGTTCGAGATGCTTGGAAACTGGTCATTTGGTGACTACTTCAAGCGCGAGGCAATCGATTGGGCTTGGGAGCTCTTAACTGGAGTTTATGGATTGGACAAAGATCGTATGTATGCCACAGTCTACGAGGGTAGCGAGGAAGATGGAGTGCCATTTGACCAA
>JAWXTF010000011.1:0-72359 GCA_044433965.1 Rikenellaceae bacterium | reverse complement strand
AAATGGATTGAAAATAAACTAAATAATCGTCCTCGCAAAAGGCTCGGATACCTCACACCAAATGAAAAATTTAAACAAATTATTAATATGAATTCAGTTGCATTTGCAGGTTGAATTCAGCAATAACAATAATATGAGCACTCAAATATTAAAACCGTTCTATCCTGTTCACCCGGGCGAGATTCTAAAAGAGGAGTTTGAACATCGTGGCATCTCTCAGAAAAGAGTTTCCGAGATGATTGGTGTGCCATACACTATGCTTAATGAAATCCTCAATTGTAAACGACAACTCAGTACTGAGGTTGCGCTTATGGTCGAGGCTGCTTTTGACATTAATGCAGATATGCTTGTCAATATCCAATCTCGTTATAACCTGCAGATAGCTCGCTCTGATGCTAAAATTAGCAAACGATTTGAGTCTATCCGTAAGATTTGTGCATCTTTGCTATAATCATCATTTTACAGCTTTAAAGTTCTTGTTTACAAATTTTTCGACCGCCGCAGCCAACTCATCTCCAAACATCTCGATTGTGCGTGAGATATTCTCGCTGTATGCCCTTTCGAGGAATGGGTTTGCCTTGAGCCTCTTGGTCGAGCGAGTGAATACCTTTTCGCCTTGGGAGTTGGTAAAGACCATCACCTTGCCTTTGCGTGAGGTGCGTGGATCCTTGGTTCCCTCGTGGAGAAACTTGAAGTAGTATTGGTTCGATGTCCCCGTGCGCTTATTGGTGCTGAAGTGTGGCTTAACAGCTACCGACACCTCGGAGCGACTTGCGGTACTATCTCGGTAGGATAGAGCCTTTATCATCTTGCGGAGCGTTCCACTGCGCACAGGAACCTTGGCTTGTGCACTTGTGACCATTGGCTTCGAGGAGCTTTTGAGAGCTGCTAACAACATTCGTTTTTGCATATTGTTGGGCAGCTCATCAAGGATTGCTTTAGCCTCTCGGTAGCCTTTAACCTCAATCTTCAACATAAATTAATTGCTTAAATAAAATTTAATACATATATTTGTGGCAATCAAAACATTAAATACAATGAAAAAAATATACACCCTTTTTATTTGTGTCTTTTGCGCATTTATGATAAATAGCTGTGCGTCCATTACTATGCTAAGCTCATCTTATCCAGCAAGAGCTCTTGATGCTCAGATCGACACATATGTTACTAATAAACCCGAATGTAAATACACAGAAATAGCAATTATTAAATATGACAGCGGATTTGGTGGAGAAACCGACATTGAGACAATTAAAGCTGAAGCTCGAAAAATTGGAGCAGATGCAATAATTATAACTGGTTCGGCTGGTGTGTCATCATACGCAATTCCAATGGGTAATATGTCTTATGTATCTTCTGAAGCGTCAGGAACATCAGCAGTTGCTATTAAGTATAAAGACTAATCTTCAACATCGTCCTTGCGACACTTTAGATTTAGCAGCTTGCGTCGTCCCTCCTCGTGCACCGAGGTGATTTTTAGTTCATGACCGTTGTAGTGAACCACCATTCCTGCCTTAACATTGATGCCCCTGCGAGCTACATTATTGTGTTGTGCAGATGATGTGTAACAACCATCAATGAAAAAGCTAACTACCTACTTTGTAGATAATTAGCTTTTCAGATTGTGATCCCGCTGGGGCTCGAACCCAGGACCCCAACATTAAAAGTGTTGTGCTCTACCAGCTGAGCTACGGAATCATCGGTGCCAATTTTGAGCGAAGTTTCTTTAACTGTTGTGAAAGATGTTTCTCTCATTTTGGTGGTGCAAATTTAGATGTTTTTTTTGGAATAACCAAATTTTTCGGTAAATTTGTCAAAAATATTTACAGAATAATAAACTATTAAAGATTACGAATATGTGTAAAGCCTTGATTATCGGCGCCGGAGGTGTCGGAACTGTTGTAGCACAGAAAATTGCAGCCAACCCAATTTTTACTGAGATTATGTTGGCAAGTCGTACAAAATCGAAATGTGATGCTATCGCGGCATCTATTGGCGGTGGTCGTGTTGCAACTGCTCAAGTTGATGCTGACTCTGTTTCCGAGCTTTGTGAGTTGTTTAACGTCTTCAATCCAGACATCGTAATTAATGTTGCGCTCCCCTATCAGGATCTTACTATAATGGATGCTTGTCTGGAGTGCGGTTGCAACTACCTCGATACTGCCAACTATGAGCCAAAGGATGAGGCTAAATTTGAATACTCTTGGCAGTGGGCATATCAAGATCGATTTAAGGAGAAGGGGCTCACTGCGATCCTTGGTTGTGGCTTTGACCCTGGTGTAACAGCAATCTTTACCGCTTATGCAGCTAAGCATCACTTCGACCAGATCCACTACCTCGATATTGTTGATTGCAATGCAGGAAACCACGGAATGGCTTTTGCCACTAACTTTAATCCCGAGATCAATATTCGTGAGGTGACTCAAAAAGGTCGCTACTTTGAGGATGGTAAGTGGGTTACCACCGAGCCACACGAGATTCATATGCCTCTCAACTATCCCGAGATTGGAGAACGTGAATCATATCTTATCTACCATGAGGAGTTGGAGTCACTTGTGAAGAATTTCCCCACGTTGAAGCGTGCTCGTTTTTGGATGACATTTGGTCAAGAGTACCTCACTCACCTTCGTGTGATCCAAAATATCGGTATGGCTCGTATCGACCCAATTATGTATAATGGAGTCGAGATCGTACCTATCCAATTCCTTAAGGCTGTTCTGCCAGACCCAAAGTCACTCGGTTCGAACTACCACGGTCAAACCTCAATTGGTTGCCGCATCAAGGGCATTAAGGATGGACGCGAGCTAACATATTACATCTATAATAACTGCGATCATGAAGCAGCATTCGAGGAGACAGGAACACAAGCTGTGAGCTACACAACAGGTGTGCCAGCTGCACTCGGTGCAACAATGTTTGCTAAGGGATTGTGGAAGGGTGCTGGAGTATATAACGTTGAAGAGTTCAATCCAGATCCATTCTTAGCTGAGTTAGGCGAACAAGGTTTGCCATGGCATGAAATCTTTGGCGGCGATTTAGAGCTGTAGGTTTAGAATATGTTTAAATTTCTCTCTTAGCAATTCTATCGAGAGAAACTTAAACATAGTCTTAGGTGCAGGGCACCCGAAGGTTGACACAGAGATATCCACTATGAGGAGTGTTGAAAGTTCACTTTCAAAAGCTCATCATAGTGGATATCTCGCTGAGGGGCAAAGCCCCCACCACATCAGCGCAACACCCAAAAGTCAAAAACGAAGTTTTTGGATCCAAGCTTGGTGCCGCGCGGCACGAGCGCGATAAGTAGGTTTATCTTTGGTTTAAATATACATCAGCGGGGGTGTTATCTCGCCCGCCGGAGGCTTTTGGAAGCTTCCAATATTATCTAATTAAACATCCATTATAATCAAATATCAGCCACTTATTATCGCTAACTTTGGCGCGGCTTCTACCTGTAGTGGGGTCAAATTCGATAATTTTGTAGTGGGGCTCTATTATGAATTTGCCGCTTCGGTCGATAAGCCCCATACCCTCGGATGTTTCTACCTCAGCGCGTCCTTCGCATAAGTTTGACGCCCAGACAAATTGAGGTGTTATTAGCGTATCGCCTTTGGGGTTGATATAACCGAAGTAGCCATGGCTATTCTCAGCCACGCAGAGTCCTTCATGAGGCGCTCCAACAGCACTATATCCAAATGCAGCCTCTCTATAGTGACTCTGAATTTCGTCTCTCTGCTGAGGCTCAAAGGTTGTGTGGTGCCCTGTTAGTGTGAGGAGTTCATGTCGCAGTTCTTGAAATTCAGAGGTGGGGTCCTCGCCAATTGTTGCGTAGTGTAACCTAATAGGGTATAGCAAATTATCACTATTAGAGAGAATTATATTGTCACTCTTAAGATTATTGTGTTTGAGTGATAGTCGACCAAACTCCTCTTCGAGTGCATTGAGCTTTTCGCGAAGTATATCATCACAGAGCAGTGGAGCCGCCTCTTTGAGTGTGTAACCTTCGGGGATCTCTTGGAGTAGAAGATCTGAGAATTTAACCTCACCACGTGAGTCGATGTAGGTGAGTTCGTTGTGGAGGAGTCGGTACTTAAGGATTATCTTGGAGTGTAGCGGGCGAACTCTAATTGCTGCATATTGAGCCATTGTGTATGCCTGTAGACAGAGAGGCAAGGAGAGTATATATCTCTTGCCTTGCCAATGGATCTCTACATCGGCAAAGAATTTAGTGCGACTAACGATGATTTTTCCATCTTCATCTTGCTCTGCAACTGCCCCCTTGAGCGAGGCGAGGGAGTCGTATGAAAGATATAGAGCGTCAATAAAGTTGTTGATTTTGACCGCCATGATTATGTTCGTTTGATGCTAATGGAACCTATATTTAGGATTGTGACAAGTTCCGAGATAGAGCAATTGAAGCTCATAGCTTTGTAGTTGTTGCGAAACTCAGTTCCCTTAATATCACACACGGCATCCATAAATATGGATGGCAGCTCACTTGCGGCATTGAATAGCGAAAGGGCTGCGGGTGCTACCTCTCCCATTTGAGCAATCTCTCGTGGCGAGGGGAAGAGCATAGAGCTCTTTGCACAGTTTGAGGCGATATGTACATTAACCAATAGAGCCTTGCCATCGTTGGTTGCAATAGATTTGATTCTCGACGAGATCTCCATAATATCGGCATAGTCACAGTCGGTCGATTCGCCATCTGTGATGTTGAATATCATAGGAGGAAAACTGTTCAGATTCTCCTGCTGGGCACACCACCTTTTTGCGATATCGTAGACCATAAAGAGCCCCTCATACATAGGTGTGAGCCCAACCGCTTCGGGCTTGATCCAGCAGCGTTGAGTCTCTCGAATAAATCGAATTTCACCATTTGGTAGGCGTATTTGGCGCTCAATGGTGCGCTCCTCGGGGTTGAGCTCATTGAGCTGTATGGTAGAGAGATATGGCTTGTGTGACCCAAATGGGGTAGTTACACCAGCTCCTGAGTAGCCTACAACAGCTATATCATAGTAGTCGCGTAAACCCTCGCTACGGCGGGAGCGTTCGATAAGTTCTGCTATTAGGTCGTTGGCAACTTGTGCCACCATCTCTGCTTTAGTAACTATATTGCCAGCATTATCTACTCTTCCTGCCATTGAGCAAGATTGGTCTATGGCGATAACAAATAGAGCTCGATTGTGGCGAGTTATACTTTGACTATACATGGCTTAGATATTACACTTTTCTTGTTCTAAAAGAGCTATTAGAGATCTCTAACTGCTCTGAAGTCTGCTAATCGTTCTTCGATGTTTTTGCCGCTATCCATACCGTAGCTAATTGACATTGCATCGGATGAGTCCCGCATCTTATCTCGATTTGCCATCGCAAGGATCTCTTCTTGGGTGCGTGATGCAGCTTTTATCGTCGAGGCAATCTCCTCTGTCGAGGGTGCATGCCCCAATAACTCCGTTAAGATGCCTACTGCCCAGTCGTAGGCGTATGCATTGTAGGAGCGAGCAAACTCACCGAAGAGTTGATCTATCTGATCGAGGCTATTTAGCTCACCTCGCTCCACTGCATCAAGGGTAGACTCCATATAGCTTTTGGTGATATATTGACCAGCGACATCGACCCAGCGACATCGACCTAAGCCCTCCCGGGAGGGATCATCGTAGCTTAACATCTCGCCAAGTGATGCTGCAATAGCTTTGTTGTAGAGCGAGAGTCCTCGCTGTAGGTTGTTGGCGCTGATGACCGCTTTGTTGTGGATATAGCTTTGAGCATCAGGGTTCTTATCGAGCATCTGATTGGTTGTGTTGATAGCATCTATCACCATTGTAGCGATGTAGGGATTGTGTGGTTCTAAGTTGAGAATATCTCTTTTAACTCTTCTCTTGTCACGTTTGACCCACTTCTCCGTGTCACGTTGATAACCGTAGCTTGAGATATTTGCTGCGGGTATGATCGTTGAACGACCCTCCTTGTTGACTAAGTAAGAGAATGGAAAGTCAGAGGTGTCGTGGTGCGAATTGTGGCTTCCAATCACTGAGGTGAAGGCACCATTGATGGCTGGGAGCATTACATATGCAGAACTACCAAACTTACAACCTCGTAGGTGAACGCCTTGGTGAACAGGACCACACTTAAAGAGGTGGTTACTTTGATTGGAGCCGCTGCCGGCATTGAAAAATGAGAAGAATCCTGCAATCAGAAGTGATGATTTGTGGTGAGAAACAGTGTATGGTCCCGCAAACACAGATGCCGCTTCGCCATTTTCGCAATGCGAGGAGGCAAAAAAGAGGGAGTCTACAGCCGTAAATCCATTCGAAAGTATTACATTTTCACCAACAAAACAGCGCTCTATAGTGGCTCCATTGTCGACCTTTGCTCCTTCGACTGCGATAAAGTCATGTGCTTTGACATCAGCACCAAAGTAGACCCCATCAAGCAGCGTTGCATTGCTCAATATTGAGGAGCCTTCGATAGTTACATTGTTGCCAATTTTAACATTTCGTATAATCCCTGCACCAACGATTCTAACAGCTTGACCAATGCTACCCATGCTGCTTTTGTGCTGTGTGGCATACTCCTCAACCATCGAGTTAATGCGGTTTATAACCTCTGTGCGATGGCGGTAAATAGTTGATATATAGGCAATCTGGGCTGTTAGAGAGTCGTAGATTTTAATCGAGCGACCTCCGCATTCGTTGAGCGATGCAACACTCACGCCATTGCCAAAACTGCTCTCACCTTGGCACTCAATGAGCGAAACAGATTCAATATGGCACCCCTCACCAAGCGCATAGTTAACAATCGAAGAGTTGTGAATACGAGAACCTGCACCAATAATTACTCTGCCAGCAAAACGACATAAAGATAATTGCGACACGGAGAAGCAGTTACTAACAATTACCTGATCCCAATCCTCAGCAAAACAAGCTCTCCTCTCCAGTTCAATCCTCTCTTCAACCTTAAGCTCCCTAAATCCCATCATTGGCAAATTCAAATTTTGTAATTTGACAAAAGTAGACATTTTTTTTGATAAATATGGTAGGAGATTGTGTTTTTTTAGGTTGTATGCGTGAAAATAACGCTTTCATTATGTTGATTATGTATAGAGTCGAAGTAGAGTTTGGGGCAATATAGTGGTCATGAAGATCTTTTTTTCTCCTGTTTGCCAATTATTTATGGGGTGTATGTAAGAAAAATTATTAGATGAGATTTAATTTCTGAGTGAAAAAATAGTATCTTTGCACTATGAATACTCTAAGATCACAACATGCTATACATGTCGGCAGAGCGCAAGATATGAGCGCCATTATCTCTAATTCTATCGAATTAGTAGTTACTTCACCTCCATATCCAATGGTTGAGATGTGGGATAAAATTATGAACGCCCAGAATGTAGGTGTTGGTGAGGCTTTAATGAACGGAGATGGGAATCTAGCATTTGAACTTATGCATAAGGAGTTAGATAAAGTATGGTCGGAGGTTTCGAGAGTGTTAATACCTGGTGGTATTGTGTGTGTAAATATTGGAGATGCAACTCGCACAATAGATGGTAATTTCGCTTTATACTCAAATCATTCACGTATAATTAACTACTTCGTTAGTAATGGCTTTGTTAATTTGCCTAATATATTGTGGAGGAAACAAACTAATGCCCCTAACAAATTTATGGGGTCTGGAATGTTACCAGCTGGAGCATATGTTACTTTGGAGCATGAATGGATTCTAATATTTCGTAAAGGTGGCAAGCGAGAGTTCAAAAGCGAAAAGGAGAAGCATCAGAGACGCGCAAGTTCATTTTTTTGGGAGGAGCGTAATGTCTGGTTCTCGGACTTGTGGGATAATGTTAAAGGAACAAAGCAAAAATTATCTTCGAGTGAGAGTAGAGAGCGTAGTGCAGCATATCCTCTGGAGATACCATATCGTTTAATCAATATGTATTCTCTACAAGGAGATACTGTTTTGGATCCATTTGTAGGTACTGGAACCACCTCACTTGCTGCATTAATTTGCAACCGTAATAGTGTTGGTTATGACATAGATTCTCATTTTGCAAAACTATCACTTAATAATCTTTTAGCTATATCTCACAATGAACAAAACGATATTATTAGTTCTCGAATTAAGTCACATGAGGAGTTTATTGTTGAGAGAAGTAAAACAAAAGAGGTGAAACATTACAATGCGAATATTGAATCTGCCGTAATGACATCCCAAGAGTGCACGATGAGTTTTAGCTATCTTAGTTCGGTAAAGGAGAGACAGGAGAATGTTATTGAAGCAGAGTACACAAACTCTCCAATAAAGATTATGCGGAAAGAGTCTCGTAAATTATTGCAGTCAACAATAGAACATCCAGAACTGAATCTTTTTTAGAAATTATACTCTATTGAGATGCCATCTTTTCGTTTTTCGTAGTATATGATTTTGACTGTAATACTTTCAGGAAGTAAATTCATTGATTTATAAGTGATGGGTTTGACGCTGACACTATCGTCTCCAATGTATCCATCGATACCTTGGGACTCTTCTGAAGGCGTTGATAATCGATATGTCGTGTTTTTATCCTTTGCAATTTTCTTGATTATAGCCTCTTGATAGTGCAATCCGATATATGTTTTGTCAATAACAAGGTCTTTAACCCAGCTTTGAACTATTGATCTATCAATTTGGTTAATCGAGATTCTAAACAACTCTATCATGTTGTATATTTTGTCTGTAGCCTCGTCTATTGCAGTTGGGTGTGTTTTTGTGTAATTTTCCTCCCATTCTTCTATCGAACCATTACCGAGTGCTTGAATTAACTCACTCATCTGTCCAACAACTTTGGGTCTTGTTCCTTGTGCATTTTGGTTTGCTAAGTTAATTATTTGAGAGCTATATTTAGGGAGTTGTAGTTGTCGAGGAGCTATTAGGCTTAATGCCTCTTTTGTTGTGAGCTTAATTTTTTTCATAATAATTCTTTTATATTAATGTTTAGTGCGTTGGCTATTTTTTCGATATTGCGAAGCGTGATGTTTTTTTCGCCTCGCTCAATCATGCCAATGTATGTGCGATGTAAATCAGCTTTATCAGCTAAACGTTCTTGAGATAAACCTTGTTTTTTTCTTATTGTTTGAACTCTCTGCCCAAACTTCGTTAGTATTATTTCTTTCATATTGCCTCTTTGTGCTAATTATAATATGCAAAAATATATACATAATGCTAAATAGTCAACATACTAAAATTAGCATATTTTCTCACATATATCATTTATATTTTGCCAGAACGATTATTGTTAAATAATGTTAAAAACTTATTATTTTTTGGTGGCAAAATCAAATATTTTTGCTACCTTTGTGTCCGAAATGCTAAGCGATTTTTTTGCCAAGATGATAGGGGTTACAGACATATTTTATGGAGAGTGTTTTTGCTCCTTGTTGCCACTGAGTGAGCGACAACATAGACTTGGTATGAAAACGAAGTGTGTGCACCCAACAGGGTTTGTCTCTTGTCGCGTGCGCAAAAGTAAATTGTTAAAAACCGAATAGATACATTGTTCCGCTATAATGCCTGATTATAAAGGTGTTGTGGCGGATTTTTAATTAAATTTTGAATATGAAAGTTGGAGTTATAATGGGTTCTACAAGCGACTACGAAGTTATGTCGGCAGCTGTCGAAACCCTCGAAGCATTTGGCGTTGAGTTTGAAAAACGAGTAGTTAGTGCCCACCGCACACCTGCTCTTTTGGTGGAGTACGCAACTACGGCTCGCGAGCGTGGCATCGATGTAATCATCGCTGGTGCAGGTGGTGCAGCTCATCTTCCGGGTATGGTAGCTTCGATGACACCGCTCCCAGTGATTGGAGTTCCTGTGAAGTCACGCACGCTTAGCGGTTGGGACTCATTGCTTTCGATTGTACAGATGCCAGCAGGTGTGCCTGTAGCGACTACTGCAATCAACGGAGCTAAGAATGCGGCACTTATCGCAATCTCAATCCTGTCGCTTTCCGACGAGGCGTTGCGAGCTAAGTACGATGCTTTCCGAGAAAAACAGACTGCTGATGTACTTGCAGCAGAAATTTAACGTTAATTTTGTAAGATGAAAACAATTGGAATTATTGGAGCAGGACAGTTAGGTTTGATGATCGCCGAGGAGGCAAAGGCATTGGGTGCATACACCATTGCTTACGATCCATCGTCTAACTCCCCAGCCTTCCAACTCACCGACGAACACGTTGTTGCACCATTTGACGATATGAACTCGCTTGAGCTTCTTTGTCAACGTTGCGATGTGGTGACCTACGAATTTGAAAATATACCAGCCGAAGTGCTTACTCCTCTTTGCGAGAAGTACAATATTAAACAGGGTTACACTCAGCTTCTTGACTCTCAGGACCGCCTGCGTGAGAAGAATCAAGCTAAGTCGCACGGTCTGTTGACTCCCAAATATATCGCCGTATCGACTAATGATTCTCTCTTGGAGGCTATCGAAGATATTGGAATGCCTTGCGTACTTAAGACTCGCACCTTGGGCTACGATGGTCATGGTCAAGTTGTTATACGTACAGAAGAGGATGTCGTAAAGGCTTTTAAACTACTTGGTGTACCATGTATCCTGGAGGAGTTTGTAGACTTCGATTTCGAGATCTCGACAATCACCGTTCGTGGTGACGAGTCGAGCATCGTTTTCCCTATGGGGCGCAATCTTCACCGTGATGGTATCCTCGACCTTTCGATTGTTCCTGCCGAGATCTCGGAGGAGCTTCGTGAGAAGATCGAGGCGCAGAGCAAAAGATTTATGGAGGAGTGCGACTACCGTGGCATCTTGACTATTGAATACTTTGTGCGTGGTGAAGAGGTTATCTTCAATGAGATGGCGCCACGTCCACACAACTCTGGGCACTACACCATCGAGGGTTGCAGCACATCACAGTTCCGTGAACTTGTTCACTACCTATTAGATATGCCCCTTGAGGAGCCAAAGCTTGTGGCACCGACCATTATGAAAAACATATTGGGTGAGGATCTTGGAGCCGCTGAACATATAGTTGAAGAGGGTGCACCCGAGGGTTGTCACATCCACATCTATGGCAAAGAGGAGAGCAAACCAAAACGTAAGATGGGTCACATCACCTTTGTCGATATGACCGAGGATCGTTATAGAAGTGAGTGGGCAAGCCGATTCGTAGAATAATTAAAGAGAATATATAATTACAATATCAAAATATAAATGAGCAACTATCGCATCTATGTAGAGAAGAAATCTCAATTCTGTGTCGAGGCTGAGAGCCTTCGCCGAGAGTTGGAGACCAATCTCAACCTTTCGATCAAGGCGCTACGTCACGTATGTGTCTACGATCTATTTGGATTTTCATCAGAGCTTTTGGAGCGTAGCCGCTACGGAGTCTTTGGCGAAACGGTAACCGACACGGTGACAGACACTTTAGACTCAGAGGGCATGAAGCTTATCGCTATTGAGTTTCTACCTGGTCAATTCGACCAACGTGCAGCGTCGGCTGTCGACTGTGTGAAGCTGTTGGAGCCAACAGCCGATGTACGTATCAAGTCATCACGTATCATCATGCTTAGCTCAGAGGTGAGCGATGAGGATGTGGAGCGTATCAAACGCTACTCGATCAACGCCGTAGAGTCTCGCGAGAAGGATCTTTCGCAACTTAGCGACTTGGAGCAAGCAGAGGTGATCCCAGCAGAGCTCTTGGAGGGTTTCACTGCAATGAGCGACGAAGAGTTGGCTCCTTACTGTCGCACTATGGGCTTGGCAATGAATGCCGATGATTTGCAAGTTGTCCGTGAATACTTCAAGGCTGAGGGTCGTGAGCCACACTCAACCGAGTTGCGTATCTTGGATACCTACTGGAGCGACCACTGCCGTCACACAACCTTTACTTCGGAGTTGGAGGGAATCGAGGTCGAGGAGTCATTTATCAAAGAGGATATCGACTCAACGATTGCTACCTACCTTACTATCCGTCGTGAGATGGGTCGTGAGCACAAAGATATCTGCCTTATGGATCTGGCAACTATTGGTGCCCGTTACTTGCGTCATAAAGGTCTTTTGGAGGATATGGAGGTTAGCGAGGAGAACAACGCTTGCTCTATCTTTGTCAATGTAGATGTTGATGGCCAGGAGGAGAAGTGGTTGCTTCAATTCAAGAATGAGACTCACAACCACCCAACCGAGATCGAGCCTTTCGGAGGAGCATCAACATGTTTGGGCGGTGCTATCCGTGACCCATTGTCGGGTCGTAGCTACGTCTACCAAGCAATGCGTGTGACTGGTGCAGGCAACATCTACGCTCCAGTTAGCGAGACTATGGAGGGTAAACTTCCACAACGAATCATCAGCCACAAGGCAGCAGCAGGTTACTCAAGTTATGGTAACCAAATTGGTCTTGCTACAACTCACCTTCGCGAGATCTACCACCCTAACTATGTAGCTAAGCGTTTGGAGGTTGGTGCCGTTGTTGGAGCCGTTAAGGCCGACAGTGTACGCCGTGAGCGTCCAGAGGCTGGTGATGTGGTATTGATGTTTGGTGGTCGTACAGGTCGTGATGGTGTTGGTGGTGCAACAGGCTCTTCGAAAGAGCACACCACCGAGTCACTCGAAACATGTAGCAGTGAGGTGCAAAAGGGAAATGCTCCAGAGGAGCGTAAGATCTCTCGTCTTTTCCGTCGTGCAGAGGTCACCCGCCTTGTGAAGAAGTCAAATGACTTTGGTGCAGGTGGTGTGAGTGTAGCGATTGGTGAGTTGACCGATGGCTTGGACATCTATTTGGATCGTGTAAAAACAAAATATAGTGGACTCAACACTACCGAGATCGCAATCAGCGAGTCGCAAGAGCGTATGTCGGTTGTAGTAGAGGCTAAGGATAAGGAGCAATTTATGGAGTACTGCCGTGAGGAGAATCTCGAAGTAGTTCACATTGCAGATGTTACCGACCTTGGTCGCATGCGTATGTTCTACGGAGAGCAACTTGTGGTAGACCTCAAACGTGAGTTTATCGACTCAGCAGGCGCTAAGCACTACGCTTCAGCTTCTGTAGCGGCAGTCGAGGAGCGTAATCCCTTTGAGCGTATTGTATCGGGTGCTTCACTTCGAGAGCGAGTTATCAACAATATGGAGGACGACAACGTTACTTCGCAACGTGGTTTGGTCGAGATGTTCGATTCAACTATTGGTGCTTCGACTGTCTTGATGCCCTTTGGTGGTCGCACCCAAAACTCTGAGACTCAAGTTTCAGTTCAAAAGCTTCCTACCGATGGTGTAACCTCTACCGCTTCGATCATGGCGCACGGCTACAACCCATTCATCACCACTTGGAGCCCTTACCACGGTGCCGCTTATTCGGTTGTTGAGGCTTGTGCAAAGGTTGTTGCAGCGGGTGCTCGTTTCGACAATATGCGTTTCTCGTACCAAGAGTACTTCGAGCGTATGAGCAATGCTACATCTTGGGGAAAACCTCTTTCTGCACTCTTGGGAGCACTTAAGATGCAGCTGGAGTTGGGCTTGCCTTCTATCGGTGGTAAAGACTCTATGAGCGGAACATTCCACGAGATCAATGTGCCACCAATGCTTATGGCATTTGGTATCACTACTGTTGATGCTCGCAAAGTTATCTCGACCGACCTTAAGGCGGCAGGTAACAAACTATATATTATGCGTCACACGCCTCTTGCAAATGGCATGCCCGACACCGAGCAAATTAAAGCTCTCTTCACCCAAACGTCGGCTCTTATCGAGAGCGGTAGAGTGATCTCAGCTTACGCAATTGGCTTTGGTGGAGTGTGCGAGGCGGTAGCTAAGATGAGCTTTGGTAACGAGGTTGGTGCTTCGATCAAGCTTAGCGAAGAGGAGTTATTCAACTATGCTTATGGTTCAATCGTAGTTGAGGCGAGTGGCACAATTGAGAGCGAGTGGGCAGAACTTTTGGGTGAGAGTGTAGAGTCCAAAACTCTTACAATCAACGGTGAGGTGTTCGACATCGAGGAGCTTCGCAGAGTTAACTCAGAGCGTTTTGCTTCGGTTTATCCTGACAAGGGTGACAACAAAGCAACTGCTAAGGTTGTAGAGAGCGCACCACGCACTGTTGCCTACTCAGGTGAGACAGTGGAGCGTCCTATCGTCTACATCCCAATCTTCCCAGGTACCAACTGCGACTACGATACCGCTAAAGCATTCCGCAAAGCTGGTGCTGAGCCACGCACTTCGGTATTCTGTAACCTTACGAGCGAAGATACTTTGGCTTCAATCGCAACTATGGTCAAGATGATCGACGAGTGTCATATCTTTATGCTTAGTGGTGGTTTCTCGGCAGGTGACGAGCCTGACGGAAGTGGTAAATTTATCGCTACTGTGCTCAACAACCGTGACGTTACAGCAGCTATCCACCGCTTAATCGAGCGTGAGGGCTTGATCTTGGGTATCTGTAACGGATTCCAGGCGTTGGTAAAATCTGGTCTGTTGCCTTACGGTCGTTTGGGAATGGTGACCGAGGAGTCTCCAACCCTATTCCGTAACGATGTTAACCGCCACATCTCGCAAATCGTTTCGACACGTGTTTCGACTGTGTCGTCACCATGGCTCTCGTCGTTCGAAGTGGGCGACATCCACTCTATAGCAGTGAGCCACGGAGAGGGTAAATTTGTAGTTAGCGAGGAACTTGCCAACGAACTCTTTGCGGCAGGTCAAGTAGCATTCCAATATGTAGATCTCAATGGCGAGGTTACAGCATCAGCGCCACACAACCCTAATGGTTCGTCTTATGCAATCGAGGGCATCATCTCGGCAGATGGACGTATCTTAGGCAAAATGGGTCACACCGAGCGTTACGAAGAGAACCTATTCAAAAACATTGATGGCGAGAAGCGTCAACCAATTTTTGAGAATGCGGTAAAATATTTCAGAAAAAAGTAATTTAATCATACAATAAAATTCAATCACATAAAAGTTTATGAAACAGGGAGAAATGCTCTATGAGGGCAAAGCAAAGCAGGTCTTTTTAACAGACGACAAAGATCTAATCGTAATTCACTACAAAGATGCTGCTACAGCGTTTAACAACATCAAGAAAGCAACTATCGCGCACAAAGGCGAGCTTAACAACGCTATCTCTACAATTATCTTCGAGCAGCTACACGCAGCTGGCATCAAGACTCACTACGTTGAGACTCTTAACGACCGTGACCAATTGTGCCGCAAGGTAGATATCATCCCTATCGAGGTTATCGTACGTAACATCATCGCCGGTTCAATGGCTCAACGCCTTGGAATCGAGGAGGGTACAAAACCATCAAATACTATCTTCGATATCTGCTACAAGAAAGATGAGTTGGGTGATCCGCTTATCAACGACCACCACGCAGTAGCTCTTGGTGCTGTTACTTACGCTGAGTTGGAGCAAATCTACGCTATGACAGCTAAGATCAACGAGGCACTTCAAGCAATGTTTGCTAAGATGAACATCACCCTTGTTGATTTCAAGATCGAATTTGGTCGCACTTCAGACGGTGAGATTATCTTGGCTGACGAGGTATCTCCAGACACATGTCGTCTATGGGATATGTCGACTAACGAGAAGTTGGATAAGGATCGTTTCCGTCGTGACTTGGGTAAAGTTATCGAGGCTTACGAGGAGATTTTGGCACGTCTACAAAAGCTTAATGCGTAATGATGCCACAAATCAGTGATCGCGAGATCCATGAAGAGTGTGGAGTGTTTGGAGTCTGGGGCGTGCCCGAGGCTTCATCACTCACTTATTATGGTCTCCACACTCTGCAACACCGTGGTCAAGAGAGTTGCGGTATTGTGTCGGTAAGTGCACCAGGGGAATTTAACCGTGTTATTGGTGAGGGATTGGTCTCTGAGGTCTTTAACGAGGCAAAGTTGGAGAAGCTCCCCGGCTCAATGGCTATTGGTCACGTTCGTTACTCCACTTCGGGAGGTAATGCAGCGGAGAATATCCAACCATTCTACTTCCGTCACCACAGCGGAAACTTCGCAATGGCGCACAATGGTAACTTGGTCAACTCCGATGAATTGCGTCGCCACCTTGAGATCAAGGGTAGCCTCTTTCAATCGAGTTCTGATAGCGAAGTGCTGGCTCACCTTATCAAAAAAGATAAGGGCACAATCGAGCGTATCTCGGCAATCGTCGATGCACTCAATATGATTGAGGGAGCATTCTCGTTTCTGATTATGACAGAGAATCGTATCTACGCATGCCGCGATAAGTATGGTTTGAGACCACTCTCGATTGGTCGTTTGGGTGATGGCTATGTGGTGAGTAGCGAGACGTGCGGTCTCGACGTAGTTGGTGCCGAGTATATCCGCGATGTGGAGCCTGGCGAGATAGTCTCGATAGACCACCATGGAATCCGCTCAACGCTCTACTCTCAATATCGTCACTACAATATGTGCGCTATGGAGTATGTCTACTTTGCTCGTCCTGACTCCAATATCGAGGGGTGCAACGTACACACGTTCCGCAAGGAGAGTGGTAGATTGTTGTGGGGTCAAGCACCATGCGAATGCGATATTGTAGTAGGAGTTCCTGATTCGAGTCTAAGTGCCGCAATGGGTTATGCCGAGGCGAGTGGAAAGCCCTATGAGATGGGTCTTATCAAGAACAAATATATTGGTCGCACCTTTATTCAACCCTCGCAGGCACTTCGAGAGAAGGGCGTGAGGATGAAACTTTCGGCAGTGCGAGGCATAGTAGAGGGTAAACGAGTGGCACTTATCGACGACTCTATCGTGCGTGGCACCACCTCAAAACGTATTGTGAAGATGCTCAAAGAGGCGGGAGCCAAAGAGGTGCATGTGCGAATTGCAAGTCCAGAGTATCGCAATCCTTGTTTCTATGGTGTTGACACTTCGGGGCAAAAAGATCTACTTTCGTATCGTCTTTCAACTGAGGAGGCACGTCAATTTATCGAGGCTGACTCACTTGTCTTTCTCGAACCAAAACACCTCTTCACAGCAGGTAAGCGCAAGGAGCTCTGCACAGCATGTTTCACGGGACACTATCCTACGGACCTCTACGAGGCAGACAAAAAGAATGGAATTAATATCAAAAAATTATAAAAAAAGTTATGGCAGAGAGTTATGAAAAAGCTGGTGTAAACCTTGAAGCAGGTTACGAAGTTGTAGCACGTATCAAAAAGCATGTTGCATCTACCTCACGTTTGGGTGTTATGGGCAACATTGGCGCTTTTGGTGGCATGTTCGACCTTTCGGCACTTGGCGTTAAGGAGCCTGTATTGGTTAGCGGAACCGACGGAGTGGGTACCAAACTCAAACTTGCGTTTGAGATGGATAAACACGATACTATTGGTATTGATGCCGTTGCTATGTGCGTTAACGACGTATTGGCACAAGGTGCTGAGCCTCTCTACTTCCTCGACTATGTAGCTGTTGGTCACAACGAACCAGCCAAGATCGAGGCGATTGTGGCAGGTGTTGCCGAGGGTTGCCGCCAAAGTGGTTGCGCTCTAATTGGTGGCGAGACTGCCGAGATGCCAGGTATGTATACCGATGGTGAGTACGATATCGCAGGTTTCACTTGTGGTGTTGTCGAGAAGAGCGAACTTATCGACGGCTCGAAAGTTAAGGTTGGTGATGTGCTCGTTGGAGTTGCTTCGAGCGGTGTTCACTCTAACGGCTTTAGCTTGGTGCGCAAGATTGTAGCAGATAGTGGTAGCGACCTACACAAAGTATACCCTGAGTTGGGCGATGCTCCACTTGGCGAGGTGCTTTTGACCCCTACCAGAATCTACATCAAGCCAGTGTTGGCTGTAGTTAAAGGTTGCGATGTTCACGGTATTAGCCACATCACAGGTGGTGGCTTCGATGAGAATATCCCACGTATCCTCAAGGATGACATGGGTATCGAGATCACGGAGGGTAGTTGGGAGATTCTTCCAGTGTTCCGTTTCTTGGAGCGTGAGGGTGGTGTAGCTCACCGCGAGATGTTCAACATCTTCAACATGGGTGTAGGTATGGTCATCGCACTCGATGAGTCGGAGGCGGAAAAAGCAATCGCAATCCTCACTGAGGCTGGCGAGAGAGCAACTGTTATTGGTCGTATTACAGACAAAGCAGGTGCGGTAGAGATCATCTAAGAACAATATAATAGTAGTATCCTCACAATGAAACGTATAGCAATTTTTGCAAGTGGCAGCGGCTCAAACTTCGAGGCTATAGCTGCGGCAACTCTCGACGGAACTATTTCGGCTGAAGTTGCACTATTGGTTTGCGACAAACCTCAAGCAGGAGTTGTCGCTCGTGCCCAAAGATTGGGGATCCCTTCGCTCGTGCTCTCGCCAAGTGACTTTGCCTCTAAGGCGGAGTATGAATCGCTTGTGGTCGAGAGGCTTCAGTCAGAGGGTGTTTCGCTTGTCTGCCTTGCTGGCTACATGCGTATCGTAGGAGCTACACTTCTCAAAGCTTATGAAGGGTGTATAATCAATGTACACCCCTCTTTGCTTCCTTCGTTTAAGGGAGCCCGTGCAATCGAACAGGCATTAGAGTATGGAGTGCGTATCTTTGGAGTTACTATCCACTACGTCACCGAGGAGCTCGATGGAGGTGCTATAATTGACCAAGTGGCATTCCGCTACCATGGAGATAGCATAGAGAAGTTAGAGGAGCTTGTCCACAGAGCCGAACACCCACTCTATGTGGAGTGTGTGCGGAGGTTGGTGAACAAAAATTTATAATTCATAATTTATAATTCATAATTATATGAAAAGAGCATTATTTAGCGTAAGCGACAAAAGCGGTCTCGTAGAGTTCGCAAAAGAGTTGGTAGCACTCGGTTGGGAGATTATCGCAACAGGTGGTACAATGAAGCTACTTGCCGACAGCGGAGTAGCAGTTATCAACATCAGCGAGGTCACAGGATTCCCCGAGATCTGCGACGGTCGTGTAAAGACCCTTCACCCAAATGTGCACGGTGGTCTCTTGGCTCGTCGTGACGATGAGAGTCACTTGGAGGCTCTGCGTGATAACAATATCGAGTTTATCGACATGGTTTGTGTAAACCTTTACCCTTTCCGTGAGACAATCTCTAAGCCAAATGTAGAACTTGCCGATGCAATCGAGAATATCGACATAGGTGGTCCCTCTATGCTTCGTAGTGCCGCTAAAAACTTTAACGATGTGACTGTAGTATGCGACCCCGCGGACTATGCTCAAATCATCAGCGAGATCAAGGCAGGTGGCAACACCGAGCGTGCTACACGTTTCGCACTTTCGGCTAAGGCTTACACCCACACCGCAGAGTACGATATGATGATCTCGACATTTATGCGCAAGAATGCTGGTCTCAACGAGAAACTCTTCTTGGAGTTCGACCTAAGACAAACACTTCGCTATGGCGAGAATCCTCACCAGGAGGCTAAGTTCTTTGCTGCAACTGAGCCAACATCATACTCTTTGGCATCTGCTAATCAACTCAATGGTAAAGAGTTATCGTACAACAATATCCAAGATGCTAACGCTGCTTTGGCTATCGTGCGTGAGTTTAGCGAGCCATTCTGTGTAGGTCTTAAGCACATGAACCCATGTGGTGCTGCAACAGGAAAGGATGTTGTTGAGGCATGGACAAAGGCTTACGAGGCGGACACCGTAAGTATCTTCGGTGGTATCGTAGCTACAAACCAAACAGTTACTGCTGAGGTTGCAGAGCTTATGAAGCCAATCTTCTTGGAGATCATCATGGCTCCCGACTTCACTGCTGAGGCACTCGAAGTACTTTGTACTAAGAAAAATCTTCGTCTGTTGAAGGTCGATATGAGCGCTGCAACTGCTAAACCACAACAATATGTTAGTGTGAATGGCGGTATGTTGGTTCAAGAGCTCGACACCGAGACCGTAGATGTCACTCTCGACATGGCAGTAACTGAGCTTAAGCCAGCTGAGAGCCAACTTTCGGATATGGAGTTCGGCTGGAGAGTTGTTAAACATGTTAAATCTAACGCTATCGTAGCTGTTAAGGGTGGTCAAACTCTTGGCGTTGGTGCTGGTCAAATGAACCGCATTGGTTCTGCCGAGATCGCACTCAACCAAGCTAAGGCTAAGGGCGTGACCGAGGGTATCGTATTGGCTTCTGATGGCTTCTTCCCCTTCGATGACTGTGTAACTTTGGCTTCGGAGTATGGCGTAAATGCTATCGTTCAACCAGGTGGTAGCGTGCGTGACGAGGACTCAATCAAGATGGCTAATGAGAAGGGTATTGCAATGGTATTCACTGGAATGCGCCACTTCAAACACTAAAAAACAATGAAAGTATTAGTAATAGGTGGCGGAGGACGCTGCCATGCAATAGTGGACGCATTGAGTCGTTCGGAGAAGGTCTCGACGATCTACTGCGCGCCAGGTAATGCAGGAATAGAGTCACAGGCGGTATCCGTTTCGATCAAGGAGACTGAGGTGGAGCGCCTACGTGAGTTTGCTGATATTCACGATATTGACCTTACCGTAGTTGGACCCGAGGTAGCTTTGGCTGCTGGGGTGGTCGATGTATTTAAGGCTGATGGACGTCGCATATTTGGTCCTACTAAGGCTGCTGCACAAATCGAATCGAGCAAGGAGTTTGCTAAGGAGCTTATGAAGCGTCATGCAATCCCTACAGCCTCATTCGAAACCTTTACCTCATACACCGAAGCGATGGAGTATGTGCGCAAAGGTTCACTCCCAACAGTACTTAAGTACGATGGTTTGGCAGCTGGCAAAGGTGTAGTTATTGCTGAGACCTTGGAAGAGGCTGATGCGGCACTTAGCGACATGTTGCTCAATACCAAATTTGGTGAGGGTAAAGTAGTTATCGAGGAGTTCTTGGAGGGTCCTGAGTTTTCGTTTATGTGCTTTGTCGATGGCAAAAATGTCTACCCAATGGCAATTGCGCAAGACCACAAACGTGCCTACGATGGCGACAAAGGTCCCAACACAGGCGGTATGGGTGCCTACTCGCCAGTGCCATTTATCACATCTGAGGATGAAGCCTATGCACTCGAAAATGTGATGATACCTACGGCTGCTGCAATGGTCGAAGAGGGTTACTCGTTTAGTGGTGTGCTCTACGGAGGTCTTATCAAAACTGCAAACGGAATCAAAGTTATTGAGTTTAATGCTCGCTTTGGCGACCCCGAGACCGAGGTAGTTTTACCTCGCCTTAAGAGCGATATCTACGATATATTCTCCGCAATTGCCGATGGTACACCTGCCACCATCGAGTGGCACGACTTCGTTACATTGGGCGTGGTGTTGGCATCTAAAGGCTACCCAGGAGCCTACGAGGGTGGTTTCGAGATCAAGAACCTCGAAGCAGTTGATGCTCAAGTATATCACATGGGTACTGCCCGCCGTGACGACAAAATCGTGACTGCTGGTGGTCGTGTGCTGTTTGTAGTGGGTAAGGGTGCCGACCTCAAAGAGGCTCGCACAAATGTACTTGCAGAGATCGCAAAGATCGACTGCGATGCACTATTCCACCGCACTGATATTGGGCACTGGGCAATTAAGGGTTAACACTACTTCGAATACAATCTCAACAAATAATCAAAATGATAATAAGCGGAAAAGAATTAGCGGCATCTCTTAAATTGGAAATGGCGTCTCAAGTAAAAGAGTTCCCTGCAAAGTATGGCCGTGTGCCCCACTTAGTGGTGATCTTGGTGGGTGAAGACCCCGGTAGCGTCTCTTACGTTCGAGGCAAAGCAAAAGCTTCGGAAGAGGTAGGTATCAAAAATACTACTATCCGTCACGATGAAAGCATCACAGAGGCGGAGTTATTAACAATTATCGACGAACTCAATGCTGACGACACTGTCGATGGAGTTCTTGTGCAGCTTCCTTTGCCACGTCACATCGACTCCGACAAAGTTATTGCAGCAATCGAGAAGGGCAAGGATGTCGATGGCTTCCACCCGCTCAACGTTGCGGCACTGTGGACTAAGCAGGAGTGTACACTCCCTTGTACCCCAAAAGGAATCATTAAGATGATGAAGGTGGCAGGAGTCGAAATCAGTGGCAAAAAGGCTGTTGTGGTAGGACGTAGCAATATCGTGGGTTTGCCAGTAGCTAAGCTACTCACCGACGAGAATGCAACAGTAACTATCGCTCACTCACGTACCCGTAACCTCGCTGAGGTAACCCGTGAGGCAGAGATATTGGTGGTTGCTATTGGACGCGCTAAGTTCGTTACAGCCGATATGGTTGCTCCAGGCGCTGTGGTAATTGATGTGGGTGTAAACCGTGATGAGACTACCGGCAAACTTTGTGGTGATGTCGACTTCGCTGCAATCGAGCCATTGGCATCAGTCATTACTCCCGTTCCTGGTGGGGTGGGTCCTATGACTATCTGTTGTTTGATGGAGAACACCATCGAGTGTTTCTTGCGCAAGCAACAATAATATTATCTCTTGCTTGCTGTTCGCTTCTCTTGCTTTCTGTGCGCTTCGGACTGCCTCCGGCGGGCGGGGATAGCACCCCCGCGGGTGCGTACCTTTGGGCTTAGAGATTGCATCTCTAAGATTATAAAGACCAAGGAGTTGCTGCAAATAAATTTGCGCAACTCCTTGGTCTTTATAATTTTTAAATGCCTATGGCATTTAAACCCAAATCGAGGTTCATCTCGCTGAGGTGCCCGCGCGGCAAGCAGTTTTTTTCGTGCGTTTGCCCTGAGTCATAAACTTTTATAAATTTTCCATCGTATACTCAATCATTTTCTCTCGGACGTTAAATGTATTGTCAGGAAGCATTGAGTGGTTTTGGTCTGGATATATCATCATGTCGTACTGTTTGCGCTCTTTGTTGAGTGCGCGTGTCATCTCCATAGAGTTTTGGAAATGCACATTATCGTCGGCTGTACCATGTATAATCAACAATTTTGTTCTCTCTGAGAGCCCCGAGGCGAAATTTATTGGCGAGTTGTCGTCATAGCCTTTGGGATTCTCTTGTGGCAGACCATTATACACCTCGGTATATATTGTGTCGTAGTATCGCCATGATGTTACCGGAGCTACAGCAATTGCCATTGCGTAGAGCCCATCTGATTTTAGGGCAGTGTTGAGCGCCATAAATCCGCCATAAGACCAGCCGTAGATACCTATTCTCGCGGCATCGACATAGGGTAGAGCCGCAGCATAGCGAGCAGCTGATATCTGATCCTCAGTCTCTAATCCTCCAAGGTTGCCATATGTTAATTTCTTAAATTTTTCGCCACGGTAGCCCGTACCGCGAGGATCTACACACATTACTATATAGCCATTGTCGACCATTGCATCGACCCAGTCGAGTGACCAGCTGTCGGATACTTGTTGAGATCCAGGTCCCGAGTATTGTGTAAATAGAAGAGGGTATTGCTTTGTTGGGTCGAACTCACGTGGACGGATCATATATGCATTGAGCGTATCTCCACGTTCGGTGACCATCTCGAAAAACTCTTTTGTGGGACGTTTGTCAGCTGTTAGAGTGTCGCTTAGCTCTTTGTTGTCGACCAACATGCGCACCATTTTACCTTTGCGGTTGTAGATGGCTGTTTGTGGTGGTTGTGTGGCAGTAGAGTATGTGGCAATAAAATATTCCATGTCGTGTACAGGACGCACCGCATAGTAACCTTCGCTGTCGCTAAGTTGCTTTTTGCCACGACCATTAAGAGCTATAGAGTAGATTCTACGACGTAGTGGAGAGCCCTCTGTAGAGATGTAGTATAGCTGTTCGCCATCTACCGCTAAGAGTTGTGTGACCTCCCAATTACCTTCTGTTATTGCGCCAATACGACCCTTCTTTGTGGAGTGGAGGTAGAGATGTGCGTAGCCTGTTGAACTCTCTTCGCGCACTACAAAGCGCTCTTCATCGATAAATGTGAGTGTGGAGGCACCTGCTCGCTCAATATATTGTGGTGCTTGCTCCTCATAGATTGTGCGTTGCTCTCGACTCTCAGCGTCGAGCATCATCACCTCTAAGTGGTTCTGGTGGCGGTTGAGTCGAAAATAGTAGAGCTCTCCTTTGGGGGTGTAGCCAGCCGTTGGGAGATATTGGTCGTCCCAGCGTGTTGTCTCAATTTTGCTATTCTCACCCGATTCGATATCGTAGATCCATAGCTCTATCGTGGAGTTTTTGTCTCCCGCCTTAGGGTATTTGTAGGAGTATGATTTATTGTAGAGTTTATTGTCGTAGCGCATCATCTCGAAAAGAGGAACCTCGCTTTCATCAAACTTGAAGTATGCAACCTCCTTGCTATCGGGTGAAAACCAATAGGCTTGTGTAAATCCAAACTCCTCTTCGTATACCCAGTCGGTGGTACCATTGATAATTTTGTTCCACTCTCCATCGTTGGTTATCTGTTTTACCTTGCTACTCTCTATGTCGTATATATATAGGTTGTTAAGGCTCGAAAAGATAATTGAACGATTGTCGGGCGAGAATCTGGCATCGCGCACCGCGTCAAGCTCGTGAAGTATTGCTTGCGCTGCCCCTTTACCTACCTTTTGCAGGTGGTAGTTTGTGGTGTATGAGTGGCGATAGATAGGCTCTGCACCTTGCGATATAAGCACCATGCTCTCATCGGGCGAGAGGAGGTAGTCTACAACAGCAAAGTCTCCTGCCGGAGGGGTAAAAAGAGTCTCTTCGCTCTTCTCATCGAGGTAGGAGCGCTTCACAACGGAGCCTTGGTTGAGTGCCGTAAAATGTTCTGCATCACTCATCTGGCGAGCCTCTGAGACGCTTTTAGCCATCGAACGCAGTTTTATAATTGAGGCGTAGTTGCCTTGTGCCATAGTCGCGGGCGAACTAAGTAGAAGTGCTAAGAGTGCCACTCCACGTATAATGCTCTTTATCATGGTATATTACAGGTTTTTAGTGTTGTACTCAAAGCCTAAACGTTTGCCTGTTTCAAACTTTGAGTTATCCATTTTCGAGTTAAATTGGTCGATCTTCACGCGGTGATTGAGTTCAAAAGGTGGAACCAAAAGGTCGAAATTTAATGAGTAGAAGAGTGCAGACTCTAACACCTCAATAAGTGCTGTGCGATCAAGTATTGCGGAGCCAAATTTATCTGACTTAACTCCACTTTGTCCCTTTCCTTCAACAAAGTAGTAGCGATTGGCATTGATAAATATGCGCCCAATGAGATATCCCTCATCGGCATTTCTGTTAAATTTGAAGGAGTCAGCCAAAAAATTGTAAATATTGACAACACCACAGTATGTGTTTTCGCTATCGGCAGTAAATTCATTCTTCCATACGGGATGATCTAAGTCAAAACGAAATACATCTGTGTGCATTTGGAAGATGAGAGTATCGTTGGCAACTTGTAGCTGAGCTTCAAATTTACCACGGTCGCGGTACTCCAATCTCACCCTACGGTCGAGTTTCCCCTCCAATTGGTCGTCGATCTCCGAAGCCATCTCGAAGAGTGTATCTTTGAGTAGATTGAATGAGGTAAATGTGGTGTCGAAAACTCTCTGTTTAAGGTTCGACTTTTTGGTTATTGTCTCTAAAATTTGTGCTCTTAATTCCTCCATATTACTACTTTAGTTTTATAATCTGACTTACTGTAATCTCATCGCTACTCTTCATCGTGTTGATGCGGCAGAGGCTCTTGAGACGAACCCCATATTGCTGCGAAATAGAGTAGAGAGTCTCATCACTCGACGTGACCTGGTGGCTGCTCTTCTGGTCTCCCTCCCAGCGGCGCAGCTTGCGCTCTATAAATATTATGTCGCCCTGCTCCAACACAGCGTCGCGCTCCAAATCGTTAAATTTGCGAAGTGTATACTTCCACATCTCGAAGCAGTCGGCTAAAGATTCAATGGTATCACCACTCTTTGCACGTGTGAAGCAACGTCCATTAATTCTCTCTATGTTGTAACCATTGTGAGCATTTATAGTCACCGAATAGTTGTCGGGGTCTACTCTCTCAACCTCGGAGAGTGCAGAGACTGAGGTCGTTGCCTCTATCTGACCTCTACTCTCGAATCGATCTGCGAAGAGCTCTGCGCCATTTTCTCGATCAAGCAGGTATAGCTTCTCATCCTCGATTATCTTGACCAAAGATGTCGCATAGTGTGGTGCTGTGGCGTAACCTGCTGCCTTCAGCCCACGTGCCCAACTTTGGTAATCAGAAGATGAGTAGGAGAATAATGAGTCGTAGCGTGGTGACGAGTCGAGAAACTCAGCGTGATCTCTGTAAGACTCTTCAACTGAGTCATATGCGCGAAAACACTCCCCCTGAGCATCATCGTCGTGTGAGACTGTTCTCCCCGTCCAATTGCTTTTGCATTTGATACCGAAGTGGTTGTTGGATTTCGATGCTAAGGAGCTATTTCCGCTATCAGATTCCAAAATTCCTTGAGCCATTGTGATACTGGCTGGAATGCCATAACGCTCCATGTGAGCTATCGCAATATCCTTGTATCGAGATACATACTCCTCTCTGGTTTGGCGCGTTTGAGCCGCTGCAATGCCAACAGTGCAGAGCAATAAAACGATTATCGAGATCTCTCTTTTTCTTTTAGTCATAGTGATATAATTGAATATCTTGCAAAGATATAAAATCTTTCCTAATAAATGTGTTCACTCTGTTGTTTTCACAGGGTCAATGCGCGAAAAATATTGTCTCTTATTGCCTCCGGCGGGCGGGCGGGGATAGCACCCCCGCGGGTGCATACCTTGCTTGCTTTCTGTGCGCTTCTTGCTTGCTTTCTATGCGCTTCTTACTGCCCCCGCGGGTGCATACTTTTTGTGCTTATAGGTTACTCGGCAAAGAGTCGACACTATTGGTTTCGGGTTGCTCTATCGGGTCGGTGATTATAGATTTGGCGTCGATAAACGAAGATAATTTTATCTCTTCGCGCATTACATAAGCGTCGGGGAATACTCCGCGCACGCGTTCGAAGAGCATTATAGCCTCCTCTTCGGTTAGGCAGTCTCCCACAGATACTTTGTAGTATGGACTTTCGTAGATAATGTATACAGGCTCTGAGGGGAAGCTATTTTTAAATTTTGCTTTTGCCTCGTTAGCATTGTAGCGCGCATTGTGGTCGTTGTTGAAGAAAATACCGACACGATAGCCATTTATGGTTGATCTTTTGCGTGTGCTACTGTTTATTTTGGAGAGAGCCTCTTTTGCTTTGGAGCTCTCATCCACCGTGAGGCTTTGAGACCATAGTGTCATTGTGCCGAGCGCCAAGGCGAGTGACGTGATAAGTATTCGCATAGTTATTCAATTTCGTTAAGTAGTGATTGTAAAGGGATATTGAGCAGTGTGAATTTTCTGTTTATAAGGCTGATTTTGGCTTTGCCCTCGATATCGACCACAAACTCGAAGTTTGCGTTTTTGTTGAGAAGTCTACTTGAGAGTTGCAGTGCAGCAATTGGATTCAAGTCGCCAATTCGCCATGCGGTTGGCACCATCACCAATGGTGAGTGCCCGGGCACCTTAAAACCCTCTTTGAGTGTTGCTACTGCGATCCTCTTGGTGCCCTCTCGAAGTGTGATTTGACACTCCTTGAGAGTCACATTGTGGCAGCTTTCGTTGCGTATCCCCAAGTCTACTTTGGCAGCTGTGAAGCCAGCCACTTTGAGGTTGTCATAACTTTCGATAGTGAGTTTGCGCTCAAGCGACGATACACATGAGCTCAAGGAGGTGACCATGCAGAGGATCACCGCTATTTTCAGTAGATTTCGTTTAAGGCTATTCATAATATATATATGGTATTTTTAAAGTCTCTTTCCTACATAGATCTGTGCAACACCGAAGAATCGAGAGATATTGCGGCACTGCCCAAGTCCACATTGCTTCATCAAGGAGAGAAATTCTGTAGGGCGTTCGAACTCTTCGATAGATTCTGGAAGGTAGCTATACGCCTTTTTGTCGCGCGAGAGGAGACCTCCAATTGTGGGCATCACCCACTTAGAGTAGAGTCGGTATAGAGGTCCCATCAACCAATGTTCGCAGCGTGCAAACTCCAAAACTATTAGCACACCGTTGGGGCGTAGAGCCTCCAACATCTGCTGAAGTCCCCCTCGTAGGTCGCCAAAGTTGCGCACGCCAAATGCTACGGTCACCACGTCGAAACTTGCGGGGAGTGTTGTGAGTGACTCGGCGGCACCGCACTGCAACTCAATTTGTGAGGTTAGACCCAAGGAGTGAATCTTATTATTAGCTACTGCTAACATCCCCTCCGAGGGGTCCAAGCCAACAATTTTGGCTTGTGGATTTGCCTTGGCAAGTGCTATTGCCAAATCGCCAGTTCCGGTAGCGACATCGAGTATATGTGAGGGTTGCGCGCGACTTGCAATCTTCACCACCTCTTTGCGCCAACTCTTATCGATGTTGAGAGACAATATATGGTTGAGTGAGTCGTATGTTGGAGCGATGTTATTGAACATCTCTTTGACCTCTTCGCTTTTTGTTCTATTCTCTTTGTTGTATGGTTTCATTACTCAAATTTCAATGTTTGTTCGATCTTCACATGCGAGACCATCTTTGTGGGTATTATCATAAGTGCCAGGATTGCCGCTACCACCACCATGTTGAGAGCTACAATCCATCCGACTCCTAACTCTATCGGCACAAAGCGAAGCATGTAGTTGCCTGCATCAAGCCCGATAAAGTGATATCGACTCTGTAGAAGGGAGATGCCAATCGAGAGCGTGTTGCCCCACGCCAGCCCCTGGAGAGTTATGCGTAAGGCTCGAAATAGGAATATGCGTTGCAGTGAGCTGTTGCTCATGCCCAGCGACTTCAATACTCCGATCATCTTGGTACGTTCTAACACCATTATCAGCAGTGCTGTCGCCATATTGAAGCCTGCCACAATAATCATAATTATTATTACTACCAGTGCATTAACATCATGAGCCTTAAGCCAATCAAACACAGAAGGGTAGAGCTCCTCGGTGGTCATCGCAAAGATATTCTCAACGAAGTCTATATCGAGCTCCACAATTTGATTGTTGATAGCCTCGCATGCAGCCGTGGCAGCCTTTAGCGAAGCGAAGCGAAGCTCATAGCCTGAGATTTGGTCTGCACGCCAATCGTTGAGGCGCTGCACATTGCGAATGTCGGTTATTAACACCATTCGGTCCCACTCGTCGAGCCCCGTGGAGTAGAGTCCGCAGACTTTAAATATATCGCGACGCATCGACTCACTCTGATCGTTGATAATAAGCTCTATACGCTCTCCTATCTTAACGCCTAATCTTTGAGCCAAACTCGCCGAGAGCAACAAATCACGTGTGCAGTTCACGTCTGCTGTACGGGGCAAGGAGCCAGCGGTGAGTGAACTCGCCAAGAAAGAGGTGTCGTAGAGTGAATCTACACCACGTAGCATCACCCCCTCGATAGATTCAGAGCTACGCACCACACCTTGAAGAGTGGCGTAGGGAGAGATACTCTCGGCGCCCTTTGTCGAGAGCACGAACTCTTCGAGCAGATAATTTTTGATTATTGGATCGCGCTGCGAACCATTGAAAGTAGCGATGTCGCTAAGTATCGCCTCGGAGGTGAAGCCTGTTATGCTTGCAGTTATCTCGCGCTTGAAGCCAAAAACTATAGCTAAGGTGATTACCATAAGTGCAACGCTGAGAGCCACCGATATAGTGGCTACACGCACCATTATCGATGGTTTTCCTCCGCTTTTTTGCTCTGCGCTACGCTTGGCTATAAAATATTCTACACTCACTTCTTAAAATTCATAGGTAATAATATGCAAAGTAACACATTTTTTTGTTACTTTTGGCACAAAGAATTAACTATTATGAATAAAAAGATAGCGCTCGTAACTGGCGCAACCTCGGGAATAGGACGTGCAACAGCCCAAAAATTGGGCTCGTTGGGCTACTCAATTATTGCGACAGGACGTCGTGCGGAGCGCTTGGTAGAGCTTAAGGGTGAGCTTGAATCACTTGATATAGAGTGTACTACGATCTGCTTTGATGTTCGCTCTGCTCAGGCATGTGAAGAGAATCTTAGTGATCTAAAGCGAGTAGATTTGCTCGTAAATAATGCTGGCTTAGCTTCGGGAATGGAACATATCGACAAGGGAGCACTTAGCGATTGGGATGCAATGATTGACACCAACGTCAAGGGGTTGCTCTATGTCACTCGCATCATCTCGCAAAAAATGATCGAGGCAAAGAGTGGTCATATAATCAACATTGGTTCGATTGCTGGAACCGAAGCATATGAAAATGGAGCGGTCTACTGTGCTTCGAAACATGCGGTACACGCTATTTCGCAATCTATGCGTTCGGATCTCTTGGAGTCGGGTATCAAGGTGAGTGAGGTGCGTCCAGGTATGGTCGAAACAGAGTTCTCGACCGTAAGATTCCACGGTGACCAACAACGTGCTGACAACGTATATGCAGGTGTCGAGCCACTAACGGGAGCCGATATTGCTGAGGCTATTGGCTGGATGACACAATTACCAGCCCATATGAACGTTAATGATATAGTCCTTATGCCAACCCAACAGGCCTCGGCATTTAAGACATATCGTAAACTTTAATAGATTAAATTATGTTAACTCAACTTCTTCAAACAGGCATCGAGAGCGCTAACAATGGTAGTGCTTATATGAATAGTTTTGCCGCATTTTCGCAGACAGGTGCATTTTTTCTGATGATTGCCATAGGTATCATCGGTTTTTTGGTTCAAAATAAGCTGCAATCAGTCTTTAAAAAATATTCGCAGGTGAGCTCCCCCGGTGGTATGACAGGAGCCGAGGCAGCTGCTAAGATGCTTCGCGACAACAATATCCACAATGTCAAGATCACTCAGGTTAGGGGTCACCTCACCGACCACTTCAACCCTGCAAATATGACTGTAAACCTTAGCGAGAGTGTATACAACTCGCGTAGTATTGCCGCAATCGCTGTGGCGTGTCACGAGTGTGGTCACGCTGTGCAACATGCCCAAAGTTACGCACCTTTGGTGCTTCGTTCACAATTGGTGCCTGTGGTAAACTTCTCATCGAGGATTGCTACTTGGGTTATTATTGCCGGCATGTTGATGCTCTCTTCGGGTCTGGGTGAGACCATCTGTTGGGTCGGAATTGCTCTTATTGGAACCTCGGCTCTCTTCTCTATCGTTACACTCCCTGTGGAGTATAACGCCTCGGCTCGTGCCTTGGAGTGGATGGAGAGCACCCGAACAGTGCAGGGAGTTCAACTCGCACAGGCGCGCGAGGCTCTCTCGTGGGCGGCACGTACCTACCTTGTGGCGGCACTTTCGGCTATCGCTACAGTATTATACTATGTAATGATCGTGATGGGGCGCTCACGCGATTAGCCTCCTCTCTCATCTTCAAAGACTCTTATGAACTACACCAAACAAGCAGCGACACTCTGCTGCACATGCTGCATTGTGCTCTTTGCATTGAGCTTGCTGCCACCTCAAAAGATATTTGGGGTGGAGCTCAAGCGTGTCAATATACTCTCAGATTTAATAACCTACACTGCCGACGAACACCACGAGGAGGTAGCTCTTGTAATTGACGACACCGAATATGAAGTCGATCTGGAGCAGGTTGCCCAAGAGGTCGTGGCACTTCACGAGAGTGCCCCTGCCTCACAGAGTAGCTACACGTGGAGCGCAGAGGAGAGTCACGAAGTTGTAGACACAATTGCGTCTCAGAGTGCTACGCCAATATCCTTGCATAGGCTCCTTGCCGATGTCGATGTGGTTCCAATAGAGGATTTCGATACCACCGCTTTAAGCCCTCTTCGTCGTTTCTACCAGAAGCTGCTTGCGCCAGACTCTCTGGTGCGCATAGCTGTTTTGGGTGACTCCTTTATCGAGGCTGATATCCTTACAGCGGATCTTCGAGAGTCGCTTCAAGATCGTTTTGGCGGGTGTGGTTGCGGCTTTGCCCCCATGGCTTCGCCGCTGACTCAATACCGAAAAACAGTTAAAACAACCTCTAAAGGGTGGACTTCTCACAATGTGATGCAGCGCCGAACCACCCCCGAGCCCTACTCTTCGCTCTTCTCAGTTGGCGGCTGGGTCTCTCGACCTGCGGCAGCAGCTTCGACTAAGTGGAGCAGTTCATCGGAGCGAAAATATCTCGACTCATGTCAGAGGGTAAAGATCCATTTTGTGGCGCTCGAAGAGTGTTGCGTGGAGGTCTCAATCAACTCGTCGGAGCCTCGTAGTTTCAACATCGAAGGTGGCGAGGGTCTCCGCCAGATTGAGCTTGAGCAGAGCGATATCCGCTCCGTGTCGCTCAAGGTGGTATCGGGACAGGATGGTTTTGTCGGCTATGGAGCTCTCTTCGAGGGGCGCACAGGTGTTACGCTCGACAACTACTCGGTGCGTAGCAACAACGGTCAGGCGATGTTCTGGACATCACCATCGATAAATGCACAGATCGACAAGGCGATAGGTGGATACGACTTGGTTGTACTACAATATGGACTCAACATAATGCAGAGTGGGGTGAATAACTACACACGCTATGCTGAGCAGGTCGAAAAGATGATTACCTATGCTCAACAATGTTTCCCTAAAGCGGCAATTGTGGTGATGAGTGTCAGTGACCGCTCCTTCAAAAAGGAGGGTAGCTACGTCCCAATGAGCGAAGCGCCAAAGTTAGCGGCATTTCAACGTGAGGCGGCTGAGACAATGGGTGTTGGCTTCTGGAGCACCTACCAAGCTATGCAGGAGCAGGGTGGTATGAGTAGCTTCGTATCGAATGGTTGGGCAGCTAAGGACTTTACACATATCAACTTTGCTGGAGGTCGCCAAGTAGCTTGGGCGATGGTCGATGCAATTGTCGACGGAGTGAACCTCGAACGCACGTTGATGGTAAAAAAAGCTGAGTATGACCCAATTATAGACTCTCTAAGAGATAGTGAGTTGCAACAGCAATTTATGAATCATGAGTTGTAAGTGATAATTACAAACGCCAAGCAGAAAATATCTTGATAACCATAACGCCAAATATAGTAGCAAAAATCACGGAGCTCCTAACCTATAACAGTGAGCAGCCAATGATATTTAGTAGCGGAATATTTCTGCTACTATTTTGCGGTTTTATGGTTGTATACTCTCTTCTACAGCGTCGCGACAACATCCGAATACTCTACGTTATAGCCTTTTCGCTCTATTTTTACTACAAATCGAGTGGCATCTACTTCCTGCTGCTGCTCTTTGCCGCAGTGAGTGACTTCGCCATTGGTGCCCTGCTCGCGCGCAGCGAGTCGCAGAGTCGGCGCAAGTGGCTTGTTGTGTTGAGTGTTGCAATAAATCTGGGGATGCTCTTCTACTTTAAGTATACCAATTTCTTTGTCGAAATCGCCACAAGCTTTATCGGTGAAGGCTTCTTGAGATTCCAAGATATATTCCTCCCGGTAGGAATTTCATTCTTCGTATTTCAATCAATGAGCTACACGATTGATATATACCGCTCCAAGATTGAACCACTCAAAAGATTTAGTGACTACCTCTTCTATCTGAGCTTCTTTCCCCAATTGGTGGCAGGTCCAATAGTGAGAGCTAAAGATTTTATACCGCAAATACGTAAACCGCTCTTCGTGAGCCGTGAGATGCTTGCCCGCTCTATATTCTTGATTGCCACGGGACTATTCAAGAAAGCTGTTATCTCAGACTACATCTCACTCAACTTCGTTGATAGGGTGTTCGATGAACCCCTGCTCTACTCGGGGGCTGAGGCTCTAATGGCGATATATGGCTATGCACTGCAAATATATTGCGACTTCTCGGGCTACTCCGACATGGCGATAGGTCTCGCCCTGATGCTGGGATTTGAGTTTCCCAAAAACTTCGATGCCCCATACAAATCTGCAACAATAACAGAATTTTGGCGCCGCTGGCACATATCTCTCTCCTCGTGGCTCAGAGATTATCTATATATCTCATTGGGCGGCAACCGCAAAGGCAAAATTCGTACCTACATAAACCTCCTGCTGACAATGCTCCTTGGTGGTCTCTGGCATGGCGCCGCATTGCGATTTATTCTGTGGGGTGCCTTGCATGGTGTGGCATTGGCAATGCACAAAATGTGGCTATCCCTTATACCCAACTCAAAATCTAATGGTGACGAGATGAATCCCTTAAGCCGCATATTTGCTACACTGCTCACATTCAACCTCGTATGTTTTGGCTGGCTCCTGTTTCGTGCAGACTCCATGGAGTGTGTGACACTTATGCTGCACCAGATTTTCTACAACTTCAATGCAGATCTCATACCCCAAATAATTGGTGGATATGGCGTCGTCGTAATTATGATATTGGGTGGATATATCCTCCATATGTTGCCCTCAGATTGGAACGATAAAGTGTGCGGAATACTCGCTAAAAAAGGATTCTTATTGCAACTTATACTACTTGTGGCTATGATATGGCTCGTAGTACAGATGAAATCTTCTGAAATACAACCGTTTATTTATTTTCAGTTCTAAATGTAGAATTTATTTGTTGCTTGCTGTGCGCTTGTTTTTCTTTCTTGCGCTTCTTGCTATGCGCTTCTTGCTTGCTTCTTGCTGTGCGCTTCGGACTGCCTCCGGCGGGCGGGGATAGCACCCCCGCGGGTGCATATCATTGCGCTTTGGGCTTAGAGATTGCATCTCTAAGATTATAAAGAGCAAGGAGTTGCCGCAAATAAATTTGCACAATTCCTTGCTCTTTATAATTTTTAAATGCCTATGGCATTTAAACCCAAATCGAGGTTCACCTCGCTGATGTTGAGGGGCAAAGCCCCCACCACATCAGTGCAACAAAAAAGTCAAAAACGATAGTTTCTGGATCCAAGCTCAGCTTGGTGCCGCGCGGCATGAGCGCGATGAGCAATCATTTTAAGGCGTCAGCCCCAATGCAGAACCCCAATGCGAGCCCCAAGCAGAGCCCAAGCAAAGTCCCAACATCTCAGTGAAGTGAACCGTAGGCTACTCTCCAATGGTGCAGCGAGCACCGCGGCAAACAAACCAAGGATTGTCTAATAATTCTTTGTTGTATTGTAGTGGTTCACCCTCGTCGAGAGATCGTGTTGACCCTCCTGCCTCGGCAAGGATAAGTTCTCCAGCTGCTGTATCCCATTCATATGTGTTGGAGGTACGCACGTAGTAATCTACTGACCCTTCTGCCAACAAACAAAATTTGTAGGAGCTACCCTGCTCGACAATCTCAAGAGGTGTTCCCTCGCTGCGAAGAGCTTCGATGTGAGCAAAGGTCTCGGGGGTGTTGTGAGAGCGAGATATTGCAATTCGTTGCACCTCACGTACCTCCCCTTCGAGAGGTAATCGGTTCATTCGAGCAATGATCTCGTCATAATTGAACTCTGCATCTGCTTGTGGCTGAATCTCCTCGCTTACAAATGAGCCGTAGCCACTTGCTGCAAAGAATAAACGCTTGAGGCATGGTACGTATACCACAGATGCAATGGGCTTATTCTCCGACATCAGAGCGATATTAATTGTAAACTCATCGCTACGGTTGATAAACTCTACGGTTCCATCCAGTGGGTCGATCAGCCAAAAAAGTTCCCAGTTACAACGCTCCTCGTAGAGCATCTCGCGCCCCTCCTCACTTAAGATAGGTATACGAGTAGAACCTAAATACTCTTTGATGGTGTCGTGAGCCATGCGGTCAGCCTCGGTGATTGGGGATTGATCGCTTTTGAGTGAAAAGTCAAACGGGTCGGGGCGCATATATATATCCATTACTGCCGCACCACCCCGAATGGCGGCATTGACAACCTTAGTTAAGAGGTATTGGTGTACCTCAATGTCTATCATCATATCTATTTGTATATTTAATGCAACTCTACTGTGTGTAAAGATAGTGAAAAAATATGGAATCTAAAAATATTCACACAATGAAACTTGAATAAATATGCGAAAATACTCCTCTTCTTCGCGTGACACTAATCTCTTTTGGTGCGTTTGTTAAAGTTGCCTATCTTCTAATCGTGTAGCTCTTTTCAAGATGCGGTAGTCGATTTTTATTCTTTTGCCGCTTGCTGCATTTTTACGCTTCGATCTGTGGCTCAAAATAGAGTCGCGGCTACGAAGAGAGAATCTCTCAAGGAGCATCGACTCGATACTCTCCACGCTTCCTTCGCTTTGAATCGCCAATTCTAACAGTAGGTTGTCTATTGCATCGGCTCTTAGTATTCGATTGGGTGCTATCTTTAATATATAATCATACTTAGCTACCATTGTACCAATCTTGAGTAGCTCCTCTCTCTCTGCTGTGCCGCTATCTACCACCAGCAATCTGTTGTAGTGCTTGCGGAATGAGCGGTATAGCCCCTTGATAGATTCCCTCTCTTCGTGTGTGGTTGGAATGTAGTGGGTCTTAACAAGTCCAAAACGTTGTGATAGGGCATAAAGAGAGCCTTTATTGGTGTTGAAGTCACCAACTACTACAAGTTCATAATTAACTGAGTCGATAGCAAGCATTGAGGAGATGTAATCTACGTTATAGTTGCTATCAATCACCACGCTAATATGCAGCCTCGGAGTAGTCTCTCCCCTGTAGCGAAGTATTGATCTAAATTCACTATTTTTGTTGTGGCGAGTCACCACGACGGCAACTACGATAATGATAGTTAGGAGAATTAGGAACATTCTATTTTAATTTTATAGGAGTTGATAAGCGAATGAAAATAGTTGCGTTCGTGGCTTGTTACAAAGAAGTCTACTACCTTTTGAGAGTATCCAACAACTGCAATAAAACGGATAAAGCGACGTGACTCATTGCGCGACATGGATCGCAAGAACGAGACTATTGGTAAGCGGCATAGATTCCGTTCGAGGGCTGCCAATGTGTAGAGTGCCTCGCGACGTAGAGTATAGTTTTCGCTACGTTCAATAATCTTGAAAAGGTGCTCTTCGGCACTCTCGATACCAAACTCCCGCACGAGGGCAAGTCCTAACAGATTGAGATTGACACTAAGAGAATTGAGCATAGGTTGATACGCAACCACCAGTGAACCTTGACGCAGTAGCGAGATTAGGTGTGATAGCTCGAATGGGGTGAGAGGTGAGGTGTAGCTTGCCACATGGTGTAAAAAGTTAGCTTTGTCGATATTTATCTTTGCCACCATAGCAAAAAAACGTACCATACGATTTGAATCGCAGCAAAATGGATTGAGCTGTGCGAGCCGTACATTCTCGCAGGGGAGTTGCGAGAGGTAGGCGAGGTATTGAGCACGTTTTTTGCCACGTGTCGAGGATGCCTCCGTGAGTAGAAAATCACTTAGGTGTAGCATGCGGTTGAGGTGTAGAAGCGGCTCTTCGTCGAGTCGATAGATGTAGGGTGCCAGCGCTGTTGCAACCTCCACCGCAACACGCTTCGATTGTCGCCCTCCCAGCAATGAGAGATCTTCGAGATAACGCTCTCCAGCCCCTTCACCCATAAGTATCATACGCAAATAGTGACTTCGTAGCTCTTTGCGGTTGTTTGCGCGGCGCTCGTGTATCACACTACTCACAGCTGCTGCGAGTAGTGGCAAAACAGCAAGAGTCAACATTGGCTAATTGCAGTTGTCTCCTCGCCAAATATCTTGCGGCGTAGGCGGTAGAGGTTGAGTGGGAAGGTTAGATACTGATCGACCCCACACTCCAAAAGCATCAATACAACAGCAGCCGAATGAGATTGAGTAATCACATAGATGGACGGTGGATTGGAGAGCATGCGACTAAGCTCGTCAACGATATTCATTGAGGTAAAATAGGGACTAAGTGTCAGAAAAATGATGGTGTCGATCGAATGCGCTCTGCATGCCTCGACAACGCATTGAGAGGTGTTGATAGCAACAATGTGGTGCTCCTGACTCTCAAGCGTCATCGAAACAATAGCTCTCTGTAGCGGATCATTCGAAACTATTAATAGATGTCTCATAGCAATAAAAGGTAATAAATATGTAGTCAAAATGTAGTTAAAATTGTGCCAAATAAAAAATATCTACTTTTTTTGGTGTGAAAAATTTGTGGTTCAATATTTTCTCACTATATTTGCAGGCAAATTTATGCATAATTACATAACTAAAATTAATTAATGTACGTTATAGTAGAGATTGCAGGTCAGCAATTTAAAGCTGAAAAAGGTCGTAAACTTTATGTTCACCGTCTCGCTGGCGAAGAAAATTCGACAGTTAGTTTCGACAAAGTCCTGCTCACAGACAACGACGGTCAGGTAAAAGTAGGTGCACCTGTAGTAGAAGGCGCCTCAGTTAAGTGTAAGATTCTTCGCCACTTGAAGGACGATAAAGTAATCGTTTTCAAGAAAAAGCGTAGAACTGGGTATCAAAAACAAAACGGTCACCGTCAGTGTTTGACTCAGATTCTCATCGAAGATATCGTTGCGTAACCTTTTAAAATTAGTAGAAAATGGCACACAAGAAAGGCGTTGGTAGTTCAAAGAACGGCCGTGAGTCTGAGAGCAAACGACTCGGCGTAAAATTGTTTGGTGGTCAGTTCGCTAAGGCGGGCAACATTATCGTTCGTCAAAGAGGTACTGTTCACAACCCAGGTGAGAACGTGGGTATCGGTAAGGATCACACTCTTTTTGCATTGGTACACGGAACTGTATCTTTCTGCAAGAAGTCAGGTGGTAAATCATTCGTTAGTGTAACTCCACTTTCAGAGTAATTTATCTTACACCAAACAGTTCCCAAACGTAAGTTTGGTTACAGAAAATTTAGAGATCATTTCCACATCTGTGGGGTGGTCTCTTTTTTGTGTTTGGGCGGAGTGGGGTGTAGTGGAGTGGGGTAGAGGTGGATGCAACCGTAGGTTGACATAGAGAGATCTACTCTGAGGAGTCTTTTATAAGCTCCTCAAAATAGATCTCTTGTAAGGGTTAAAGCCCTCTTCGTAAGCAGTCTCTGACCAGAGACTCAGACTATAGAGTGAATGAGACCCCCAGAGTTGCCCATGCCTCAGGCATTAGCAGTCCACCATAGTCGAAATATTCTGTTGAGGTGATATTAGTTGCATCGAGGTAGACTCTCCACTTTTTGCGCTCCCACGAGAGTCGACCATCAAGTAAAAAGTATGGCTCATAAGCAACTACATCGCCCTCGCTGTTGGAGTAGTTGCCGTAACGATCATAGAGTGATGCAGTGAGGGCAAGCGAGATGTTGCTAAAGAGGTTTAGTTTGATAGATGCCGCTGCTTTGTTGCGCATAAAGTTTTGCGCATAAAGTGAGATCATATCGCCTGAATCTTTATCTTGAGCAATATATCCATAACTAAGAGAGAGTTGATCCACAAATCCTTGAGGAGCATAAATCGCACTCCACTCAACGCCAAATGTTGTTAATGCTGTGATCTGGCGAGAGTAGTAGATATCTGGGTTCTCGGCTCTCTCCTCAGCACTCTGCGCCCAGTCGATAATATTGCTTCCTTGGCGCAAATATAACTCAACAGACGAGGCGAAGTCACCTCTGCAATAATCACTCGAAAGTCGATAGGTAGTTGCACTCTCGGGAAGCAGATTTTTGTCTGCTATGCGTGTGGCATTTGAGTAGTATAGATCTGTGAATGTTGGTAGTCGCATAGATTCGTTTACGCCAGCCTCGACTACCCAACTCTTAAGAGGTGTGTAGCGAGCAGAGAGGCTCCAAATAGGCGATGTGCCATAGGGCGAATTGGCAACGCCTGCCGAGGCGGAGGTGCTAAACTTTGCCCAACTTTTGGTGTGCCGTAGGTAGAAGTTACCTATGCTGCGCTCATCAGTGTGGGTGTAGAGACCATTGGGCTGAGCAGCCTCAATTCCCATATTGGTACTCCAAATATGGTTGTAGGTGTAGTCACCGCCAAGCGTTGTTGTGCCAGCGTTGCTCCACTTGTAATTGGCGTAAAGCTCTGCTGTAACATTATCCGTATCGTGGAGATTATTACCCACTGGCGAGCCCTTGATCCACTCATAGTCATCGAAGTTCTTGCGGTAACTAACACTGCTATTGAGTCTTATGCTCTCGCCAATATTCTTGACCCAACGCAACGACCCAAGAATAGTTTCGGTAGTTTCGTATTGGTCGGGGTTGCTTAGTGAGTAGAAACCATTGGAGCCAAAAGCTCTCTTCTGATATCCCACTTGAGAATCGAAGAAACCCCACATGTCATCATCGTAGGTAGCTCTTACATAGCCATTCCAATTCTCAAAGTCGGTGTTGTAAGCATAGCCATCCGAGCGACGCATCGAGCCGGCGCCAAAGAGGTTGAACCTCCCTTTGGTGATCGCACCCGATAGATTGGTGTAGGCATAACCATATTGACCACCAGCCAATTCCACCCTCGCATAGTTGGGCTTGAGCGGTGTTGTGCGGAAGTTGATAGCACCCGCATAGGCTCCAACGCCTGAGATGCCATCGATAAGTTCAATGCCTGATACCAGATCGATATCTACTGGTAGTGAGTGTGTTTGGTGCCCTGTGCGAGCATCTGTGAAGTTGATGCCATTGAGTAGCACCATTGTTTGGTCGAACGAACCGCCCCTAATCGAAAGGTCTGTCTGGATCCCCTTGCCGCCTCTTTCACGCACATCAATAGAGGGCGAAAGACGAAGCGCAGACTCCAATGTTTGGAGGGGCGCGGCGTACTGAGTCGCTCTACTAAAGAGTGTAGTTGGTGTCATTGCACTACGTGTTGGGCTCTCCCGTTCGAGAGTGACCCCCACATCATCAATATCGACAATCTTCATAACTTGAAGTGAGTCGACATTGGCTGCATTGACCTCGTTTGCAGCAAGCGAGATGATAGACATTCCTACGCCTAAGACACCGATGCGAACCTGCCTGTGCATAGAAGCAAAGGCAGAGTAGCTGCCTCTATTCCAGCGCTTAAAGCATGCGACCAACTCTTTTGTAAGAATCTTTTTCATCATAACTTGTTGTTTTGAGTTAATAAAAATTATTTGATTTTTAGCCCTCAGCTTCCGCCGTGAACCGCGGCAAAGGTAGTTAAATCTTTTGTTTTTGCAACATGTGAGTAAGACAAATTTAGGGCAAACGCACGAAAAATATAATTTCTTATGCCTCCGGCGGGTGCCGTTTGTGCTGCTTTCTGTGCGCTTCTCTTGCTTGCTTGCTTCTCTTGCTTGCTTGCTTGCTTGCTTGCTGTGCGCTTCTTATTGCCTCCGGCGGGCGGGGATAGCACCCCCGCGGGTGCATACCATTGCGCTTTATAATTTTTAAATGCCTACGGCATTTAAACCCAAATCGAGGTTCACCTCGCTGATGTGGTGGTGGCAACCGCAGGTTGACACAGAGAGATCTATTATGAGGAGTGTTGAAAAGTTCACTTTCAAAAGTTCATCATAATAGATGTCTCGCTTGGGGCAAAGCCCCACCACATCAGCGCAACAAAAAAAAGTCAAAAAAGAAGTTTTTCGATCCAAGCTCAGCTTGGTGCCGCGCGGCACGAGCGCGATAAGCAGGTTTTTTATGCATCTACCCTAAATTGCTTGTTGAAAATATTTGACAATTAGTTTTTTTTTAGTAAATTGCAGTAATTTTACTATTTAAACATTTTAAATCTTTAAGATTATGACAAAAAAATTACTTGCAGAAGCAATTGGCACAATGGTGTTGGTTCTAATGGGCTGCGGTGCTGCAGTCTTCAATCAATGTGGAGTTGATACAGCATCTATTCTTATGACAGCTGTCGCGTTTGGTTTGGCGGTGGTTGGTATGGCGTATACTATCGGGGGTGTCTCTGGTTGTCACATCAATCCAGCAATCACCTTGGCGGTATGGTTATCGGGTCGCATGAGTGCGAAGGAGGCTACATTCTACATGGTTGCGCAATTTGTTGGTGCAATAGTTGGTTCAGCTATCCTCTACTCGCTAACAAGCACTATGGGCTTCGTGGGTACTGGAGCAAACTCTTTTGGAGAGGGTAATCTGATACCTGCTCTTATTGCAGAGATCGTCTTTACATTTATCTTTGTACTGGTCGTGCTGGGCACCACTGCCAAAGAGAATGGATCACCTAAGTTCGCAGGTCTTATCATTGGACTTACGCTAATCTTGGTTCACATTGTATGTATCCCTATCACAGGCACTTCGGTCAATCCAGCTCGTAGCTTTGGTCCCGCAATTTTTGCTGGTGGTCAAGCTCTCTCTCAGCTATGGTTGTTTATTGCGGCTCCTTGCATCGGTGCAATTCTCTCAACATGGGTATGGAGATGCCTAAGTGAGAACGAATAACAAAGAGTTTAACAAAAAAAGTTCAGTGTGACTAACAAGGAGTGGCTTTTAGAGCCTCCTTGTTAGTCACACTGTATGGTGAGATGACTTAATTTAGTTATCTCACTACTTAATACGAATTAATAATTCAAACCCAAAACTATGTATTTATTAAATCTATTTGCAGCTACAGAAGTAGCTGACTCCACAGTGGTAAACAGAGTTACTCAGCTTGCCGAAAGTGTTGGTAACATGTCGCAAGAAGAGCTCACCACATGGGCAATCACAGGCATTGTATCTATTCTATGCAAGATCCTTGCCGCAGCTCTCTTCTACTTTATTTGCCGCTGGATTATCAAGCGTGTAGTTCGAGGCATCGATAAATTGATGAATAAACGAGGTGTCGAGATCTCATTATCTAAATTTATAGTGAGTTTGATTAGCATCTCGCTCAACTTGATTATTATTCTGACCACTATTGGCATCCTTGGAATTAACACAACTTCGTTCTTGGCGATCTTTGCTTCGGCAGGTTTGGCTGTTGGTATGGCTCTCAGCGGCACGTTGCAGAATTTTGCAGGTGGAGTATTAATCCTTTTCCTTAAACCGTTCAAGGTGGGGGACTTCATTGAGGCTCAAGGCTTTGCCGGTAGCGTCAAGGAGATCTCTCTTTTTAGCACTCTACTCAATACGCTTGACAACAAAATGGTGATTCTACCTAATGGACCACTTGCAAATGCGCCAATAAATAACTACTCCAAGGAGTCTACACGTCGCGTGGAGTGGAGCTTTGGTGTGGCATATGGTACCGACTTCAATCGTGCCAAGAGTGTTATTGAGGATGTTCTCTCGAAGCACGAACTTGTATTGCAAGAGCAAGGTCTATTTGTGGTGCTTGGAGCACTTGCTGACAGCTCTGTAAATATCACAGTTAAGGCATGGTGCGAGTCGGCAAACTATGCTCCTCTCCTCTTTGATATCAATGAGAAGATCTATGCTCGATTCAATGCTGAAGGAATTGAATTCCCATTCCCTCAGGTGGATGTGCATATCTCTAAATAGTTGTTGTTTTGTTGGGAGTTGGGGGTTGTTTTGTCTTTCTGGGACTGATTGTTAAATAACTCCTAACTCCCAACTCCCAACTAAAAATTTACAACATCACAATTGTTGCACTTACTCTCTTGTAGGCTGGCATCGCCTCTCCGATATTTGCACCGATGTATGTTGGGTCGCAAATAATATATTTTTTACCTCCAATAATCATATGATCTCCGTTGTAGTCACTATTGAATCGCACGGCAGTAGCCAAATGGTCGGGGTACTGAAGTAGCACAACATCGAGCCCAAGGAGGCTTTGAATAAGATTTGTGAAGAGGATAGATCTATCTTCGCAGTCGCTATAGGGGTAGTAGAAGGTCTCATCCACAAACAACGATCTTTCGTAGCCGAAGTAGTCGCTATCGGTTTTGTAGGCAAATGCGGTCTGAACAAAATTTATAATCATATTGGCTGCCTCGGTTTCACTTTTTCCGGCAATCTCAGCTCTTAGAGCTGGTAACACCTTATTTGATAGGCTTATGCTCATTGGTGCTTTGGCGTAGATCTCCCAATCGCATCGAGGGTAATTGTTGTAGAGTGCAATCAGATCTTTGTCTACTGCTGCCGCAATCGAGATATTGGGATATGCTCTCGAAGTTAACACCCTTGATTGAGCGAGATTTTGATTTACTACAAACTCCTCCTCTATCTTCACGGAGCAGCTCTTTGATTGTTCTGCAAATTTTTGTGAGAAGGTGTAGTATACGTTGTCGCTATCTTTGGGCTCGTCGAGGATGTAATATTTACTACCATCAATCTTGATATACCTCTTTTGATAGATCGACTCTTCGAACGAGAGTAACATCACTAAGCCCTGTGAGCAGCGCGCGCACTTAGCATCGTATCCACTCTGATTTAGGATATATGTCTTGAGGAGGCGAGCCTCATTTTGTCTTGAGGAGCCCAAGAATGAGTCACACATTGAGTCCACCATCATCACATAGAGATAGTCATTGAGATTAAGTGCCTCTTTCCAATAGACACAATCGTCAATCGCCTGCGAAAGAGAGCCATTGGAGAGCTGCTTCCACATATTAGAGACTGTAGCCTCGTTGGTTCCTTTGAGCGTAAAGATGTTGCTTGAGCTTAGCCCTACGGCAAGTTTGTTGCCTAAGTACTCAAATTCAAAGCCTTTGGGGGCAGAAGGATCTTGAGTAAGGTTCTTCTTTACGGGCGTAGTGGGTGTAGTGGGTGTTGGTGTAGTTGGTTTAGTAGTAGGCGTGGTGGTAGTTGAGGTTGAACCACTTGATGTGCTACCGCCGTTTGCCATGAATAATTTGCGTAGATCGGGCACCTCACGATCCGATTTTCTCTGAAACTCGGGAGATACTTTCTTGGCTGCTGTAGTCTTGATAACCTTTTTGATTGGCAGCGACACGGGAGTCAATACCGCACTGCTATTTGTCTTTACCACAGGCTCTTGCGGATATGGGCTGATAGGTTGATCTACCCCTTTGAAAGTTTGGTATAGCTCCCATTTTTGAGCCATAAAATTTGCGTAATCACTATTTCGCTGCTCCAGAAATTGTTCATACTCTTTCTCAGCATTCTCTTTATATTGGGTAATAACCTCTTGTTGGCGCTTGAGGAACTCCTCTCTTGGTGAGAGAGTTTGCGCTGAAGCTACGGCTACTTGCGTAAGACAGCATATTGCGGTAATTAAACTCTTTTTCATAATTAAAATTCCTTAAATTGTATATATAGGTTGCCCTCTTTTACCTCAGTGGTAAAGGCAAATGTATTGTCATCGTAAGTTCTATCCTTGAAATAAGTGATATAATGGACTATTCGGTTTCTCAAGGAGAGCAGGGAGTTGAAATATGTCAATCCCAAGGAGTGTGATATTGGTGTGTAATAGTCATATAGCTGCGTTAACTCATCTATACTTTGTGTATCGTTGGTTGTATCGTCACCAACACGGAGTAAATTTGTAGATAGCAACAAACCGTCATAGATCACCTCATCTATGCCCTCTATTTTTTGGCGATATTTTATTACGTCATCACTACTATCATTCTTGATGAAAACATTGTTAATGTAGTATTCGCATTCTTTGTTTTGGAATCCAAAATTTATCTCCTCAGTGTAGAGCGAGGTACCTTTTTTGGTGTCAGCTTTCATCTCGATATGCTCTAAAAGTGCATACATACTTTGGCTGTCGGGGGTGATCCTTAGAGATACAAACATCTCTCCGTAATCGTTGATATATGTTTGGGTAACTTCATACCCAAGTTCATATATCGTCTCTGTCTCTCCAACATCTGCATGTTGGACATCGTATGAGATAAGAGCTGTCATAACTGCGAAGTTCAAACTCTCATCGTTGGATAAACCAGGTACAGAGACTCCAACATATTCACCATCTTGCGGTTTCGAGAACCACTCAGGAACTTGTGCAGAGGCACAAAATGGCGAAATTACAAATAATGCGATTAAGATGGTGAATAGTTTTTGTCTCATAGAATTTTTGTTTTTTTTATTTCTCTCCAATTATAAGCCATACCTCGCCAAGACCCTTTTGGTAGACCTTAACAGGTGAGTTATATGGCTCATTTTTGAGCATGTTCGAAAGTGTGCGAACAAAAGTAGTTGAGTTGATAGCTACCTCCTTACCCGAAAGACTCTTACCATAAACTGGCATCATTACTTGGTTGTAGCGAAGCACATTTGCAGAGCGCTCATCTTCAGAGAAGTTGCCATCAACGGCATTCTCTTCAAACCAGACACCTACAATATCTGCCAATTCTGCGATCTGACCATTGTAGTCAAACTCTGTTTCGAAGTCGATCATAGAGCTATCGAAGCGACGAAGCACAACCACAATCTCACGACCATTTTTGGCGATATTATTGTAGTGATTCTTCAATCCGTTCATGAAGTTGTCTTTATAGCTAAGGAATACCTCTTCGAGAAGTGTAACAAGTGGTGCCGATGAGTTGCTTCCCACACCTGGGTTACCCGAAATAATCTTCGATGAGTAGGCGTCGAGGGCTGTGAGGTTGAATGAGATCTGGGTACGTGGACCAATTTTCTTATTCTCGAAGTCTAAATCCAAGATGATATCGGCCTTAGCAGATCTGCGCACCATCTCGATTGGGCTCTCCGCAATCATGGCACCCGAAGTATTGCCAGTTATCAGCGATAACTCTGCGGACTCCATATTTACTCTTTTGAGTTCCTGCTCCAACGATACGATTGGGAAGTTCTCAGCTGCCATAAAGTCACCCATCTTGCTAACCAAGACGCGGATGTCGGCATTTTCGCTCATTGCACGTGCATAGTCTGGCACCTTCTGCGTTACTCCTTGATTGTCAAATTCAATCACATAACCGTTGCGCAAACACCAGATATCGCTTGGGACAACCATAATTGTAGGTAGCTTACCAATATCGATATCGTCGAGTGCTTTGACTATTCCATCACTCTCCAATCTCCTGCGGAGGTTGTCGTACATAATCTGTGCGTAGATCTTAACCTCATAGCCGCCCTTCACTTTGATGCGGTCGGCGCCCGAAGGTACTCCATCGGTAGTTAGGTTAATATACTGCAAGTAATCTCCATTGTTGAAGAAGTTATTAAAATAGATTTTGTAGTTCTGCATCACACTTGGATCAGTACAAATCGCAGGTGTTGCATTGGCATCAGCTGCCGAAGGGAATCCACGGAAGATTGCTGCATGCACTGCATTGCGCTTAGCGTTGAATGTTGCAGCATCATCATTTTTGCCAAATCCCGAGACCTTGATATACTTTGTACCATCGGCTCCCACCTTGAGTGTTTCAACCGAATAGTTGGTGTCCATCTCCGAAATTTCAATTATCTCGCTTCGTTTTTGAGCCAATAATGTTGCTGGCACAAACGCCAGCAACATTATTGTAATTATGATTTTGTGTAACTTCATATTTTAGTTTTTCTTTAATTTAGAATACGTACTTAACACCGACTGAAAGGCTAAGTCCACTCTTACGATCTAAGTTATGCTCTTTCAAAGTCGCATTGTTGGTTTTATACCAATCACCTTCGTATACAAATAGTGAGTAATCAACACCAGCATAAACTTGGAGTGGATATGCAGCAGTGATATTTACCTTTGCACCGACTCTACCATACCAACCCATCTTTTTCATCATCTTGCTGTCGCTCTCCTCGTCATCAATATCTGCGTTAGGTGACATATAATCACCTCCAATGCTAATCGCAGGAACGATCTCAATTGAGCGAAGACCTGGACGGAAACCATAACCATAACCAAGAGCAATACCGATAAATGAGATGCCATCCTCGTAGATACCTGTAGCAAGCAAGTCATTCTTCTCCATCTTCTTTGCAGATAGAATGTCGTAACCTATATCAATAAGAGTGTAGGTAGATGTACCATTTGTTTTGATATCCATCAAGTAGTCAAGTGACAAGGTTGCAGTGTAGAGTTTAGATACGTTGTAAGCCAAACCAACACCCATACCCAAATCGTTTGATTGTTTGAGGATCTGACCCATCTTAATGTTTTGAACGTGTGAGATTTGGTAGAACTTAGTCATTGGGGTTTTACCATCTGCATTAGCTGAATTGTTAGCTACTTCTGTAGCACGAACATAACCCTTCTTTACACTAACTGTTGTCTCCTTACCGTCAACTTTCTTAACTTTTGTCTCGTAAGCCATAAAGCGATCACGATTGCGAATACCCTCTTTTGTACCAGCTTTTGCTCCAAGAGGACGAACGCTTTGGACTGAAACTTTGATCTTCCACTCTTCAATCGCCTTTTCGAGGTTGCTTACAGCATTAAAATATGAAGATTGGATTGCTTTGGTTAGAGCCTCGTCACGCTCAGCGCTATTGCCCTTAGTTTCGTACTCAGCCGAAGCACTTGATGTAGCTGAAGTGATCGCTTTCAATGGCACCTTAAATGCTTTGAAGGCTGCTCTCTTCGCTTCGATCTCGCTCTTAGGAGTTGTCTCGTCGATCCAACACTTCTCGTAGAACTCGTTTTGAAGCTCCTCGCTAAAGTCGATTTTGTAGACATAAAGTGTTGATGTTGCTGAGATGCTTGGAGTTACAACTGTTTTCTTCTCACCTGTTAGAATGTTAGTTGTCTCGGTGTGCTCAGTCTCGCTCTCCTCGAAGTTATAGTTGTCCATAACAATAAGGTAACTCTTATTGATAAGAGCATAACCGCTATCCTTCATTGCAGCCTCGCCAATTTTAGCACTCTTTGCGTCTGCTACATCTTGGTCGTTAGCGTTGTAGCGACCGCGTCTTTCTACTCTTTGACCGCTCATCATATCGCTGCTGCCATCGGTAAACCATGATTTTACGATTTGATTTCCAATTTTTGAGTCTAAGACAATACTGTTGATAGCATTGATTCCCGATGCAGAAGTACGAACTGAGTCAACTTCAATGCTTTTGGTAGGGATAACATTCTTGTCGAATTTGTCACCCGAATTGATCGATTGAACTGCATCAAGAACAACCTGATCAAATTTGTCATCACGGTCTACTGCAATGATCGTAAGACTGTTGCGGTCGTAGTTGGCATCAACAAGTGCTGGATTTTCAACTTTCGTTTGTGCCGAAAGTGATAGTGCAGCACACAAAGTGCATGCGCTAAGTAATAGTTTCTTCATAATGATTTGATTTTAATTAGGAATCTGTTTTTATATTATTTAGGGGAATTTTTTAAACTCCCCTAAATTTTTCTACTTAACTCTTAGTTAGTTGCAGATGTGTAACCCTCGAACAACTCCTCCATCTTCTTTTGGTGCTTGTATTTGTCGAAGTCGATCTCGTCTCTGATCTCTTGTGGAATTGCAGTCTCAAGTTTTTCGGAGATCTGCTCAGCAAGTTGCTCTGGCGCCATACGATTCTCAACACAAACATAGATCTTGTATTGGTTGTTTGCGAAGTAACGTTGCATCTTTACGGTAGCTGTGTTAACAACACTCTCCTTGCTGATTGCTGCAACAGCCTCATTCATAGTAGAATATTGATCCGAAGTAAGCTCAGACGACATACCATCTACAGACTTAATAACACCCATATCGCCAGCAGATTGGTCGATACTTTGAACGATCATAGATTTGATATTTGCAGCCAAAGCAGCACGAGCATTTGCCTCTGCAATACGTTTTGCGGTAGCCTCTTTGAAGTGAGAACCATCACCCATTGCACGACGATCAGGATCTGCCATTGCGTAATCCATTACATCTTGACCCTCCGACAATTCAGGAGTTCCTTGTGCTACTGGAGTAACTGGAGCTGCTACTGCTACTTGTTTCGATGCTCCGCAAGAAGTTGTTGCAAATGCCATTGCAAATACTGCAATAATAATGTTAATCTTTTTCATAATAATTTATTGTTTGAATGTTTAACTTTGCTATTTTATAATATGAATTTTGGCAACTACGAAGTATGTTCCAAATTTAAATGTTAAATCGATCCAGTTATCCTCGCCTGCGCGACAAACATAGTCGTCATAGGTTACAACGATCACACCTTGCGAAACATTCTTGGTGATACGATCTGCACAGTTGCTTTTGTGGAGTGGTATCTGCGAGGTCGTCACGGCTCTACCATTGACAAATGGTTGCAACACAACTCTATGATCTTCGTTTTCGACCTCTTCGACCGAGATATATTTGTATTGATCCCTATAGGAGTTGAGAAGTTCATCCACCACCTTTATACGGTAGTCGCCTGCGGCAAATTCGGGAACCAAGGCTCTGAGGGTGCCCATATTCTTGGCGATATCTTCGATTTGAGTGTAGCTCTCTAACTCTTGCTTCATCTGCTCAATAGTACGGTTGATTCTTGCTTGATTGGCATTAAACTCATCCACTAAGTCGTCAAGCTCTTGACTTGAGAAAGGGTACTTGATGTAGTATTTAAACTCCGTCGCACCGCTCTTCTTTTCGTAGTACTTCTCCCAATAGAAGTCTGCGATCTTACTAAGTGATATAGACTGTAAGAATGGAATCTTGTCGGTGGTAGATCTAACCACATCAATTGTCTCTGATGCGTATGCCATCTCTTGTTGAGTCTCGGTGGTTACCGAAGCGCTAAAATATTCGACCGAAACATTCGAAACTATAGATTGAGCAATCTCACGTTTAACCTCCATCAACACACTCTGCTTGGCTACCTCCAAGTCACTCTCTGCGGAGCTTGCAATGATATAACCTCGCTCTAAATTGTTGATCCAATTAGGAGCTGTCTTGGCACTTCTCTCTACAAGCTTCATCTTTTGTGCTTGTGCCACTTGGCACGCTGCCACAAGCAGGAAGAGTGAGAGTATAATTTGAATTTTTTTCATATTGTCAATCAATTCAATTAGTTACAATTCATCTTGACCTTCACATCGCGAACACCCTCTTGAAGGTATAATACCTTTGGTACGATGTTGCCACTATAGTTGATGCGCACTGCCACAGGAACATCTTTGATAAGAGTGAAGGCGTGACCTGGAAGATTACTGCCATCGGCGTAGGTTATAGCTCTATGCTTTACATTCTTACCATTACTATCTACAACTAACTGATCTCTCCATGCCATACTGATATTTGCATCACCTTCGTTGCAGTTGATAAATGCTACAATAATATCGGTAGTTGAACTTCTCTGCTCATATTTGATATATTGAGCATAAACACCTGGTGAAAGTTCTATTGCTGTAGACTCCTCCTCAACCACTGGTTCTGGCTCGGGCTCCACTCTTGGCTCGTCAACTGGCTCATCCACTGGCTCATCCACAACCATTACCACTTGTTTTGCTGGCTCCTCCTCCTGAGGCTTTTCAATATAACCCGCACTATAGTATTCATATAGTTTGTCCTTGCTTACTTGGATAAAGTTGAGGAAGTTGCGAGTTCTGAAGTTTACCGACTGAACAGCACTCATATAAGCAGCAGCCTCCGAAATATTCATTCCCGTTGCAGGAACCGAGATTGAGTTGAAAACTACATTTTGGCTCTCATCAATACACTTAAACGTGAGCTCCAACTTAACTTGGATGCGCTGAGGCGCCGTTGGTGTAATCATCTTGCTTAGCTCATTGACTGTAACCTCCAACACATAATCACTTTTGGTGTGGGCAATTCCCTCTTGTGTAAGGATGTCATTGATTTTACTATCTAAGTAGAGTACTACATTGTCGGGAAGCTTAGCAACAGCAACAACTCTTGGTTTAAAGCCCATCATCATATCTATATCAGATTGAGCAGATACGCTTACTATGCAAAGCATAGCCATAATTAAAAGGATACTTTTTTTCATTGAGATATTTTATTATATATTTTACAATTCCAATTTTTAATAAAGTGTTGTTACTAACGTATATAGTACTTTGATGCCAAATGGCGGTGTAAATTGATGCTAATGAGGTTTCAAAGGTATAAAAATAATCATAGAAACAAAAATAATAGAAAAAAAAGTTCTGTTAAAATTCTATTTTACATATAATTTGTATTGTTGTCTGTTCGTTGTTATTTCTTATTCTTAATTTGCTTCTGTAATACTATTGAGACAAATTGGAGAATGTGACAGTTTGGAACAAAAAAAATAATAATTATTTGTTTGCGACCGACTCAAATAGAGGTTCATCTCGCTGGGGGCAAAGCCCCCCACATCAGTGCAACACAAAAGTCAAAAACGAAGTTTTTGGATCCAAGCTTAAGCTTGGTGCCCGCGCGGCACGAGCGCGATAAATAGGCTTTTTTTCGTGCGGTTACCTTGCATGGTGCGGTACAAAAATTGAAATAGAGAGAAGTTGATGAATAGCATTAAAATTAAATACAACCTCTCGCTTCTTGGCGCCAATTCACTTTTTGCGCTCAACTTTTCGCTCTTCGTATCACTCTTGGAGTCTCTTGCGCTCTCTATTGGGACGATATACATCTTGCAGTGTTTTGCACTAATGCTAATCTCTGCCACTCTTTTCCTCATCGTTGCGCACCCTCCAATACGGTTTAGAGCAGGTGATTTAATCTCTATTGCTCTAATCTCCATCGTAAGCTCGTTGGGATGGAGCTATATGATGCTTTGGGGAATGTCACTCACCTCACCTATTGATGCTGCTACAATAGCCTCGGTAGGTCCCTCCTTAACTCTAATCTTTGCACATGCGCTACATCGTCGTCAACTTAGCGGAAAGCGCATAGCAGGAGTAGCTCTATCGCTGCTTGGAGTAGCTATATTGGTCATCAATCAATCTCTTTTCACCTCTTCACAGCATGAGATCAAAGGCAATATATTACTTCTTGGTGCAGTCGTGGTGGCGGCGGTAAATACACTTATCTTGAAACCGCACCTCGAACGCTACGGAGTGATCCGCGTAGCATTGATCTATGCTATTGCCACAATCATTGTCTCTGTACCTCTCTTTGGAGGGGCAATAAACTCTCTCAGCACTCTTTCGCTCGGGTGGAGCGAGGGCGCTGAATTAACGTTACTGATCGTGGTTGGTAGCACACTACCATTGATGCTGCTCTTCGAGGGGACAGAATACCTAACTCCACTACACACATCACTATATCGTTACTTACAACCGCTCATAGCTGCTGTAGTGGTGGTTGCGCGCAAACAAGCTGAACTCACACTTAGTGGAATCGTTGCATTGATCGTGATTATTGCAGGAGGAATATTAGTTGCTCAAGGGGTAGATAAAGCGGAATAAGCATAGAGAGCAGAGTGAGTAGAAGTAGAATAAAATAGAGTATGCTAATGACTCCACCTCGCAACTGTACCATGCAAAAAGTGAGCAACAAAGCCACCAATGGTGAGATTATTGTGAATGACATCAATGTCGACGATGGCAGTGCAAATGCTGCTGAAAGAGTCAAAAAGAGTATAAATAAAATCTGGAGCCTACTACGAGTACGAGGCACCAGCCCATCAAACCAAAGAGGAGAGATCAACGAGAGTAGGATGGAGATAAGCATAACAACGCCTCTAAATGGTAGAATTGTATGAAACTCAGTTAGCGGAAAAGAGGAGTCTTGGAGAGTAGCAGCTATAGTCTGCCCCACATACAATAGGTCGTAACCACACAGCCAATAGATGTAGGAGACTCCACCAAACGATATCACAAGCCCAGCAAGAGATGCCACCCACTCGCGCCAAGTTGCCCCAGATAGGATCAACACAATTGGCATTACCACCCACAAGGCGATTGCCGAGGGGTAGAACAGAGGTAGAATCGCCAACGCCAATGATGCATTGAAGAGATAAGCCACAGAGCTATTATTCCTCACAGCAAAGAGCAGAAAACCTAAAATCCTACAGACAACAAGCAGAACAATCGTCGAGAGAAGATATTCACCATTGAGAACCACACACCACATAAGTAGACCCAGCAGAGGTAAATGTATTGAGGTTGAGCCGCTAAAGAGGTTGTGCATCGAAGCTATACGCCCCAAACGCAGCGTCGAGACAAAAATAGCAAGCGAGACAAAGATAGCCGATAACACCCTGTGTGACTCCTGGAATATTGTGATTGGAGCACCAAAGATGGACTCCGTAGCGGGGTACTCCAACAAGAAGTGTCGCCCACCAAGAAGTGCAAATAGACCAATAATGCTGGTGACAAAGAGAGTCACCAGCGATGGAAATGGTTGTTGTTGCGTTATATCGAACTTCATTATCGTAGCTTAAAAGATAAAAATTAGTGCTACTTCGATGTGGAGTAGCTACGTTGCGCTAAGTTCTTCACCCAAACTACAAATCCGCCTGTAAGCACTAAATTGAGAACCAGTGTGAGTGCCGAGACAATTAGAGCCGTGCCCCCAAGACCGTAGCTAATAGCGATAAAGATAACTCCGGCGCCAACCTCTCCACGAGTAAACATACCTACGGAGACGGCTAAGCGCTCACTAAATTTGCGGTCGCGATAGAAAAATATTGGCATCAGCTTTCCTATATTCGAGAGTAGAGTTACAGCTAACACGTGAAGCGCTATCACTCCCCACTCCATCGAAGGGACTGCAAGCGAGATCGTAGACTCTGTCTCAGGGTGGCTATGGGCAGCTGCACCAAGCACAAGAGGCATACTAAGACCGACAAGAAGCATAAAGAGATAGGAGACACCCGACGAGACACGCTCCTCAGTGCGGCTATCATGAGCCTTATGCTTGATAATCATACCTATAACAAATGCTGGCAGAAGCACCTCGATATGTATTCCATTGTGCTCTCCTGCAATAAGGTATTCCGACACCACATAGAGAATATGCGTTGCAGCATAAGTCAATACAGCATATATCAATATCGCCTTCCAATCTTGTCGAATATCATAGCTGTCCAATTTTTTCCAGCCCAAAACAAGAAGTATTACAACGATAAATATGACGGCAAAAAGCTGCCACTGCATACCAATCATCATAATCTGAAGAGGTATCATCAAGATTATAGTGTCGAGGTCATCGAAGATAGCAAGCACTTGAATCTTCTTGTAGATCCAACTCGACTTCAAGTTAAGCGTAGCGAGCATCGTAAAGAGTATTCCAGCCGAGGTGGGTGCTGCAAAACGGCTCAAAAGAAGCGTCTCTCGCCATGCAGCTCCGCTACCCCAAAACTCCTGAGGCATAAGTATAAAGACATAGTAGAGAGCTACCAACATCCAAGGCAAAGCGGCAGTAGCCATTGCGATAAAGTAGTCTTGGGTGTAGGAGCGCCAATGGCTCTTATCGATCTCAAACTCACGACCTACATTAATCATTATAAACGCCAAACAGATGTAGAGCAGAGGCGTGAGGGCATAGCTTTTGATTGCATCAAAACTATCACCAAGCACACCAGGAAGCAGCTGCGAGGCAATGAGACCACAGAGTAAAAATAGGGAAAAGGAGAGAACTTTCTTCATTGTTTTATTTTTGAGGTTGGTATATCAACGCAATAGCAGTCGTTGAGACACCCTCCTCACGCCCTTCGAAACCCAGATTCTCAGTAGTTGTTGCCTTTATCGAGATTGCATCAAGATCAATACCCATAACCGTAGCAAGTGAGCTACGCATAGAGTCGATATGTGGTCTAAGTTTGGGGCGTTGCATACTAATTGTACAATCTATATTGCCAATTAAGTAGCCCTTTAAGTGGAGTAGTTCAACGGTGCGAGAGAGTAGAATTTTAGAGTCAATACCCTTAAAATCAAGCGAAGTGTCGGGGAAATGAAGACCTATATCACCCAATGCAGCAGCCCCCAACAGTGAGTCACAAATAGCATGAATAACAACATCACCATCGGAGTGAGCTACGCACCCCTTGGAGTGCGCAATTTCAACTCCACCAAGAATTAGCGGAAGCCCCTCGGCAAGGGCATGTACATCAAATCCGTGTCCTATTCTAAAATTCATAATCACAAAGATATAAAAAAAATGCAATAGTAAAAAAATAATAATGCGAATTAGCATGGTAAACTAAGAATATGTTTAAATTTCTCTCATCTAATTTGTTAAGGATCTGTTACTTGAGTCCTTTGGGCTCTTCACCCCTTACGTTCGGCATAGCCCAAATAAGTTTGGTCTCTGCTCTCTCTTAATCGGGGCGTTTACTTTTCTCTTTTTCTACTCGTTACATAGCTATTGCTATGCGCCTCGCACAAAGAAGAGAAAATTAAAGCAACATCTCTCTTAACAATTTTAGCGAGAAAAACTTAAACAGATTCTAACGAAAAATATTATTTTTTACTGCCTCAGGCGGGCGGGAACAAGCATCCCCACGGGTGCGTATCATTGCGCTTTGGGCTTAGAGATTACATCTTTAAGATTTTAAAGAGCAAGGAGTTGTCGCAAAAATTACAATTTCACCTCGCTCATTTCGCCTTTTGAGAAGAGCATAGTCTTAGCAGGGTAATCTTCAATGAGAGCAGTGTTGTGAGTTGACATCACTACGGCGCACCCCTCCTTGGAGATACGTTGAAAAAGTTCCATAATGCCATCGGCAGTCACGGGATCGAGATTGCCCGTAGGCTCATCTGCCAAAAGTAGCTTAGGGGAGTTGAGTAGAGCGCGAGCAATAACCAGGCGCTGCTGCTCTCCACCCGACATCTCGAAGGGCATTTTGTAGGCTTTATCCTGGAGCGAAACCATCTTTAGAACAGTGTCGATACGTTTACGAATATCTACCTCGGAGCGCCAGCCGGTCGCCTTCATCACAAAATAGAGATTCATAAATACGTTGCGGTCGGTGAGTAGTTGGTAATCTTGGAAAACGATTCCAATCTTACGACGCAAGTAAGGTATATCGCGACGCTTTAGTTTTAATAGATCGAAGCCAACAACGCTACCTTGCCCCTCGATGAGCTGCATCTCGGCATAGAGGGTCTTAAGCAATGAACTCTTACCACTGCCTACACGTCCTATAAGATAGACAAAGTCGCCCTCCTCCACTCGGAGGTTAATACCCGAAAGAATTAATTCACCCTCGTGCTTAAGTTTTTTGATAGAATGTGTGGCAAACGGATTATCAAGGTGATATATAGACACCCCGCTTAACTCAATTACAGGTTTACTCTCCATGGTTTTTATCAAAGTTAATTGTTGACTGCAACAAAGATACTCTTTTTAACTCTAAATCACAAACGTGTTAGGAAAACACTTAGGGCAAACGCACGAAAAAGCTTGCTTATCGCGCTCATGCCGCGCGGCACCAAGCTTAAGCTTGGATCCAAAAACTGTCGTTTTTGACTTTTTTGTTGCGCTGATGTGGTGGGGGGCTTTGCATGGGGTTGATGCTTGATAAAGCTTGCTTATCGCGCTCATGCCGCGCGGCACCAAGCTAAACTTGGATCCAAAAACTTCGTTTTTGACTTTTGTATTGCACTGATGTGGTGGGGCTTTGCCCCCAGCGAGATATCTATTATGATGAACTTTTTGAAAGTGAACTTTCAACGCTCCTCATAATAGAGATCTCTGTGTCAACCTACGGTTGCCACCACCACATCAGCGAGGTGAACCTCGATTTGGGTTTAAATGCCAAAGGCATTTAAAAAATTATAAAGACCAAGGAGTTGAGTAAATGAATTTACGACAGCCACCGCCACATCAGCGAGGTGAACCTCGATTTGGGTTTAAATGCCAAAGGCATTTAAAAAATTATAAAGACCAATGAGTTGTGCAAATTTATTTGCGGCAACTCTTTGATCTTTATAATCTTAGAGATGCAATCTCTAAGCCCAAAGCGCAAGAAGGTACGCACCCGCGGGGGTGCTATCCCCGCCCGCCGGAGGCAGTAAGAAGCGCACAGAAAGCAAGCAAGAGAAGCGCACAGAAAGCAAGCAAGAAGGTGCGCCCGCCGGAGGCAAGGAAGAGACAATATTTTATCTCTCCCAAGAGAGGAAGTTTCCACGTTTGCGTCGCTCTTCGAGCATAGTTTCGAGGCGTTTGCGTCTATCTCGTGCGATGTATCGGCGAGCAAATATGTTTGGTACTGCTACTCCGATTGATATAACAAGGATTATAAGTGCTGCATTTACGCCATTAGTAAGTGTGGTAATTGTGTCGATGTTGCCTTTGCTTACATGCACCAAACCTAATAGGAAGCGGTAGAGTAGAACACCTGGAATCATTGGTATAACCGAGGGGATGGTCAAAATATGGATTGGAACATGGAACCAGTGAACAGCCTTGACTGCAATGAGTGTAACAATAAAGCTACCCATAAATGAGCCCATTACAGGACCACAGCCCAAGTCGAAATTGACAAAGTTACGTGTACATACAGCAATAATACCACCCAGAGCGATAGCCCAGAGCGCTCGTCGAGGAACATTGAAGATCATCGAAAAGCCCACCGCTGCAATAGCTGCTGCAACTGCATAGGCTAAGTAGCCATCGTGTGGCACCATGCTTAACTCACTGAATTTCTGATCTATAGATACATCCCTCAAGCCCGACAATCCCAATGACATGGTGATACCAAATGTCATTGATCCAATTATCATCATGCAGTTTGAAGCACGCGTCATACCTACTAATAGGAAGTTGTCGATCATATCGTCAACAAAATTGATAAGCGGAACTCCCGGAACTAAAAAGAGAGCACACGCCAGCAGGGGATGATATGGAGTTGACGAGATATCCATAAATGTTGATAGGAAAGCCATGCATGTTGAGACAAAGGCAGCGATAGCAATACTTACATAGTGGTTGATACCAAACTCGAAACATCGAGCTCTGGTTCTAAATCCGACGAAGGCACATAGCGATGCAATGAGAAAAGCAATCCAATCACATCCAAAAAGTTTGCAGAATCCACCACACGCAAACCCAGCTCCAATAGCCACTAAGTAGGGACGATAGTTTCGCGGACGCGTGGCAATTGCCTCTAACTCCTCCTCGAATCGATCAATCGAGTAATCTTGCTCAATCGCTCTCCACGAAAGGCGGCTGATGTCGGTGATAGTGGTCATATTGACCCCATGATGCTCGCACTTCTGGAATTTTGAAAATGAGTGACTCTCGTCACTAACATTTACTATAAGCATTGTCCAACGAATATCGATGTGGAGTTTATCCTCGGGAATACCCAAGAATGCTGCCACGCGTTTCATATTGCGCTCAACACGATTGGTGTCGGCAGCACTTTCGATTAATAGTTTACCAGCTCTAAGCAAAAGGTAGAGCTTGCGTCTGAGAAGCAGGGTGTCTTGATCCTGTTTAAAATTCTCCATGTTAGGTGATGTGTCAAAATTTTGTTTTGGGCGCAAAAATACGTAGATTTATTGATAGTGCAAATATTTTTTTAGTTTTTTTAATATTAATTTTTTTGGTGACTATGATAATTTTCCTATCAAGTTCTAAGGGTTTGGAAAACAGCTGTTTGCGCTGAAGCTAATTGCTACCTTACTTATCGCGCTCCTACTGCGCTGGCACCAAGTTTGAGTTTAGATCCAAAAACTCTGTTTTTGACTTTTGAATTGCAGCGATATCAACCTGCGGTTGCCACCAACACCTCAGCGAGGTGAACTTCGCCTTGGCTTTAAATGACTTTGGCATTTAAAGCCCAAAGCGCAATGGTATGCACCCGCGGGGGTGCTATCCCCGCCCGCCGGAGGCATAAGAAATAATATTTTTCATGTATTAACCCTAAGAAATATAGTCAAGTGTTCGTTTTTTTAAATAGTATTTACTACATTTGCAAATGTGATGGATTTTGTTTAACTATAAATTTTAATTTTATTATGAAAAAATCTTTATTTTTATTTCTTGTAATCTTCACTATTGCAGCAATTTCTGGATGTGAGAAAACTGATAATAATGAACCAACTACCGATGTGGTGGAGGCATCGCCAATTGTGATGAATATATTCGTAGTCAATAGAAATGGCAAAAATATATTAGATGAATCATATAAGGGCAATGTCCTTGATTATGATATTGAAATGACTTTTAATGATTGTGTATATGAGTTAGTAAAGGCTGATGCAAGTCGCACAGATGAAGTCACATTCGACGGATTACGACTCGCTTAAACTGAAACTGGAGAGGATGTTCACTTGACATTTGGCGAATTTGATGCTGAAGATAACTACACGTCAAACATGACTCTATACATGAGCAATGGTGGCTCTTTCGCCATCAAGATGACCAGAGAGTTTAAGCGTAACGAAAACGGAGAGGCGGAAGGAAAGACGACTTACTATCTGAATGATGAAGAGGTCGAAGATGATTATATAACCATTGTCACAACCGATAAATATGATGATATTATTTGGGATTATACACCTATGACCCTCGATATATCTGTAGTTAATGACAAGGGGGAAGATCTGCTCGACAAGAGTGTCGACGGAAATATCCTCGACAACGAAATAACGATAACATACGACGGCAACACTTACGGACTCGGCAAGGGTGCAGAGCCTATTGTTACACGAGAGTGTCTTGCTGTATTCGATGGTTTGACACACTACGACTCTCCGTATGGTAATAATTATTTAAGTTTTGGCGAGTTTGCAGCATACTACTCCTACGACATGGACCTTACGCTCGACTTAGGTACTGGCAAAACTTATGACTTGCGATATGTTCACAACTTCGAACACATAGACCTATTAGAGCAACCAACTATCGAAAACGAAGCGTATGTCGATGGCGAATTGATGGATTACGACAAGTTTGTGATCGAATTATAATTAACTCCTCCCCTTTGCGGAGTATTATTAACCCCTAATATATATCAGTACTTGGTATATGTTAGGGGTTTAGAATCTGTTTAAATTTCTCTCTTCTTTTTTGCTAAGGATCTGTCACTTTGCTTTTCTCTCTTAGCAATTATAGCGAGAAAAACTTAAACAGATTCTAAGTTATTAAAAAAATTTCATAGATAAATATACAAGGATAGATATTTTTTTGTATGTTTGTAAAGTAGTCTTAACTACAGTAGTAGCTAATAACTTACAATTTATTCGATATTTACCAGCCGTTATTATTAACTATTACTATTTCGATAATTTTTAATATTATTTGTAATGATTAGATTGGCAATTCAGGCGAAAGGTCGCCTCAACGAAGATAGCATGGCACTGCTCAACGAGGTAGGTATCTACATCGAATCGGGCAAACGCAAGCTGCTTACCGTGAGTGATAACTTCCCTCTGGAGGCTCTCTACCTACGCGACGACGACATCCCACAAGCTGTGGCGATGGGCGTTGCCGACATTGGTATAGTTGGTCTCAACGAGGTCGAGGAGAAAGATTTTGATGTCGAGATTGTCCATTGGTTGGGTTGGGGGCGCTGCCGACTTTCGTTGGCTATTCCCAAAGCTGACGACTATTGTGGTGTCGAATACTTCAACGGCAAACGCATTGCTACCTCCTACCCCAAGATATTAAGTAAATTCTTAGATAAAAACGACATCACGGCTGAGATCCACGAGATCGCTGGTTCGGTAGAGATCGCACCTTCGGTAGGAATGGCAGACGTAATATTCGATATCGTGAGCTCGGGAGGTACACTCGTCTCGAATGGACTCAAAGAGGTAGAGGTTGCGCTTCAATCCGAAGCGGTGATAGTAGCCTCGAAGTCGCTTAGTGCCGAGAAACGTCAACTTCTCGACCAGATTCTCTTCCGCATTGCTGCCGTAGAGCGTAGCCGAGGCATGAAGTATGTGTTGCTCAACTTGCCCCAAGAGAGAGTTAAGGAGGCGGTGAAGATCCTACCAGGGATGAAGTCACCAACTATTCTGCCACTTGCGCAAGAGGGTTGGTGCTCTATACATGTAGTAATTAGCGAACGTGACCTTTGGTCGAAGATCGAAGAGCTCAAGGCGATAGGTGCCGAAGATATATTGGTTCTCGCACTCGAAAAGATGATTGAATAATGAAAATATATACTCTCCCACCCCACGACAAGTGGCAAGAGTTGATGGCTCGTCCATTGGCTAAGCGCAACGAGATAGCTCCTCTTGTGGCAGATATAATAGAGCAGGTGCGAACAGACAAAGATGCCGCACTCAGACGCTTGGCGCTAAGCATAGACAAAGTAGAGATCGACGCATTGGAGGTGACCGAAGCCGAAATAGCAGCCGCCGAGGCTCAAATCAGCGACTCACTAAAGAGCGCTATGGCACTCGCTGCCGACAATATACGCCGCTTTCACACTGCACAACACCACCCAGATGTCGATATAGAGACAACCAAGGGGGTACGTTGCGTGCAACGAGCGATACCTATTGAGCGTGTAGGACTCTACATCCCTGGCGGTTCGGCACCACTCTTTTCGACTGTGCTGATGTTGGCTCTACCTGCCAATATAGCTAAGTGTCGAGAGGTGATTCTCTCAACTCCTCCCTCGAAGGATGGCACGGTGGCACCTGCAATTCTCTACGCGGCTAAGCTTTGTGGCGTCGATAAGATATTTAAGGTTGGCGGAGCTCAGGCGATTGCCGCAATGGCATTTGGCACCGAGAGCATACCGGCGGTCGATAAGATATTTGGACCCGGTAACCAATATGTGACCGAGGCGAAGCAGCAACTTTCGGCACGTGTAGTGGCGGTAGATATGCCAGCTGGTCCTTCGGAGGTATTGGTGATTGCCGACAAGAGCGCAAAGGCTGCTTTCGTTGCCTCTGACCTACTCTCGCAAGCCGAACATGGAGCAGATAGTCAAGCGATGTTGGTGTGCGACTCGGAGGAGTTTGCCAACGAAGTATTGAATTGTACAGCAAGCCAATTAGCCCAATTAGAGCGCTCGGAGATAGCTTCGAAGGCGTTAGAAAATAGTAGAATAGTAGTTTTAGAGAGTCGTGAACAGATAGTAAAGTTTGCCAATGGCTACGCTGCCGAGCACCTAATAATCTCGATGACAGAGCCTTGGGAGGTAGCAGCCAAGATCACCGCCGCAGGAAGCATATTTATTGGTAACTACACACCCGAAAGTGCTGGCGACTACGCCTCTGGCACCAACCACACCCTACCAACTTATGGTTGGGCACGCTCCTACAGTGGAGTGAATCTCGATAGCTTTATGCGCAAGATAACAATTCAAGAGATCTCGCAGTTGGGGCTCAAAGCAATTGGTGGAGCGATAGAGACGATGGCTTCAGCCGAAGGGTTGTCGGCACACCGCAACGCTGTAACAATAAGATTAAAAGAGATTTAGCGATGAAGATAGAAGAGTTAGTGAGAACAAACATTCGCAACTTGGCGCCCTACTCTACCGCACGAGACGACTACCAAGGAGGCGAATTAGGCATCTTTCTCGATGCCAACGAAAACCCATACGAGAGTGGCTACAACCGCTATCCAGATCCTCACCAAAGAGCACTTAAAGCACAAATAGCTGATATTAAAGCTATTCCAGTAGAGAATATTTTTATTGGTAATGGTAGCGATGAACCTATAGATCTGCTCTTTAGAATCTTCTGTGACCCGAAGGTTCACAATGCGATCTCAATATCGCCAACCTACGGAATGTATAGAGTTTCGGCAGATATCAATGGTGTGGAGATGCGTGAAGTAGCTCTCAATAGTGATTTTTCGCTCAACTGTGAGGCTATAATCGAGGCAAGTGATGCTCAAAGTAGACTGCTATTTTTGTGTTCGCCCAACAATCCTACTGCTAACTTGTTGGCGGAGGAGGATGTGGAGTGGCTACTCAATAACTTCAATGGTATAGTTGTGGTCGATGAGGCTTATATCGACTTTGCGGCAAGTCGTGGATTTTTGCATCGACTCCCCCAGTTCGAAAATTTGGTTGTATTGCAGACTCTTTCGAAGGCTTGGGGAATGGCAGGATTGCGACTCGGTTTGGCGTTTGCTTCGGAGTATATCGTTGGGTTGATGTCGAGGGTGAAGTATCCATACAACATAAATATAGTGACCCAAAAGTTGGTGAGTGAGCTACTTCTTTCGCCAATTGAGGATGTAGTAGACGAGATTGTAGAGCAGCGTGAGAGAGTTGCCGAGGCGATAGCGTCGGCAAGGATTGTGAAGCATATCTTTCCGAGCGATGCAAATTTTTTGCTTGTCGAGGTGGAGGACGCCACAGAGGTATACAACGCACTAATAGAAGAGGGTATAATCGTAAGAGATCGCTCCAGAGTGAGAGGCTGCGAGGGATGTTTGCGAATTACAATAGGAACGCCAGAGGAAAATAACCGTTTAATCGAAAAGATAAATTTGTTATGAAAAAAGTATTGATTATAGATCGTGATGGAACTCTAATAGTTGAACCACCAGTAGATTATCAGGTCGACAGTCTCGAAAAGTTGGAGTTTAAGGCAGGTGCAATCACAGCCATGAGCCGCATAGCAAAGCTCGAAATCGAACTTGTGTTGGCGAGCAACCAAGATGGCTTGGGCACTGAGAGCTTCCCCGAGGAGACATTCTTTGGAGCTCAAAACAAGATGCTCAAAACGCTATATAATGAGGGTGTTGTATTTAGCGACATCTTGATTGACCCCTCACTGCCCGAAGAGAACTCTGAGAACCGCAAACCAAATATTGGTATGTTTGGCAAATATCTCACAGGGGAGTACGATATGGCTTCGAGCTATGTGATTGGCGACAGAGTGACAGATGTGCAGCTTGCCAAAAACTTAGGAGCCAAAGCTATCTTCCTGCACGAACGTGTAGCAGGACGAAATATACTTGCGCAGAAGGGACTCGAAGAGACATGTGTGCTTATAACCGAAGATTGGGATGAGATCTACACCATGCTTCGCCTTGGGGAGCGTAGGGTGTCAGTGGAGCGCAACACCTCGGAGACCAAGATATCGCTTACTCTCGACCTTGACGGGGGGCTCGATTCGGTGATCTCGACTGGGCTGCACTTCTTCGACCATATGTTAGAGCAGATTGTATACCACGCTGGAGTGTCACTCGTTGTGGATGTAGAGGGGGACCTTAATGTCGACGAGCACCACACAATGGAGGATGTAGCAATCGTGTTGGGTGAGGCTGTGCGTAAGGCTCTGGGCGACAAACGTGGCATTGGGCGTTATGGTTTTGCGCTTCCGATGGATGAGTGTCGTGCGATGACACTGATAGATTTTGGCGGCAGAATCGATTTCGATTGGAATGTTGAGTTTAACCGTGAGATGATTGGCGACACACCAACCGAGATGTTCAAACACTTCTTCAAGAGTTTCGCTTCGGCAGCCCACTGCAACCTACATATTTCGGCGGTAGGCGAGAACGAACACCACAAGATCGAAGGGGTGTTTAAGGCATTTGCAAGGGCTCTGCGTGCCGCAATTGCACGTCAAAGATTCAATTTTGAGTTACCAAGTAGCAAAGGAATATTGTAATGATAACAATTATAGATTACGACACAGGCAACCTACGCTCGGTAGCCAACGCACTGAGTCGCTTCGGTGCTCAATTCTGTGTTACGGATGACCCCAAACAGATTATGGCTGCCGAAAAGGTGCTGCTACCTGGTGTGGGAGAGGCTCAAAGCGCTATGTGCAAGCTACAGGAGCGAGGTTTGGTGGAGGTCATAAAGTCGCTAACTCAACCAGTGTTGGGTATCTGCATTGGTGTACAGCTTATGTGCCGCTACAGCGAGGAGGGTAACACTGAGTGTATGGGAATATTCGATAGCAGTGTACGCAAATTCTCGGCTGATAGCACGCTTAAGGTTCCTCACATGGGCTGGAATAGTATCGAGAAGCTTCAATCTCCACTATTCGAGGGGGTTGCAGAGGGCAGCTACATCTACTACGTGCACTCATTCGCGCCCGAATTATGCGCAGAGACAATTGCCACAACAGCCTATGGCGCAGAGTTTAGCGCAGCTCTCAACCGTGATAACTTTTATGGTACACAGTTTCACCCCGAAAAGAGCGGCGAGGTAGGCGAAAAAATATTAAATAATTTCTTAAGATTATGATAACAATAATCCCAGCAATAGATATTATCGACGGAGAGTGCGTGCGCCTAACACGTGGTGACTACGACCAAAAAAGCTCCTACTACAAAGACCCATTGGAGGTGGCTCTACGCTACGAAGAGTGTGGACTCAAACGTCTACACATGGTAGATCTCGATGGCGCCAAGAGTAAACATCCAATCAATTTGCGTGTGGTCGAAAGGGTGGCTACTCGCACCAATCTCGACATTCAGTTAGGTGGCGGAATCAAGAGTCATGACGCACTTCGCGATGTGTTTAATGCTGGCGCCTCACGTGCCATTTGCGGAAGTGTAGCAGTTACCAATCCCGAACTATTCGAAGAGTGGCTCACTGAGTTTGGTGCATCGAAGATTATATTGGGTGCCGACACCAAAGATGGTAAAGTTGCAATTGGCGGTTGGTTAGAGTCATCGGAGGTAGGTGTAGAACAGATTATAGAGCGCTTCAGCGGAGCTGGACTCTCGCAAGTAATCTGTACCGATATAGCCAAGGATGGTATGCTGCAAGGTCCCTCTACACCACTCTACACTTCGCTTCAGGAGCGGTTCCACGATATCGACATCACGGTGAGCGGTGGTATCTCGTCGCTTGCAGATATCGAAGCACTCGATCTGCTCAACCTAAGAAGTGTGATTGTGGGTAAAGCTATCTACGAGGGTAGAATTTCGTTTGAGACACTCGCCAAATTAGCCGAAGCGTAGCTATGTTAGCAAAGAGAATTATACCCTGTCTCGACATCAAGGATGGTAAGACAGTCAAAGGCATAAACTTCGTTGGGCTTCAAGATGTGGGTGATCCCGTGGAGCTTGGACGACGTTACGCCGAGGAGGGTGCCGACGAGTTGGTATACCTCGACATTAGCGCAACACACGAGGGTCGCAAGACATTCACAGAGCTTGTGGAGCGTATAGCCGAAGCGATAAACATTCCATTTACGGTTGGTGGCGGGATATCGACTGTGGAGGATGCCGGAGGGTTGCTCAAAGCGGGAGCCGACAAAGTTTCGGTAAATTCGGCAGCAGTCAAAAACCCACAGCTTATAAGCGATTTAGCGGCAAAGTATGGTAGCCAGTTTGTGGTTGTGGCGATAGATGCCAAGCGGATAGATGGTCGCTGGGTAGTAACAACACATGGCGGACGCACACCAACCGACAAAGAGTTATTTAGTTGGGCGCGTGAAGCCCAAGAGCGTGGAGCAGGCGAGATCCTATTCACTTCGATGGATCACGACGGCACTCGTAATGGTTATCCGTGCGATACTTTTGCGGCACTCAGCGAGGAGCTTTCGATTCCAATAATAGCTTCGGGAGGAGCTGGCTCGGTACAAAATATTGCTGACGTGCTGAGCAGCGGCAGGGCAGATGCAGCACTTGCAGCAAGCATATTTCACTATGGCGAGATCACAGTGAAGCGATTAAAAGAGGAGTTAAAAGAACAAAAAATAGTAGTACGATTATGATTCAATTTAGTGAACTTTCGATAGAGAAAAGTTGTGAGGGTCTGGTACCCGTAATAATACAAGATGACAGCACACTAAAGGTGTTGATGTTGGGTTACATGAACGAAGAGGCATACAACAAGAGTGTAGCCGAGGGTAAGGTTACGTTCTTTAGCCGCACCAAAGGGCGTCTTTGGACCAAGGGCGAAACGAGTGGTAATTTCTTAAATATCTGCTCAATAGCTAAAGATTGCGACGATGACACACTTTTAATAAGAGTAAATCCGATTGGACCAACATGCCACAAAGGCACCACAAGTTGCTTCGCAGGTCGTGAGAATGAGGGCTTTATCCGTTTCCTCGACTCATTTATCCAACGTCGCCACACAGAGATGCCTGAGGGTTCCTACACCACACACCTATTCAACAAGGGAATCAACAAGATAGCCCAAAAGGTGGGTGAAGAGGCGGTAGAGACCGTGATAGAGGCGATAGATTGCAATGACGAAAGATTGCTCTACGAAGCTTCAGATTTAATGTACCACTACTTGGTATTGCTTGCAGCGAAGGGGATGACCCTTGCCGACATCGAGGAGGAGTTGGCTAAGAGACACAAGTAGATTGCAACAACACATTCACCCAAGCAATAAACGACTCAAACATGACAAAGATAGCAAACTCCATTACGGAATTAGTTGGCAAAACTCCACTTTTGAGACTCAATAGATTTACAGCAAACAGAGGAGTGGAAGCCAATATAATAGCAAAAGTTGAATCGTTCAACCCTGCTGGCAGCATCAAGGATCGTGTGGCTCTCTCGATGATTGAAGAGCTCGAAGAGAGCGGAGCGATAGAGAGCGGGTCTACACTTATAGAGCCCACAAGTGGCAACACGGGGGTAGGTTTAGCAATGGTGGCTGCGACTCGTGGTTACCGACTAATATTGACTATGCCCGAAACGATGAGCCTCGAACGACGAAAGTTACTCTCAGCGCTGGGTGCTGAGCTGCATCTTACGCCAGGTGTCAAAGGTATGACAGGTGCAATAGAACGTGCAAGTGAGCTGCAAGGAGAGATAGTGGGGTCGGTCATCCTCAACCAATTTGCCAACCCAGCCAATCCAGCAGCTCACTACCGCACCACAGCCGAAGAGATTTGGAGCGACACCAAAGGCAAGATCGATATAGTAGTGGCAGGAGTCGGCACAGGAGGCACTGTGAGCGGCATTGGAGCACGACTCAAAGAGCTAAACCCCTCGATTCAGATTGTAGGAGTGGAGCCCTCTGCATCGGCTGTATTGTCGGGCGAAAAGGCTGGAGTACACCCCATTCAAGGGATTGGAGCAGGATTTGTACCAGATAATTACAATGCACAGATGGTTGACAGAGTGATAAAGGTAGAGGGCAAAGAGGCGATGGAGGCAGCTCGAAGTGTAGCCCGGAGCGAAGGATTATTAGTTGGAATCTCGGCAGGAGCAGCACTATCGGCAGCACTACAGCTAAGTCAAGAGGAGCAAAACCGCGGCAAGGAGATTGTTGTAATCCTTCCAGATAGTGGCGAGAGATACCTCTCAACTTCGCTTTTTGAAGTTTGATCGCGTGCCAAACAACAATATATAAGACAAGGAAAGATATGAACAATAGAGATAAAATAATCTACGAGACTCTATCTCGACTTACAGAGAGTAAGCGTTGTAGTTCACTTTGGCAAGCGAGCAACACCCCGCCACAAAAGAGTGTGCTATCGCAGATCGTGCGGCTAATATCGGAGGTGATATTCCCGGAGTATCTACTCGACTGTAGTGAGGATATGACACATCACCGAGTGGCGATAAATCTCGAAAAGATAGATATATTACTTAGCGACCAAATCAAGCGGGCAATGCACTTCAAGGGTCTTGCCTCAAAGTCGCCTGATTCAATTGAGCAACTTACCACACTCTTTATCTGCTCGATTCCAGAGATCAAAGAGCTACTTACAACCGATGTAGAGGCTATGTATAAGGCTGATCCTGCTGCTACATCTTATGCCGAAGTTGTGTTGTGCTACCCCTCGATTGTGGCAATGACACACCACCGCATAGCGCACAGCCTTCACAGCTTGGGGGTACCTATCATTCCGCGGCTCATTGCCGAATTGGCTCACTCCGAGAGTGGAATTGATATTCACCCCGCAGCAACCATTGGTAGCCACTTTGCAATAGATCACGGCACAGGTGTGGTGATTGGGGAGACCTCAATCATTGGCAAAAATGTTGTTGTTTATCAGGGTGTGACACTTGGAGCCAAGGGATTTAGGTTCGACGAAGAGGGCAATGTGATCAATATTCCACGTCACCCAATAATCGAGGATAACGTAAGAATCTACTCCAACTCGTCAATTTTGGGCCGTATAACTATAGGTCACGACTCGATAATTGGTGGTAATATGTGGATAGACCAAGATATATTACCTCATTCAAAGATCTCGAAGAGTATAAAATAGTGATAAAAAGAGAAATTTAAAGAGATTCTAACATTAATAGGATAACAACAATGCAAAAAAATTTATATCTTTGCCTATTATAAGAATAATAAAACTTCACTATTAATGGGAAATAATATCAAAACTCAATTCGCTGGCGTCGAACTAAGCAACCCAATTATCGCGGCAAGTTGCAGCCTTACGGGAACTGCTAAGAGCAATGAGATGTTGGCTAAAGCTGGCGTTGGAGCCATCGTCCTCAAATCGCTTTTCGAAGAGGATATCATCCGCGAGAGCGCTGCATTGAGCCAAGCAGCAGAACACACCGAGGCGGCAGATTATATGCAAGCCTACATCGCTTCTAATGCACTAAGTGGCTACATCTCTTTGATTCAAGAGAGCAAAGCCCTTTGCGGCTCAACACCAATCATAGCAAGCATTAATTGCGCTAACAATGGTGAGTGGATCGAGTACGCTCGCGCAATTGAAGCTGCTGGCGCAGATGCTTTAGAGCTCAATGTGATGACTGTCGAATCGGGGCTTATGAGCGAAGATGGAGAGTTAGAGCGCCGTCACATCGCAATTGCTAAAGCCGTTAGAGAGGTCGTTAAGTTACCGTTGATAATGAAATTATCTGCTCAGTTGAGTAATCATGTAAGCGTTGTCTCGCGTCTTGAGGCGTGCGGCATCAACGGCTTTGTACTCTTCAATAGAGCATACCCATTAGATATTGACATCAATACAATGAACTATACGCATGGCGCTATACTCAGTGAGAGAGCTGATTTTGCGACACCTCTTCGCCACACGGCTATCGTTTCGGCAGCCGTACCAAAGGCTTCACTGGCTCTTTCGGGAGGTGCTCAAAGTGGCGAATGCATCATTAAATCAATCTTGGCAGGCGCAGCAGCAGTTGAGGTATGCAGCACACTCTACCGTCAAGGTAAAGATGTTGAGGCGTGGATCTCAACTACACTCGAACAGATTGCAGCTTGGCAATCAAAACAGGGCTTCGACTCAATCGAAGAGTTCCGCGCCAAGATGAACAGCAAAAGCGATGAACACCGCGACTCAGTGATGAGAACCCAGTTCTTAAAACACTTTGGCACGTATCAATTATAAACAATTTAACTTTTTTAATTATGAAAAAATATGTATGTGAGCCCTGTGGCTACGTTTACGACCCAGAAGTAGGTGATCCTGATGCTGGAATTGCACCAAACACCTCATTCGAAGATATCCCAGAAGATTGGGTTTGCCCAATTTGTGGTTTAGGAAAAGATGCTTTTGTTGAGGAGTAATCACCTCAACGCAAAAAAGAGAGGCTATATGAAAATTAATTTCATATAGCCTCTCTTTTTTGCTTGCAGCCAAGCCAGGGTAAACGCACGAAAAACGTGCTTTTTTATTTTGCGTAAGCGGCAGCAATTGCTTTAGCAGCCTTCTCTAACAACTGCTCAGGACAACAAAGTGTGATTCTAATATAACGAATACCCTCCTTACCAAAGATACCTCCTGGAGTTAAGAATACATCGGTTTTCTCCATCACCTCGTCTGAGAATTGGAAGCTATCACCCTCGTAATCCTCGGGAAGCTCAGCCCAAATAAATAGACCTGCTTGGTTTGGACGATATTTACAACCAAGAGTATCGAGTATCGCATAGCCCTGACGCTCACGTGCACGGTAGATGTCATTAAGCTCGGTAAACCATTCGTCACCCAATGCCAATGCAGTCTCGGCAGCCGCTTGAACTGGATAGAACATACCAGAGTCCATGTTTGACTTAAATGTTAGGATTGAGTCAATCCACTCCTCTTTACCTACTACAACACCTACACGCCATCCTGCCATAGAGTGACCCTTCGAGAGTGAATTCATCTCAAGAGCAACCTCACGAGCACCCTCTACAGACATGATACTCACTGGCTTAGAGTTACGAATAAAGCTATATGGGTTGTCGTGAACTATAAGAATATTGTGCTTGCGACCAAACTCAATGATCTGCTCGAAGAGCTCAGGAGTAGGAGTTTGACCTGTTGGCATATTTGGGTAGTTTATAAGCATCATCTTGACTCCTTCCAAGCCAGCAGCCTCAATTGCCTCGAAATCTGGAGTGTAGCCATTAGCCTTGTTGAGAGCGTAAGTCACCATCTCGCCACCAGCCAAACGCACAGCAGCTGAGTAAGTTGGGTAACCTGGGTCTGGAACAAGCACTTTGTCGCCTTTCGAAAGGAAAGTCATTGAGATGTGCATGATACCCTCCTTAGAACCAAGAAGAGGAAGCACCTCAGTCGCGAAATCAAGCTCTACATCGTACCATTTTTTATACCAGTCCGCAAATGCTTTACGCAAGATAGGCTCACCTTTGTATGACATGTATTTGTGAACATCTGGGCGTTGCGCCTCAGCAGAGAGACGATCAATAACTGCTTGTGCTGGTGGTAGATCAGGACTACCCATAGCTAATTTGATGATTTGGCGACCTGTAGCAGCCTCAATCTCTGAGATTTCACGTAGCTTCTTTGAGAAATAGTATTCACCAATTCCATCTAAGCGACTCGAACGTTCAATGATAACTCCTTTTGACATAGTTGATTATTATATAGGATTAGACTTTTGTTAAAAAATTTAAAATAGCTCTTTGCAAAGATATATAAATATTTTGAAAATACCTAACTCTCTAAGTGTAGTTTCAGGGTAAACGTACGAAAAATATAATTTCTTACTACCTCCGGCGGGCGCACCTTCTTGCTTGCTGTGCGCTTCTCTTGTTTGTTTGCTTGCTTGCTGTGCGCTTCTCTGTCTTTCTTGTTGTGCGCTTATTTTGCTTTCTGTGCGCTTCTCTGTCTTTCTT
>JAWXTF010000010.1:0-78109 GCA_044433965.1 Rikenellaceae bacterium | reverse complement strand
TGAGACTCGTGGTTTTAAGTTTATCTCGTATGCTGTTTGGTGGATTCGTCAATCTATTCTACAAGCTCTCGCTGAGCAGTCGCGTATTGTGCGTTTGCCCCTCAACCAGGTAGGCTCGCTCAATAAAATCAATAAAGCACTCGCTAAATTTGAGCAGGAGTATGAGCGTGCTCCCTCGCCAGAGGAGTTGGCAAACGAGCTCTCTTTGCCAAAGGAGAAGGTTGCCGATACCCTCCGCGTTGCAGGTCGTCACGTCTCTGTAGATGCTCCATTTGCTGATGGTGAAGATAACTCCCTCCTTGATGTTTTGGTCAATGGTGACTCTCCAAATGCAGATAGAGGTCTTATCAACGAATCTTTATCTACTGAGATTATCCGCGCTCTTGAGACTCTTACAGACCGTGAGCGTGATATCATTCGCTACTTCTTCGGTATTGGTTGCTCAGAGATGACACTCGAAGAGATTGGTGAGAAGTTTGACCTTACTCGTGAACGCGTCCGCCAGATTAAGGAGAAGGCGATTCGTCGCTTGCGTCAATCGTCTCGCAGTAAACTGCTTAAGTCGTACTTGGGTTAGTCTTAGTTTCGATAAATTATGAAGATAGGTGTTTTAACCCTACCGCTACATACTAACTATGGAGGAGTACTGCAAGCTTATGCCTTGCAGTACTCTTTGCGTAGTATGGGGCATGATGCTTTTCTGATAGATTGTCGAATAGATCCTCGCTATGTAAATATAGTTAAATATCCGATTGCATGGTGTTTAAAAGCTGCATCGAAGATTATGCCTCCTATTGCAAAATATTTGCACCCATTGGAGCTTCAGATGCTATCCGATAAGGTTATTATCCGACGTAATACTGAGTCATTTATCGCTAAAAATATTCAACTGAAACACTTCTTTTCACTCTCTTTTATTCCTAAGCATTGTTTCGATGCGATAGTTGTGGGAAGCGACCAAGTGTGGCGTCCCAAATATTTCAAACCTATCGAGAGTGCGTACCTCGATTTTACTCGCAGTTGGGACATTAAAAGAGTCGCCTATGCTGCATCGTTTGGAGTCGAGCAGTGGGAATATAGTCCTGAGCAGCATTCTCGTTGCGGCTCCTTACTATCTCATTTTGACTCAATATCACTTCGAGAACTCTCGGGTGTTGAGCTATGTCGTCACCATTTCGGCAGGGAGGCGACCTTGGTGCTTGATCCTACATTGTTGTTGTCGCCTGATATATATAGATCACTCATTATTCATGGTTCGAGTGTTCATGTGGGAGGAGGACTGCTTGTGAGTATTTTGGATATGACTGATGATAAGTGTCAGGTTGTTAGCTCTTTGGGGTCTCACTACAAAACTACGGCGTTTAGTGTTAATTCGAGAGTTGAAGATCGTACAGCCCCTCTTGAGGAGCGTATCCAGCCACCTGTCGAGCAGTGGTTACGAGGTTTTATAGAGGCTGATTACGTCGTAACAGACTCTTTCCATGCGATGGTATTTGCCATTATCTTTAATAAGCCTTTTGTAGCTTATGCTAACATTGATCGTGGGTATACTCGTTTCTACTCTTTGCTCTCACTACTGGGTCTTGAGTCGCAGATCATCACCAATTTCGATGAATTAGCTGTTGAGAGCTGTTTCCAAATAGAGTGGGGTGGCGTGAATAAACGCTTGGAGCAGTTGCGCGAGGAGAGCCTCAATTTTTTAAGGCACTCCTTGGCTTAAGTTCAATCTTACTACTTGTCAGTTGTATTATCTTATCCTCTGTGATTAGCTCCTCAATTGCTTTTGTAACGCTTTGAGGAGTGCAGTTTATTAGCTTCGCAATCTCAGATATCAACAAACCCTCTTTGGCAAGTAGCTCTAAAATCTTCTCCTTGACATCAAGTTTTACACTCTTTTCTCGGCGTTTGCGATCGAGACATATATCGCATACTCCGCAATCACCGCTGCTATCAACGTTAAAATAATCCTCGAAGAATCGGCTCCGACAAGTTGTTTCATTTTCGCAATATGCGAGCATATTCGCAAAACGCTGTTCTGCCATCTCACGCCTATTTTTGTAGGTGTCGGGTGAAATATATATGGAACCAGGGGCGAGCCTCTCGCAATTGAGATAGATCATTGGGGATTGATTGGCAGGCACGTATCTAATAAGTCGCATCTGCCACAATCTTTTGAGTAGATCTTGCACCTTGTCGAGTTTATAACCACTCCAATGTGCTATCTCCAATTCGTTTATCTGTCTAAAATCAGAGAATAGACCCTCATACAGCCTAAGGATTACGCGTAAAAAGTGATCAAGGTCATTGTGGTCAACTCTTACCTTGTAGAGATCGTCTCGGTTTACGCAGAACATAATTCGCGCTGGGTTTGCCATCTCATCGACAAATGTCATACAGTCATTTGCCTCTAATATTTTGAGGGCGCTCATCAATGTTCCTTTAAATAACCTCTCTTTGGAACAGAAATCATATGGATTGAATATGTGAGAACTCATATCACCATCGTCGATGGCAATCTGTAGCGACGAACAAATCTTATCGTAGATCTCTTTAATTTGATCGATAGGAGGGAACTCTGCCATAAATCGTTTGACAATCTTAGCATTATCATCGGGTGCGACTAACAATACGGCATAACTACGTTGTCCATCTCGACCGGCCCTACCAGCTTCTTGGTAATAATTTTCAAGAGAATCACACATGGTGTAGTGTACTACAATTCGAACATCTGGTTTGTCGATACCCATTCCAAATGCATTTGTTGCAACGATTATCCTCACTTCACCACTCAGCCACTCCTCTTGTCGCAGAGCGCGTTCGGTATGCGGCAACCCACCATGATAGTAGGTCGACTCGATGCCTTGAGCACAGAGCGTTTGAGAGAGCTGTTCGGCTGCATCACGTGTTCTTACATAGACCACACCGCTGCCCTTGACGCTCTCCAAAATCCTAAACAGCTGATTATCTTTATCCTCTGTTCGTCGTATTACATAGACCAAATTAGGTCGAGCAAAGCTACCTCTAAAAATTTTACTCTCTTTAAATTTCAACTTCTCTTCAATGTCCTCAACCACAACCTTTGTTGCAGAGGCAGTAAGAGCAATCATTGGAGCATATCCCGTGTGTTCGCGGAACTCGGCAATTTTGAGGTATGATGGTCTAAAGTCGTAGCCCCATTGCGAAATGCAGTGTGCCTCATCGACAGCAACCAGTGATACATTCATCCTTTGCACTCTATATCGAAACATCTCGGTCGCAACTCTTTCGGGAGAGACGTAGAGAAATTTAATATCGCCATAGACGCAGTTGTCAAAGGCGATCTCAATTTGTCGTGGTGACATACCTGAGTGTATTGATACAGCAGGTATAGCAAGCGAACGGAGTTTGTCGATTTGATCTTTCATCAAAGCAATTAGGGGCGTGATCACTATGCAGATGCCGTCACTCATAAGTGCTGGTATCTGATATGTTAGTGATTTTCCTCCTCCAGTAGGCAAAAGTGCAAGAGTGTCGTGACCGCTGAGTACAGAGTCTATAATCTCGCGCTGCATAGGGCGGAAATCGTCGTAGCCCCAATACTTTTTGAGGAGTTCATTTATGCTCAATTTCTCTTTTTGTTCCTTTCGTTTCATCGCTACAAAGATAATCAAAACTATTTGTAGCGTTTGCGATAATTGTTATTTTTTATTATCTTTGTGCCAAAGGATTAATTGAGTTGAAGAAAAACCGTTATATATCATCTGTTTTGCTACTTCTTTTTGTGGTGGCATTTGCCTGTCGACTAACGGCAGGTCTTATGTGTTGTTGCGATGAGCTTCTTCCCACTCAAGTGCATCATTGTTGTAGTTGTAGCGACCACGCGCCGCAATGTCTCAACCATACACAATCGCTAAAGAGCCCGAACTGCCAGATGCATAACTTGGATAGTAGCGGAAAATATATCTATGTTAGCTCTTTTGAGTCAAATAATAGAGCATTAAATGAGCTGGCTTGTGTCGCCTTGACCTTAGCGTGGTTCTCCCTCTCTAATCTAATTGATTTAGACTCAGTTATTAACTCTCTACGGCGAGAGATAGTATACCTTTTTAGCTCCTCCCAGTGGAGCCCAATCTCCTCTTCACTTAAATCACCACCAGTACATTAGTAACTATTTAAATTGAATGTTCAACCTTTAACTTCGGTGAGGGTTGCGCATGTCTTATATTTTTATACAACTAATGTAATTTCTATGAATAATATTTTTAAAAGATCATTGGTATTATTGTGCACCATGTCGAGTGTGGCTGCGTTGGCTCAAAATATTAGTGGTGTAGTCTATGATAGTGAAGACAATCCTCTTGTGGGGGCTTCGGTGTGGTGGGCTGAAACAACAGTTGGAGAGGCTTCAAATGCTCAAGGAGAGTTTGTGATCCACCGCATCAAAGGATATGATACTTTGGTTGCTTCATACTTGGGATTTCACAACGATACAATTCGAGTAACAGGTAGCAGTGATCCAATCCGATTTAAGCTCTCAAGCGAGGGTGTCGATATTGAGGATGTCGTGGTGGATAGCAACCTTGGTGGAAATTTTATACGATACGATGCTATAGCCAAGAGTGAGATGATCTCCTTTACGGGACTCTGCAAGATGGCATGTTGTAACTTAGCGGAGAGTTTCGAGAACTCAGCTTCAGTTACAGTTGGTTACAGTGATGCTATCTCGGGTGCTCGACAAATTAAGATGTTGGGGTTGGCTGGTATATACACTCAGATTCTCGATGAAAATCGCCCAATTATGCGTGGTATAGGTGCGCCGTATGGTCTTAGCTACACCCCAGGAATGTGGTTAAATTCTATTCAAGTTTCGAAGGGAGTCTCGTCAGTTACCGCGGGTCACGAAGCGGTGACAGGGCAAATAAATTTGGAATATCGTAAGCCGACAGATTCTGAAAAATTATTCGTTAACCTTTTTCTCAACAATGAGTTGCGTCCCGAGGTTAATCTATCTTCAGCTCTTCCGGTTACCAAAGATGGTCGTTTATCTACAGTGATGCTTTTTCACGCCTCAGGTGATACAGATCTGCATGTAACGGATCACAATGGTGATGGCTTTCGCGATATGCCAAATGTTCAACAATATAATTTTGCCAATCGCTGGCTATATGCCACCGAGAATGGAGTGCAAATACGCTGGGGCTTTAGGGCTCTCCAAGAGAAGCGTTTAGGTGGTGATCTCGACTATGAAGACTCGATGCGCGGTAGTATGTATGAGGATAATATCTATGGTTCGCAGATCCTCAACCGAGGTGTAAACGCCTTTCTTAAGGTGGGATCTCCGCTGGGAGCAGCTGTCTACGATGAGACGAATGATAGCGAATTGAGATCGAGTATTGCGTTAATTGCCGACTATGATCACTTTAATGAGCAGGCATACTTTGGATTGAATAGATATGATGGTAATGAAAATAGTATTTCGTTAAATCTTACCTATAACCACTATTTTAGTCCTAAATCACTTTTGGTGGTGGGTGCTTCGTCGTATCTCCAAAATATCAATGAGCAAGTATGTAACGACACCCCATGGCTCGGTGACACCTCAAATATTTTTGATCTCTCAAGAGATGAAAATGAGGTGGGACTCTACAGTGAATATACATTTACTCCCAATGATAGATTCTCATTGGTGGCAGGCGTTAGGGGTGACTATAACGACTACTTTGATCGTCTCTTCTATACTCCTCGTACACATCTACGTTGGGCTATAAGAGAGTCAACTGTGTTGCGATTGTCGGCGGGTCTTGGTTACCGCACATCAAATATTATAACTGACAATATTGGAATCTTGGCAACGGGTCGTAGTATCAATCTGGATAATCTCCGTGATAGCCAAGAGAAAGCTGCAACATATGGGGCAAGTCTTACTCAAACTTTCACCTTGGTGAAACCCTCCGATGCAACTATTAGTTTCGACTACTTCCGCTCTGATTTTTTCAATCAGGTCGTAGTGGATCAGGAGATGGATAGCGAGAATATATACATATATAACAGTCATGAGTCATCCTATACCGACACCTATCAAGTAGACTTCAATTGGAGTCCTGTGGAGCGTTTAGACATCTTTGCAACATACCGCTACTCAGATAGCGCGGTGACCCTTAATCGAATGAGTGGGGAGTCGGTGAAGGTGGAACGACCACTTGTGAGTAAGTATAAGACACTTCTCAACTTGCAATATGCAACCCCCTATCGCCGTTGGGTGTTTGATGTAACGGCGCAGCTCAATGGACCAATGCGTCTGCCTACTCAGACTGGTAGCTTGGATGATAGTAGCTACTCGCCAGCCTATCCCATGTTTTTTGCACAAGTGAGCCATAAGGTGCGTAGCGTTGAGATCTATGCTGGTTGTGAAAATATTGCCAACTACTACCAGGAGACCCCTATTATATCTTCGTCAGATCCCTACTCAGTAGCGTTTAACTCGTCGGTTGTATGGGGACCACTTATGGGTCGTAAATTTTATATTGGACTTCGATATAGCCTATTTTAAACAAATCTAATTTAAACTAAAATAAACTAAAACAATGAAAAAGATTATCTTATTGGTTGTCACAATGGTGATGACACTCTCTGTAGTTGAGCTTTCAGCAGCTCCAAAAAAAGTAACTAAAAAGATTGAAACCACACAATTTATTACGAATATAAATTGCGAAAAATGTACAGCGAAAATTATGAATTATTTGCCTACTCAGAAAGGTGTTAAGGATGTTAAGGTTGATCTATCAGCAAAAACGGTTACAGTAAGCTACGATAGTAGTAAAACCGAGGTTAAGACGCTTATCGAGAGATTTGGTAAGATTGATGTTGAAGCTAAGGTTGTGGAGCGCGGTAGTTGTTGCACCTCCTCCTCTCAGTCATCGGCTTGCGCTGCGACAAAGTAATCAAATAAAAAGCATCCAACAAATTGTTGGATGCTTTTTATTTGATTTACCAAACGACTTTATCAATAATGCCGCTAATGTGTGCAATGGCGACTCCGTAGTTGGTTATTGGTACACCCGCACTTTTGGCTTGTTCTATCCTGCTAATCATATATTTGCGATTGAACATACAACCTCCGCAATGGATAATCAATGAATATGGACTTAAATCAGTTGGGAAGTTCCGTCCTGCGACAACATCTACCACAAGCTCTTCCCCCACCTTTTGTCGCAACATGCGTGGTAATTTAACACGGCCAATATCCTCCGTAATGGGAGCATGTGCACAAGCTTCAGCAACCAAAACTCTTGATTCAGAGGTGAGCGACTCAATAGCCTTGGCACCGTCGATAAAACTCCTTATATCACCTTTGTAACCCGACATCAATACTGAGAATGAACTCAAAAGAGTCTGCTCTGGTTTTAACGCATACACCTGCTTAAAAACTTGAGAGTCGGTAATAATAAGTTTTGGCGGTAGAGCCAATGAACTTAATGTTTGTTGTAGTTCAGTTGTTGTACAACTAACAGTTATCGCACCAATATCGAGCAGCTCACGAAGCGTCTGTACCTGCGGCAAAATAAGTCGACCTTTAGGTGCCTGAGGATCTTGAGGCATTACCAATACAACAACATCACCTTTTGTAACTAATCCCGCTGTAATGAATCTTTCGGTAGAATCAGGTTCCATTTTTCGGAGTATTGCTTCTCGAATTACTTCAATATCAATACCTTTCTTTGCGCTTAAGCATAGAGGTGATTCACCAAAAAGAGATTCAATGCTACTCTTCAATGTCGATACATTACCGCGAATATCCATCTTGTTGATGACAGGTATCACCGGAATTGAATGACTCCGCAGCTCATCAAACCACAACTTCTCCTGTGTCATATCGCCCTCTTCACAGAGTAAAATCGCGATATCAGTCCGCTGAGTTGTGCGTCGAGCACGCTCTACACGCATCGCGCCAATCTCCCCCTCATCGTCGAAACCGGGGGTGTCGATCAAAAGTATAGCCCCAATACCATGTAGCTCCATAGCACGTGCCACAGTGTCTGTTGTAGTGCCAGCAAGATCTGAGACTACAGAGGTTTGCTCTCCTGTAATTGCATTGATAAGGGAGGATTTTCCACTATTTCGACATCCATATATAGCAATATGTATTCGTGTTGCATTAGGTGTATTATTCACTTCAATGTAGAGTTTTATCTATAGGCCTAAAATTTCAGCTGGAATCTCTGGAGTTGCACCATGTTGGGTACAGATATATGCCGATACATCTACTGCACGGCGGTGTGCTGCACGAATATCACCATCCTTTAGGTAAGAAGCGATAAAGGCAGCGGTGAAAGAGTCTCCTGCGCCTACAGTGTCGGCAATTTCGACTTGAGGGGTTGCTACAAATGAGACCTTGCCAGGAGTAAAGACATAGCTACCATTAATTCCGCATGTTAGAATTAACACCTCGAAATTATATTTAGCTAATAGTATCCAGCATTTATCTTTTAGGTCAGCCCCAGGGTACCCAAATTTGCGACCCAATGCAACTAACTCTTCATCGTTAATTCGGAGGATGTTGCATCGCTTCATTGACTCATCCAAGATCTCCTTGGTGTAGTAGTGTTGACGTAGGTTTACGTCAAAAACCTTGTAGCGACCCTTCTCGTCGGGCATTGCATCCAAAAAACTATTTATTGTAGCTCGTGACGCCTCATTACGCTGTGCCAAGGAGCCAAAGAATGCAACTTGTGTTTGGCGTGCCAACTCTTCCAAGGCTGGAGTAAAGGGGATGTTATCCCATGCTGCGCCTCTACGGATTTGATATGTTGGTATTCCATCATCATCAAGTTCTACAGTGACTGTACCTGTGGGATAATCTACTCTTTCGATAAGGTATTTAAGACCACCTTTATCAAAAGATTCAAGCATTTCATCTCCCAATTGATCCCGTCCAATAGCGCTAACAACTCTTGAGTCGTAGCCAAATTGTGAAATGTGATAGGCGAAGTTTGCAGGTGCACCTCCAATTTTACGTCCCTCAGGAAGCTCATCCCATAGAGCCTCTCCCAGACCAACGATATAGTTCATCATGATGTTTAATTCTTTAATTTATTCTGACACTGCAAAATTATTAATTTGTCGCTCTAAATGCAACACTATTCCGTTTTTTTTACAAAATAATACATAAGTAGTGAAAAATAATTATTGTCATATTTTTAACAGCACTCTTGTAACGGTATTTTTTACTATTAGATTCAATGTAGAACCACTATATTTTCAATTCAATAGCATAAAATCTAATCTCCAATAGCACTATTAAAAGCACACCAATAATTATTTTGTCCTGCATTCTATAATGATCTAACAAGATATATCCATTTGACCAATGCGGGGGATGTGTAATTATTTTATAATCATTGAACTGTAAGCTTAGTACTCGCAGTGTAATACTCTGTATACCGACTTCAGAAACTTAAGGGGACTTATTAGAAGTCCCCTTAAGTAAGTTGTTTTTCTTATCTTTAAGTTTAGAGCCAAACTAATTGAGATTCTCCACAGGGTTGGCATCGGCTGCCTTGCGAGTGCTTATAAGGAGTACTGCGGTGATTACTGCTACTACCACCACTGCGCTTGCGGTGAATATCCAGGAGCTGAGTGAGATTTTGTAGGCGAACATCTCCAAGAGGGCAGTTGCGGCATAGTAGCTTGCTGCTCCTCCTGCGACGATGCTGAACGCAACGAGCCACACAATGTCACGCATAAAGATTTGGATAATCTCCATGGTGGTTGCTCCGTGAATCTTGCGGATTGCCACCTCGGCTCGGCGACGCTCAATCTCGTCACGGGTGTAGCCTATGAGTCCAATTAGGGTAATGACGAGGACTATTAAACCTGCATAAAAGACCATATCGCGGAATTTTTGGCTCTCTGAGTAGGCTGCCGTAACTTCTTCGGTGTAGCTCTGGGTGTATAGCATCTTTTCGGGGAATAATTTCTCTAATAGCTCATTTATTGTTGCAGTAACTTCGGGTGTCTCCTCTTCCAACTTAATCATTAAAACATTGAGGTAGTTTGCATATCTATTGCTTTCAGTATGGTTAAAGAATATTACCTGCGCTCTGGTATCCTCTGAGTAGGCTGTACCTCCAATAATCTCTTTAAATACTCCGCAAATGGTGTATCTATCATCGAGACTTTGGCTATGCTCCGAAAATAACATCTCTTGTCCAATGGCATTTCCACCCCAATCAACTTGTTTCTCCATCTCGGTGATAAACCTCTCGCTGACTAAGATTTCACGACCTACGGGTGCTTCCTTGCTAAAATTGCGACCCTCGACAATCTCGATCTCTAATAGGTCAATGTAGTTCTCGTCTGCCGAGTAGAAGTCACGAATATTAAAGCGTACATTCTCATCGTCTGGAAGTTGAGCGTCATTGCCCGAACCACCATCGAGTGGCACTGACGAGCAGTAACTCATCGTCTCAACACCTGCCACTTTACTTAACTCCTCTTTGAGTAAAATCCTCTCTTTGGGAGTTAGAGTTGCAGTCTGTACAGCAATGATATTGTTGTAGTTGTAACCCATATCAAGATTCAACACAAACCTATATTGCAAAGCGATGATTCCAAGTAGCGAAACAAAGAACATTGCCCCAGCAAATTGAACCGCCAAAAGTGCGTGTTTCCATTTGGCGTTGCGCTCCTTGAAGCGAGTAAATGCCGCAGCAAGTGGAATACGAGAGTAGAGCACAGCAGGCAAAACTCCGCACACCGCTACTACAAAGAGCGAAACAACAGCGACTATCACTCCAGAGTTCCACCCAAATAGCGCACTATACTCCACTCCCACAATCGCCTCGACTTGCTCTTGTAGTGCAAAGATTATAAACGTAGCAAGTGCGAGTGAAAGAAACAGTGTAATAAATGCCTCGCCAATAAGCATTTTGTAGATTACCCACGTGGGCGCACCATAGCAACGTCGAGTAGCGATATTCTTCGCCCTCTTAACCAGTGCCGTTACTGCAATCAACACATAGTTGAGCATAGCAATGAGCAGCATAGCAATGCCAAGCGAAGCAAGCATATAGGTCATAATTTTAACGTCGGTTTGTCCGCTGTGATACTCAGATAGGGGTTGAAGATGGAATGTTACATCCAACTCGTCTGTGTTGATGCCCCACTCCTGAGCCTCAGCAAACATATTCTTCTCCTTGACATCTACAAATGCTTGCTCAACTTCTGCGATGTCGGCTCCCTCGACGAGCCTAACATAGCTATCATAGCGGTCATTGCCAAGCGCACCATCTTTACCATCCCCCATAATATCAATAGGGACTATAATTTCGATATTGTGCAGGTCTGAGTTTTCAGGGAAGTCATCGAACAACCCTTTAACTACGTGCTCGCCATAATTTTTGGTCACACATTTAATACTTACGCCAATCATCGACGTGGGATCGCCATCGTCACTCATCTTCTCGGCAAGCGAACGAGAGAGCATAACACCCCCAATGTTTGAAAGTGTAGTTTTGGGATTTTCACCAGTTATTGCAGTGGGGAACATATCGAAGAATAGAGTATCGACAGCTACGATTGAGCCAGCTGTTGTTGGCTTAGACTCCTCGAAGGCGACCCCAGCACGAGCAAAAGTAAGTTCTTCGCCCAAATTAGTAAAACGAGTTGTCATCTCGATTTGAGGTGTGTAGTCGGCTGCAAGCCCTACGATACCACCCGAAAGTCTATCATAGTCGCTTGACTTACCGTCATCTACATAGGTGATTGTTACTTTGTACGTCCTATCACGCTCAGGCACAAAATCCTCATAACTATTCTCGAACCAAACTTTCGAGAACATCACGAGCGACATTGCAAGTGCTACACCGAGCAGAACTACTTTTAAGAGTGCTCCATCTCTTTTTAATTTATAATTCATAATGCATAATTCATAATTGGGCGACTGGCGCTTTACTTGTTTTTACTATTGACATTAAGAGTTTTAATACCTCTTGGTTGTCTGAGTAGATACTGTCAAATTGCTTTTTGTCAATATACTCGGTTTCAAATAATAGCTCTAACCAATACTCTGTTTCACTTGCCTCTTTCAGAGCTATATTCATCTTGGATATAAAATCTGCTTTTGTTTGACCTCGTATAGCCTCTTTAACATTTGCGCCTATACTTGTACCAGATCTAAGAAGTTGTTTAGATAAAACATACTCCTGTCTCTCACTTTTAAGATACTGATATAGCTTTATCACTCTAATAGCAAATGATTTACTCTTATCAGCAATTATATTCTCTTTTTTATTCATATTAAGAAATTTGTTTTAATTATGAATTATGCATTCTTAATTATGCATTAAATTTTATGTAGTTTTTCCAAAACTACATAAAATTTTGGATGTCTTCCACAATCTTGCCATCAAAGAGGTTAATAGTGCGCCCTGCGTAGGCGGCATCGTGTTGTGAGTGAGTCACCATAATTATGGTGCTGCCCTCTTTGTGTAGCTCCATTAGTAGGTGCATTACTTCGGCACCGTTCTTTGAGTCGAGGTTTCCTGTTGGCTCATCGGCAAGGATTAGCTTTGGGTTGCTCACCAGTGCTCTGGCGATCGCTACACGTTGTTGCTGACCTCCTGAGAGCTGTTGCGGAAAGTGGTCGGAGCGGTGGGTGATTGCCATTCTGCGGAGCATTGCCGTTACTCTCTCTTTGCGCTCTTTTGGTTTCACGCCCATATAAATTAGTGGTAGCTCCACATTTTCAAAGACTGACAGTTCGTCAATAAGGTTGAAACTTTGGAAGATAAAGCCGATATTGCCCTTGCGGAACTTGGTGCGCTCACGCTCTTTGAGTGCGCCTACCTCTTGCCCTAATAGTTCATATTCCCCTTCGGTTGGGTTATCCAACAGCCCAAGGATATTGAGGAGTGTAGATTTCCCACAACCCGAAGGACCCATAACAGCGACAAACTCGCCTTTCTTAACTTCAAATGATACGCCACCAAGAGCGATAGTTTCTACAAGTTCCGTTTTAAAACTTTTCTTTAGGTCTTTAATTTTTAACATAGCGGTAAATTTTTAATTCATAATGCATAATGTAGAATTCATAATTAAGAATTCATAATTAAGAATTCATAATTCATAATGCATAATTGATTGGTTTATAATAGTTTACTTTTTTTAGTTATTGTTTTGCATAATTATGAATTATGCATTCTTAATTATGCATTAGTTACGCATTCTTCCCGATTAGCTCCGCAGGATTTGAGTTTGCAGCTTTGAGACTTTGAACGGTTACTATTAGGGTTGTGATTAGGGTTACTATGGCTATTACAGCTATAAACACCCACGCAGAGATAGGGATATGGTAGGCGAAAGTTGATAACCAACGACTCACTACAAGGTAGCTCACAGGTGCAGCCACCACGAAGCAGAGACCAATAATAATGAGGAATTTGCGGTTAATCATCAGCAAAATCTCCTGCACCGTAGCACCGTGAACCCTGCGAATAACAATCTCCTGCTGACGGAATTGCGTTTCGAAGAGCACTAAGCCGAATGCTCCCATTAGAGAGATGATGATTGAAACCAAAGTAAAACAAATTAACAAGATCGCCAATTGCTCATCATCACCATAGACATAAGAGAGCATAGAATCAAAACCTTGAATATTGGTTTCCGAAACATTATAATCTGGCGCATAAGCTGAAATGCTCTTTTTAACATTGTCAATCACTTCTTTAACATCTGCATCTGGTGTTGTACGGAAGAATAGAACATTAGGATAATAGGGATAATCTGATTCAAAAATTAAAAATGCAAATGGTTCAATAGGTGAGTCAATAGGCTGAAAATTAAAATCTTTGCAAATTCCTATAACATCATAATAGCTATCATCAAATCCAGAGATTTTTTCTTCCAAAGATAGGTCATATACCTTTGCCGCCTTTTCGTTAATAATAAATACGCCTGCGCCACTACGCTCATCACTAAGGTTGAAATCGCGACCCTCTACAATATCAATATCCATAAACTTTAGAAATTCGCTACTTACAACTGTAATCGGCAGTGTCTCGATCTGTTTGCCACTTAGGGCGTGAGTACCCCAAGTCATTCTAAAGTCCGAAATTAAATCTCCAGTAGTATATGCAACATCTTCAATCATTGGGTTTGCCTTGAGTTCCTCACTGAAACTATCACGAGTTTTTAGATTGCCGCTAATAGAGGGTGGTAATACCACGCCATAAACATTATCTTTATTGAATCCCATATCATAGTTCATCATAAAACGATATTGCGACCAGATAAAAACCGCACTACAAATAAAGATAAATGTAACCATAAATTGCAACCCAAGTAGAGTATTGCGAAGAGCTATACCAGTTTTGCTCGACCCAAATCCTCTCTTAATAACAAAACCTGCTGGGAATGATGTAATGTATATCGCAGGATAAAGTGCAGTGAAGAGCGCCAAGATGATGCCACCTATACCAATCAAACAACTCATTGTTATATTATCAGTCAAAGCGATAGAAGTTGAGAAGCAAGATGAGAGAGTTGAATCATTCACAGTGGCAGATATTAATACAGCAACGAAGAGTGAAATTACCACCAGACCAAACGATTCTGTCAAGAAATTAAATATAAGTTTTATTCGAGAGCAACCAAAAATCTTTCGTGCATTAACCGCCCTCACACGCAATGGGGCAAGTGCAAAGAAGAAGTTGATGTAATTTACAAAAGCTAACACTAAAATCATTATTGCAATGATTAACAAAGAAATAGACACTGCCTTATTACCGCTCTCGAATCGAGTGTTTTTACAGTTTTCAGCAAAGTAACTCTCTGTGATAGGTAACAATCGATACTTAAATTGACTATTAAGCGCCTCTTCAATCTCTTCGTTAGTAGCATCAGGCTGCACCGATTTGATCAGCTCATAGATTGCATCACTAAGGTCAATATCATCGGGCGTTACCCCCTTTTGTAGTTGAACAAAGTAGGGAAATGACGCTTCGTTAAAGTCAGAATAGAAACTCTTGCCAATATGGTAATAAGAGTCATAATGTGTAAAGTCATTACCCTTAGGTAGGGTTTCGAATATTGCTACAATTGTACACTCTTTATTGTCGATTTTAACCTGATCGCCAACTTTTAAACCACGCTTTTCTGCCTCTCGTTGAGAAATAATTATTGCACTATGATTCTCATAAAAGTCACTCGCACTCCCCTCGATTATATTTAATCCAAGTAGAGAGATAGCACCATCGGTCACTATTCCAGAATCGAGCCTAACGGTAATTTCTTCACCATTCTTGAAATATTTGTATGTACCAGTGCCGTGGTCAGCAATCGAAGCGAAGTTCTCTATTTGCGGTTGGTCGCTAAAAATTCCTTCACATATAGGCATAATCATATTTTCCGTGTACTCTCCGTTCTCGTCTTGAAACTCAAAGCGATAGATGCGCTCAGAATCTTCTATATTTTTGTTAAAATTAAAATCATAGAGAACCTGCACCATAATAAGGTAGAACGATGCAAAGGCAACACCTAAGCCCAAGATGTTCAGTATGCTCGACACCTTGTAGCGGCGGAGCGTTGCGATGAAGTTGTTGAATATCTGTTTCATTTTAATTCATAATTTATAATGCATAATTCATAATGCATAATTATTTGGTTTATAATGGTTTGCTTTTGTCTTTAGTGTTTATTGCACAATTATGAATTATGCATTCATAATTATGCATTAATCAAGCAGCAGCACCTCATTCTCTCCATACTGCTCATAGCTCGATACAATCACCTTTTCGCCTGGTGATAGTCCCTCGACCACCTCGTAGTACTGTGGGTTTTGGCGTCCTATCTTTATGGGGCGCTTGTAGGCTTTGCCCTCCGCCTCGTCCACTACGAAGATGTAGTTGCCACCTGTCGATTGGTAGAACGAGCCGCGAGGGATTATCACCGCCTCGGCAGGGGCTCCCAACTGCAAATTTAGGTAATATGTTTGACCTGCACGAATATTTTCGGGGCGAGTTGCAACAAATTTGAAGTCGGCACGAAACTGACCCTCTCGCACCTCAGGGTAGACTTTCCGAAGTTCGGTCTCGAAAGTTTCGCCACTGCGCTCAAAAGCGGCTGATAGTCCACTGCTTACACGGTCGATGTAGTGCTCATTTATCAGCGCCTCGATCTTAAAAGAGGACAAATCGTTGACCTGACCAATCTTCTGACCCGATGCAATCGACTGACCCAAGACTACATCTAACAAGCCCAATTCTCCATCAATAGGCGATTTCACGTGGAGGTTATCTACTCTTTGGCGCACAAGGTGCATATTTTGGCGCATATTCCTAAGGCTCTCCTCCATCTGTTCGACCTGCACCGAGCGGTAGATACTATCTTGCTTTTGGCGCTCTAAGATCAGATCTCGCCTTGCCACGGCAAGTTCCCAATCCTCCTTGGCGACGAGCCAATCCTCTTTTGCCGAGAGGTCGCTTTGGTATAGCTCCTCTTGTTGCTCGTATGTTCGGCGCTTGCGCTTCACATCGAGTTCCAATTGTAGGCGCTCTTGGCGGAGGCTCAATCGCTCTTGTTCCATTGTAATTTGGGTGTTGCGTAGGAAGTTCTGCTTCTCGGCTAATTGTGCTTCGCTATCCAAAATTGAGAGGTTTAGGTTGTTGTTGCTCAGCACAGCTATCACATCGCCACGCTTAACTTTAGCACCCTCCTCGACCAATATTTGCTCCACAACTCCTGCCTCTAAGGGGCTGAGCTGCACGGTCGAGATTGGTTGCACTTGACCCGTGATACGTACATAGTCGTTGAATTCGCCTTGCTTGACGGTCTCGATAGCGATAGTTTTGGCGTTGATTTTCAGTGTTGCCGCATTGTCACGTAGCACGAGCCACACGATGAAGATTAGTAGCACTCCACCAAGAAAGTATGGTAGATTTTTAAGCCTAAAAATTGCTTTTAATCCTTTGGGTTGTTCGATTAATATATCCATTGTATTTAATTTTTAATGCATAATGTATAATTCATAATGCATAATTGATTGTTTAAATTTAGAAGGCTGATTTAGAAAGTCGAAATAATTATGCATTATAAATTATGCATTAAAATAATTATGAATTATGAATTATGAATTATGAATTATGAATTATGAATTATGAATTATGAATTATGAATTATGAATTATGAATTATGAATTATGAATTATGAATTAAAATAATACTCCACAATTCGACACTCAATCAAATAATTAAACCTCGCTCTCAGCTCCTCGGCACGTGCTTTTAGTAGTTCGTTACTGGTTGTTTGCAGGTCGATTATGCTTGCAGCGCCTTGCTTGTATCTCTTCTGCATTGCTTGGTTGGCTAACTCCGATGCCTCGACCTTTGCGTGGGCGCTTTGGCTCTCTTTGAGGGAGTTATTGCGGTTAAGCATCGCTTCGGTGGCGGCTTTGCTTACTCGCTGCTGAGTGCGTTTAAGCTCCAACTGAGCTGTGCGAAGCGCAAAGCGAGAGCGTGCAACCGTGGTGCGACGACTAAGGTTGTCGAAAATCGGGATCGAGAGGCTGGCGCCTATATAATAACCGTAATTGATTTTGAGCTGTGAGGTGAAGGTTGGCGGAGTGTAGCCTTCGGCAAGGCTCGTGAAGTAGTAGTTATTGTAGCCTGCTCCCACAGCGAGGGTTGGGGCGTAGCTACCGCGTGCAATCTTTAGGTTTGTGCGGCTTACCTCTACTTGCGAAGCGGCTTTTTGATACTCTGGATTTGCCTCTATGTTAAATATTGTTGCGGTCGTTGTTGACTCGATAGAGCTGTTATCGCTCAAAATTAACTCCTCGTCAAATGGGTAGTTCATCGCCTCTTTGAGGTTCAGTAGAGCTTGCGAATGTAGGCTCTCTTGCTGAGTGAGTAATAATTCATAGGATGCCACTTGTGACGCTGAGAGGGCAACATCCGCTGCACTCTTTACGCCAAGCTCCTCTTGCTTTGTGGTGAGCTCAAGCACCTTTTCGGCTGCCGCTTTCTGCTCGCTCACTATCTTTGCGCTCTCGCCATAGTAGAGGGCATCGAAGTATAGACGCATAACATTTAGCTCAACGGCATCTTGTTTCTGCGCCACTGAGTGACCGCTCATCTCCATTTTCAGGCGGCTCGCTTTGAGTGCGTTGATATTTCTCAAACCACTAAAAACCGTTAGGTAGGTGGTGAGGTTATACGAATTTGAGACATTGCCGACCGTGGTATAGGTGTTGGTTTCGGGGTCTATCGAGCGACCATAAGAGTTGTTGACGCTCGATGAAGCAGAGAGTGATGGAAAGAGTGCCGCAACAGCTTCGACCCTATCTTGACGAGTCGAGGCGGCAGTTTGCTCCTCAATCTTTATCTCGATATTATTCTCCACAGCATAGCGTTGAGCCTCCTCCAAGGTCATTGGAGTCCCAGCGCGAGATGATAGCGAGAGTGCCACAAATGCTAATATCTGAACTAATTTCTTCATAATTTTTCGGTTTTGACCATTTTGATACATAGGGCGTGCCAAACTTATAACACACTAACAATCAATACTTTTAAAAATAACCCTAAAATAAAAGTGTCTAATTTTTTGACACTGGTGTAAAGATTTTAGACACTTTTATCGAAATAGGCAGAAAATAAATTTTGTACTGATTCTTATTTTTAATTCTTAATTGGTAAATTTGTGACAGATAAACTCACAACACGAATGAAAAAGCAAGGCACACTATTAATAGTTGACGACAATAAGGCGATACTCTCGGCAGTAAAACTGCTGATGTCCACCTACTTCGATGAGGTGGTGACCCTTGCCAACCCCAACTCTCTGCCTGCGACTTTGCGTGCTGCGGCGATTGATGTTGTGCTTCTCGACATGAACTTCACCGCCTCGGTGAATAGTGGTAATGAGGGTCTCTATTGGCTCGAAGAGATCAAGAAGATTGACAAAAATATGCCCGTTGTGGTCTTTACTGCTTATGCCGATATTGAGCTTGCGGTGGAGGCAATCAAGCGAGGAGCTGCCGACTTTGTGGTGAAACCTTGGGATAATACCAAGTTAATTCAAGCACTACAAAAGGCATATTCATCGACCACTCAGAATCGCCAAGCTGTGCCACCTACGACGATGTATTGGGGCGAGACAGCTGCAATGCAGGAGTTGAAACAGACAATTTCGAAAGTTGCCGCAACCGATGCAAATATCCTAATCACAGGCGAGAATGGAACAGGTAAAGAGGTGTTGGCAAAGGAGATACACTCGATGTCGAACCGCAAGAGTGCGCCACTCGTAACGGTAGATATGGGCGCAATTGCCGAGACTCTTTTCGAAAGTGAGTTGTTCGGTCACACCAAAGGGTCGTTCACTGGAGCAGTGGGTGAGAGAGCAGGAAAGTTCGAGGCGGCAAATGGGGGAACTATATTTTTAGATGAAATTGCAAATTTACCGTATCACCTCCAAGCAAAGTTGCTCACCGTGTTGCAGAGCAAAAAAGTTGTCAAGGTGGGTAGTAACACCCCAATAGATATTGATGTAAGGCTCATTTGTGCCACAAATCAAGACTTAGAAAAAATGGTTGCAGAGGGAAAGTTTCGAGAGGATTTGTTCTATCGTATCAATACCATTCAAACAAAAATACCTGCTCTTAGAGATAGAAAAGAGGACATCGCACCGCTTGCTGAGCGCTTCCTTTCGCTCTATGCAACCAAGTATCGCAAGGGGGTAAACAGCTTTTCTAAGGGTGCCACCGCAACACTTATGAATCACTCGTGGGCAGGTAATATCCGAGAGTTGCAACATACCATCGAAAAGGCGGTAATTCTCTGCGACAGAGAGCAGATCGAGCCACGAGACTTGCTGTTAAAAGCAGTCGAAGCACCACAAGCAACCACCTCTGAGGCGGTAACCTTAGAGACCTTGGAGCGCCAAACAATCGAGGCTGCAATCCACCGCAACGAGGGAAATATGTCGTCGGTAGCTGCTGAATTGGGTATTACTCGGCAGACGCTGTATAATAAGATAAAGAGGTATAAACTTTAATGAATTTAATTTGTTATGTTATGACAAAAGAACAAAACTTTCTACCATTAGCTATTACAGGCTTTTTAGGATCTGTTATTGGATTAAATATTGCCGATCTGTTATTTGAAGATCAACGTTTTTTAGTTGATTTTTCTATTAATGCTGTAACGGTTGCTATATGTGATATTATTCTATATTATCCTATTGTAGCGATCTGTAAAAGATTCCAAAAGAAGTAGATATGTATCGTCTCTTTCGAAACCTCTCTTTTGCTCTCATCGTGCTCTGTTGTGCGATGATAGCGTGCTGTGGAGTGTTGTGGCTTGGATATTACATAGCTGCTGTATTCTTTTTTCTACTTGCAGTGTCACAATTCTTCCACGTGCTTGCACTTCACAGGAGCACGCAACACAAAGTCGATTTTATGTTCAATGCCTTGGAGTCGGGCGACTATGCTTTTAAGTTTAACGAGGAGGCGAAGAGTATAGAAGATATGGCACTCAACGCAATGCTCAACCGCATTAAAGAGCTGTTAGCTTCTGCAAGAGAGCGCACCATAGAGCAAGAGAAGTACTACGAATATATCTTCGATAGGCTTAATACAGGCGTGCTGATACTAAATGAAAACGGCAATATAATCCAGACAAATAAGGCACTTAGAGATCTGTTGAGAGTTGAGATTTTGGCACACATAAACCATATCACAAAGATTTCGCAAGAGCTATCAACCGCCATTATACAGTGCATAGATGGCGAAACTCGTGAGGTGGCAATAACCTCGGAGTCGGGCGAAAAGGCATATTCGGTGGTTGCTTCACTCACCACAATTGGCGACAAAGAGCTAAAAATAGTAGCGATAAATAGCCTCGACAGCGCCTTAGATCGTAAGGAGATTGAGACGTGGAGCAAGCTCACACGAGTGCTTACCCACGAGATAATGAACTCGCTCTCACCCATCACCTCGCTTAGCGAAACGCTCCTTTCGATGAACCGCACCCCCGAGATGCAGCAGGGTTTGGAGACCATCGTGCAGACCAACAAGAGCCTCATTTCATTCGTTGACAACTACCGCAGCTTCACCACCGTTGCAAAACCAGTGAAGCATCCATTCGAGATTAAACCGCTATTAGAGAAGTTATTGGGGTTGCTATGTCCCGAAGATGTAAACTGCTCGCTCACAGTTGAGCCAGAAGATACAATGATCTTTGCCGATGAAAACCAAGTGCTACAAGTGCTGGTCAATCTAATCAAAAACGCAGTACAAGCCGTAGAGAACAACACCGAAAAGCAAATAGAGGTGAAAGTGACAATCCGTGAGGATGAAAACATCTTGGTCGAAGTAACCAACAACGGACCACAGATACCACCCGAAGTAGTAGAAAACCTATTCACCCCATTCTTCACCACCCGCAAGAAGGGTAAGGGAGTAGGGTTAAGCATCTCAAAACGCATAATGCAGATGCACAGCGGTTCACTAACCCTCACTTCAAATCAAGCTAAAAGAGTGACATTTTCCGCAGTGTTTAGGTAGCTGCCGACAAAGCAAGCATAGAGAGAAGATACACCCCAGAGGCAAAAAAGCGTGAGCTCAAAAAATGAACTCACGCTTTTTATAGCCTCTACTTTGCTGGCTCCCAGTAGCAGCGTTTAGGTGATACAATACTACCATCAGCCTTTAGCTCCTTCATTGCCTTGTCTACTACCTTGCGGTCAAGTCCCGAAAGTTCAATAATTTTACTAGCGTTAAGCGGTTCGCCAGCCGCACTCATAACCTCTAATACTTTTTCTTTCTCCATGTTGCTTTATTTTTATTAAAAATTAAATAGATTTTCAGATTTAACTCTATCGTAGAGTTATCACATACAAAAATAGTACAAGTTGTCGAGATTACCTAATATTTTCAATTATGACTCAGGGTAAACGTATGAAAAATATTATTTCTTATGCCTCCGGCGGGCGGAGATAGCACCTGGTGCATACCCTTGCGCTCGGTGCCGCGCGGCATGAGCGCGATGAGTAAGCTATTATCTTCGTGCGTTTACCCTGAATAATGACTTATAATACTGTCATAGGTAGAATCTATATCATTAATCTTGTTTCGGCATCGGCGTCAAATTTATCATACTCTTGTATAATTGTCTCAGCCGATATATGCAAGAGCTTCATCTGCCGAAAAAAATCTGGCATAGTAGTTCGTATAAAGCGCTCTCGACGCTCTGTGATAATAGACTCTTTTGCTCCTATTGTAACATTGTAGCCAAGACCACGTTTCGACTCTATAACTCCTCGTAATACAAGCTGCTCATATGCACGCATGCAGGTATTTACATTAACTCCAACTCTCTGCCCAAGTTCTCGCACCGAGAGTATGCGCTCACCCTCGTGCCATGTATTGGCGATAATCTCGTCCGAGATATACTCTACAATCTGTAGGTATATCGGTTTTCCATCAATAAACTTCATCGGATCATTTTTTGATTTGCATCTTGCGAAATTGAAGCCAACCAATAACATATATCGTTATAGTTAGTATCACTAATATAATTTGATTGTGTGTATTGTTAAAAATATCAAAAAACTTTACATCTACAAAAATACTATAGATTATTGTAACAAAAAATAGAGCCGCATGTATTGCACAGCATTTGATAAACGCACTCTTCTTAAAGATAATACCAGCAAGGAAGAATGAGGCTTGAAAAAGTATTGTTTGCAACGTTGCAGTAACCATATCAATATTATTAAAATATTGATTGCTGGAATAAACAAATGTAAATGTTGAGCAAAATTGACCACTCTCCTTATAACAAAATATAATATAGAGAATGTCAATCGCTACAATCAATGTTATTTGCACCAATAAAGCGAGACTAAACTGGGCTGCAAACTTCTCTAATGTAGATGCGGGAAGCATCATTGCAAACGAACCGCCTCCATCTCGATGAAATCCAGAAAAGAGTTTCGAGATGACTGTGAGTGATACTGCTCCCGCGACAATAGTGGGTACAAATGTCGCCAAAAGTAGAAAAATCGGATAAGTCAACTCCATATCGTTTGTAGTCTCCATAACTATATCCTTATGCCAAATATTAGTAGCAGTAATATTGGTTATTGTTGCCGTTGCAACTACAGCAAAAGCCAACAGAGACCATTGTCGCAGGTTCAAACGTATCTCACACCAAAGGTATGAGCAGAATCTATTAAATGAAAAATAATTATTATTCATAACTTAGTGAGTGCTTAATTGTTAAATAGTTGTGAAATTATATTGCCCTCTGCCACAGTTGCATTAAACAACAACTCTAAGTCTACGGGGGTCTCCTCTTGGTTGTCAGGCGTGTTAGCCACAACCCCTACCGTGCCACGCGGAGATAACTCCCTATAAAGAACCTCTTCGTCACGTTCAACACTGCGGAACTGAAGCTTTTGAGCCACATTGTCGAGGCTCTCATTGAGGAGAATTTCACTCTCGTCGAGTATCACAACACTATCTATTAATTGGTCGAGATCTCTAACCTGATGCGTTGAGATTATTATTGATCGCTGCTCGTTAGCATGTGCCGAAACTATACTTCGGAAGCTGCTCTTTGAGGGTATATCCAGACCATTTGTGGGTTCATCCAATACCAGAAGGTCCGTATTGCATGCCAAGGCAAATGAAATCATAGCTTTTTTCTTTTGACCAAAACTCATCTTGTTCATCTTGATGTTGAGTTCGACATTAAATTGCGCTAATAACTCTCCAAATTGCTGTTTGTTAAACTTAGGATAGAACTTACCATAAAACTCTGCATAGCGCATAGGCGAAAGCGGAGGCAGAGAAAACTCCTCGGGTAAGAAGAATATACGTTGAAGTGTGGGTACTTCACGCTTTGAAACGGACTCCCCATACAACATTATCCGACCCGAACATGGAGTCAACAATCCACACATTAACCTAAGCAATGTGGTTTTACCAGCTCCATTTTTACCCAGTAATCCATAAATTCGATTCGATTTAAGACTCATCGTTAACTCCCTAAATAGACTACTACTGCGAGTATAACTATACTCCAATTTTTTCACATCTAACATAGTTAATAATATTTAATGTGAATTAAGAATTTGTAAAACACTTAATTCATCAGTTTGTATTACAAGTATACTGTACTATTGTACTATTACAGTACAAAGGTAGTGTAATAATTTTATATTCCAAATATTTAATCCTAATTTTTAGGGTAAACGCACGAAAAAAACTGCTTATCGCGCTCGTGCCGCGCGGGCACCAAGCTTAAGCTTGGATCCAAAAACTGTCGTTTTTGACTCTTGTATTGCGCTGATGTGGTGGGGCTTTGCCCCTCTGCAAGATATCTATTCTGAGGAGCTTGTGAAAATGAATTTTCAACGCTCATCATAATAGATATCTTGCGTGTCAACCTTCGGTTGCCACCACCACATCAGCGAGGTGAACCTCGATTTGGGTTTAAATGCCTTTGGCATTTAAAAATTATAAAGATCAAGGAGTTGTGCAAATTTATTTGCGACAACTCCTTGATCTTTATAATCTTAGAGATGTAATCTCTAAGCCAAAAGCGCAAAGGTACGCACCCGCGGGGGTGCTATCCCCGCCCGCCGGAGGCAGTAAGAAATAATATTTTTCGTGCGTTTGCCATGCACAAAAAAAGAGAGTCGCTTGTCACGCCTATAACGGACAAACGACTCTCTTTAATCTTTGAGTTACACGCTATTCAAATGAGTGAATTACTACTCCTGAGCGGAGTTTAGGTTCAAACCACGTAGTCTTTGGTGGCATTATATTGTTAGTGTCAGATATATTTATTAGTTGCTCCATCGAAACAGGATAGAGAGCAAAGGCAGCCGCCATCTCTCCACTATCTACACGGCGCTGAAGCTCACCTAAACCACGGATTCCGCCTACGAAATCAATGCGCTTAGAGGTGCGCAAATCCTCTATTCCTAATACCTTGTCTAAAACCAAGTTTGAAAGTACTGTAACATCTAACACTCCAATAGGGTCACAATCGTCGTAGCGACCCTCTTTGGCAGTTGCGCTAAGCCACTCTCCGTCAACATAAATAGCAAAGTTGTGTAAAGCAGTGGGGGTATATATTGCTTTCCCTTTTGACTCTATGGTGAAGTCCTGTGCAAGTGCCTCAAGAAATTGAGTCTTGCTCAAGCCGTTAAGATCTTTTACCACACGGTTGTAATCAATAATCTTTAGTTGAGATGCAGGGAAAGTCACCGCCAAGAAGTAGCAGTACTCCTCCTGACCTGTGTGTGAGGCATTGTTCTTCATACACTCTTCACCAACTCGTGCTGCCGCGGCTGTGCGATGGTGACCGTCGGCAATGTAGAGCGCAGGAATATTGGCAAATATCTCTGTAATTTGGTCATTGAGGGTTTGATCTTTAATCACCCAGAAGTGATGTCCGAAGCCATCTTCTGCTGTGAAATCATAATCTGCAATATTGTTTTTGACCACCTGTTCAACTATTGTGTCAATTGCGTCACTGTCTGGGTAGGCAAAGAATACAGGTTCTATATTTGCCTTTTGGCGGCGCACATGGATCATTCTATCCTCCTCCTTATCGGGACGAGTCAACTCGTGTTTTTTTATGCTGCCATTGATATAATCCTCAAAGTGGCAGCACATAGCCAATCCATATTGAGTACGACCATTCATCGTTTGAGCATATATGTAGTAGCACTCTTGGCTATCCTGCTGAAGCCAACCCTTTGCCAGCCAAAGTTTGAAGTTGTCTACTGCTTTTTGGTAGACCTCTTCGGAGTGTTCGTCAGCAATTGGGTCGAAGTCAATCTCGGGCTTGATTATGTGAAGTAGCGATTTTTCGGTAGCTTCTCTCTTTGCCTCAATAGAATTTAGTACGTCATATGGGCGTGATGCAACTTCGGCAGCATGCTCTTGTGGCGGGCGTATTCCGCAGAATGGCTTGATCTTAACCATGGTTTTTATTATTTATTAACTTGAAATTTAGTATCTCCTTCTTCGAAGAATCGGACAATTTGGCGTGCGGCAGCCAACCCAGCATTTATGTTAGCTTCAGCGGTCTCTGCACCCATCTTTTTAGGGGTTGCAAAGTAACGTTTGCCAAATGCTTCGCTCATCTCTGAGGTGCGAACAGGTGCGATATCTGTAATATAGCGTAGGTCTTGGCGTTCGTTCATTGCCTTGATAACTCCCTCTTCGTCGATAACCTCTTTGCGAGCGGTGTTGATAAGCACAGCACCATGAGGCATTACACTCATAAGGTCGTAGCCAATTGAGTTTTTGGTCTTTTCAGTAGCAGGAATGTGTAGAGAGAGTGCATCCGCACGGCGGTATAGTTTCTCTATTGAGTCAACTTTCTCGACTCCTTCAGCCTCAAATTGCTCTTGACTCACAAAGGGGTCATACGCAATTACGGTCATTCCTAAGGCTTTACCTTTGCGTGCAACTAAGCGTCCAACATTGCCAAATGCATGAATAGCTAATGTTTTGCCAATTATCTCAGCGCCTGTGCCTGGCGTAAATTCATTGCGCTCCATATAGATCATCATGCCAACGACCAACTCGGCAACAGCGTTTGAGTTTTGACCAGGGGTATTCATCACGACAACACCTCTGCTTGAGGCTGCCTTAAGATCAACATTATCGTATCCAGCACCTGCGCGCACGACAATTTTTAGCGAGGGAGCGGACTCTAATACATCTGATGTAACTTTGTCGGAGCGGATAATTAGGGCATCTATACCCTCTAAAGCTGTGATTAATTCCTCTTTAGAACTATATTTTTCGAGGAGTGAAACCTCATAATTAGCGTCACAAAAAATATGTTGTATTTCAGCTATTGCCTCCTTGGCAAATGGCTTCTCTGTTGCAATAAGAACCTTCATAAATTTTCTACTTTTTCATTGTTTCAAACTCTTGCATTACTGCTACGAGTGCTTCAACACTCTCTTTGGGTAGCGCATTGTAGCATGACGCTCTAAAACCACCAACCAAGCGGTGTCCCTTGATTCCAACCATGCCACGGCTCTTGGCAAACTCCATAAACTCTGGAGCCAACTCCTCATAGCCATCATTCATTACAAAACAGATATTCATAATAGAACGATCCTCTACTACGGCTGTACCCTTGAAGAGTGGGTTGCGGTCGATCTCGGCATAAAGCATAGTCGCCTTCTCCTTGTTGAGTGCGTTAATTGCCTTGACTCCACCCAAGCTCTTGATCCATTTAAGAGTTTCATTGATAACATAGATTGGGAATACTGGAGGAGTGTTGAACATAGAGTTGTTATCGACCTGAGTATTGTAATTGACAATTGTAGGAAGTTCTCGTTCGATGCCTGCCAATAGGTCGTCTCGAATGATAACAAATGCAACACCTGCTGGACCTAAATTCTTTTGAGCACCACCATAAATCATTGCATACTTAGTGATGTCAATCTCTCGGCTCATAATATCGGAACTCATGTCGGCGATAAGTGGCACCGGGGAGTCGATGTCGGTGTGGTATGCAGTACCATAAATGGTATTGTTTGATGTGATGTGTAGATAATCCAAATCCGAAGGAATCTCATAACCTTTAGGGATATAAGTAAAGTTCTTGTCATCAGACGAAGCTAAAACAGCCACTTCGCCATAGAGCTTCGCCTCTTTGATAGCTTTTTTAGACCATACACCAGTGTTTACATAACCAGCTTTCTTCTTGAGAAAGTTGGCAGCTATTTGGTAGAATTGGGTGCTTGCACCACCACCTACAAATATAATTTTATAGTTTTCTGGGATATTAATCAGCTCACAAAGAAGCGCTTTAGCCTCATTAAGAACATTCTCGAAATCTGGAGTACGATGCGAAATGGATAACAACGAAAGTCCCGAACCGTTAAGGTCGATAATAGCTTTTGCTGCATTTTCTAATACTACCTCAGGGAGGATAGATGGTCCCGCGTTAAAATTGTGCTTTTTCATAGATTTCAATTGTTATTTGATGTTTTAACAAAACTAATGAATTTTTTTTAAAAATGCAATAGTTGTCAAATATTTTAGCAAAAAAGATTTGAATACTCAAATTCTGAATAGTTTTTATTACTTTTGCACTAAAATAATTTAAGCCAATGATACGTTCAATGACAGGTTTTGGTAAATCTGAAATCACCACAAAAAATAAAAAAATTTCGGTCGAGATCCGAACGCTCAACTCTAAACAATTAGATCTTTCATTGCGTCTACCCTCGATCTACCGTTCGGTAGAGGCAGAGATCCGCAACGTCTTAACGCGTGGCGTAGTACGAGGCAAATGCGATGTGCAAGTCTCCTATAGCTCGATTGGTGAGTCTGTGGAGCCGTCGAAGGTTATCAATAAAGAACTTTTCGCAAGTTATTTCAAACAGATCAGTGAGGTGAGTCTTCAAAATGGTTTGGATCAGTGCGCCCTTAATTCAAGCGAGATAATCTCGTCGATTCTACGCATGCCCGATATGTTGACTCAACCTGAAGAGGTCGTCGATGAGCAGGAGTGTCGAACTGTTCTTCAGGCAGTTGAGGAGGCTATCACTCACCTCAATGCGTTTCGCGAGCAAGAGGGTGCAATCTTAATAGGCGATCTTTTGCAGCGTATAACCAATATTGAGGAGCGTCGTGATGCGGTTACTCCGTTTGAGGAGGTAAGAGTTGAAACAGTTAAAAGTCGTATTCGTGAGAATATTGCAAAACTTCAAGTTGATGTTGACTCTAATAGACTCGAAGCCGAGATGATTTTTTATGCCGAAAAGTTGGATATCACCGAAGAGAAGGTGCGACTTTTGAATCACTGTAAATATTTTAGAGAGGTGGCAGCCTCGGAGGAGGGTGTAGGGCGTAAGCTTGGTTTTATCTCCCAAGAGATCGGTCGTGAGATCAACACAATGGGTTCAAAGGCTAATGAACAAAATATTCAGCGTCTTGTGGTAGAGATGAAAGATGAGTTGGAGAAGATCAAAGAGCAAGCACTCAATATATTATAATTGTAATATGGAAGGAAAATTAATAATATTCTCAGCACCAAGCGGAGCTGGTAAGACAACAGTAGTAAAGGAGTTACTAAAAACCTTTTCAAATTTTGAATTTTCGGTCTCGGCAACTTCTCGTGCACCTCGTGGCAGCGAGCAAACAGGTGTGGATTATCATTTTATGTCCAATGATGAGTTTGCAGAACGCGTATCACGCGACGAATTTGTGGAGTGGGAAGAGGTCTATGCAGGTACCTGCTATGGAACTCTACGCTCTGAATTAGAGCGTATTTGGTCGAATGGCAATGTGATACTCTTCGATGTTGATGTTCTTGGCGGAATACGTTTAAAACAGATCTTTGGAGAGGCTGCATGCTCTATCTTTGTTATGCCTCCTTCGATCGAGACTCTTCGCAAGAGGCTCGTGGGACGTGGCACCGATGCGGCGGAGGTTATCGAGAAGAGGGTTAATAAAGCGGAGTTTGAGATCTCTAAATCTTCAGAATTTGATCACGTTGTAGTCAATGATGTTTTGGCAGATGCCGTGGCGCAGACCGAAGCAATTATCCATAATTTCTTAGAATCTTAGTGAAGTGAAGAAGAGAGTAATGTTATATTTTGGCTCTTTCAACCCCATTCATCAAGGTCACATAGCTTTGGCTGAATATGTTGTTGATAAGAACCTTTGCGATGAGGTGGCAATGATTGTCTCGCCTCGAAACCCCCTTAAGAGTGTCGAAGGGTTAGCTCCCGAGATCGACCGTTTCGAGATGGTCGAGGTGGCATGTGCTGCTTCGAGATACCCCGACCGTATTAAGGCTTCGATAATTGAGTTTCTGTTGGAGCGTCCCTCGTATACCATAAATACGCTTCGTCACCTTAGTGAAAATTATGGCGTCGATAGTCAATTTTCGCTCTTGATGGGAGGTGATATTATTCCTCAACTTCACAAATGGCGAAGCTTTGAGGAGATACTCGATGGCTATAATATATATGTATACCCTCGTCGAGGTGAGCGAGTAGAGCAGTATCTCGATAAGATCACCTTGTTGGAAGGTGCTCCACTTCAAAACTTCTCATCGACAGATGTTCGACAAGCTTTGTCAGAAGGCGAGAGTGTCGAGGCAATGTTGCCAAAGGAGGTGATTAGCCATATACGAGCGAAAGGATTGTGGAAGGCTAAAGGTGAAGCTGCAGAGCTCAATACGCTTGTTGCCGAGACCCCAACCGCTGAGAATTATATTGCACGAGGCAAATATCACTACCGCTGTAATAATTTTGGGAAGGCGTTAAATGATTTTAATAAAGCACTCTCCTTGGAGCCATTTAATTCCGAAGCAACAGAATTTAAGAGCATGGTAGAGGAGATTCTCTCCTTCCGACATGTTGACATTTATAATCCGTAATAGTTATGATGATCGAAATAGATGATAAAATAGTTAGTATTGATCTACTCCAAGAGCACTTTGCATGCGACGTAACTAAGTGTAAAGGTATCTGCTGCGTGGAGGGCAACGCTGGAGCACCTCTCGAAATTGAGGAGGTAGATACTCTTGAGCAAGAGTACGAGAATTACAAAAGATATATGACCCCCGAAGGTATTGTTGCCATTGAGTCGCAAGGGTTTATGGTTGTTGATGAAGATGGCGATTATACTACACCGCTGGTCAACGATGCTGAGTGTGCCTATGCCTACACCGAAAATGGTATTACACTTTGTGCTGTGGAGAGGGCGTGGCGTGCAGGTGAGACCACCTTTATGAAACCTATTTCGTGCCACCTCTATCCAATTCGCTTAATAAACTTTGCTAATGGTGGCGTTGGGCTCAACTATCACCGCTGGAGTGTATGTCGCTCAGCATGCGAGAATGGCAAAAAACTACAAATGCCAGTCTATAAATCTCTTAAAGAGCCTATAGTGCGCCGATTTGGAGCAGAGTTCTATGAAGCCCTCGAAGCGGCAGAGGAGATGCTCCGAGCAAAGTAGAAGGGGGCAAGTATAGGTTATTGAGAAAGATTAAGGAGTTGTGCTCTCTTTTGGCTACAACTCCTTAATCTTTATATTTTTAGAGATACTTTACTCGACATATAGCACTAACCCCTTAAGATATTCACCCTCGGGGTGGTATATATTGATAGGGTGGTCAGCTGGTTGGGTCAATTGGTGGAGTATGCGCACTTTGCGACCTGCGATTGCAGCAGCCGAGAATACTGTTGTGCGGAATAGATCCTTCGATACAGCTTGCGAGCAAGAGAAGGTAAAGAGTATACCTCCGCTTTTGATCTGAGAGAGGGCACGAGCATTGAGTCTTTTGTAGCCTTGCATAGCGTTACCCAACACCTTGTGGTGTTTGGCAAATGCAGGAGGGTCGAGAATTATCAAGTCATACTTGTCTCCAATATTCTTGAGGTACTCAATAGCATCAACTGCCAATGTAGAGTGGTTGACATCCGCCCCAAAGTTAAGCTCCATATTCTCTTTGGCTAAGTGTACGGCACGCTCCGAAGAGTCTACCGAGCAGACCTCTTTGGCTCCTCCCGCCATTGCGTATACAGAGAATCCTCCCGTGTAACAAAACGTGTTGAGCACTGTGCGCCCTTTGGAGTAGTAGCCTACCAATTCGCGATTGTAGCGTTGATCGAGGAAGAAGCCAGTCTTTTGCCCCTTCTCCCAGTTAACTGTAAATGTGTGACCATTCTCCTTTACAACACACTCCTGTGTAGGAGTATGTCCCCAAAGGTAACCATCTACAGCCCCTAAATTGGCATTAAAAGGAACTGTCTGAGAACTTTTGTCGTATATTGCCTCGATCTTCTCCCCGTAGCAAGTTTTAATCGCTTCAGCAATCATCAAACGTGAGTGATACATGCCGACTGAGTGGCACTGCACAACGGCTGTGCGGTCGTAGATATCGACAACCAGACCTGGTAAAGAGTCTCCTTCGCCATGAATCAATCTGTAGCATGTGGTCTCTTCATTGTTGGTGAGTTGCAATGCTTGGCGTACACCGTAAGCAATCTCAATCTTTGAGTTCCACCACTCTTGGTCAATCTCCTCTTGGTCAAATGTTAAAACACGTACTGCGATTGATCCAATTTGGTAGTGTCCCGAGGCGATAAAGTCGCCACTTTTGGTGCGTAAATCGACCACTTCACCTTCGACTAACTCATTTTTGGAGTCAACCTTGTCGATAGCTCCCGAAAATATCCATGGGTGACGGCGTAAGAGGGACTCCTCTTTGCCACGTTTTAAAAATAGTTGTGGTCTCATTATTGTTTTATTTTTTGCATTTTCTGTAACTTATTGTAGATCTCGATACATGCCCAAGCGTCTGTAGCTGCATATATCTTTTGTTGAGGAGTGAATGTAGTTGCCTCCCAATTGCTGAGTCGTTGTGCTTTGGATATGCGGTAGCCTAAAACCAATGCCGACATCTTACGTAGGCTCTTCTCTCCAATTCCATACTCCTCGATGATCTTTTGGAGGTCGATGAAGCCATTCTCCTTGAATCTGCGAAGTGCACGTAATGCACGTAGATCCCCCAATACGTCGGCACCCAATTTGATAATGTCTTTGCGCTCCAAGATAGAGAGAATTGCTCTATCTAATGGAATCTTATTTAAGCGAAAGAGGTAACACTTAATAGGTGTGGAAAGTTGCAGAAGCGAGACTTTGTAGCTTACACCAGCTTTGAATGATGGTCGAGTCTCGGTGTCGAATCCAATGATGGGGTAGTGCGCAATATCATTACACGCAGCCTCAATCTGTTCTACACTATCTACAACGACGATCTCCCCCTCAAAAACAAGAGGGGGTAACTTTGCACTATCTTCGTTACTTATTTTAATTAGCTCTATACTTTGTGACATATCTATATTTTGAATGCAACAAAGATACAAAAAATAAACAGATTCCCATGCTTGGGAACCTGTTTATCAGATCAAACGTATAAAAAAATCTTATTTCTTATGCCTCCGGCGGGCGGGAACAAGCACCCCCGCGGGTACTTATCATTGCGCTTGGGCTTAGAGATTGTATCTTTATAACTTTTTATATGCGTTTACTTTCTGTAGCCTATGCAAAAAGTTTTGCTGGGTACTCGCCAGCCTCGATAAGAGCAGCGATTTTTGCTACAACCTCAGGACGATCCTCAGCGTAAGTTACACCGAACCACTTAGAGGTAGTATCGAGAACCTTAACTTTAGCCTCACCACTTTGAATTAGCTCGTTCACCACGATAGGAATAAAGAACTCAGACTTTGGAGTGTTGATGTTTTGGTTCAAGAAGTTGATAAAGCTCTTCTCTGAGAATTCGAAGTAATCAGGAGTGAAACCCCACATATTCATCGAAACAGGGGTTGTTTCGGCGATAGTTTGGATTTCGTTGTTCTCGTCAGGGAACTGAACCTCGCCCTCAGCGTTGCGTGCGATAGCTGTACGCTCAACAACTGTAGTAAGGTAGCCCTCCTCGTTTGTACCGCATACACCACGTGACACTGTGCCACTCTCAGAAAGAGTGTTACCAACACGGTAACCTACCATGCAGTAGTCGCCCTTCTCGGTGTACTCCTTTGAAAGCTCAGCGCCAATAACAGCAAAGCTGTCACGACCATAGAAGTCGTCAGCATTGATAACTGCAAATGGCTCTTTGATAGCATCTTTACCCATTAAAACAGCGTGGTTAGTACCCCAAGGTTTTGTACGATCCTCAGGTTTAGTGAAGCCCTCTGGAAGGTCATCGATAGATTGAAATACAAGTTCTACAGGAATAGAGTTCTCGTACTTTGGAAGGATTTGCTCACGGAAAGCATCCTCGAAGTCACGACGAATCACAAATACAACCTTACCAAAGCCGCCACGAATAGCGTCGAAGATTGAGTAATCCATAATTGTCTCGCCATTAGGACCAAGACCGTCAAGTTGTTTAAGTCCACCATAGCGGCTACCCATACCAGCAGCCAATACAAATAATGTAGGTTTCATATTAAATTGTGAATTATAAATTGTGAATGGTGAATTATTGCTCTCGCATTAGAATAGTGTTTGAATAGCTTGTCGCAATTCACCATTCATAATTCACCATTCACCATTAAATTAAAGTTTTCTTGCTCCGTCGTTGATTACTACAGGAATAATCTCTGGCTCGATACCATACTCAGCCTTGAACTTCTCGATAGCAGTAGCGATAAAGTTGTCGTAAAGCTCCTCCTTAACAAGGTTGATAGTACAGCCACCGAAGCCGCCACCCATAATACGAGAGCCTGATACGCCACACTCACGAGCAACGTCAACCAAGAAGTCGATCTCGACGCAACTAACCTCGTAGTCACGAGAAAGACCTACGTGTGTAGCGTAGATGTCCTTACCGGCACGCTCCATGTCGCCAGCCTCAAGAGCTGCACAAACATCCATTACGCGTTGCTCCTCGCCAATTACGAATGTTGCACGTTTGTAATCCTCTTCAGATACCTTGTCTTTAACTGACTCAAGATCAGCAAAAGAAGCACCACGAAGTGATGGACGATCAAGAGTTGCAGCAACTCTCTCGCAGCTCTCACGACGTTTGTTGTAAGGAGAGTCTACAAGTTCGTGCTTAACCTTAGAGTTAACAAGAACCAATTTGTAACCTTTGGCATCGAATGGGAAGTAAGCATACTCCATTGAGCGGCAGTCAAGACGAATAAGGTGGTCTTTCTTGCCAAATAGAGAAGCGAATTGATCCATGATACCACATTTAACACCACAATAGTTGTGCTCAGTTGATTGACCGATGCGAGCGAGCTCCATCTTGTCGATCTTGTTGTCGTTGAAAAGGTCATTGATTGCGAAGCCGAATACAGACTCCAATGCAGCTGAAGAGGAAAGACCAGCACCAGCAGGGACAGAACCTGAGAATGCAGTGTCGAAACCTTCAACTTTGCCATCACGTTTAATCACCTCGCAGCATACGCCGTAGATGTAACGCAACCAGCTTTGCTCTGGAAGTTCAGCTTGACCAATTGTGAACTCAGCATACTCGTCAAGGTCAATAGCATAAGCTTTGACAACATTTGTCCCGTTAGGGCGGATCTCAGCAAAGATACCTTGCTCGATTGCTCCTGGGAATACAAATCCTTCGTTATAGTCTGTGTGTTCTCCAATAAGATTGATACGTCCTGAAGACGCATAAAGTGTACCCTCTTGACCCTCGAAACGAGCGGTAAAGGCTGTGTGAACTTTGTTTTGCATTAGTTTTAGATTTAGTTAGAGTTATTTTTTCATAACAAAGATAATAAATAAAATTATAAACAAAAACAAAAGCGGGGTATATTTGTTAAAAAAAAATCACTTTTTTAAGTTTTTTCACTAAATTGTAGCAAAAAGGGTCACCAGAATAGGTACGCTCACCTCCATAACCAGACCATGGAAGATCGAAATGATAATAAATTCTTTGCCCGAACAGCGAGCTACAATAGGAAGAAGTGTATCAATCGAGGCTGCACCTGCCGATGAGATTACAGATAGCTTTCCGAAGTATCGAACCATTAGAGGAGCTGCAAGAATTGTGAAGATCTCACGAGTTACATTCGAGAGCAAGGCGATAGTTCCAACCTCGGCACCTCGATACTCCGAGAGGATAATGCTCGACACCGAGTAGTATGAGATTCCACTTGCCACACCAAGTGTATCTTGCAGAGGCATTGAGCTTACAAGAGGGTAGACCGCGATGGCTCCCAATAAAGAACCTGCAATTGTGCCCAAAGGTAGTAGAATAACTCTTTTGTTCTGAGATCTGAGCGCTTTGAGTGCCTCTCTGTCGCAACCTACACTCATGCCTACGATAAGCATCATTGTGTAGAGTATATATCGAGTCACATCGCCCGTTACAGCTTGTGCCAACACCTCACTATTGAGTCCTAAGATTAGACCCAACACAAAGAATGAAACTATGATTAAACTACCTTTCATTGTTTAGCCTCCTTCTCTTTGAAAAAACACCTATATATTATGTAAGCAAACGACATACTTCCAAGCACTGCTCCAGCTGTGATGATAAATGCTTTTAGACCTATTGTCGAGAGATTGTTGACGATATCCTTATTGCCTCCGACTACTATTCCCATTGCTGTGAGTAACACGTAGACAATAATATTGAGTAACTTAGCAAAGAATGCTGGTGCTTTAGGCGAGCGTATTAACATGCCAAGCAGCGCACCAACGACTATAATAGATATAATTGTAAACATGTTTGTTCTGCGACATTTAAAATAAGCTCACTCCTCAAGCACGAAGAGTGAGCCTACGACATATATTAAAATTCTATTATTTTGCAGCGCGCTTACGGTCATTCTCGTTGAGTAGAACCTTACGCAAACGCATCGAGTGTGGAGTGAGCTCTACATACTCATCCTCTTGAATATACTCCAATGCCTCTTCGAGTGAGAATACTTTTGGAGGAGCGATTGAAGATTTATCGTCATTGCCCGAAGCTCGCATATTGGTAAGCTGCTTAGATTTTGTAACATTTACAGTGATATCGTTGCTACGTGAGTGCTCACCAATTACCTGACCACAGTAGACCTCTTCCATTGGGTGGATAAAGAACTTACCTCGATCTTGGAGCTTGTCGATAGAGTAAGCATAAGCGGTTCCAGTCTCACCAGAGATGATAGAACCATTGCTACGCATCTCGATATCACCTACCCAAGGTTCGAAACCTGTTAGGCGGTGGGTCATAATAGCTTCACCTGCGGTTGCTGTAAGCATATTTGAACGAAGTCCAATGATACCACGTGAAGGAATTGAGAACTCCATACGAGTACGCTCGTCGCTTGTCATCATGTTGAGCATGGTTCCCTTACGGCGTGTAACCAAGTCGATAACAGTACCCGAACACTCCTCGGGACAATCAACCGTAAGTTCCTCGATTGGCTCGCAACGTTTGCCATCAATCTCCTTGATTATAACCTGAGGTTGACCAACTTGAAGCTCATAGCCCTCACGACGCATAGTCTCGATAAGTACCGAAAGGTGAAGCACACCGCGACCAAATACTAAGAAGCTATCAGCGGTCGCACCAGGTTGCACACGAAGCGCCAAGTTCTTTTCGAGCTCTTTGTCCAAACGATCCTTGATGTGGCGAGAGGTAACGAATTTACCATCCTTGCCAAAGAATGGAGAGTTGTTGATTGTGAAGAGCATCGACATTGTTGGTTCGTCGACCGCGATTGGAGGTAGTGGCTCTGGATTTTCGAAGTCGCAGATAGTATCTCCAATCTCGAAGCCTTCGATTCCTACAACAGCACAAATCTCACCGCAGTTAACTACGTCAACCTTCTTTTTGCCAAGACCCTCAAAGATCATAAGCTCTTTGATCTTGCACTTCACCATCTTCTCGCCATCACGCTTTGCAAGAGTTACGCTTTGACCTGCCTTAAGCGATCCGCGTGTAACCTTGCCAATTGCGATACGACCAATAAATGACGAAAATTCGAGTGATGTTACAAGCATCTGAGGAGTTCCCTCAGCTACTTCAGGCTCTGGTATCTCGTCGATGATTGCATCCAAAAGAGGAGCGATAGAGTTTGTTTGCTCGTTCCACTTGTGTGACATCCAACCTTGCTTAGCTGAACCATAAATAGTTTTATACTCCAACTGCTCTTCGGTAGCTTCGAGTGTAAACATAAGGTCAAAGACTTGTTCGTTTACTACATCGGGGCGACAGTTGGGCTTATCAACCTTATTAACCACAACGATAGGTTTCTTACCCAAAGCCAAAGCTTTTTGAAGCACGAAACGAGTTTGAGGCATAGTACCCTCAAAGGCATCAACTAAAAGAAGAACTCCGTCGCACATGTTGAGAACGCGCTCAACCTCTCCACCAAAGTCGGCGTGACCTGGGGTGTCAATGATATTGATCTTATAGTCCTTATATATTACCGAAACGTTTTTCGAAAGAATGGTGATTCCACGCTCTCTCTCCAAGTCGTTGTTATCGAGTATTAGCTCGCCTTGAGGCTGAGCATTTTCTCTGAGGATTTGACCCTCAAGAATCATCTTATCCACGAGTGTAGTTTTACCGTGGTCTACGTGAGCGATGATCGCAATGTTACGTAATTTTTGCATCAGATATATTTTTATCTATAAATTTCTGTGCAAAGGTAATCAATTTGTGGTAAAAATCTCTATCTTTGTTGTTAAAACAATATTTTATGGAACAAGATTTATTACTCAATATCAAAGGCAAAAGCAAAATTGTCATCGGAGACTCCTCTAAAATGCTCTCTGAATACCTTCCAGCGGGCAAAAGGGTGATTGTAATCTCTGATCTTAACATAGATAGATTGTATGGTGGAGCCTTGGCACCATACGAGAAAATACTTATCGGAGTAGGTGAAACGACCAAAACCTTTTTGACGGTCGAAAAAATTTGTCGTCAACTTATAGAACTTAATGCAGATAGATCTACATTTTTGTTGGGTGTTGGTGGAGGAATTGTGAGCGATATCACTGGTTTTGTTGCTGCGATCTATATGCGCGGAGTTGAGTTTGGCTTCGTGTCGACTACTCTACTAAGTCAAGTCGATGCCGGAGTGGGAGGCAAAAATGGAGTGAACTTCGACGGTTATAAAAATATGATTGGCACCTTCCTGCAACCCAAATTTGTGATTTGCGACGTTGCAATGCTCTCGTCACTCTCCGAAAGAGAGTTTCGTGCGGGTATTGCCGAGATTATTAAATCAGCAATTATTGCAAACGCGGAGCTCTTCAGTGAGTTGGAAGCTAACACGTTGGAGTCGCTCAGGGTAAATAAGCCATTATTGTCACGTATTATATTTGAATCAATCAAGATCAAAGCTAAGATTGTTGAACAAGATGAGAGGGAGGCTGGCGAGCGTCGTAAACTTAATTTAGGACATACTTTTGCGCATGCTATCGAAAAGAGTAGCTCAGTGATGAATCATGGCGAAGCGGTGGCTGTGGGAACGGTAATAGTCTCGGAGATGGCTCACCGCATGGGTCTTTTGGCTGAAGAGGAATTTGAAAGAGTAGTAGATGTTTTCAAGAACTATGGTTTTGAAACCCAATCGCCTGTTCTTATGTCGAAGATGCTCAAGCAGATAGGGCATGATAAAAAGGCTCATAGTGGTGTCGTTGGTTTGGTTCTACCCACCGCAATAGGTTGTTGTGAGGTGAAAAATATGACAGTAAATGAGATTTCAGAGTTTCAACTTTCATGATTTTTATTACCTTTGGGGCGTCAAACTTTAAAAATATAAAGTAAATGAAACATGCATACGTATTCCCAGGTCAGGGTGCTCAAGCTCCAGGAATGGGAAAAGACCTCTATGAAAACAATGCAGAGGCAAAGTCACTCTTTGAACAAGCAAACGAGATCCTTGGTTTTAGAATCACCGATATTATGTTTGATGGTACCGCAGAACAACTCAAAGAGACTAAGGTTACTCAGCCAGCTGTTTTCCTTCACTCGGTAATCATGGCGAAGGCTCTGGGTGTAACACCTGATGGAGTTGCGGGTCACTCTCTTGGTGAGTTCTCAGCGTTGGTTGTAGCTGGCGCTATTTCGTTCGAAGATGGTTTGCGTTTGGTCTCTAAGCGTGCAATGGCTATGCAGGCTGCTTGCGAAGCAGTTCCTGGTACTATGGCTGCTGTATTGGCTCTTCCAGACTCAACAGTCGAAGAGATCTGTGAGGGTGTTGAGGGAGTAGTCGTTGCTGCCAACTACAACTGTCCAGGTCAATTGGTGATCTCTGGTGCAATCGAGGCTGTAGACGAGGCTTGCGCTAAGGCGAAAGAGGCTGGTGCTAAACGTGCGTTGCGTTTGCCGGTAGGAGGTGCATTCCACTCTCCACTTATGGCTCCTGCGCGTGAGGAGTTGGCTGCGGCTATCGCTGCGGCAGAGTTCTCAACTCCAACTTGCCCAATCTACCAAAATGTAGATGCTAAACCTCACACAGACCCTGTGGAGATCAAAGAGAATCTTATCGCTCAACTTACTGCCCCAGTACGTTGGACATACATCTCTCAGAATATGATTGCTGATGGTTACACTGAGTTTACCGAGTTAGGACCAGGTGCAGTACTCCAAGGTCTAATCAAAAAGGTTAGCGCAGAAGTGGCTGTTGAGTCAAAGTCGACTCTATAATACTACGCTAAGATATTGTCAATCATAAGTTGGTTTTACTCGTAATATGAGTAAAACCAACTTTTTTTATTAATTTTTAGTTAATTCATCAGATGATATGTTGTATGTTTAAATAATAATATATATCTTTGTTATATAATCTAACCAATTAATAAAAATAACTATGAAACATCTATTCTTTCCTTTGAGCATTTGTGCTCTACTAATGGTCTCATGTGGTGCAGACAACAGTAAAAAAGTTGTATTGGATGAAGGTGTAACCTTGGCTACAGCGACTCCAGCTAACTCCAAAAATCTTTATGTGTTGGATGAGAAATTCTCAAGCGAGTTTGAGGGCGCAATCAACAATGACAACTTTGTTGTAGGTAATCGCAATTGGGCTACTTGGTCAAACAAGACAGAAAACGTTGTAGTAAACGACGGAAACTTGGAGATCACTGCTCGCTACGAGCCACACAAGTCTCAACGTGGCGCTGACTTCTACTTCACTTCTGGTGATATCAAAACCAAGGAGTTGACCACTTATGGTTACTTCGAGGCACGTATCAAGGGCGCTGACCTTTGGCCTGGTGTATGTCCAGCTTTCTGGCTCTATGGTGGTCTTAAGGGTGGCAACGACCAAAATGAGGAGATCGGTACTATTACATATAGCGAGATCGATATCATCGAGCTTCAACAAGTTCCTTCAAGCAAAAATATGTTGGCTCTAAACCTTCATACAGGTGCAATCCTACAAAACGAAGAGGGTAAACCTTACCGCCAATCTCTTAAGGCTGGTATCATTCCTGAGATCTGTAAGACAGAGTTTCCTGTAGAGTGGAATCCAGAGGATGACTACCACGTATACGCTTGTGAGAACCGTCCCGACTCAGTATTGTTCTACATCGATGGCAAACGTGTAGGTGCTAAGATCAACTACTACTGGCACATGCCTATGACCCTTACAGTATCTATGGGTATGAGAAATCCTTATGAGAGATATGTTGCTTGGGATCGTTACGCAGTACCAGCTACCGAGGAAGAGGCTATAGAGGCAGGTTTCCCAACTACAATGTATGTTGATTATGTTCGTTCTTACACTCGTGACTACTCTGAGTTCCCATCGAACAAGAAGTTGTTCGACGCCGAAGAGGCTAACTTCGATCCAGCTAAGATCAAGGCAATTATTGAGAAGGCAAGAAAAGAGAATATCTAATTGTTATAACTCATAAATATATGGCGAGTAACTTTCGAGTTGCTCGCTTTTTGCTTTCTGCTCGCTGTCGAATATACCATATATAGTAGAACCACTTCCCGACATCGCGGCATAGAGTGCACCCGCCGAAAGGAGCTTCTCTTTGATTTGGGCTAATAGCGGATACGCCCCGAATATATGTGGCTCAAAGTCATTTTTGATCTTGCTTTGCCACTCTGTCAGAGGTTGCTTTATCAACTCAGAAAGAGGGGTCGTAGGGTAGTCTGGTTTGACTCCAGCATAAGCCTCACGCGTCGAGACACTAATATCAGGTTTAATCAATACTAAGTATTTTCCCCCGAGGTCAACCTCAATTTGTTGCATTATCTCGCCTCGTCCTGTGCAGAGTTGAGGTGTGTTACGCACAAAGAATGGTGTGTCGCTACCAAGTTTGGCTGCTAATGAGATTAGTGTATCTTCGCTAAGTTTGAGTCCGAATATCGAGTTTAGGGCAAGTAGCACAGCAGTAGCGTCAGAAGAGCCACCACCCAAGCCAGCACCAAATGGTACACGTTTGTCGAGAGTTATCTTAACAGCCTTGATCTCTGCGTAGCGAGATTTGAGTAAGTTGTATGCTTTTACGCATAGGTTATCCTCGGTCGCGCAATCTACTATAAGACCTTTGCCACAGAATTGAGTTTCGGTAGAGTCTATTGGCTCAATCTCAAGTATATCGTAGAGCCCAACTACGGGAAACATTACAGTTGATAGTTCGTGATAACCATCTGCTCGACGCTCTACGACGTCGAGTCCAATATTGATTTTGCAGTTTGCTTTAATTGTCATAGAACAAACTTACACAAAAAAAATTAAAAAATAGGCGTTAAAAAATTTGCAAGAGTAAATAATTTATCATATCTTTGCACTCGCAATTCGGCACCGTAGCTTAATTGAATAGAGCATCTGACTACGGATCAGAAGGTTCCAGGTTTGAGTCCTGGCGGTGTCACTTAAAGTTCCCAAATTGGGAACTTTTTTTGTTTATATGCTATTGACTATTGCTTAAAATAGTTTATCTTTGTATTATAAAGATCTAAAAAATTGAAAATTATATTACTTTCAGGCGGTTCAGGAAAGCGCCTATGGCCACTTTCGAACGATGCGCGCTCGAAGCAATTCCTAAAGTTGCTTAAAGCTCCTAATGGAGGTTATGAGTCGATGATGCAGCGTATCGTGCGTCAGATCAACGATTCGGAGATTGAGGCAGATATAACCGTAGCTACGAGTGTAACTCAATATGACTCTATCGTGAATCAACTGAATGGTAGCGTCGATGTGGTAACCGAGCCGGAGCGACGAGATACGTTTCCTGCTATTACATTATCTGCTGCATATTTAATCTACGAGAAGGAGTGTGACCTCAATGAAGTAGTTGTGGTGATGCCAAGTGACCTGTATGTAGAAAGTAGTTACTTCGATACTATTGCACAGATTGTAAAGGCTGTTGAGACTGATAAATTCGAAATGGTACTTATGGGAGTGACGCCAGCAGCGCCATCGGAGGAGTTTGGATATATACTTCCTGGGGTAGGTTCTGCTGAAGGCAGCTTGCGCTCTGTAGCTCGATTTGTGGAGAAGCCCTCTGAGAGAGTTGCGCAGGGGCTGATTGAGGAGGGTGCTGTTTGGAATGGTGGGCTTTTTGCGTTTAGATTGCGCTATCTCTCTAATATCCTTTCTCGACATGTAGAGGCTGAGAGTTTTGGTGAAGTTCGTTCCCTTTTTAACATTCTCCCAAAAATAAGCTTCGACTTCGAGGTGGTCGAGCAGGCTCAATCGGTAGGTTATGTGCAGTATAATGGAGGTTGGAATGATCTTGGAACTTGGTGTAGCTTGTGCGATAAGATCGAAGAGCAGAGTGTAGGCAATGTAATATTGGAGTCGGGAAGCAAAAATACGCATGTTATAAACGAGCTCGATATACCTATAGTCTGTTTGGGGACCAAAGATATAATTGTTGCAGCGAGTCCTGATGGTGTTTTAGTTAGCACTAAGGAGTCGAGCGCAACTCTCAAATCGTATATCGACAACTTAGAATCACGACCAATGTATGAAGAGCGTCGTTGGGGTACCTACAAAGTAATGGGACACGAACATTTTGAGGATGGTCACAATGCGCTTATAAAGCTTTTGCACCTTAAGGCTGGATGTAGCATCAGTTACCAATATCACAATCAGCGAGAGGAGATTTGGACATTTGTCGATGGCGAAGGTCTTTTGGCTCTCGACGGTGAAGTCGTAGAGGTGGGCAGAGGCTATGTAGCTCACATTAAAGTGGGGCAGAAGCATGCAGTTAAAGCAATAACTGATCTGCAAATAATTGAGGTTCAAACAGGTGGAGATCTTGTTGAGGAAGATATTATTAGGCTTGATTGGAGTTGGGAACAATAAAAAAAAGTAGTGAATCCTCTGCCTCTGCCTCGGATTCACTACTTTTTTTGAGCTGTTGATGAGGATTGAACTCACGACCTCTTCCTTACCAAGGAAGTGCTCTACCACTGAGCTACAACAGCATCTACCATTTTTTCAGTGTGCAAAGATAGCTAAAATATATTAATTTCCAAATATTTTGAGTAAATATTTCGGCAAATGCATGAAAAATATTATTTCTTATGCCTCCGGCGGGCGGGGATAGCACCCCCGCGGGTGCGTACCATTGCGCTTTGGGCTTAGAGATTACATCTCTAAGATTATAAAGATCAAAGAGTTGACGCAAATAAATTTGCACAACTCCTTGATCTTTATAATTTTTAAATGCCTATGGCATTTAAACCCAAATCGAGGTTCACCTCGCTGACGTTGAGGTAACATCCATAGGTTGAAGTAAGTTAATTTACCCAAATCATGGTGAACCTCGCTGACGTGGTGGTGGCAACCGTAGGTTGACACAGAGAGATCTATTATGATGAGCGCTGAAAATTCATTTTCAAAAGCTCATCATAATAGATCTCTCGCTTGGGGCAAAGCCCCCACCACATCAGTGCAATATAAAAGTCAAAAACGACAGTTTTTGGATCCAAGCTTAAGCTTGGTGCCCGCGCGGCATGAGCGCGATAAGCAGTTTTTTTTCGTGCATTTGCCCTGGTAAATATTATAGGCAAACGCACGAAAAATATTATCTCTTGCTGCTGCCGGCGGGCGGGGTGAGTTACATTGTACTTAAGGCAAATGTTGTAATAGAACTTTTTAATTGATTTGGGGATCGTTTAAAACAACAGAGAAATTTAAATAGTTTTTATTGTTATATAATAAGGTAAAGGATCTTTTTTTGAGATTTTAAATGGGACTAAAGTAACTTTTATGCTCTTGTGAGATTAATTTTATTCTATAAATTTTGCAATTCCATGAAAAATGAGTAACTTTGCGAACTAATTGCGCTGATTATGGGAAATAATAAGGGTTGTACTATAGCTTATAAGTCACTTGGTTTGGGTTTATTTGATTATCATTTTGATCTTGATAATGAATTTTTTAGCCAGTTTGAGGGCTCCGAAATTACTGCTGGTAATTGTGGAGTTGAGGTGCAGTTGCGGCGTGCAGAGAGCATGCTCGAAGTCGATGTTCAGATCGAGGGAGAGGTGATTGTTGCATGCGATAGATGTTTGGAAGATTGTCAAATTGCAATCGACTACGAGGGAAGGTTAATCGTGAAATTCTCCTCCGAGGTAGAAGATTATGATGGCGAGATACTTTGGATCTCCCCTTTAGAGAGCGAGGTAGATCTCAATCAATACATCTATGAGAGTGTAGTACTCTCACTGCCTTACCAGCGTGTACATGCCGAGGGTGAGTGTAACGAAGAGATGACTCGAAAGTTTGCGATGATCTCTGGCGAGGAGTTAGAGAGATTGGAACATGATGTTGAGGAGTTAAACTCCGATGCAGAGAGTCACGGGTTGGCGGCTGATGATTTAGCAAAGTTGCAGGCCTTGAGAGCGATGATGAGTGAAGAGTAAGAAGTTTTATTAGAACTAAAGATAAATTTAAACATAAATTAATTAATTTTGTAAAATGGCACATCCTAAACACAAAATCTCGTCAACACGAAGAGATAAGAGAAGAACTCACTACAAGGCAGTAGTACCTACAGTAGTTGCTTGTTCAAATTGTGGCGCATCGGTTCTTTACCACCGAGTTTGCCCAGAATGCGGTTTCTACCGTGGAAAATTGGCAATCGAGAAGAAAGCTGAGTAAATTTATTTTAGAGTGTAGATTCCGCCCTAAGCGTTTCTACACTCTTTTTCAATAATAGACCTTTTATTAAAAGGTCTGATTATCAACCAAATTAAAGTAAATATGTTGAAAGTTGGTATAGATGCTATGGGTGGCGACTTTGCTCCCGAAGCGGCTGTCAAAGGTGCAATTCTTGCTCTTCCTTTGATTGGTGCCGATAGCCGTATTGTGCTATTCGGTGACCAAGGTCGCATATTGGAAATTATTGCGGAGGAGGGGTGCGATGCCTCTTCATTCGACATTGTTGCGACTACCGAGGTAATCGAGATGTGTGATCATCCCGCAAAAGCGTTCCAAGCAAAGCCAAATTCAAGTATTACCGTAGGTTTTGGCTACTTAGCCAAAGGTCTTATCGATGGATTTGCCAGCGCTGGTAGCACAGGTGCGATGATGGTAGGTTCGATGTATGCCGTAAAACCAATTGAGGGCGTGATTCGTCCGACAATATCCTCGCTTGTACCAACAGTGACTGGCTCTTCAGCGCTTTTGCTCGATGTTGGTTTAAATGTTGACTGCAAACCAGAGGTTTTGGCACAGTATGGTCTTATTGGATCAATCTATGCGCAAGCTGTTTTGGGTGTGGAATCTCCCCGCGTGGCTATAGTCAACATTGGTGAAGAAGAGTCTAAGGGTAATGCGCAAACTAAAGCTGCCTATGAGTTGTTGAAGGCTGATGGAAGATTTAATTTTGTGGGCAATGTAGAGGGCTCACACCTCTTTAGTGGCACTGTGGCAGATGTTATTGTCTGCGATGGCTTTGTTGGTAATACTCTACTCAAAATGGCTGAAGGACTCTACCAAATCAATAAAGCTCTTGGTGGGTTAAATCATCCATTCTGGGATGCAATGAACTACGAAAGTGTAGGTGGCACCCCAGTTCTTGGCGTGAATGCCCCTGTGATGATTGGTCATGGATGTTCTACGGCTGAGGCAATTAAGAATTTGATTCTTACCACCGAAAGATGTATTAGTTCTGAAGTAACCAAGAAGCTTCAGTCTACCTTTAACACTGAAATTTAATAGATGAAAACAATAGCAGCAATAACAGGAGTAGGGTCGTACCTACCTGATTATTTGTTGACCAACGACGAGCTGAGCCGTATGGTCGACACCACCGATGAGTGGATTATGACACGTATTGGTATTAAGACACGTCACATTCTCAAGGGTGAAGGCTTGGGTACCTCTTATATGGGTGCTCGTGCTGTAGCAAACCTTTTGAAAAAGACAAATACAAACCCTCTCGATGTAGATTTGGTAATTTGCGCAACCATTACTCCGGATATGTTGTTCCCTTCAACGGCTAACATCATCGCCGACGAGACTGGATGTAAAAATGCATTCGCGTATGATATCTTAGCGGCTTGTAGTGGTTTCCTTTTCGCACTGGTTACTGCAACTAAATTTATTGAAACTGGTAGTTATAAGCGAGTTGTCGTTGTAGGTGCAGATAAGATGTCATCGATTGTCGATTATACAGATCGTAAAACTTGCCCAATCTTTGGAGATGGTGCAGCAGCAGTTCTTTTGGAGCCTACTCAAGATGGTATGGGAGTCAAAGATAGCTTGCTACACTCAGATGGTTCAGGTATCCAACATCTTTATATGAAGGCGGGAGGATCGCGCTGCCCAGCAAGCATTGAATCTGTAGAGAATAATTGGCATACTATAACTCAAGATGGTCAGTCTGTATTCAAGGCTGCTGTGACCAATATGGCAGATGTTGCAGCCGAGGTTATGGAGCGTAATCGTCTTACATCTGAAGATATACGCTTCCTCGTTCCTCACCAAGCTAACTTGCGTATTATCGATGCAACAGCTCGTAGAATGGGTATCGGTCGTGAGAAATGTATGATTAACATTGACCGTTGTGGTAACACAACAGCGGCAACAATTCCATTGTGTTTGAGCGACTATGAGAATGTTCTTCGTCGTGGTGATAACCTTGTATTGGCATCATTTGGTGGTGGATACACTTGGGGTTCAGTCTATGTTAAGTGGGCTTACGATGGCGATCAAGTGCCAGATATCGAGCCAGAGATGTAGAGTCAAATCTTCTTCTAATAGAGAATAAATAGGGTAGTAAATAGCTTACTACCCTATATTTTTGTTATCTGAGGCAGGCAAATAAAAAAAAGGGTTGCGCAATTAAATTTGCGCAACCCCTTATAGTATCTATCCACCAAAGATGGGGTAGGATCTTAATTCAACTTAAGTTCAGCCTTGATAGCCTCTATCTTGCCATTAAGTTCAGCGTATACTTGGTTGTATTGCTCAACAGATGCCAGTGGAGCCTTTACACCAAAGTAGAATTTGATCTTAGGCTCGGTGCCTGAAGGGCGAACAGAGACGATTGTGCCATCCTCTGTGAACCATTGTAGTACGTTAGATGAATCTTGGTCTATCTTGATTACTTCACCGCTCTCGACCATTGTTGTTTCGAGTGATTTGAAGTCGTTGATCTGAACGATAGGTGAGCCAAGAAGTGACTTGGGAGGATTTGCACGGAAGTCAACCATCATTTTTTGTATCTCTTCTGCACCCTCTTTGCCTTTGCGAACTACAGATACCAAACTTTCGAGGAAGAAACCATATTTAACGTAAAGCTCTTGTAACCACTCGTAGAGAGTAACACCCATTGTCTCCTTAGCCCAAGCAGCAGCTTCGGCAGCCAATGAGCAAGCAGAAACTGCATCTTTGTCACGTACAAAGTCACCTGCAAGGTAACCGAAGCTCTCTTCGCCGCCACCTATGTAGGTAGCAACACCTTCATTTTCGCGGATTAGTTTAGCAATATATTTGAATCCTGTGAGACAGTCGTAGCATTTAACGTCAAAGTGTGCTGCTACTGCGTTTGCCATCTGTGAGGTTACGATAGTTTTAACAATGTATTGGTTGCCATCAAGCTTGCCAAGTTCAGCCCAGCGTGTGAGTTGGTAGCTTAAGATAAGCGCTAAAGTCTGGTTACCGTTGAGAAGTACATATTCGCCTGTCTGCGTGCGTAAGGCAACGCCGATACGGTCAGCATCTGGATCTGTAGCCAATACTAAGTCTGCACCCTGGTTGGCAGCAGTCTCAATAGCCATAGCCATTGTTTTGCGCTCTTCTGGGTTTGGAGAGTCTACAGTAGGGAAGTTACCGTCAACTACTGCTTGCTCCTCTACGAGTGTAACGTTTGTGAAACCAAAGTTGCGAAGTGAAGCGGGAACTAATTTAACACCTGAACCATGTATAGGGGTATAGACAATTTTCATGTCGTTGTGCTTAGCCACAGCCTCGGGTGATAGTGAGAGCGAAAGGATCTTGTCAAGATAGATCTTGTCGAACTCTTCTCCAAGGATTGTGATTGCTCCCTCTGGTGCGTTGGTTTTAATCATCGAAATATCGGTGATTTTGTTTACCTCCTCGATTATATTTTTATCGTGAGGGTCAGTTACTTGAGAACCATCGTTCCAATAAGCTTTGTATCCATTATACTCTTTTGGGTTGTGAGATGCTGTTACGACTACACCAGAATGGCACTTAAGTTCGCGGATAGCAAAGCTAAGCTCAGGGGTTGGGCGAAGCGCGTCAAAGAGGAAAACCTCGAAGCCATTTGCCGCAAAAATATTGGCTGTGTGTTCTGCAAATAGACGAGAATTATTGCGGCTGTCGTGCGCTACTGCAACGCGGATTTTTTCACCTGCGAAATTGCGTTCAAGGTAGGTTGCTAAGCCTTGAGTGGCAGCACCTACTGTGTAGATATTCATGCGGTTAGAGCCTACACCCATGATTCCGCGCAGACCACCAGTTCCAAATTCAAGATCTCTGTAGAAGCTTTCGACTAATTCGCTCATGTTGTTGTCTATCAGCTCTTTAACTTGGGCTTTTGTCTCTTTGTCGTAAGCGCCATCTAACCATGATTGTGCTTTGGTAAGTACCAACTTGTTCAAATCTTCTGTCATCTTTATTTCTTATTTAGTGTGTAATTAATACAATATTATGGGTCAAAAACTGACAGGGCAAATATAGTGAAAAAAAGTGTGAATTGCTAATGAATTGAATGAAAAGATAGTAAAAAAAAATCTAACAGTATCTATACAAAAAAAAACCAGAAAAAAAAGGTTGCGGGTGAGATTAATTTACTTTTTTTTTATGATCTTTGCACTGTCGTAAAAGAATAAGTTACCTATACAGATGTTACAACAAGTACAGACATACACAAAGGTGTGGCAGGAGTGTCTTAGCCTCATACAATCACAAACTACCGAAGAGGAGTTTGCGACTTGGTTTAAGCCTATCGTACCTTTGGAATTTGATGGAAATATCCTACGTTTGGGTGTTCCCAATAAAAACTATGTTTATCAGCTTGAGGGTAAATATATTCCGGTTTTGCGTCCAATAATCGAGAAGTATTATGGTTTGCAAACCCGTCTCTTCTATGCAGTGCCTAAGGGAGGAGAGTCAACTTCGACTAATGTCGATTTGACGGCGGTACGTCAATACAATAACCAAAGCAGTACGGCTAATATCAAGAATCCATTTGTGATCCCTGGTATTAAGAAGATCAATATTGATCCCAACTTGAGCCCGTCATACACCTTCGACAACTTTGTGGAGGGTGAGTGTAATAGACTCTCTCGCTCGATTGGTATGGCTGTATCTGTTAATCCAGGAAAGACGTCGTTTAATCCACTCTATATATATGGTGACTCGGGACTTGGTAAGACTCACATTGTACAGGCTATAGGTCACGAGGTACGTCTACGTCACCCCGAACTTACTGTGCTTTATGTCTCGATGAATAAGTTTCAGGCACAGTTTCAAACTGCATTTAAGAATGGTGAAATACCAGATTTTATCCACTTTTACCAAACTATTGATGTCCTAATCATTGATGATATTCAGGAGTTAACCGGTAAAACAGGTACTCAAAACGCCTTCTTTAATATCCTTAATCAACTGCATTTATTGGGTAAGCAGATTATCCTCACTTCGGATAAGGCTCCAGTTGAACTTAAGGATATTGAACAGCGACTTTTGACCCGTTTTAAGTGGGGGTCTGCAACGCAAATTAATTTGCCAGACTACGAAACAAAGGTTAAGATCATTCGATCCAAAGCGGCACGTCAGAATGCAATAATCCCTGAGGATGTTGTTGATTTCTTGGCAAATAACATTTCGGCAAATGTACGTGAGATTGAGGGTGCACTCGCCTCGTTGATTGCCAATGCTTCGTTCCTCAATCGAAAGATTACAATATCGCTCGCTAAGGAGGTTCTCAAGATTTATGTTCGTATCAATAAGCGTGAGGTATCAATTGAGTCAATCGTGCAGATAGTCTGTGACCAGACCAATACAACACTTGAGGCGATTAACTCTAAGGCTCGAACGCGAGAGGTGGCTCAAGCACGTCAAGTGGCGATGTATCTTGCAAAGAAGCATACTAAATCACCTTTAGCAACCATCGGTGCTGCTATCGGAAGCAGAAATCACGCTACAGTACTTCATGCATGTAAGGCTGTGACAAACCTTATGGAGATCGATAAGATGTTCTCTCGTAAGATCTCTGATATTGAGAAAATGCTTGTGGGATAATATATTATATATGTTAGTCGGAACTTGTCACAGTGACTTGTTCCGACTAACTTATTTATGGGTAGTAAATAATTTCCTTATAATAGAAGTATGGATCAACCTAAAATTGAGCGACTCTTGCGTTTGATGAAGCTGCTGACAGCCAACAATGCCTATTCGGTTGACGAGTTAGCCGAGAGGCTCTCTATGTCGAGGAGAACTATCTACCGTTATGTTGATACCTTCCGCCAGGCTGGTTTCGTTATAAAAAAGCGAGGTGACTATATTCGCCTTGACAAAGAGTCTCCCTACTTTAAGGATATTTCGCAGCTTGTCCATTTCACCGAGGAAGAGGCTATAATCTTGCGTCGTGCAATAGAGAGCATTGATGATACTAATTTGCTGAAACATAACTTAAAGAGTAAATTATATTCGGTCTATGACAGTGGAGTGTTGGCAGATACGGTGGTCAAAGGTAAAAATTCCTCAAATGTTCACTGCCTAATTCAAGCAATAGAAGAGCAAAGATGTGTCTATCTGCGAGGGTATCAATCTGCTCACGGAGGTGTGGTTCGTGATCGTAGGGTAGAGCCATTTGCATTCACAACCAATTATGTGCAGGTGTGGTGCTACGACCTTGATGATGGAGTCAATAAGCTGTTTAAATTGTCGCGTATCGCCTCTGTGGAGTGTTGCGAAGAGCCTTGGAGCTGTGCCAAAGAGCATAGGGAGGGCTTTATCGACATCTTTAGAATTAACTCCGCGGAGCCTATTCGAGTTAAGTTAGAGCTTGGAATACTCTCCTACAATCTTCTCATCGAGGAGTATCCACTCTCCGAGAGAGATATTCAACCTCTTGGTGATGATCGCTATCTTTTGGATACAATGGTCTCTACATATCGTGGTGTTGGTCGTTTTGTGGTTGGTCTTCTGGATGATATTAAGGTGGTGGATTCACCTGAATTTGTAGAATATCTCAAAAAATATATAAAAAAAATAGAATAATTTTCACTGTGTCACAACCTGTCACAAATAAGCTGTTATTTTGTAGTGTCAAATAAGTTTAACTAATTTTAAAATGAGAACATTATGGGAATAGCTTACAAAATGAAGTGCAGGCATTGTGGTGCTCGCTTCGACTACTCGGCAGATCAAAGTTATGGAACAATGCAACAGTGTGTAGGGTGCACAGACTACGTGGAGTTGGACTCACCTATAAGATGTCCGGCTTGCCACAAGCGGTTAAATACAACTCAGCGCGAATTTAATCAGCAGGTCGAGATAGTGACTCAATGGGATTAGCAAAAAAAAAGTCAAAAATATAGTGAAGTTGACAATTAATTTACTATCTTTGGGGTTATAGTAAATTAAAATCGTTTTGATAATGGCAAAGTTGCAAGTAGGAGATATGGTTCCAGCATTTGAGGTGACAACCCAGGATGGTGTGAAATTTGGTTTGGATGAGTTGAAAGGGGAGCGAACAATTCTCTACTTTTACCCCAAAGATAATACTTCGGGTTGCACTATCGAAGCAAAGAATTTGAGAGATGGTCGAGCGAAACTTGCAGAGTGTGGTTTCCGCATTATTGGGGTGAGCCCCGACAGCGAGAAGAGTCACCAAAACTTCTGTGCGAAGCATGAACTTAATTTTACACTTCTCTCTGATCCTAATAATAGTCTGTGCGAGGCATTTGGAGTATGGGTCGAAAAGTCGATGTATGGACGTAAATATATGGGAGTCCTTAGGACCACATTTATTATAGATGCTGAGGGTTGCGTGGAGCGAGTATTTGAGAAGGTAGATACGAAGAATCACTATGAACAGATTCTCAAAGCGTATAACTTACTTTAATCGTTGATTATTAAGTATTTAGTTAAAAATAGAAAAAGATAAAATAGAAATATGGCAACAAAAGTAGAAGCAAACGGCGATAAGTTAAAGGTCTTGAGCGCTGTGATGGACAAAATAGAAAAAGATTTTGGTAAAGGTTCAATCATGCGCATGAACTCCAAAGAGGTTTCAGAGGTTCCTGTAATTCCAACAGGATCTGTGACTCTCGATATCGCTCTTGGAGTTGGTGGATATCCCAAAGGTAGAGTGATCGAAATTTATGGACCAGAGTCTTCGGGTAAAACAACATTGGCAATTCATGCTATAGCTGAGGCGCAAAAGTTGGGAGGTATAGCTGCTTTTATTGATGCAGAGCATGCCTTTGATAGTTATTACGCTCAAAAATTGGGCGTTGATGTGGATAATCTGTTAATCTCTCAACCTGATAATGGTGAGCAAGCTCTTGAAATTGCAGATTCTCTTATTCGCTCAAGTGCTATCGATATTATTGTAATTGACTCAGTGGCAGCACTTACGCCAAAGGCAGAAATTGAGGGTGAGATGGGAGACTCAAAAATGGGTTTGCAAGCACGTTTGATGTCGCAGGCGCTTCGTAAACTCACTTCGAGTATTGCGAAAACGAAAACTGTTTGTATCTTTATCAATCAATTGCGTGACAAGATAGGTGTTGTTTATGGTAACCCCGAGACTACAACGGGAGGTAATGCACTTAAATTTTATTCGAGTGTACGTATAGATATTCGCCGAGTGTCAGTTATCAAAGATGGTGAGAATCAGCTTGGTACTCGTACTCGTGTGAAGGTTGTCAAAAATAAGGTGGCACCACCATTTAAGCGCGCTGAGTTTGATATAATGTTTGGTGAGGGAATCTCTAAGGTTGGTGAGATAATTGATCTTGGTGTAGATTTTGGAGTTATCAAAAAAGCTGGTTCTTGGTTCTCTTATGGCGAACGCAAGATAGGTCAAGGTAGAGATTCTGTTAAAGAACTTCTCAAAAATGATGAGGCTGTACGTGCCGAAATTGAGGAGAAAGTACGTGAACTAATGAAGCAAGGAAGGGAGTAGAGTTATGGAGTATACTGCTCAGGATGAAATAATTATCGCCGAACATTGGGAAGATCTTCAGCTGTCATGTCGCAAGATATGTAAGAGTGAAGAGGATTGGGAATTTATTCGACGAGCTATGTTCCTCGCTAAGGAGGCACACAAGGGAGTACGGCGCCGTTCAGGAGAGCCGTACCTTCTGCATCCTATTGCAGTGGCTAAGATTGCGGTTGACGAGATCGGCTTGGGCGTCAAAGCTGTTGTTGCTTCACTCCTACACGATGTTGTCGAAGATACCGATTACACGGTGGAGGATATGGAGCGTATCTTTGGTGCAAAGATAGCAACTATGGTCGATGGACTCACTAAGATGTCGGGGGTGTTTAATGCCGATGCTTCGGAGCAGGCTGAATACTTTAGAAAGGTGTTGCTAACGCTTTCCGACGATGTTAGAGTGATCCTAATTAAGATTGCAGATCGTCTCCATAATATGCGTACATTAGGCTCAATGCCTCAGAATAAGCAGATTAAGATCACCAGTGAGACGTTTTACCTCTTCGCCCCTTTGGCGCATAGGCTTGGTCTGTACTTGATAAAAAGTGAGTTGGAGGATCTCTGCATGAAGTATCGATTCCCAACTCAGTATGAGGGAATTGTTAAAAAACTTAGCGAGACTGAGGCTATGCGAAAGGAGTATATAGCTAAGTTCAACGCTCCAATTATCGATGCTTTAGATCGTTATGGTTTCGACTACGAGATCGAAGGACGTGTGAAGAGTGTCTATTCTATATGGAGCAAAATGCAGCGTAAGCAGATACCTTTTGAGCAGATATATGACCTTTTTGCTATTCGTGTGATATTTAAGTCGTCGCCCTTTCCTTCTGAAAAGACGCAGTGTTGGCAGATATACTCTTCGATAACAGATATATATACTCCTAAGCCTGACCGACTTAGGGACTGGATTAGTATACCCAAAGATAACGGCTATGAGGCACTTCACTCCACAGTGATGGGTCCAGATGGCGTGTGGGTCGAAGTTCAAATACGCACGCAACGTATGGACGAGATCGCAGAGCGAGGCTTTGCTGCCCATTGGAAATACAAAAAGGCTACTCTTTCGCACGATGATAGCGAATTTGATAACTGGTTGCGAAAGATTCGTGAAGCTCTAAGCTTACCAACGGAGAGCGCTATAGATTTTCTCGACAACTTTAAGCTGTCGTTGTATACATCTGAAATACTGGTGTTTACACCAAAGGGCGAGTCGCGTAGTATGCCGAATGGTTCAACTGCTCTTGACTTTGCATATGATATTCATACAAAGATTGGTAGCCGTGCGATAGCTGCTAAGATCAACCATAAGATTCAACCTATTTCCACATCAATTAATAGTGGCGATCAGATTGAGATAGTGACATCCGATAATGTAAAGCCTCAAGTTGAATGGCTCGGCTATGTTACTACGGCTAAGGCAGTTCAATCGATAAATTATTTTCTAAAGAAGGAGCGACAGAATAATATCTCTCGTGGTATGCAACTCTTCGAAGAGGAGCTTGAGCGATTGAAAATTCCTTTGGCTGCTGGACTTCTTAGAAAGATTCTACCTGCCTATGAATCAGCTACTAAAGATGAATTTTACAGCAAGGTTGGTGCAGGGATTATTAAGTTGAATAACTTAGAGAAGGTGATAAAAGCGACTTCGAGAAATGGAATCTCGAAGTTCTGGAACCTATTTATAAACGATAAGTCTGTGCCATCGACATCGACTAACAATAAGTCGAAGCAGAACTCCAAACCGACTGACTCTGATGGTTCTGAGTTTATTATTGCAGAGTGCTGCAAACCCATCCCAGGTGATGTTGTGGTAGGCTATAAAGACCCTATAAATCGAAAGATATATGTTCATAAATCGAATTGTGATGAGCTAACACGGCTCGGTGCGCAATTTGGGCGTAATATTGTCAAAGAGGAGATTAAGTGGTCTCAACAAAAACAGATGTCCTATCTATGTACTATAGATATTAGAGGTATAGATCGTATTGGATTGATGTTGGACCTTACTAAGGTCATTACGGATGACTTTAATACTAATATGCGCGAGATCAATATCAAGAGCCAGGATGGTGTATTTGAGGGTCTAATAAGCCTATATGTAAAGAGTGCTGATGCTCTTCGTGTTTTGATGGAGAAGATGCTTCAAATAAAGGGAATTGATAGCGTTAAGCGTAGAACGAATTAATTAGAATCTATCTTTATGGAAAATATCTCAGAATTTATACCTGTAATCTGGGGAGTGATAATCTTCGGAGTTATGATATATAGGGCTCTGTCACAGAAGCCAAGACCAGTTGAGACCAGCGAAGAGATGGAGGGCGGAGAAGAGTTGCAAGGTGAGGATCACAGAGAGTGGCAGGAGACTCTACAGCAGCAGAGTTCTGAGGCTGGACAACAACGCAGTCAGAAATCGAGGCAGAAGCAAGAGCAGAGGCAAGAGTTAGAGCAAAAACAGAAACAACATACAGTTTTGCCATATGATCCATATAAACCTCGAACTGTAGAGGAAATTCTCGAACAATTGGTAGAGCGAAGTCAACCCAAAGGTGAGGCTTCAAAAAGAGAAGTAGTGCCGACACCTAAGCCTAAGAGAGCCGAACCGGTGACAAGTAGAGCAAAAAAGGGAGTGGAAAAACCACTTCGAGGCGAACTTGCCAAGAGTGAAATTATGGATAAGATTGCTCTTAGTGAAGGAGAAAATTTCGCAGATGAGTGTTTTGATTTTGATCTCCGTCAAGCAGTGATTATGTCCGAAATTTTGACAAGAAAATATGATGAATAATATAAGTTTTGGAGTGGTGAAAACCACTCCTTTTTTCCACCTAAAAAGTATAGATTATGGCAACGATTTTTTCAAGAATTATTGAGGGTGAAATCCCTTGTTACAAGGTCGCGGAAGATGACCAATTTTTCGCATTTTTGGATATCAATCCTCTACGTGCAGGACACACTTTGGTGGTGCCAAAAGTGGAAAAAGATTACATCTTTGATCTCGACGATCAGACCCTTTCGGGGCTAATTATTTTTGCAAAAAAGGTAGCTGCACAGATCCGCTCCAAGATAGAGTGTAGTAGGGTAGCTGTAGTTGTTTTGGGGCTTGAAGTTCCCCATGTGCATATCCACCTAATCCCAATTTCGAGCGAGGGAGATGTTGATTTTAGTGCCGAAAGAGCTAAATTTACACCAGATGAGTTTCGCGAAATCGCAGAGCTAATATCTTTGAATTAGAGCTTACAGAGTTACGTAAGTCGTTTATTTATAATAGGGTAGGGTAGTAATACTTTACCCTATTATTTTTTATTTAACATAATGTATAATCTGACATTATCGGTTATATTTTCACTCTGCATAAACATCCTTACAAAGCGATTTTGTTACAATTTTACCTATAAATCATGTAGAATTTTACAAATGTAGCTACTATGACAAATGTAAATGACTACTATTGTAACAAATGTATACATAAATTTACAATAATACTATCAATATTAACAAATGTATCATATAAACCCGACCCATGTAAACCCCTTCAAGCACTGCAAATATTCAAAGTTAAATGATTTAAATATTATTAAAAACACATTGAAAACCAGTAATTTAAACGATTTATATAAATTAATAATTGATGTAATACAGTAGTCTATATTCCATATACATCTGTTTCTAACTAATAGAAGTAATTTATCTTATATAACCGACGTTTAATCAGTATATAAGACCATAATATCTAATATACGACTTTATATATTAACTTTGTAAATATTTAACAATATGTTTGATTGACATTTGTAAACAACTAAAGTTGAAAATTATCAGTTACATTTGTATAAAAAATTTGGTTTACAAAAGAAAAGTTTTTATATTTGTGAAAAATATAGATTATGAAGGATAAAATCGTACATTTGATGAAGAGTGAGGGTCTCACATCGAGTCGCCTTGCTGAGATCTTAGAGATTCAGCCATCTGGAATTTCACATATAGTTTCTGGTCGTAACAAACCAGGCTTTGATTTGTTGCAGAAGATTCTTAAGCGCTTCCCTCAAATCAATCCTGATTGGTTATTACTCGACTCCCCTAACATTTATCGTGACGAAGTGGCGGTAGAATCTTCGGATGGTGAGTTGCATCAAGGAGAGGATTTTTTACCTATTGATCTATTCGATATGGCGAGTGCAACACATGGTAATCAGAACCGAAATTTTTCGGATCGTCAGAGGTCCGAAAACGGCGATAAATTGAGCGCAAATCAAGGAGCGAAAAGAGGATTAAATTTCCAGCAAAATTCCCCTCAAAACGCTGTCCAAAATACCCGTCAATTTCAGGGTTCATCACCCTCTGTTGAGCGTATAATTATTCTCTATTCGGACAACACATTTCGCACTTACGACATGAGGTAGTTTTACACTATTGAGATATTATAAAAATGTTAAATTATATGCCTCAATTATTTTATTAATCTATTCTTATTGTTATATAAAATATTATTTCTATTTTTGTAGTCAGTTATAGTTTCTGAGTTATTAAGCAGGAAACTATATTTATATGCAAAAATGTATATATTTTATTTTAGTGCGATAATGCAAGCAGATTTAGCTGAGAAGGCTATTTATTTATATGAGACGCCACAGAGTTGTGACGCTATTCTGAAACCTATTAGGTGTTCAGTCATCGAGAGCGAAACGCTCTCTAATTCTCTATTATATTTACCGTAATTTTCTATTGACCTCGCTATTTTGTATATGCAATATGATGTGGTGAGTTTAATTATGTATACTAAAACCATTAATCAATAATTTATTTTAGATGAAAAAAAATCAATTTTCAAGCATGTTTTTGGCTTTTGTGACGCTCTTTTCTGTGTCATTTATGTCAAGTTGTAAGGATGCAGAGGTCGAGGATGCAGGTTCTCCATCACTTATTCTCTCTACCAATGCTCTTGCTTTCGATGTCGACGGAGTATCTTCCGACGAGTATGCCGGTCAGGTGACAATCACTTCGAATCGCGATTGGGTTGTCGAGATCCCCTCTTCCAAAGAGTGGTTGACTGTAGATGTCGCTGAGGGTAGCAACAATGCAACAATCACATTCTTTGTGGAGGCAACTACAGCTGCACGCGATGCAAATGTGTCGATTAAACTCTACAACGACAGTGGATTTATTCTCGATGAGACTATTGTAGTTACTCAATACGGTGCTGGTGGCAACACAGGCGAGGAGAGTGGCGAGATTATCTTCTATGAGCCAATGGGCTCTACAGCAGTCTCAGACAATACCTATGTTGACCAGTTCGATGCTTGGGCTACCGAGGGCACTGGTGCATCTACTGTAACATTTGATGGTAGTGGTACCTCAATCCGCTCTTCGGGTCTTGCAAGTTCTGGATACTACACAGATGCGTCAGGTGTAAACAATCTCTTCTTTGGCGCAGCGCCAGCAACTTTCACAGTTCAAAACATCACTCTTGCGGAGAACCAAAAAAATCTTAGAATCACCTTTGGTGCTAACCGTTATGTATACGACTCGAAGGATGATACATTCTACAATGAGAGTCTTGTGGTGGCATTGAGTGCTGACGGTACCACTTGGTGTGATATTACTTACGTATATGAGCCAGGTGATGGTTGGGGCTTTGCGACAGCTGATTTTACGCTCTCCGAGCCTACAACATCGCTTTACATCCGCTACACAGCGAGTGAGTCATCAATCATTCGTGTTGACGATGTGACGCTCTCGACTGGTATTGGTGGAGCCTCTGTGGATCTTTCTCAAGGCAACGTAGAGGAGCCAAGTGAGGTAGAAAACACAATTGGTTCTGCTTCTATTGCCGCTAATGCAGGTAACTCATTTGATGTGAGTGGAACAGTGTGGGCAACTACTATGGCAAGCTACCTTGTTGGAGACGAGACTGGTGCAATACTTGTTTATGCTGGTTATGGATTGGTTGACTATGCTGTTGGTGACGTTCTCAATATTGCAGGTGAGACCACTTCATATGGTGGCTTTGGTCAATTTACATCTACTGCTACAATCACCAAGAGTGGAACATCAGACTTTACATACCCTACTCCAACCGAGATGTCGGGTTCTGATCTGGACTCTTACCTCAACTCTTCATCTATCAAGTATGTTAAGTACACAGGTACTCTTTCGGTGAGTGGCAACTACACAAACATCACAATTGATGGTGCTTCGTCTGCAAAGGGTTCTATCTGTTATGCAGCAGATGGTCTATATGACTCTTCGCTTGTCGATCAGAAGGTTGATGTTTATGGTTACCTTGCAGGAGTAACAGGTACTGTATATGTTCAAACTATTGCTGTTTGTATCGTGGCTGAGGGTGACGATTTCGTATTGCCAGAGATTGGTGGTGGTTCTACCGAGGAGCCAAACGAAGATGATTTTGAGTATGTTGCAGGTGACCTAACTCTTGGCGCTGATAGTGGGTTCCCAACCGAGGGCTCTTCTGACGATGCGGTAGTTGTCGCAGCTGATGCCTCTTTTGTGGTAAATAACCTCTATTTCAATGATAACTACAATAGTTTCTCTATCTCTTCGGGTGGTTACATCTACAACCTTACAGCATTTGAGGGTCTTACTCAAGTTGTCATAACTGAGGATTACCAATACTATAACTTTACACTCTACGCAGGTACATCGGTAAACCCAACAACAGAGGTTAAATACACTAAGGAGGGTAACTACTATGTATATGATATCCCAGCAGGAAGTAAGTATATTGCAATTGCTAATGAGTCGACCTACACCGCTTCAGGTGATCTTTTCGATTTCTATTTCGATTCCTTGGGCGACACAGCAGAGTATGAAGGTGGTTCTACTGAGGACGAGACTGCTCTAAATGTAAAGCTCACAGCTTCTACTTTCTTGCCTTCTGACTATACTTTCGAGGCTGTAAGTACAGGTTACGACCTTGCAGGTAGCTATGATGTCGACCCCATAAACCTCAACTTTGTATCTACTGGAACATCTACCAGAGTGTGGTGTAATACAGATTGGAGCACCGAACTTCGTTTCTACAATGGTAGCACAACAACTATTTCGAGTTCAACGGTGACAATCACAAAAATCGTATTTGGTAATAGTGTGTCATCAAATTTCGCATTTGATTCGGGTACACTCGATGGCAAAACATGGAGTGGCAGTGCTTCGTCTGTAGTAATTTCATGTTCTGCTACAACCAAGCCAGGAACAATCACTGTTTACTACGAGTAATATAAGATTATTTATGCAGATGCTAACAGTAGAGATCATTTTTGTGATCTCTACTGTTAATCATCTAAATATAATAACTCAAAGGGGGTTATGCAAAACCTAAATTTCAACGATAATTTTACTACAATGACTACAACAAAATTTCTCAAATATCTCTTTTCAACTACTGTGATATTGCTCCTAACAGCTTTTGCAATAACGTCTTGTTCGGATCCTTCGACGGGTACCGATGAAGAGGTTACCGAATCTGTAGCACTATCAGTAACGCTTGAAGAGAGTGAATTTAGTGATGTGAGTGGCTCGGGCAAAATCTACTACACAGCAAGTGTTGGCACTGAGTGGAGCGCGGAGGTTGTTGAAGGGGCAGATTTTGCCTCATTCTCACTCTCAAAAGATATTAGCTCTATCTCGGGTGTTGCTAACTCTGCTGTGCGCAATATTCTCTACTTCTACCTCGACCAGAATGATCTCACCGAGGATCGTCAAGCTACAATATCATTTGCCTTTAGTGGTGAAGAGGAGGTGAGGCTAACCTTAAATCAACGCTCCACCACCTCTTCGAATAATCCCTATAAGAGTGATGACTCTCCACGTTGGAATGAGATACCCGCGAAGGTTGAGGATGACTCCTACATCTATGTTTCGCATAGCGCAACGCTCAATGGTTCCGAGGTGCGTAACTACTCTCTATGTTTCGACAAAGAGAATCATGCAGCAGCTTGGGTAGCTTACCCCTACCATGCAGTATATGATGGCAATGTTGGTCGAGTGGAAGATTGGACCTACGACCCTAAAATTGAGGAGCAATATCAACCCAATTTGTCTAAATCATATACTGGTAGCTATGACCGTGGTCACCAAATGGCATCTGCCGACCGTCAAGCTACCTCGGAGTTGAATCGCCAATCGTTCTACTACTCCAATATGACACCACAACTCAATACGTTGAATCAGCAGAAGTGGGCAGATATTGAGAGTGTTGTTCGCGATCAGGTATGTTCCGATACTTTGTTTGTGGTGACTGGTGCCGACTTCACAACGACTGTTGGTTCGACAACCGACCGCGACGGAATGGTATGCCCACTTCCGGGGGCCTACTTCAAAGTTCTTTTGCGTACTCGTTTGGGTAACACAGGAAAAGCCGTAAATAGCTGTTCTGCCAGCGAACTCCAAGCCATTGGATTCTGGTTTGAACACAAAAAATATACTGAAATTCCAGATCCCATCTCAGTCAAAGAGATCGAAGAGAGAACAGGTTTTATATTCTTCCCCAATGTCCCAGAAGAGGTAAAATCAACATTTAGATCAACAGATTGGTCTTTGTAGAGGATTCTAACGAAAATAAAATCATATAACTATGAAAAAACGATTATTAGCAACAACAGCTCTAACAGCCATGTTTGCAGTAGCTCTGTTTGCGCAGAAACCACACACTGTGGTATTCTACAATGTCGAGAATTTTTTCGACACGATCAACGACCCCGATATCAATGATGAGGAGTTTACACCCGAAGGTAAAAATAACTGGACAGGTGATAAGTATTATCAAAAATTGGCAAATATCGAGAAGGTGCTTTTCGATATCTCTGGAGCCAATAAGAACTTCCCAACTGTGATAGGTGTGTCGGAGGTTGAGGTGCGTTCAGTATTGGAGGATATCGCCTCTACTCCTAAACTATCACCAGCGTCATATCGAATTGTTCACTACGACTCACCCGAGCGAAGAGGTGTGGATGTAGCATTTTTCTACCGTCCCGACCAATTTAAATTGGAGGGTAGCTTTGCCGAGCGAGCTATCATTCCCGATCGTCCCGACTTCCGTACTCGTGACATCCTTACGATGTGGGGTACAATCGAGGAGCAAGAGTTTTTCTTTATGGTAGCTCACTGGTCCTCACGTTGGGGTGGCAAGGAGCAATCCGAATTTTTGCGTGTGGCAAATGCTACCCAAATGCGCCAGATTGTCGACTCAGTTCGTACTATCCGTCCCAATACCAAATTTGTGTTGATGGGAGACTTTAATGATGATCCTAACGATAAGAGTGTAGCCGAGTGTTTGGGTGCTAAGGGTAACATTAAGAGGCTCGAAAAGGGTGATCTCTATACTCCTTTCTACTCAATGCTTATGGCAGGTTATGGCTCATTAGCATATGGTGATGCATGGAATATCTTCGACAATATCGTGGTTAGTGAGAATCTTGTCAATGCTCCAAAAGGAGAGTTAGAACTTCAAAAATCAATATATAACTCCAAGTATTATGGAAATATTTTTAAACCATCTTACCTAATACAACAAGAGGGTCGATTTAAGGGGTATCCTTTCCGCGCATTTAGCGGCGGAGCATGGGTCGGAGGCTATAGCGACCACTTGCCTGTATTTATCAATCTTGACTAATCAAATAAATTTATGAAATATGAGAATTAAATCACTATTAGTTTTTCTACTCTCACTACTCTCACTCAGTGCTTTTGCTCAGATGGGAGGTATCACAGGACGAGTAGTCTCTCGTATGGGGCGTGCTCCAATCGAGGGTGTGAACATTAAAACTGCACCCATTGAGCATAAGGGTACTACCGATTCCAAAGGTCAATTCTTGCTCGAAGGGGTAGAGTCGGGCGAGTATATGTTATCACTATCATTGCCAGGTTTTGAGACTCTTTCGGTTGTGGTACGCGTCGAAGAGGGAGTCAAAGATCTCTACACGCTTGTATTGACCCCCGAGATCGAGGAGACTATCATCGACGATTCGATCTTTGCAGAGTTTGATAGCGATATGTCGAACGACGGAATGTCAGCTCCATCTACCCTCTCGGCATCGAAAGATATCTTTAACAGTATCGCTTCATACAAATTTAGCGAAATGCGTTTCTCTGCTCGCGGATACGACTCTAAGTATACCAACGTATACCTCAATGGAGTTGCAATGAATGATGCGCTTACTGGCTACTCTACATGGTCTTTGTGGAGCGGTCTCAACGAAGCGACTCGCAACCAAGAGACAACAACAGGTCTTACGGGCAGTGACCAAGGTCTGGGAAGCCTCAATGGAACTACCAATATCCTGGCTCGCGCCTCTCAGGTGCGCCGTGGTTGGTCTACAAGTATTGTAAATGCCAACAATATGTACCGCTTTCGTGCCATGGTTACCTATGCTTCAGGTATGAAAGACAATGGTTGGGCATATGCCTTTTCACTCTCTACTCGCCAAGGTGGCAACGACTATATCGAAGGTGTATACTACAACACTTTGGGTTACTTTGCCTCTGTTGAAAAGCAACTTGATGAGCGTCAACTACTCTCGTTTATGATTCTTGGAGCGCCAACCGAGCGTGGAGCACAACAGGCATCTACACAAGAGGCATACGATCTTCTCGATAATAACTACTACAACCCTAATGTCGGTATTCAAAATGGAGAGTTTCGCAATACTCGTGTTCGTGAATATCACGAACCAATAGCGATGCTTAACTACCGTTTCGATATCACTCCTCGCACTCAACTCAATGTGGCTACCTCGTACCGTTTTGGTCAAAACGGATACTCTACTCTAACTTGGTCGTCGGGCAGCGACCCTCGCCCCGACTACTACCGCTACCTTCCAAGCTACGACCGTTGTCCCAACCCAGGTGAACTTGCCGAGCAGTGGAAGGTCAACTACAACGATATTAGCTACATCAATTTTGATGCTCTCTACGAAATTAATCGCAATGGCGCAATCAACTCGACATATGGCGATGGTCACCGTTCATACTATATGATCGAAGAGCGTCACACGGATCAAAGCGATGCTAACTTTGCATCACGTATCGAGCACACCTTTAAGAGTGGTTCTGTTCTCAATGTAGGAGTCAATGCGCGCCGTAACCGCACGGAGTATTATAGTACTGTAAAGGATCTTTTGGGTGGTGATTACTGGATTGATGTTGACAAATTCGCAGAACGCGACTTTGGTAGCAGCGAGAGTGCTTATCAAAATAACTTGGCATACTACAACCAGCATGGTCACGCCGAGGCGGTAACCGAGGGTGACAAATATAGCTATGACTACTATGCACACGTTACAACAGCAGCACTTTGGGGTAGCTACCGTCACCTCTTTGGCTTTGCACCAAATCTTTCGGCAACTGTTTCAGGAGAGGTTGGCTACTCGTCGATGTGGCGTGAAGGTTTGTGGCAAAAAGGTCTATTCCCCGAGGACTCTATGGGAGATAGCGAGAAGCTTAATGATATTACCTACAAAGGAAAGTTCAATGCTACTTACAATATAAACCGTATTTTCACTGTTGTGGCTAATGCCTCATATTCCAACGAAGCACCAACATTCACCTCTGCATTCGTATCGCCTCGTACCCGTAATACAGTTGTCCCAAATATCGACACAGAGAAGATATTTGGTGTAGATGCTTCGGTTAATGCACGTGTTGGAGATGCTAAATTTAGCTTGGCTGGTTACTACACTACCATCAAAGACCAAACTAAGCTTATTTCGTTCTATAGCGACATCTACTCTTCTTATGATAACTTTGCGATGAGTGGAATTGATAAACGTTATATGGGTGTTGAGGCGGCTCTATCGGTGCCTATCATTGCTGGTATCTCATTTAACTCAGCTCTTAGCTTGGGTGAATATATCTACGACTCAAATCCATACTATGTCGAAATGGTCGACAATAGTGCTGAGATTCTCTCCGAGGGTACTGTCTATTGGGATGGTTACAAAGTCGAGAGCACTCCTCAAACAGCACTCAACGTTGGTCTTGGTTATCGTAGTCCCAACTACCTCTTCTTAGCTCTCGATCTTAACTTCTACGACAACAACTATCTCTCGATGAATCCATTTTATCGTACAGATAATGCCTTGACTGCAAATATGCTTAAGGATCAAACGTTGGTCGATGCAATGCGTTACCAAGAGAAGTTTGATAGCGCATACACGCTTAATGCAAGTGTCGGTAAGAGCTGGTATATCAACCGTGAATATAATTTGGGTGTGAGCTTCGAGATCAAGAATATTCTCAATCGCCAAGATATCAAAACTGGTGGATATGAGCAGATGCGTCTCAACGAAGATACAGATCTTGGAATCTACAACCGTTTTGACTCTAAATACTTCTACATGTTGGGTCGTACCTACTACCTCAATGTTTACTTGCGTTTTTAATCAATAATCAACTATGAAATTTATAACTATGAAAAGGTTAATCAATATAGCATTGGTAGCACTCGTTGGAGTATTGACTGTAGCTTGCTACAACGACCAAGGCATTCCAGAGCCTGCACACGTCTACACAGATGCCGACTTTGCTGATTGCGAAATTATCTCTATCAAAGAGTTTAAAGATCACTATAGCTACCTTGTTGCATCGAGTACCTCGGCGAATCCGCAGGAGTCGAGCAATGAGATAATCACAGAAAATTGGGTTATCAGAGGAAAGGTAATTTCGAGTGACGAATCGGGTAATGTCTACAAATCTCTATTTATCCAAGATGGCGAGATTGCGGAGGGTACACGTGCTGCAATCGAACTTCGCCTATTTGCAAGCAACTATGTGAACTACCCCGAAGGTTCTACCGTGTATGTTAAACTTAAGGGTCTTTCTATTGGAGACTATCGCGGTATGATCTCGATTGGAGCACACTCCTACTCAGCGACAGATCCAGATTATGTACATACTACAATCGAGGGCAAGATAATGATCTCTGAGCATATATTCTTAGGAGAGAAAGGGCAGATCGATGAAAATGATATCTTCGTTGTCGACCAGACCAATTACGAGGCTTTATACACCGACACAAAGAACAACTATTTGGCATGTTTAGTGCGTTTCAAAGGACTTGAGAGTGCATTTACAGAGTATGGTGCTGCAAAGTGGACTTCGTATACCTACCCAAGTTATTTCTCGGAGAATAGCACCGATGGTATGTTTGATTGGAGTGCAGACTTGGGTGAGGAGGATGAATATTGGGTGAATCCACCAATGGCTTATCGAGGTAAGAATCCTGTTACAAATAGTAAATTATCATACTACTACTATGGTTCGTCTTGGTTTACATTTGACAGAGAATCAGATAGTCACACAGCTCAATTTATAGTTCGCCTAAGTGGTTACGCACGCTTTAAGGAGCGCGCAATACCCGCTAATGGAACCAAAGTAAATGTAACTGCAATCTTGACTCAGTATCTAAGTTCATCAGGTTACTACACTACCTATCAACTTGTGACAAGTCACGATAATGATATTTTAGAGGTGGAGTCTCTATAAGCTTTAGAGAGCTAAATATATGAAATTACCCTTGAAGTTGATAATTATATCAACTTCAAGGGTAATTTTGGTTTAGCAAATACCGACATTAACACCCAGGGTAAACGCACGAAAAAACTGCTTATCGCGCTCGTGCCGCGCGGGCACCAAGCTTAGCTTGGATCCAAAAACTGTCGTTTTTGACTTTTGTATTGCACTGATGTGGTGGGGCTTTGCCTCCAGCGAGATATCTATTCTGATGGGCTTTTGAAAGTAAACTTTCAACTCCCCTCAAAATAGATATCTCTGTGTCAACCTACGGTTGCCACCACCACATCAGCGAGGTGAACCTCGATTTGGGTTTAAATGCCTTTGGTATTTAAACCCAAATCGCAAAGGTATGCACCCGCGGGGGTGCTTGTTCCCGCCCGCCGGAGGCAGTAAGAAATAATACTTTTCATGCGTTTGCCCTGCATTAGCACCCTTTCGAGGTCATAATGTCGAGCACGTAGCCATCTGTGATATTCATTGCGTCAGAGCCAATTATTGTAAGGTTCTCTATGCATTTATCAACATCATTATCGATTATACCCTCCACGGAGCTAACACAACTATTGTTAAGAGCCATTGCAGCAGAGATGATAGCAGTTGATACACCACTCGATATCTTGAGAGCGCAACTTGGCTTAGCTCCATCGCAAATTATTCCTGTAAGATTTGCAACCATATTCTTGACTGCATAGGTCACTTGTGTGTAGTTGCCTCCCATCAAGTATGTCACACCACAACTTGAACCTGTTGCAGCCACCACACAACCACACATTGCTGAGAGTCGACCAAGTTTCTCTTTCATATATATCACAGTAAGGTGGCTGAGAGTTAATGCTCTAAGTAGCTGCTCCTCGCTTGCATTATGTTCGCTTGCATAGATAACAACCGGTAGAGTGGCAGCAATTCCTTGATTGCCACTACCCGAATTACTCATTACGGGGATCATCGCTCCAGCCATTCGAGCATCACATGCAGCGGATGTGTATGATAAGATCTTGGTAAACGTCGTATCACCAAATAGAGATCCAGTTGCTCCGGCGCTCATCAACAATCCAATATTGTGACCATAGTTACCTTTTAAAGCTCTCTCGGCAGCTGACAAATTAAGACGTTTAGATTCCATGATAAAGCGAAGATCCTCTGAGGGTGTCTCCATAGCGAAGTCGTAGACTCTGCGCATTGATAGCTCTACTGTTGGATCCTCATCTGCGGAGCCAACGTTGCTTACTTTGTCGAGAAGCACTATGTTATCTTTAGACTCAAATATAATATTGGTGTGCCCCGAGGCGATTATTACCACCGAGGAGTGACTCTTTGATTTTAGAACTACTTTGATGTATAGTTTATCCTCAGACTCCTCACTTAGGGCGATTTTTATCTTCTCTGCATCTATAATTTTTTTTGCCACTTCGACAGCCTCTGGGGTGACATCTCGTAGCACTTCGAGACCATACTCAGCTCGACCAATGGTTGCTCCCAATGCGATAGCGATTGGAAGTCCAGTCATGCCTGTAGATGGTATGCCCACGCCCATCGCATTTTTTAATACATTGGCGCTTAGTTGCACCTCAATTGATTGAGGCTCTTCGCCAACTATTGCAGCGGCACGAGCTACGCCAAAGGCTACCGCTATAGGTTCAGTGCAACCTATGGCAGGAATCACTTCTCGTTGGAGGAGCTTAATTATTAGCTCTCTATCTATACTACTAATCATGAAATCTTTGTTTATTGAGAGCAAATATACACAAAATTGTATTATCTTTGTCCTATTCAAAACTAAAAAAGCTATATAATGCAAAAAAAAATATTATTATTAGGCTCAGGTGAACTGGGTAAAGAGTTTACTATTGCAGCGCAGCGCAAAGGTCAATATGTTATTGCGTGTGACTCTTATGAGAATGCGCCAGCTATGCAAGTAGCACATGAATCAGAGACATTCGATATGCTCGATGGAGAGGCATTGATGAGAGTTGTAGAGAAGCATAAGGTCGATATAATTATCTCGGAGATAGAGGCAATTCGTACAGAGAAACTATATGACTGCGAGGCAATGGGAGTCAATGTTGTCCCTTCTGCAAAGGCGGTAAACTATACTATGAACCGTAAGGCAATCCGAGATTTGGCAGCTAAGGAATTGGGCGTAAAAACAGCTCGATATTTTTATGCTACGTCGCTCGCAGAGCTTGAGGCGGCAGCCAGCGAGATAGGTTTTCCTTGTATCGTTAAGCCTCTAATGTCCTCTTCTGGTAAGGGGCAATCAATGGTTAAATCTGCCGAGGAGCTTCCCGCGGCTTGGGAGTATGGATGTAACGGTAGCCGTGGCGATATTCGAGAACTTATCATCGAAGAGTTTATTGAGTTCGATAGCGAGATAACTCTTTTAACTGTCACTCAAGAGAGTGGTAATACTCTATTTTGTCCTCCAATAGGGCACGTGCAAAGAGGTGGTGATTACCGTGAAAGTTTCCAGCCAGCACCAATCTCAGATAAGCATCTTGCCGAGGCACAGCAAATGGCAGCCAAGGTTACGGAGGCGCTTGGTGGAGCAGGTCTTTGGGGAGTAGAGTTTTTTCTAAGTGATAAAAATGGTGTCTATTTCTCTGAGCTCTCTCCGCGCCCACACGATACCGGTATGGTTACACTTGCGGGAACGCAAAATCTCAACGAGTTTGAGTTGCATCTCCGCGCAGCATTAGCTCTTCCAATTCCGCAAATTAGTCAAGAGCGGATTGGTGCGTCGGCAGTTGTTCTTGCCACAAATAGCTCAGAGCAGAGACCTCAATACAAGGGCATGGAGGCTGTTGCCTCGCAGGAGAATATGCAGATTAGAATATTTGGTAAACCTACAACGCGAGTTAATCGACGTATGGGGGTAGTGGTGGGATATGCGCCCAACGGTAGCGATCTTAATGCTCTTCGAGATCGAGTTAAGGCTTCAGCTGCAAAGGTTGAGGTGCTTTAAGTCTGCTCGTCGCACTTTTTATGTCAACCTTTGGTTACTACACAACTTAAGCGAGATGAACCTCGCTTTGGGTTTAAATGCCTTTGGTATTTAAACCCAAAGCGCAGTGGTACGCACCCGAGGGGGTGATTGTTTACGCCCGCTGGAGGTAGTAAGAAACAATATCTTTCGTGCGTTAGCCCTTGCAAGAGGGTTACTTTTTGTTTTTGTCAGAAGATTAGAATAGTAGTATCAAAGCCGAGAATAGAGTAATCCAAATTACCAATTTTCGATATAACTCTTCAGGGACAATCTTAACTAAGTAGATACCTAAGATGGAGCCGATTGCAATAAATGGTATTAGGCAAATGCCAATTAAGATTGAGTCGTAGTGAATATTGTCCCAAACCCAGATCTGTAGTGGTAGTTTAATGTAATTGATTGCCATAAAGAACCAGGCACTTGTCCCCACAAATAGCATTTTGGGCATATTTATCGACAGAAGATATACCGACATAATGGGACCAGCTGCATTGCCGATCATTGTAGCAAAACCTCCCACCACACCATAGGCGCTAAGCAACCAACCTTTAGGCGGAGTATTTGCCTTACTCTTTCGTGTTTGGTTGAATATTAGCACAATAACACTTATCAAGATTGAAAAGGCAAGTAGGTATCTAAACCATGCAGAAGGGATAAAGTGATCTACAACAATACCTACAAATAGACCTATAACAGCCCAAAATAGTAGTTTGAAGAGGTGTTGCCAGCTACAACTGCGACGATAATAAATTATCGCTCCTAAGTCAGCCAAACAGAGTAGTGGGAGCAATAAGCCCGTCGATGGCTTAGCTCCAAAAGAGAGAGCCATTATTGGAACAACAATTGTTCCAATAGCAGCAAAACTTGTTTTAGTAAAGCCAATCAAGATGGCACAAAGGATCATCACCCACCATAGGCTTGGATCGGGTAGTAAATTTATAATATATTCCATAATGGCACAAAGATATAATATATGTAGATAAAATATCTGCAATTATATAATTTTTTATGTTGTTTTATGGTAAACAATAAATTCACCCTATCCAAAACTTAGTTTTAAGAATCTGTTTAAGTTTTTCTCGCTATAATTGCTAAGAGAGAAAAGCGAACGCCCCGATTAAGAGAGAGCAGAGACCAAATTTATTTGGGCTATGCCGAACGTAAGGGGTGAAGAGCTCAAAGGGCTCAAGTGACAGATCCGCAAGCAAAATAGATGAGAGAAATATAAACAGATTCTAAGCAGGGTAAACGCACTAAAAAAGCTGCTTATTGCGCTCGTGCCGCGCGGCACCAAGCTAAGCTTGGATCCAAAAACTTCGTTTTTGACTTTTTTGTTGCGCTGATGTGGTGGGGGTTTTGCTCCTTCGCAAGAGATCTACTATGAGGAGCTTATGAAAATTCATTTTCATAAGCTCCTCATAGTAGATCTCTTGCGTGTCAACCTTCGGTTGCCACCACCACATCAGCGAGGTGAACCTCGATTTGGGTTTAAATGCCTTTGGCATTTAAAAATTATAAGGATCAAAGAGTTGTGCAAATTTATTTGCGGCAACTCTTTGATCTTAACAATCTTAGAGATGTAATCTCTAAGCCCAAAGCGCAATGGTATGCACCCGCGGGGGTGCTATCCCCGCCCGCCGGAGGCATAAGAAATAATATTTTTCGTGCGTTTGCCCTGAGATTCTAAGGTTAGCAGATTAAAATATTAGCAATTTCGAAGTGTCGTACCCACGCCCTTCAGCCAAAGTAAGTATATGGTCAAGTGTAGCTTGATTAATCTCTTTGCTGCGGGAGAGTATCCACAGAAAATCGGGAGATGAGGAGCCAACAAGAGCCCATTGATAATCCTCGGCGATTGAAAGAATATTGTATTCTGAGGATACAAGAGGGAAGAATGAGACTTTGAGCCTACCTACTTGGTTGGTTGTTGTAGCTTTGGCTTCGCTTTCGCCCCACTCCTCTTTGCGTGTGTTGTAACCTCTATTTACAACTTTAATTGTCCCATCTGGATTGAGGGAATAGTGAGCCGTAACAGATACTAAATCACGCTCGAAGCGGGTGTCAAAACGAGCTATTTCGTGCCACTTACCAAGGTAGCGCCCCAAGTCAAATTCGTTGACAGTTGTTCGGTCGATTCGTTGTGCCGAACAAGAGTAGATAAACAAGAGAAAGATTGTTGTGAGAATAGTTCTAAACATAGCAGTAAATGATAAAGATTATATCGACTACACCATGCAGAATTCATACCACTTTAGCCTATCATAGATTCCAATACTTGACAAATAGTTTGAGGATCGAAGCCGCACTCTTCGTAGAGTTGTCGTTGTGTAGCATGTTCGATAAACTGATCCGGTATACCCAACGTTTGGATATTGGGGGTGTAACCATTCTGGATTAAGAATGCCGAGATTGCTTCACCTACACCACCTCGAAGAGAGCCATCTTCGATGGTGACAATATACTTATAATTTTTGCCTATTTCGTGCAATATATTCTCGTCGAGAGGTTTGACAAATCGCATATCGTAGTGCGCAACGCTCTTAGCATTAGGGTAGTTGTCGAGTGCCTCACGGGCAAGTGTCGCTGTAGTACCAATAGTAATTAGCGCAACTCGATCACCATCTTTCAATTTTTGACCTTTACCAATAGGTATCTCCTCAAATTTTTCGTTACGCCACTTTGCACCTACTCCATTACCGCGGGGATAGCGAATGATAAATGGAACAGCACTTTTTAGTGCCGTATACATCATATTACGAAGCTCCAACTCGGAACTTGGAGCAGCAATAATTAGGTTGGGAATTGTTGCAAAACTTGACATGTCAAAGACTCCGTGATGGGTTGCTCCATCTTCGCCCACTAACCCACCTCTGTCGAGACACATAACGACTGGCAACTTTTGAATTGCGACATCGTGAATAACATTGTCGTATGCTCGTTGCATAAATGTGGAGTAGATATTACAAAATGGGATCAACCCTGCTGCTGCCACTCCTGCCGAGAAGGTAACAGCATGACCTTCGGCTATTCCCACATCGAAACAGCGCTCTGGCATAGCCTCTTTGAGTATATCCATCGAACATCCCGACATCATTGCAGGGGTAACACCGATCACTCTATTATCTAACCGAGCCAGTTCGAGAAGAGTCTCGCCAAACACATCCTGGTAACGATCTGCACCCTGTTGTTTTTGGACACGCTCACCAGTGATAGGGTTATATTGACCTGGAGCATGCCAAACCAATTTATCTGCCTCAGCAGGTGAGAATCCTTTTCCTTTGAGAGTATGAACGTGAAGTAGCTTAGCGCCTTTTATGCTCTGCATCGACTTGAGAACCCGTATAAGTTTGGGTATATCGTGCCCATCGACTGGTCCAAAATAGCGAAAGTTTAGGCTTTCAAAGAGATTACTGTTGCGTAGCAAACCTTGTTTGAGGGCAGAACCCACTCTTTGAAACATCCTAAGTAGGGCGGGTGTGTGCGAGAGAACTTGCCACAACCACTGTTTAAAGTTGTTATAACGTTGCGATGTAGCTATCCTTAGCAGGTAGTTGTTGAGTGCCCCGGTAGCTTTGTCAATCGACATATTATTGTCGTTGAGAATTACCAGAAGGTCACTATTGGCACTTGCCCCAGCATTGTTGAGCCCCTCAAAAGCTAAACCTCCAGTCATTGAACCATCGCCAATAATAGCAACTACTTTGTGCTCCTCACCCTTTAGCTCGGAGGCTTTAGCCATTCCAAAAGCTGCGGAGATTGAGACTGATGAGTGACCACCACCAAAGGCATCGTATTCGCTCTCACTTATGCGAGGAAAACCACTAATACCACCTTGCTTGCGTTTATTGCTAAATAGTTCTCGTCTGCCAGTAATAATTTTGTGGGGGTAAGTTTGGTGACCAACATCCCAAATTAATTTGTCAAGGGGAGTGTCGTAGACATAATGAAGCGCAATGGTAAGCTCTACAACACCCAAACCCGATGCTAAGTGCCCCGGGTTGATAGCGCATTCGCTAATTATATAGCGACGCAATTCCTCGCCATAAACAACTAACTCCTTTTGATTTAGTTGTTTTAGATCTTTAGGCGAATTTATAGAATTTAATATTTTGTACTCCATCGTTGTAATTTACACGACAAATATACATAATAATATCTTCATACACAAGCGTATAAAAATGCAGGCATAAAGAAAAACCGTAATTGTCATTATCTTTATAGCGAGCTTAGCATTTATGATGCATGTCTCAATGATTTGTTAATCTTAATTTTAAGCCTTATGAAGTATGTGGTCTTCGAGGTGCATATAGATACGATTTTGTGTGCAATTTACAATGGAAAATTTATGTTCGATAAACTCACGTTAATAGATTCTTATTTGGAACAGGGCAAACCCATGAAAAAAAACTTGCTCAAGCTTGGTGCCGTGCGGCACTAAGCTTGAGCAAGGATCTAAAAACTATCGTTTTTGACTTGGTGTGTTTATCATGGTTGCGAGATATCTACGCAACTCATCTCCTTAAACTATAACTTGTGTTACTTGTTCTCGGGGCGCATCATAACCTTAATCATGTTGTCGCTGTCGAGAATTGTCTGCATCATCTCCTTAACCTCATCAATCGAGATTGACTCGATCATCGCACGACCCTCAGCTGCTGCATTGTGACCATATACCTTATAATCGTGAATGTAACCAGTCCAAGCGCTATTCTTCTCTAACTTGTTGTCGAAGTCTTTGAGCATAAACTCGCGAGTCTTGCCCATCTGCTCCTCTGAAGGACCATTTGCTGCCATGTCGTTGAGCTCCTTAAGGATGATCTCGCACAGCTCATCTGCTTGCTGGTCGTTAGTATCGAATTGAATATACATAGAGCAGTTTGGTTCAGGTAGAGCATTGATTCCTGCACTTACGCTTACGCCATATGTGCCACCCTTCTCCTCGCGGATGGAAGTTAGATAACGGTTGTTGAGTGCTGCCGAAAGATACTGAGCGATGTATTGGTTACGAAGATTGTATTTGTAGTCGCAACTTAGGTTGTATAGTACTCTAACTTTTGGTTGAGCCATATCTACCAAGATCTTCTCGTCAACCTGTCCCTCTGCTATACGGACGCCATCGTCGGTAAGCTTTATCGCTTTACCTTTGGTTGGCAACGAACCAATATACTTCTCTACAAGAGGTTTAAGAGTCTCAAGGTCAACATTACCAGTTATCACGAAGCGGAATGAGTCAGCGTCAGAGAATAGAGTCTCGAAGATTGCTGGCAAACGCTCGAAGTCGATACTCTCCAACATCTCGGTTGAAATAGAGTGTTTACGAGGGTTGTTGTTGTAGAGTGTCTTAGTTGCGAACTCTCCGAAGATGTTGTCTGGATCGTTCTTCATATTCTTAGCGTAGTCGTAGTACTGATTGTAGAGAGTCTTGAAATCATCCTCGCTGTAGCGTGGTGAAGTGAAGTTGAGGTATACGAGTTGAAGCATAGTCTCGATATCTTTTACCGAACTTGCACCATTGATACCATTAGTGTAGCTGCTGCTCCAAATAGAAACTGAAGCATTTTTGCCTGAAAGTTGCTTTTGAAGCTCTGTAGCCGAGAATGTCGACACACCAGAGTTAGCGAGTATAGCTGGCATAAATGAAGCTGTGTTGTAGTCAGCATCCGAAACCAATGCTTCACCACCGTAAGCCTTAGCCGAAAGCTCTACCTCGTCTGCTCTGAACTTAGATGGACGAATGATCACTTCGATACCATTTTTCAAAGTCCACTCAGTGGTGCCCATTGCCTCGTTAGTCTTTGTTTTCTTAACTTTTGAACCGTTAAGTTTTACCGATGGGTCGATAAGTGGAACCTTAACAACATTATCCTCGTATGGCTCAACATCCATCTCTGCAACCTTAGCAATGATGTCTAATATCTCTTGCTCTGTTGGATTGACCAAACCTTCGCGCTCAGGAGCGTTTACGATAATTGTTTGGTTGAGAGGAGAGATTGCTTGTTGAATCATGTCGTTGATATCCTTAAGGGTCAACATGTTGATAATCATGCTATCCATCTTAAACTCTGTTTCGGCATCTGGAATAGGGGTGTTCTTCGAGAAGTTATCGAGGTAGCGTTGAACGTAGGCGCCATTGAGTTGATCTCCACTGTTGTTGTATTGCTGTTCGATAGATTGCATAAGATTAGCCTGCGCACGCTCGAACTCACCTTGAGTAAAACCATAGCGACGAGTCTTCTCCATCTCGATTGCAAGAGCTTCGAAACCCTCTTTGAGTCCACCATCTTTGGTGCCAATGCTAAATGATACGCTTTCGAGTGTTGGGATCAAACCAATTGAACCGATTGCGCTCGATGCACCAAGGAATGGAGCATCTGGTTTCATTGCGATCTCTTGGAAACGCTCGTTTTGCATTAAGAAGATAAGCCCCTCAGCGATGTTTTTGATCTCGTATACTCCAAGGTTGTTATACTCATTTGGCATAGCCTCACCTTTGATAAAGAGCGAAAGAGATGAGCTTGTCATCTCAGGGTCTGTGAAGATTGAAATGATAGGCTCTTCGTTTGTAAGAACCTTGATAACCTCCTTTTGTGGAGCATCAGCGGCTGGCATAGGTAGGTCAGCCATAAGCTTTTGGATCTTTGCCTCCACTTGGTCAACGTCGATATCTCCAACGATCACAATCGCTTGGTTGTCTGGACGGTACCAAGACTCATAGAAGCGAATAAGTGCGTCATGCTCGAATGATTCCAAGCCTTCGAGGTAACCAATAAGATTGCGGTGCTCGTAGCGAGTGCCGTGACCAATTGTCTTAACCATATTGATTGCCGAACGCCAACCTGCATTGTCACGTGTGCGAAGCTCCTCTTTGATTACGCCACGCTCTGAGTCGATCTCAGCAGCGTGCGGATCGATAAAGCTTGACCAGTCGTGGAGAATCAAAAGCGCTGAGTCAATAACACCTTGGCGAGCTACTGGTACATCTTTAATAAGGTATGTGGTTTGATCCCACCCTGTTGATGCATTGAGGTTCGCGCCAAACTTAACACCTATCTTTTCGAGATATTCGATCATCTCCTTGCCTGGCAAATTAACGGTACCATTAAATGCCATATGCTCCAAGAAGTGAGCCAATCCCTGTTGGTCATCCTCCTCTTGGATAGCACCTACGTCGGTCAAGATATAGAAGTCAGCTTGTCCTTTTGGCTTGGCATTGTGACGAATATAGTATGTGAGTCCAGCCGGAACTTTACCCACTCTGACATCTTTGTCAGCTGGAATTGGCTCCATCGGATTAAACGACTGAGCCATAAGTGAGGTTGCAGCAAAAACCAAAGCTGCTACACTTAAAAATAATCTTTTCATTGTTTTATATATTTTGATTTTTGGTTTAGAATCTGTTTAAATTTCTCTCATCTAATTTGTTAAGGATCTGTCACTTCACTTTTCTCTTTTTCTACTCGTTACATAGCTATTGCTATGCGCCT
>JAWXTF010000009.1:0-79156 GCA_044433965.1 Rikenellaceae bacterium | reverse complement strand
ATCGCACATTTGCGAAGCGTGTTAGTTGGGGTGCATAGCTCCAGCTGGGAAATTGTATCCCTATTGGAGTTGATGATATCTTGGCGGAATTGCGGTTGCTTATCCAAAACTCAGGTTATTAGTGAATTACCTGTTCTACACCTATTGCAGCAGTGGTCATTTGTGATGTTTAGATTGTACGTTACATTAAATGTTGTGATAATTTGTTTTAGCTCTTCGGACGAAAAATAGAATACCACTTGTTCGAAATGAGAGAACTTTTCGGATACATTTTCAATATGGTGAATACCCTTTCCCATAAAAAAGATGTCTCCTCGACCAGCATGCAGGCAGCTATCTCCGTCGTAAATGTATTTTTCACCCCTTACTATGTAGCCGATAGCGTGTCTACCTATTGATTGGAGTTCGATGCCATTACTTACCGATGTGCTGAATCTTACAATCATTGGTTGATTGTCTGTTTGTTCGTTAAATTGTTTCATTCGTTAATGTTTTTTTAGTTGAAAATCTAATTTCTTGCACGCTAAGGTAAATATAATATTGTAAACATGCAATATAATATTGTATTTGACCCTGTAATTAAACTGAAAAGTACAGATTTAAGATTTTAACTACTATTTAAACATGGTGTGGTAGAGTCTTAATTTTCATATAGTTGAGGTTAAATATCATATATTATTCTTTCTTGAATCTTTTTTTATAATAATTAGCATCGAGTGAGTAATATCCGCCGCCAGTGATAGCAAATAGCAGGTATATCAATATGTATAGTGCGTTGAGTTCTATAGATTGAGATGAATTTATATTGAAGTATATTATCATGCCTGCAAGAGTGCCTAAGATTAATACAACTGCCACCGATCTCACCCATCGTCCCATAATAAGTAGGAAGGCGCAAGCGACCTCGACAAATGAAAATGCAATATACCAAGTTGCACCGGCTATACCCCAAAGTGCACGATACGCATCAATAATATAGTTATAATCTTGCATCTTTGCTACGTTGTGCAGTAGCAGTGCACCTCCAACAACAACTCTCAGGTAGAGTACTGCCCAATCGTTGGTTCCTCTTGTTTTTTGATTTTCCTCCATTTTTTTTCTTGATTTTTTTGTGATAGCTAAGTGCCTCACAAATAGGGTGCCATGTCACTCTCGGTGGGGTGAGTTATGAAAATTATTGAAAAAAGTTTGTAAAATATTTGCGTGTTAAAAAAACTTGCCTTATCTTTGCATCGCTTTCGAGCAACGGATTGAGCTATGGTGTAACGGTAACACAGCTGATTTTGGTTCAGTCGTTCCAGGTTCGAATCCTGGTAGCTCAACACCAAGTGAGAGATGTCGTTTCTCTCGAATGAGTGGGTGTTCAAAATTTTGAACACCCACTTTTTTATTAAAAACGAACGAATTTAAATAAATAAAAAAAGCGGATCAATATTCCGCACCAGTTCTGAATTATGTTAAGTAGACGATTGCTTCGCATTAAGGCCTTGAAGGCTCTTTATGCTCACCTCCAAAACGAGAGTGATAATATGATTGCATCCGAGAAGAGTATGTTAGGTTCAATTGATAAAGCCTATGACCTATATTTTCAAATGCTCCTGCTCCCGGTAGAGGTGGCACGTTACGCCGAAGCACGCCAGGAGTTGGCAAAAGAGAAAAAGCTCCCTACTTACGAAGATCTCAACCCAAATCGTAAATTTGTCGACAATGCGGTAATTCGCCTTATAGACAATAGTGATTCTGTGAATGACTACGCGGCACAACGTAAATTGTCGTGGTCTCAAGATCAGGATCTCATTAAGAGTCTCTATAACTCAATGCTTGAGAGCGAGAGCTACAAAAGCTATATGACAAGTTCTGAGAGTTCGCTCAAGGAGGATATTGCATTTCTTGAGAACTTCTTTGTTAAGGAGATGCAGGAGAGTGAGGCTCTCGACGAAGCGTTAGAGGATCTCTCGATTATGTGGGACAATGATTTGAGCTTCGTGCTTCCACTTATTGTCCGCACCCTTAACTCGATTCGTCCATCTCACACTGAGATTAAGATTATGTCGAAGTATAAGAGTAATGAGGAGTTGGAATTTGTGCGTACTTTATTCCAAAAGTCGCTTATCAATTACAATAAAAATCAGCTCTATATTGAGCAATTTACATCAAATTGGGACCTGGAGCGTATTGTCTTTATGGATAACCTAATTATGAATATGGCAATGACTGAACTGGTCTCATTCCCTTCTGTGCCAATTAAGGTTACTATGGATGAGTATATCGAGATCTCCAAGTCTTACTCAACACCAGGTAGTAGTGTCTTTATAAATGGAGTCTTAGACCGTGTAGTGAGTGATCTTACGGAGAGTGGAAGAATTGCTAAGAGTGGACGAGGTTTGATGTAGGACGGGATTTTAGTTGATCCCGTTTCAATCTGTCACCTCCTCATCTTCACCCTCCTCCTCGCTCTCGAAGTAGCTTTCGACCTGTTCTATAAGTTGGTCTGCATCGCGGCAAGAGATGTAGTAGCGGTCATCGTAGCTGTTGATAATCTCAACCAGATCATGCCACTCGGTAGCATATAACATCACTTTCTCCCAAGTTGACGTGTCGAGGTAGTAGCCATAGTAACCAAAGAAGCCAATGCTGCCAAAGATAGGTATGATCTCGCCTCGCTTTGGCGCGACTCTGTTAATGGATACGATTTCGGCAATCGGGATCTCAACAATCTCCAATACGCAGACGATATTTAACGCCTCCTCATCGACTACGATTTTTCGCGGTATTGAGATCACCATTAGCGCCATTATAGCTACAATAAAAGAGATGAACCAAGCTGTAAAGTAGCCACCGTCGCTTAGCGCAGCAATGGTAAAAGCGATAACAAAAAAGAGGGCGAAGTAGATTATAGTAGTCAGCCGCGTATGTTTATTTGATCTATATTTATACTCTGTTGCCATCTTCATCGTTCTCCAATATCATTTGTGCGTAGAGTAGATCTTCGCTTGTTGTGATTTTTATATTCTGTTTTTCACCTTCGCACAATCGAACCCTCTCACCCAAGGCCTCCACCACCGAAGCATCGTCAGTAAATAGGGGTGAGTATTTCTGGTTGTAGGCTCTGCGAATGGTTATCGAGTCAAATATTTGAGGCGTCTGTACAGCTCTAAGAAGAGAGCGGTCTATCATCTTAGAATCGTGCTCTTCGATCAATCGCACTGAGTCGCTTATTGCTATGGTGGGAATTGCTGAGCCATAGTTGGTGGCACACTCCAATGTTCGATGTAGCAACTCTTGACTGCACAAAGGTCGTACTCCATCGTGAATGGCTACAATGTCAATATCTTCGCCAAGAGCCTCTAAGCCAGCTTTCACCGAGTCGAAGCGTTCTGCTCCACCCACAGTTATGGAGTGGGGTGCTACATCGAATCGAGAGGCGAGATTGCGCCAATATTCGGTGTGAATTTCGGGTAGTACTACAACTAACTTTGATGGTTGTAACCCTTTCGCCAAAGCGTTGATTGTGTGAACCAATATTGGAGCCTGCCCCAATATTCTAAATTGTTTGGGCATATCTCCGCCCACTCTTACTCCTTTGCCTCCAGCGACAACTATTACTCCTATCTTTTGAGGTATTCTGCACTCCATATTAACTTCTTTCCAAAACCGAGCGTATTGTCGGTAAATTTAATAAAATCAGGCTCAATTGCCCACAATGTCAACTCCGCAAGGGCGGTGTAAGGAAATTTTCTGATATAACACTCCTTATCCTCTTGGTCTGCTGAGGTTATTTTACCCGTCAGTTGCAACCCTTGAATTTTACCCACCAACTTGGTCTCCCACACGATTGAGGCGGCTACCGAAGGGTTTTGAACCATCTCGCCTCCATGTCGTGTTGTGTTGTCCGAAGTGAAGATAAATCTGTTACGTGTAGCGTCGTATGCAAAAAAAGCATTTGCACAATATGGCAAATTGTTGTGCGAGGTTGCCAATGTTAACACGTGATGCTTGCTAATAAATTTTATGACTCTTTGATCCATCTACTCTTGCTCTTTAACTGGTTGGCTTTGTGGTAGTGAATCAAGACGAGTGACAATCTCTTTTGGATCTATTGTGCCCTCTAACTCGCCAATTATTCTTGTCTTAATCTGCTCAAATGCTGCTTTATTCTCCTCCTTGATTGGTTCCTGAGGTTCCTGAGGAATTTTTAGAGGGTTGATAGGCGTGCTTCCTTTCCAAACTCTATAGTCGAGATGTGGACCCGTAGAGGCTCCTGTCGAGCCGACGTAGCCTATTACCTGACCTTGCTTTACGCGAGTTCCAGAGTTGATCCCTTGGGCATAGCCTCGAAGATGCAGATATCCGGTTGTTATATTGTTGGGATGCTTGATCTTGAGTGTGTTGCCACCTCCGCCTCCCCAGCCTTTAAATATTACTACACCATCTGCCACAGAGTGAACTGGGGTTCCCGAGGGGGCTGCATAATCAACACCGGTGTGTGCGCGATAAGTTTTGTAGATGGGGTGGAGGCGAGCATAGGAAAATCCAGAGCTAATTCTTGAATATTTGAGGGGTGCTTTTAACATCTGTTTGCGGAGACTTGCTCCATCAGATTCCCAATATTGAAGTGTGCTATCTTGGACAAATGGAATAGCATAGTATGTCTGCGAGCCATGAGCAAACTTAGCGCCCCATACTCTGCCAATGCCAACTGAGATTGTATCCTCGACAAACTTCTCTTCATAAATAACAGTGAAATTGTCTCCTTTTTGTATTGCAAAGAAGTCGACTGTCCACTGGTAAATATCTTCAATCTCCGATGCTAAAGCAAATGGTAGATTTGCCTCCATGATTGCGCCCCACATCGAATTCTCTATCACGGCACTTTTTCTATTGCGTTTAATAGTGGTTGGTTTTACCCCTTTGTATGCATATATTGAGTCAGATGCAAAGGAGAAGACAACATAGTCAATATTGTTCTCTTCGTAGACTAAATAATCTAATTTTGAGTTTAATGAATCTTGTTTGATGAATGCCGTGTAGCTGTTGCCACCTTTGATTTTATTGAGAGAAAATACCTCCTTAGAGGCTTTGTCGATCTTGTCGATGTCGACTGCCGAAATACCAAAATTGTTGAGGATCTTACCCATTGTCTCACCCGACTTAATCTCGGAGCGTTTGAGTTGATATCCGTCCGATAAAATCCCATAAGTTCGGTTTTCGACGATCTCGTCAAGCTGTGCGCTCGTTGCCTCTTTTGGGTCGGACTCACCGCTGCAACCAAATAGAAGCATCGCAAATGAGGCGAGGACTATATATTTTAATTTTTTTTTCATACTTAATTTTAAATGATTGAAGTTCTTATTTTCTGCAAAAGTAGTAAAAAACTATAAATAAATAGGTCTATACCGCGATTTTTACAATATTTTTATCTCAGTTTAGCACTATTTTTTTTTGATAATATTAATTTTTTTTCTATCTTTGACCTTGGAATATACCTACAAAAAATTTATGTTGAAATCGCTGCTCTTAGCCATAGTTGCATCTCTCTATAAAGCCGCAATAAATTTGCGGCATATGCTATATGACAAAGGGCTAAGAAAAGTATATAAATTTGACATTCCAATTATCTGTATAGGAAACGTTACGGTAGGTGGCACGGGCAAGACCCCAATGACTGAGTTGGTCATTTCTCACTTCACCAAAGAGTTTAAGGTTGCGGTGCTCTCTCGTGGTTATGGTCGTAAGACCAAAGGCTACATCGAGGTGAAAACCACATCTCACTACAGAGAAGTCGGCGATGAGCCTCTTCAAATGAAACTAAAATATCCCGAAGCGGTAGTTGTTGTATGCGAAAAGAGAGTGGAGGGAATCCGTAGGATTCAATCCGAGTATCCCGATGTCAATTTAATTATTATGGATGATGGATTCCAGCACCGAAGTGTGGAGCCGAAAGTCAATATTATTACGGTGGATGCCAATCGACCTATTAAGGATGACAAAATGTTACCTTTGGGGTCGCTTCGAGATGTGCCTGAAGCATTGAGTCGAGCGCATTACTTTGTGGTTACTAAGTGTCCTATGACGATGACTCCGATTGATCGCCGTCTATTTCGTAAGAGCCTTATTCATTTTGCTTATCAGAAGTTGTACTTTACGCGCTACATAAGTTATCGTCCCGAACCGTTGTTCCCCTCAGAAAATAGAGAGCTGCTGTTGCCAAACTCGCAAATTATTGCAGTATCGGGATTGGGGAATCCACAACCATTCGTTGAGTCTTTGAGGCGAACATATCAAGTTGTCGACAACATAGATTATAATGATCACCATGTATACCATCTAAGTGATCTTCGTGATATGAGCGCGCGCATGGCAAAGTACCCAGGTTCCAAAATTGTAATTACGGAGAAGGATGCTGTCAAGTTGTGTGTCCCTCACCGAATCCCCAAGGAGCTACGTAAGTCTCTTTATTATATTCCAATACAGATCAATTTTATCGATCAACAAGCGTCAAACTTCCTAAAACAAGTAGAAAAAGATGTTAGAGAAAATTAAACAAACAGCTGAATATATTGGCACAAGATGCCAAAATTTTGAACCCGAAGTGGGTATTGTTCTTGGTACTGGTCTTGGAGACTTTGCCAATAATATTGATGTGAAATACTCGATTGAGTATAGCGAGATTCCGAATTTTCCGGTATCAACTGTTGAGGGTCACAAAGGTCGCTTGATTTTTGGCTACGTTGGTGGACGTCGTGTAGTTGCTATGCAGGGTCGTTTCCACTACTATGAGGGTTACGGAATGGATCAAGTGACATTCCCAATTAGAGTAATGAAACTTCTTGGTATAAAGAACCTTTTTGTCTCTAATGCATCTGGAGGCATCAATACCTCGTTTCGTGTTGGTGACTTGATGATTATTACAGATCACATTAATCTTATGCCAAATCCACTTATTGGACCCAATATTGCTGAGTTGGGACCTCGTTTCCCTGATATGCATGATTGCTACAACTCAGCACTTATAGCCAAGGCGACAGCTATCGCCGAGGAGCATAACATCAAGTTGCAATATGGAGTCTACGTTGGTGGTACGGGTCCAACATTTGAGACTCAAGCAGAATATAAATACTTCAAGGCAATTGGTGGTGATGCGGCAGGAATGTCTACTGTGCCTGAGGTGATTGTCGCGCGCCATATGTCAATCCCGGTTTTTGGTGTCTCTGTTATCACAAACTGTGGTTTGAGTGACGAGATTGGAGATCACGAAGATGTGCAGCGCCAAGGAGCAAAAGCAGCAGTGAGGATGACGACGATTTTTGTCGAGCTAATCAAGCAACTCTAAGAGGTTAGGTCATGATAAATAAAGTAATTTTAGTTGGCAACGTAGGGGCTGACCCAGAAGTTCGCACCATTGAGAGTGGTGCCAAGGTAGCTCGTATTCGACTTGCAACAACCGAAAGAATATTTAACCGTCAAGCAAATGAAAGTCGAGAACACACCGAGTGGCACACGGTTATACTTTGGCGAGGCTTGGCAGATGTAACAGATAAATTTGTTCGTAAAGGATCACAAATATATATTGAGGGAAATCTCCGCACCCGAGATTGGTTGGATAAAGAGGGAGGTAAGCATACAACAACTGAAATTGTTGCTTATGAACTTAAGCTATTGAGCCGTAGATCAGATCCCGGTGCGGGAACTCCAATGCAGCCGGTGCCAGTCGCTCAGCCGGCGACAGCAGTCGAGAGCCCTGCTGAGGATGTAGATGATCTTCCATTTTAGGATAATATAAAATCATAATGGTCAATATGTTATGCAAATTAGTTGCAGTAATATATTGACCATTATGATTTTAAGTATTTGTTCAAAGTCTATGATACGCATAGTCAGGACAAACGCATCAAAATATTATTTTGTGTGGCTAACGACGTAATCTCTCTTTGTATTTGGCTTTATCTCTGCGAGATTTTAGCTTCTCTTTAGCCTTTGAATAATTGCAATCAAAATCCAACTCTTGACCAGGCATCTCAATGAGCATGCAGTTGATGCTGTAATCGTCGAGTGAGCGATCGCAATTCCCACTTTCGCTATTTTTGGTCATGTCGATAATTACGGTCGAGGGTTGTGTATTGGTGCTTACCTCTTGAATTAAAGTTCGATTCTCGACAACCTTCCATGAGTTATATTTTAAATGTATCTCGACACTCCTCATAGGCGGTAAGATGTTGAGTTTGATGTAGTCCCAAGCAGATGGTATAGCTTTAAGTTTAGACTCAATTTCAGATTGAGACATGTTGCTACCAACTATCGAAAGAACCTCTGTTTTGTTGGGGATGCTTGAACTCTGTATCGAAGCTTTTGCATCGTTCCAATTGTAGGGTTTGCCACTCACCGAGTGGGGAAACTCAGTTAGATTGTACTCAGCATCTACATACTTTGCAAAGTCCGCAGCACGTTCGTCAGCCAATCTTCGGTTGAGTGTAGCTGAGCCATCGGGTGAAGCATAACCTACGATGTTGACATTTGTAATTCGCTTTAGTGAATCGTTTTGGATCGACTCAATAAAGTTGTGCAGACCTGCTATCTCTTTGGAGTTGTTGTCATACGACGAGATGAGTTTGGTTAAATTAATTTTGTAACGCACTACAAACTCATTATTGTTATCTCCAGACTCCATAACCAATAGTCGTTCTACATTATAATTGCCATCAATATAAGATGACAGCACGATGATCTCATTTGGATCTTGTGGTTGGCTCATTGTGCTTGTGTTCTGCGCTATGGCAGGTGTCGACAAGCAAAGAGCCAAAACGATTGAAGTAAATACTCTATTCACGCCTCTAAGTTTTTAATGTTTATACTGTAGAGTCGTTGAGCAAGATTCATACCAAGAGTTAATTCTGCATTGAGAGAGCGTTGTCGGGCGATAAGATTTATTTCCTATGTCGTGTTAGATGTAGAGAGTTGGTAATTGTTGTTGGAAGCTCCTCTTGGTAGTGACTCACATATATTATGCTCTTGTTCTGGCGAGAGGAGAATGCTTCAACGATATCCAATACCCGACCCCGATTTTGGGGATCGAGTCCATGTAGTGGTTCGTCAAGAATTAGCAACTCGGGATCTTTGACAAATGCGCGCGCGAGTAAGACAAGACGCTGCTCACCACTTGATAGTGTCATAAAGTCTCTCTCTTGTAGGTGAGACGCTCCAAATATATCCATCCAGAATAGGCAAACTTCTCGCTCCTCCTCCTTCATCTTTTTGTATAGCCCTACAGTATCGTGCAGCCCACTTGCCACGATCTCGATTGAGGGTATTGACTCGCAATATGCTCTATGCATCTCGGGGCTGACGTAGCCAATATTCCGTTTTATATCCCATATGCTCTCTCCTGTGCCCTGTTTGCGCCCAAAGCGACGTATATCGCAGCTATAACCTTGTGGGATATCGGCAAAAATAAGGCTTAATAGAGTTGACTTACCGGCTCCATTATCTCCGCTAAGGGCCCACTGCTCGCCTTTTTCAATCCGCCACGAAAGATTGTTTAGAATTGTGTGGTTGTCATATTTGATGGTGACATGGTTGAGGTTTATCACCTCATTAGAGTTATTGGTTGAAATTTTATCTGGTAAACTCAATATGCGTTGCTTGATGTCGAATGAGGGGAGTTGCGCAGCATTGAAGTCTGCGCTGTGTCGAAACTCTTCTAAGGTTACTTTTTTGCGACACTCAAACTCAACCATTGGCAATATATGAGTCGTGAATGGTGGTATATCTGTCTGCTTCGAGAGGACTAATATAACCTGAAGGGAAGACTCTACGATTATCTTCTGGAGAAGATCTCGTAGGGCTTCACGTGTAGTTATATCAAGTCCTATAAATGGATCTTCGAGGAGTAGAATCTTTGGGTCTTTTAGTAGAGCTTTAGTAAGTTGAAATTTGCGTAACTCGCCCGAGCTGAGAAGTATCATCTCTTTGGTGAGCATCTCGTCAATGCCAAAAAGATCGAATATTCTTCTTTGAAGTTCGAGATTCTCGCATGGAGGAATTTTATCTTTAACCAATGGTTGATCCTCCCTATCAAAACTATTCCAACGTTGTTGATGGTAGTAGCCTCTATCTGCTATGCCATAGGAGTCGCGAAAGGCTAAATGGACGATGTTCTCTGATATTCTCGATGTGCGATCTGTGCCAAAGTTATATTTTACTCCCTCCCCTTTGAGCGGAATGGATCCAGCGATGATTGAGGCAACTATGCTTTTGCCTGAACCATTTGCTCCTATTATTGCGATTTGTTCACCCTCATCAATTGTTAGATTGAGAGGTTTGAGAATTTGGTATCTGCTTTGGCGAGCTATGCCATTGTCAATTTTAATAATATTGTTAACCATTTTATCTGCAAAGTTATTTTGTGTCAAAGATATGAAAAATATTATTTCTTATTGCCTCCGGCGGGCGGGAACAAGCACCCCCGCGGGTGCGTACCATTGCGCTTTGGGCTTAGAGATTACATCTCTAAGATTATAAAGATCAAAGAGTTGCCGCAAATAAATTTGCACAACTCATTGGTCTTTACAATTTTTTAAATGCCTATGGCATTTAAACTCAAATCGAGGTTCACCACCACTTCAGTGCAATACAAAAGTCAAAAACGAAGTTTTTGGATCCAAGCTAAGCTTGGTGCTCGCGCGGCACGAGCGCGATAAGCAGTTTTTTCGTGCGTTTACTGATTGTCCTAAACAGTGATTTTGTTATGTAAAAAAAATGCATTAACTTTGTAGTTAATAACTTGGGTTTTGTAGCCTGAGACTGCTTAAAATATTTAAGTTTAATTATGAGGATAATTTATTCAATTATAACATTTATTGCTTTGGCTACCTCCATTAGTAGAGGCTATTGCCAAGAACCATTAGTATCATTAAATGTAGAGCCATATAGAAGTAGTGTAGTGCCTTATTCTACCGCCCTTGGTTCTGCAAATCAAGATGTTACATCTGTCCGTTATGCGCTCTCTCTCGACCAATGGGAGCGAGATGAGAAATTGGGAAATCTATCGTTCAACACATTTTTTGAAGTCCCATTCTCGTGGACGGGTCGTCAAGCAATACTCTCAATCGAAACAGCTTCGTCTCCATATATAGTTTACGTGGGTGGCGAGGAGGTGGGTAGAACTCTTAATGGTACTATGCCTGCCCAATTTAATATTACTCGATACTTGGAGCGTGAGGCGAGCTCGCCAATTACAATTGAGCTAATTGAAGGCTCCTCTTCGGAAGAGTTAGAGGGGTGGTCCAAAGAGGCGAAGTCATTCTTGGGGCGTGTTATGGTGCTTTCTCAGCCCTCTATGTATGTGCGCGACGTTAGTGTTACATCAGCCTACTCCTATGGTATGATTAATAGCACGGTGGCTATTGCTGTTAAGTCTACTGCATTACTTGAGAGAGTGTCGCGGATAAACTACGAATTGATCTCACCCGTGGGGAGAGTCGCAACAAGTGGATCGTTAGATGTAACACTCGATATGCGACGTGAGGATACACTTCGTTTTTTTGTCGTCACACCCGACTCAATGGCTTGGAGCGCTGCAACGCCCAATCTTTATAAGTTGAAGCTTTCAACTCAATATCGTGGTCGTCACTTGGAGCACCTTGCCTTTGATCTTGGGTTGCGTTCTGTCGAGTGCAGTGACTCAGGCGAATTAATCGTTAATGGTTCATCTGTAGCTCTCAAGGCGGCAGAAATTGAGCCAACTACAACCAACATGAGGGTAGCGGAGCTTAAGTCGAGAGGCTACAATGCACTAATGATATCGGCAGGAACCTATAATCCCGAATTGTTTAGATTTGCCGATAGCGTAGGTTTATATGTTGTTGCCACAGCACCTATCAATAGTTCAAAGAGTGGAGATAATACTCTTGTTGGAGGCAATCCTACTAATAATCCTGAGCGAACAGCAGAGTATATTGAGCGAGTTGATGCGATTTACCATACCACAAAATTACACCCCTCGGTTATTGCATACTCCCTTGCAGATAGCTCACTTAATGGTATAAATCTCTATGAGAGTTATCTCTACCTAAAATCGCGAGAGAATCAACGCCCCATAATCTATGAGGATAATCAAGGAGAGTGGAACAGTGATAGATTAAATATTGAGTATTAATACTCATGAAGTTGACTTTTTTAAATAAAAATTGTAACTTTGTTTAACTTAATTCACATAATATAACTTTAGAGGTCCAAACTATGAATATTCAGGAAATACGCCACGAGATTGAAGAACTTCTGCTTTTGGTCAAAGGCTGGGAGCACGATGGAGCATTGACGCTAATAGAGTCAGATATTGCACTTGTTAAGTTAAGTCGACTTTATGAAAGAATTAGATTCCTTTCATCTCAATCGCCATTGGCTGTAACTTTGCAAAAGGAGAGTGAGGCAATCGCCCCCGTAGAAGAGGAGTCGGTATCTGAGTATTATAGTGAAGAGAGGAAGGGCTCAATCTTTGCAATAGATCTTGATGAGGTGACCTTGCACAGCCACGAAGAGGAGGGATCACAGCAACAAACAGAGGTGATAGAGACAAACAGAGAGCAAGAGGAAGAGATCCTGCTCCAAGAAGAGGCGCCGGTAGTGCAAGAAGAAGAGATCGCAGTAGCAAATAAAGAGGAGGTGATAGTGCAAGAAGAGGTGGCAGCGCAGCAAGAAGAGGAGATAGAGACAAACTATGTCGAGCCTACATCAGCGACATCCACCCACGACAATGTGCTTTTTGCCATGGAGCCCATCAAGCCAAGGCAAAGCAGACGGAGACGAAGTGTGTTGATGTCACTCTACAATGACGATGCACAACAACAATACACAACGCAGGCGGAGAGAGGTCTTAAAGAGTCGATCTCGTCAACGAGGCAACAGGGCAAAGACTCATCAAAAAGAGGAGTTGCTACAATGTTTGATGAGCCCGTATTGACCTTGGCAGATACCCTCAATACAGATATGGAGACCGTAGCTGATAGATTAGCAACAGAGAGTTCTCACACGCTCGTCTCCGACAAACTTGCTTGTAGCTCATTTGAGGAGTTGGGTATAAATGAGCGTTATCTGCTTGCTCGGGATCTTTTTGAGGAGGATGCTCAGCAGTGTGACCAGGTGCTTGCGACCATTGGTGCATTTGAGGACTACGATGATGCATTGATCCATATTGTAGAAAACTATAACTGGAATCCAGAAGCGGAGGGAACTAAACTTTTGTTATCGATTCTTGAGAATAAATTTAATATTAGATAATTTTTTAAACGTAAATAGTGTCAAAATTATATATTGTACCAACGCCAATTGGCAACCTTGAAGATATAACTCTTAGAGCTATTAATATCCTCAAAGAGGTAGACTTTATCCTTGCTGAGGATACTCGAACCACGCTCTTTCTTCTCAAACATTTAGGTATTGAGAAGCGATTATACTCACATCATAAATTTAATGAACACGCTACCGTTAAGATGGTTGCCGAGAGCATTACAGCAGGTCGCAATGTTGCACTTGTCTCAGATGCAGGTACTCCCGGAATCTCAGATCCTGGGTTTCTCCTCGTTCGCACGTGTGTTGAGGCTGATATTGAGGTTGAGACCCTGCCAGGAGCTACAGCATTTGTACCAGCGCTTGTACAAAGCGGATTTCCTTGTGATCGTTTCTGCTTTGAGGGCTTCTTACCTCAAAAGAAGGGGCGCAACAAACACTTTATAGCCCTTCAAGAGGAGGAGCGTACAATGATATTCTATGAGTCTCCATATAGAGTTGTAAAGTGTCTTGAACAGATGATTGAATTTTTTGGTGGTGAGCGTCAAATATCTATTTCAAGAGAGATCACAAAGAAGTTTGAGCAGACCGTACGTGGGAGCCTAACAGAGGTATTGGAGCACTTCAAATCACACGAGCCTAAAGGGGAGTTTGTGATGGTGTTGGCAGGTAAGCCGAAGGTGAAGCGAAAGAGATATGAAGATGAGCAAGAAGAGTAATTTGAATTTTAGGCAGAGGGTAGCTTTAGAGATAATTTGGTTCCTATGTCGAGTAATTAGCTTTACTCCATATTGGTTTAAATATTATCTTTTTGCAGACCTAATATACTTCCTTATATATCGCTGCCTGCGCTACCGAGTCAAGATAGTTAATAAAAATCTCCATAACTCATTTCCAACAAAGTCCGAGAAGGAGATCTCGGTTATTCGAAAAGATTTCTATCGTTATCTCTCAGAGGTGATGGTAAGCACAATATCGCTTGCTGGTGGAGCCCCTCAGAGATCGATTGTTAACGAGGACCCACAGAGCGCGATGAGCAAATTAAAAAGAGAGACACATGGTCGTTCATGGGTCGCTCTAACTGCCCACTATGGTCTGTGGGAGTACTTTGTGTTTTGGGCAGGTTTCGCCGACCAATCTTTAGTTGCTGTATATCATCCTCTCGAAAATGAGCTCTTTGAGGAGCTGTTTCGCCGACTTAGAGACCACAAAAATGTGGAGACTGTACCTCTTAAAGAGACAATTCGCTTCTGTCTTAATCATCAAGAGGGGGTTAATGGCTTGAACTATGTGATAGGACTTATTGCGGATCAGAATCCACCTCGACGCCCCAATAGCGAGTGGTTTAAATTCTTGAATCAAGATAGCATATTCTTCGATGGTGGTGAAAAAATTGCGCTTAAACTTAAGTTGCCTATCTATTTTGTCTATCAACGACGTATTTGCAGAGGTCGCTATGAGTTAGAGTATGAGTTAATACATGATGGTGTTGAGCAAGTTGAACCTTACGAGATAACACGTAGATATATACAAAAGTTGGAACGCGTTATCGAGCAGAACCCACAACTATGGCTATGGTCTCATCGCCGTTGGAAACATGACCCAAAGAAATGGAAACATCGCAAGCAGTCGTAATTTTAAATTGGAATGGTGCGAGACACCTAAGAGAGTTCCTGCCATCGGTTGTTCTCCATACCCCTCACCTTGTCGATATTGTAGTGGCTGATAATGGTTCAACAGATGGTTCTGTTGAGTGCCTTAAGGCGGAGTTTGGTGGTGTTAAGATAGTTGAGTTAGACCGCAATTATGGCTTTGCGGAGGGTTACAATCGAGCATTAGCTCAATTGGAATATGATTACGTCGTTCTCCTAAACTCAGATGTTGAGGTCACTAAAGGGTGGTGTGAACCTCTCTTTGAAGCGCTTCGAAATGATGAAAGGCTTGCGGCAGTTGCTCCTAAGTTGCTCTCTTATACCGATAAATCTATGTTTGAATATGCTGGTGCGTCGGGTGGCTATATTGACTACTTGGGTTACCCATTTTGTAGAGGACGTATAATGCAATGTATAGAGAAAGATGTGGGGCAGTATGATGATATGCGTGATGTGATGTGGGTCAGTGGTGCTGCATTTGCCTGCCGTCTCTCGCTTTTCAAGAGGCTTGGAGGTTTCGACAGTGACTTCTTTGCTCATATGGAGGAGATTGATCTCTGTTGGCGTTACGCCTTGGCAGGTTACAGAGTCTCTATTGTGCCCAGTAGCGTCGTCTATCATCTTGGGGGTGGTACTCTCAATGTCTCGTCACCACGTAAGACAATGCTTAATCATCGCAATAATTTAGCAATGTTGTATAAATGTGCTCCAACTATGCAGCGTGTAGTTGTTGCTGTGGTGCGACCTCTGCTTGATCTGTTGGCAGCCGTATCATACCTTGCAAAGGGAGAGGGTGGTAATTTCATCGCGGTATTTAGGGCGTACCGCGACTTTGCCAAATGGCATGGTAGTTTGAGTAGGAAGAGAGAGGCTATTCGCTCCTCTCGCAAGGCTGAGTTGGCGCACATCTATAAAGGCTCGATACTCCTTAAGAGATTATTGGGTAAGAGGATATACCGTGATTTCTGAATACTTTAAAGAGCAAAGAGTTGTCGTAAATTCAGCAGGGCAAACGCACGAAAAATATTATTTCTTATCCCAAACACAGGTTATCGGCTTTAAAAAGCCGATTTATGTTCGATACCCCCCTCTAAATCTCCCCCAAACCGTTGGGGGAGACTTACTTTTAGAGGTGTTTTGGATAAGATGCTCTTATCCAAAACTCACGTTAATACTATTTAATATTCTCGCCTAAGATTTTAGCAACATCTTCACCGCGTAGATTTTTAGCTACAATAATTCCTTCGGGAGAGATCAAGAAGTTTGTTGGTATAGTACGTACTGCATATTGAGTTGATGCGGCAACCTCTTCATTATCAATAACATTGATCCAGGGTATTGTGCTGTCTACCATCGCCTTCCAATCATCCATGCTACGATCGAGTGATACTCCATAAATCTCCAATCCCTTTGGTGCAAATTCTGCATAAGCCTCTTTGAGGTGTGGAAGCTCCGCAACGCAAGGGTTACACCACGTTGCCCAAAAGTCAACTAATACATACTTTCCATCTGCCAAGAGATCCGAGATTGATACCTGCTCGCCATCGATAGAGGTGAGTTTTATATCAATATATGGTTTGCCGACCTCAGTTCGAAGCATTGATTCTACAGACTCAGAAAGATTCTTCATAAACTCAAGATCAAGCAACTCTGGTGTAAATTCAGCTAAACGAGCTTGAGCTTCGCTACTTTCCAATCCATTAAATTCTTCACTTGCAAAGATGTATGCGCCAAAGATATTATCAGTATTAGCCTTGACCGTAGCGCTCATAAATTCACGATACTCATCGTAGATAGCATCTCGTGCCTCTTGGATCTCTTCGGCAGGTAGGGTGCTGTCAATATCCATAAATTTTTGTTCTAATACAGCTGACTCATTTGCGTATCGAACCAAAGCATCGTTGAATCTTGTTCCGGCAATCTCAACTGCACCTCGCTGGTTCATTCCTACTGTTATATCTCCGCTCTCTACTATAAGTGTCCCAATTAGGTTGCGACCATTTGCGACTAATGCGCCTATTATTGGTTCATTCGCCTCTCCTTTGAGGGTGAATGTGCCATCCTTAGCAACTACTCCTTCGGCAAGACGCTGTTCAGCATCGAAGTACGAGAACACCATAACAGAGTCTCCCGCATTAACACCTTCAACCTCTCCTGTAACTGTAAAACCACCACTGGTACAACTACACATCATTGTAGCTAATATCAAATAACCAAATCTTTTCATGTTCTATTTTTTTGTTAAGTTTTTTACCTCTCTTTGGGGATTCTCCTTTACGAATTGCTCCCATGATGAACTTCCCTTACGGCTTGATGATTTAACACCTCCACCCAACCCTTTATTCTTAGCGCCTCTATCTAATCCAATTAAGGGTGACGATATTGCGTAGTAGTGGCACAATGCGACAGCCATTCCATCAGTGGCGTCGAGTCGTGATGATGGTGATTCAACCCCCAAAATTGACTTTAACATTGCTGCCAAGCTCTCCTTGGATGCTCCTCCTCGCCCTGTAATGGACTGCTTGACGCGTGTTGGAGCATACTCAAAAACATCTACTTTGTGGCTCAATGCAGCAGCCATCGCCACTCCTTGCGCTCTGCCTAACTTCAACATTGATTGAATATTGGAGCCGAAGAATGGAGATTCGAGAGCTACTTCACGTGGATTATACTGTTCGACAAGCGAAGATACACGCTCAAAGATATGGCTCAACTTTGCATAGGGATCTGCTATCTTGTGAAGATCAATCTCACCCAAAACCACAGCTCGCAATTTATTGCCATCAACCTCCAATACCCCATAGCCCATATAGTTGGTTCCTGGGTCAATGCCCATTATCCTGTAGCGCTCCTCAATTATTGTCATCTATTTTAGTTCTTTGAGACCCTTGAGCTCCTTCTCTAAATCTCGCACCTTAGAGACTAACTCTGGAAGGTTCTTCATCACTGCCGACATGCGGTGGAATTTAAGTCCAGGTTGTGAAGGGAAGAATCCAACTCGACTCTCTCCATCTGGTACATTTGAGGAGATGCCAGTCATAGAGCCTACTTTGCAATTGTTTCCAATTTTAACATGGTCTATAATACCAACCTTGCCACCAAGGAAGCAGTTGCTTCCAATGCTTGAGGAGCCTGCTATGCCCATTTGAGCTGAAGAGACTGTATTCTCGCCAATTCGCACATTGTGAGCCACTTGGATTAGGTTGTCAAGCTTCACTCCACGGCATATTATAGTTGCGTCTGTCTTGGCCCTATCGATACATGTGTTGGCACCTATCTCAACTTCATCCTCTATTATTACATTGCCAAGTTGTGGAATCTTGTCGAAGCTACCATCCTCTTTGAGTGCAAAACCGAAGCCGTCAGCACCAATTACAGCACCTGCATGTATAATACAGTTCTTTCCAATGTGGCAGTCTCTGTAAATTTTAACTCCAGGATAGATGGTTGTTCCCTCGCCTATAGTGACTCCTTCACCAATGAAACATTGAGGATAAATCTGGCATCCGCCACCTATTTTTGCACCTCTTTCAATTACGCTAAATTCGCCTACATAGATATCTGGTGCAACATCTGCCTCTTGGCTAATAGAGCTCATAGAGGCGATACCTGTTCGGCGTTTGTTAATTGCTGCATTGTAGATCTCAAGCAGTTTTACCAAGGCTGCTGTTGCATTTTCCACCTTGATTAGGGTTGGATGAACTGGGGCAGATGGTTCAAAGTTGTTATCTACAATTACAATTGATGCCTGTGAGCTGTAGAGGTATGATTCGTATTTGATATTTGTAAGGTATGCTAAGCTACCACTTTTCCCCTCCTCGATCGAAGAGACTGTAGAGACTACAACATTTTTGTCGCCTACAACTTCGCCACCCAAAAGAGAGGCGATCATTTCGGCTGTAAATTCCATTTTCATTCTATAATTCTATTTATATAATTCTCAATATTAATCCCCTCGGGCATAAATGCATCGATAGGGTGGTTGTAGGAGTATAGCTCTCTAACTACATTTGATGATATATCTGCTAAATGAGCTGGAGCAAAGAGCAGCAGAGTTACCACATCTTCGCATAGTCGGCTATTGACCGACGAGAGCGAGCGTTCATATTCAAAGTCAATAACACTTCTCACACCTCTAATCATCGCTGTAGCACCTTTTGAGCGTGCGAAATCGATTGTAAGACCTTGGTATGACTCCACCTCGACACGTTGCTCATTAGCGTAAAGATCAGATATAAGAGCACAACGTTGCTTGTGTGTTAGAAAGCCACGTTTCTCACTATTATGACCAACAGCCACAATAACCACGTCGAAGAGCAAAAGTGCTTGCTCTACCACTGCTGCGTGACCGCGAGTAAAAGGATCAAATGATCCGGGGAATATAGCTATTCTCTTCATAATCTTACAAAGATAGTGCTTTTTTCGATTTATATTCACAGTAAAGGAAAAAAATCCAGGGCAAACGCACGAAAAATATTATTTCTTATGCCTCCGGCGGGCGGGGATAGCACCCCCGCGGGTGCGTACAATTGCGTTTTGCGCTTAGAGATGCAATCTCTAAGATTATAAAGATCAATGAGTTGACGCAAATAAATTTGCACAACTCATTGATCTTTATAATTCTTTAAATGCCGTAGGCATTTAAACCCAAATCGAGGTTCACCTCGCTGATGTGGTGTGTCAACCAAAGGTTGACACAGAGATATCTATTGTGAGGAGCGTTGAAAGTTTACTTTCATAAGCTCACCAGAATAGATGTCTCGCTTGGGGCAAAGCCCCCACCACATCAGCGCAACAAAAAGTCAAAAACGACAGTTTTTGGATCCAAGCTTAGCTTGGTGCCGCGCGGCACGAGCGCGATAAGCAGTTTTTTTTCGTGCGTTTGCCCTGGAAAAAAAATCATGGCAAACGCACGAAAAATAGCTTACATAATCAATTTGGTAGGCATGGATAATATTCACATGAGAGCAGATTTGCATTACTTGTGTCGCAGGATCTTAATTTGAGAGTTGTCTAAGTTTGATCTGTTGAGAGATATAGAGATGCATCAGAGTCCAGACCACAATATCTATAATTACAATAATAGTTATATTGAGTATGTAGGAGAGGGTAAGATTTAGAATTGCGAAAAGAAGATTTATAATTACAATAAGTGAAAGAGACATGTGCGCTGAGAAACCAAGAGCCATAAATTTGTGATGAATATGGCTCTTGTCGGGCATAAATATAGGTTTGTTGTTGCGAAATCGGTGTATAATTACGCGAATGACATCAAAGCAGGGAACAATTAACATAGTGTAGGCGGTGATGTAGAATATTGGGGCGATGTCAACGCCTCCAATACTATATGAGATATTCCATATTCTAATAGCTAATATTCCCAGTATGGCACCAATCACAAGAGCTCCAGTATCACCCATAAAGATTTTACTGTAGGCTCTCTGTTTGATACCAAAAAGATTGTGGTAGAGGAATGGAACCAAGGCACCTAATGATGCAATCGCAAGTATAGCATCGTATAATTGACCGTTGGCATAGAGTAGAATGCCATAAACCATTAACGCCATGATCGAGAGAAGTGATGCGAGCCCATCAATCCCATCAATAAGGTTGAGGGAGTTTATGATGAACACATATATAAATACAGTTATTGGGATAGCTAAATATTTGTTAATCTCGTAGATTCCAAATAGACCATGTAGGGTATGTATATAGGAGCTTGATGCAATAAAAAGTAGTGCTGCAAAGATCTGAACTGCAAATTTTTTGCGGTATGCTACCCCCAATATATCGTCATAAATGCCTATTAAAAAGAGTGAGAGAAGTGCTAAATACTCTAATATTACACCAACTCCAACAACTACATAGTCACTAATAAAACACGGTGTGAGGTGAGAGAGACCAATGCAAAACCACATAGAAAAGAGAAGTGATGGAAGAAAAGTAACACCTCCCAGCCGGGAAGCTGGAGAGCTATGAATCTTGCGAGGATCAATAGGGTCTATAAGACGCTTGCGAAGCGATAGTAGAAGTATGCGAGGCAAGATGATGGCAACCAGAATAAAGCTTATGATAAATGAGAGAATTATTACAAACATATAATTAACGTGAGTTTGAATATAGCCCCACAAACAAACTCGTAGATAATATTAATGGCGTGCGGTGGGGCTATTGTCGACCACACTTAGTTATGCAAATATAACTATTATTCTATCAAGTGGATATGTCGATAACGTCCTATCAATATCTGTTTTAGCTCAATATTAGTGTGTGTTATGGTCAGGGTAGACGCATGATAAATATTATTTCTTGCCTCCGGCGGGCGGGAACAAGCACCCCCGCGGGTGCATACCTTATTGCTTTCTGTGCGCTTCTTTTTTCTTTCTGTGCTCTTCTTATGCCTCCGGCGGGCGGGAACAAGCACCCCCGTGGGTGCGTACCTTATTGCTTTCTGTGCGCTTCTTTTTTCTTTCTGTGCGCTTCTTATGCCTCCGGCGGGCGGGGATAGCACCCCCGCGGGTGCATATCATTGCGTTTTGGACTTAGAGATTGCATCTCTAACCCAAATCGAGGTTCACCTCACTGATGTGGTGGTGGCAACCAAAGGTTGACACAGAGAAATCTACTCTGAGGGGAGTTGAAAATTTATTTTCATAAGCCCCTCAGAGTAGATATCTCGCCGGGGGGCAAAGCCCCACCACATCAGTGCAATACAAGAGTCAAAAACGAAGTTTTTGGATCCAAGCTTAAGCTTGGTGCCCGCGCGGCACGAGCGCGATAAGCAGTTTTTTTCGTGCGTTTGCCCTGATATCTGATATGAGCAACTTCTTAACTTTAAAAAAAAAGGATAACCCACTCAACTTACAAGTTGAGTGGGTTATCCTTTTTTTTCTAAGAACTACTCTCGGTAGCTTATTTCTTGTCGTTAGCCTTATTCATCATGTCGAAAGCAACAGGAGTTGCAATGAAGAGAGATGAATATGTACCAACGATAATACCAACGATAAGAGCAAATACAAATCCGCGAATTGTCTCACCACCAAAGATAAAGATAGAAAGGAGAGTGATAAATGTTGTTCCGGAAGTATTCAATGTACGAGCCATAGTTGAGTTGATCGCACCATTGATATTCTCTTTAAGATTGCGTTTTGGGTAGAGACCAATGTACTCACGGATACGGTCAAAGATAATCACAGTATCATTGATCGAGTAACCAATGATTGTAAGAATCGCAGCGATAAATGCTTGGTTGATCTCCAAGTTGAAAGGCATCCAACCGTAAAGGATTGAGAATAATGCAATTACGATAAATGTATCGTGGATAAGTGCAGCAGTTGCTCCAGATGCCCATTGCCATCCTTTGAATCGAACAGTGATGTAAAGACCAATTGCAACGAGTGACAATAGGATTGACCAGATGGCACCCCAAGTCATATCTTTAGCGATTGAAGGACCGATCTTGTCAGCTGACACAATACCATTTTCATCCTCTTGGTTGTTGCAGAATTGCTCATAAGAGATATCGTAAGAGTAGAGAGGGCTAACAGCTTTATAGATTCTGTCGTAGATCATCTCTGTAGTCTCTTCGCGAGTATCGTCGTAGAGATATTGAGTAACGATACGCATTTGATTTTCGTCACCATATTGTTTAACCTCAAAGCTAACACCCGAAGCATCTTCAACATCAGCAAACTGAGCATCAATTGCCTCACGTACATCCTCAGCCGAAACTACATTGTCGAAACGAATTACATATGCGCGACCTCCAGTGAACTCTGTTCCCATGTTAAGACCACGAATAGCAAGAGACGCGATACCTAAGACGATGATAGTACCAGAAAGAATGTATGCAGATTTGCGTTTGTCGATAAAGTTGAATGAGATATTTTTCAACCAGTTCTCTGACCATTTGCGAGAGAATTTGATACCGTTGAACTTCTCATTAGCCCACTCAATGAGTATGCGTGTGATAAATACAGAGCAGAAGAATGAGGTTAAGATACCAATTACAAGAGTTGTTGCGAAGCCTTGAACAGGACCAGAACCAAATATTGCCAATACGATACCGGTGATAAGTGTAGTTACGTTACCATCGATGATAGCAGAGTATGCATTAGAGAAACCATCCTTCACCGCTGCGCTAAGACCTTTGCCCGAACGTAACTCCTCTTTGATACGCTCATAGATGATTACATTGGCATCGACAGCCATACCCATAGTAAGCACAATACCAGCGATACCAGGGAGAGTCAACACTGCACCAAATGAGACAAGCACACCAAGAAGAAGGAATACATTGAGGATAAGAGCAACGTCAGATAACCAACCTGCGCTCTTGTAGAAGAGACCCATGTAAAGAAGAACCAAGCAGAATGCTATAACAAATGACATCAAACCTGCGTTGATAGACTCTTGACCCAATGATGGACCAACTACAGCCTCTTGGATGATGCGAGCAGGTGCAGGCACCTTACCAGACTTAAGTACGTTAGCTAAGTCCTTTGCCTCTTGGATTGTGAAGTTACCTGTGATAGAGGTGTTACCACCTTCGATTTTAGTTTGGATCACTGGAGCAGAGTAAACATAACCATCGAGAACGATAGCTACGCATTTTCCAACATTTTCACCAGTTAGGCGAGCCCACTCTTTGAGTCCCTCTGCATTCATTGCCATTGACACCTCGGCATTTGCACCTTGGTCTGAGTACATTTCACGAGCGTCTGTAACAACACTACCATCAAGTGGAGCTTTGCCGTCGGCACGCTCAGCGCGGATTGCATAAAGGAAATAGCGTCCATCAATCTCTTCCATTCCTTTGATACCCCATTTGAAACGGATGTCAGCAGGGAACAAGTTTTGAATCTCAGGCAATGCAAGGTAAGCATCGATTTGAGCCATATCACTTGGTGAAGCAGCACCAACTACAGCGCCACCAGCGTATTGTGGGTTAAGAAGTGCAAAAAGAGGGTTCTCTGCAACAGTGAAACCAGAGGCATTCTCATCAACACTCTCAACAGGAGTTGTCACCTCAGAAAGAAGGTCTCCCTCTTGAGTTGCAGCGCTCTCAACTTCAGTTGCCTCTACCTCCTCAGCAGGAGTCTCTTCAACCTCTTGAACTGTGCTGTTTTGCTCCTTGATAAGGCGATCAGCCGCAGCGAGTGATGAGATAATCTCACGAGCATCGTATGTTGTCCAGAACTCCAAAGATGCAGCACCTTGCAAAAGGTTACGTACACGTTGTGGCTCTTTAACACCTGGAAGCTCCACCAAAACACGGTTTGCACCAGGCAAACGTTGGATGTTAGGTTGAGTTACACCGAAGCGGTCGATACGGTTGCGAAGGATGTTGAAAGAGGTTGCTATTGCAGCCTCTGCCTCGCGACGAAGAATGCTCTCTACTTCGCCATTTGAGCTATTTGGCATAATATCCTTGCGCTCTGGGCTAACAAAGATAGCTGCCAAAGAGCCGCCGTTGCTGCTGCTCTCGAATGCGCTAACAAATGCACCGATGTAGTCTTGGGTTGCACCGCTTTTGAACTGTTCATCTGCAATCTTCATTGCCTCCACAAATGCAGGGTTTGATGCACTATCGCCAGCCAATGTTTTGATAACGTCTTGAACTTCAATCTCCAACATTACGTTCATACCACCCTTAAGGTCAAGACCTAAATTAAGCTCTTTTTCCTTGACTTGTTTGTAGGTAAATTTGGTAAAACCTAAGTTGTAAACAACTTCGTTTTGAATAGAGTCGAGATAGAACTGCTCACGATTAAGCGTTTTAGTCTCGTTCTCTTGGCTAAACTCTGCAGCATACTTTACTGCATCCTTCTCAACGCTACGCGCCTTAAACGTGAAGGAGAGCTGATAAATACAAGCGATCGCCAATGAAATCGCAAGTACCTTAATAGCACCTTTACTTTGCATCTGAACTAACTTTTGTTTATTATTATTAAAATTTTATCCATATATAATACGTTGTGGTAAGTAGCTTACCATAATATTAGGCTCGCAAAAATAGTAATTTTTATTTAAAATCCGAACTTTGGCACGAATTTATTGCACAATGTAATAAATAAAATTTGTTTTTTGTTCTTTTTTCGATTAAATAATCCTAAATTTGCCAAGTAAAAGAATAATAAATTTGATGCGTAAAGTAGTAATTATACCCACATACAACGAGATAGAGAATATCTCAGCGATGATTGATAAGGTTTTTTCACTCGATGGAGAGTTTCATCTCTTAGTGATAGATGATGGTTCGCCCGACGGTACAGCCGCAGTGGTGAAGAGTCGGATGAATGAGTACGGAGGACGGTTGTTTATGATTGAACGAGTTGGCAAACTTGGTCTCGGAACGGCTTATATCGCCGGTTTTAAGTGGACTATTGAGCACCACTACGACTATATCTTCGAGATGGATTGTGACTTTTCGCACAACCCCGACGATCTGTTACGCCTCTATGCTTCGGCTTGTAGTGGCAACGATGTTGTTGTTGGCTCTCGTTATGTGAAGGGGGTAAATGTAGTAAACTGGCCTATGGGTCGTCTACTGCTCTCATATTTTGCTTCCAAATATGTGCGTACAGTATCGCGGATGAATGTGGCAGATGCAACAGCCGGTTTTGTCTGCTACTCCCGTAAGGTGTTAGAGACAATAGACCTCGATGCAGTTCGAATGAAGGGCTATGGCTTTCAAATTGAGATGAAGTATTCTGCCATTAAACTTGGCTTTAAACTTGACGAGGTATCTATTGTTTTTACAGATCGTCAAGAGGGCACTTCGAAGATGAGTAGTGGAATATTTGGGGAGGCATTCTTTGGTGTTTTAAAACTGCCGTTTCGCAAAATTCGTGCTCGTGTCTCAAAGTAGTGAAATCTGTACTGTGGTGTAGGTTGTTCGCCTGCGTCTACCTTGGTTTCGTTTCCGTTGTGATCTATAGATATGGGTATCTAATTCTACTGAGAAATAGACCTTGAGCAGGTGCACCTGCGCTTGAGCGAGAGAGTGAGAGACTCTTCACAATCTGATCAAACTCTTCAACGCTATATTTGCCACGTCCTACATCAACCAGTGTGCCAACTATAGCTCTTACCATGTTGCGCAAAAAACGATTAGCGCATATTTTAAATTGGATAACTCCATCCTCAGAGCGATCCCAGTGCGCATAGAAGATATCGCAGAGGTTGTTTTTGTTGTTGGAGTTGAGTTTGGCAAATGTTGTGAAATCTTTGTGATGAATTAGCAGCTCGGCAGCTTGATTCATCTTCTCAATGTCGAGATCTACATAATATTGCCATGCGGTGTGGCGCGTAAAAGGGTTCTTCCTTCTCTCAATGAAATAGGTATACTCCCTCTCTTGAGCGTCGAATCGTGCATGTGCTGTGGCGTTTACCTCAAATATTCGAATTATTGCGATATCTTGGGGTAGAATTACATTTAGCTTGTATGTGAGTTGTTCGAGTGAGAGTGAGGTGGGTTGATCAGCATCGAAATGTGCAACATAGTATGATGCATGTACCCCCGTGTCGGTTCTGCCTGCACCAACAATCTCGATAGGTTGACGCAGTAGGGTAGTGAGGGCACCTTCGATTGTGCCCTGAACAGTCTTAACATCGTTTTGGCGCTGCCATCCGAAGTATGCTGCACCACTATATTTTAGTTCAATGAAATATCTCATGGGGCAAAAGTAGTAATTTTTTGCTAATCTTCGTTAAATTTTGCGCTTAACGTTGATAGTTCGAGTGCTTATGTGTATATTTGCATCTTGGATTTAAACAAAGTATAAACGAGGTGTACCTCTTTAAAAAAAATAGACAATGAATATAGCTATCATAGGATACGGCAAGATGGGTCGTGAGATCGAGAAAATTCTTTTGGAGCGTGGTCACACAATCGCTGCAATTATTGATGTAGATAACCACGACGATATTTATAAAGCTGAGTTTGCAGCAGCAGATGTAGCAATAGAGTTTACAACTCCCGATACTGCTTACGGCAACTTGGTAGCCTCTATCGAGGCTGGAGTAGCAGTAGTAAGTGGTACCACAGGTTGGTTAGAGCACTTCGACGAGATCAAAGATCTTTGTGCAAAACGCAATGGAGCATTCTTCTATGCTTCAAACTATAGCTTGGGAGTAAACCTTATGTTCCGCCTCAACCGTCGTTTGGCAGCTATGATTAACTCTGTAGATGGCTACTCGGTCGAAATCGAGGAGGTTCATCACATCCACAAGTTAGATGCACCAAGTGGTACAGCAATCACTTTGGCTGAGGGTATAATCGAAGAGCTTGACACAAAAAAGAGTTGGGTCAACGATTGTCAACCTGCTGAAGGTGAGATCCAGATCCTCTCGAAGCGAATTGGCGAAACTCCAGGTATTCATACCGTAACTTATGACTCTTCGGAGGATACTCTTGAGCTCAAACACACTATTAAGAGCCGACGTGCGTTAGCTATGGGAGCTGTGGTAGCTGCTGAGTTTTTGTCTGGAAAACATGGTGTCTACTCTATGGATGATTTGTTGAAATAAAAATTTAAGATCAATGGATAAAATAAAGGCATTTTTTGCCAATAAGTGGGTTGGTTTTGCGTCAGCTTCACTACTCTATACTCTTTGGTTTGTAGTTTGGACTGCTAACCTCTGGGCGCTTTTGGGTTTGGTTGTAATATATGATCTCTATATATCACGCTTGATTTATAGATTTGTTGGGAGTCGCAATAAAGAGCTTTGTCAAATGAGCAAGTTGTATAATTCTGTTTATGAGTGGGTTAATTCAATTATCTTTGCGGTGGTTGTTGCAACCTTAATCCACACCTACGTCTTTCAACTCTACGTTATCCCAAGTTCGTCGATGGAGAAGTCTCTATTGGTTGGTGACTACCTCTACGTAAGCAAAGTGGCGTATGGACCTAAAATGCCTAATACTCCTATCTCGTTCCCATTTGTTCATCATACGATGCCAATGTCGACAACAAAAAAGTCATTCTCGGAGATCATCAAGTGGCCATACAAGCGCTTGGCAGGTATCAAAGAGGTGGAGCGTGGAGATGTTGTGGTCTTTAATTTCCCAGCAGGAGACACCGTTCTTTTGGAGAATCAAGCTGTAACATACTACGATGTGTTGCGTAGCTACCAAGCACAATTTGGAGCTGAGCAAGGTCGCAAAACCCTATTCGAGGATTTTACAGTTATCGCACGTCCGGTCGACAAACGAGAGAACTATGTTAAACGTTGCGTTGCTGTAGCTGGTGACACAATCAAAATTGTCAACTCTACACTCTATGTCAATGGAGTGGCAGAGGAGCCATGCGATGGACGCCAATTCCTACATAGCGTACAAACAACATCGCCTATTAGTGATGCGATATTCAAGAAGCTCCAAATCACTGAGGCTTCAGGCAATGGCTCATACTACGAAATGCCTTTGAGCATTGCGAAAGCAGAGGAGATTAGAAAACTTCCTAACGTTATTGCGGTTACTCCATACGTGGCACAAGGTGCATTGCGAGATGTATTTCCAAGTGATGAGCGCTACGCATGGAACCATGACAACTTTGGAGAGTTGTGGATTCCTAAGCGTGGTGCAACAGTGGAGCTTACGGCAGAAAACATGCCTTTCTACCGCAGAATAATTGACCAATACGAAGAGAATGATTTGCGTGAGGAGGATGGTAAAATCTTTATTAATGGTGAGCAAACTACATCGTACACCTTTAAGATGAATTACTACTGGATGATGGGTGACAACCGTCACAACTCTGCCGACTCTCGTTTTTGGGGTTTTGTGCCCGAGGATCACATCGTTGGCCGTGCAGCAGTGGTTATGATTTCGCTCGATGCTATGGGCTCATTCCCTTCGAACATCCGCTGGGATAGACTATTTAAATCTGTAAAATAACTTTGACACAGGACGATACATACAAAACAATATTGGAGCCTTGTGAGGCATTATACAAAGAGAAAAGTAGCAAGTTCTTGATCTACGCATACCACGTTGAGTCCGAAGAGGATGTTAAGAGCTACCTGGAACCTCTTCGTAAACTGCATTACGACGCTACCCACCACTGCTATGCATGGCGAATTGGTTTTCGAGGTGAAAAGTTTAGAGCCAACGATGATGGTGAACCTTCGAGCACAGCAGGAAAACCAATCTTAGGTCAACTTATTTCGCACGAAGTAACAAACTGCTTGATTGTTGTAGTTCGTTACTTCGGGGGTACGAAGTTGGGTGTTTCAGGCTTGATTGAGGCGTATCGTGACTCTGCGGCAATGGTTATTGAGGAGGCTGATGTGGTGGAACTTACGATTGATGTTGTGCTCGACGTCGAGTTTTCGTACCTTTCGATGAACTCCGTAATGCGAATTGTGAAAGAGGAGCAGCCACGTATCGTTGAGCAAAATTTTGATAATCTATGCCGAATGAAACTCTCGATTAGAGAGTCTAAAGCAGAGAGATTGATTTCAAAATTAGAAAAAGTTGAAGGAGCAATCCTTGAAGTTTGCAATGAATAGTAGAGATAAGAGTATAAAAATAAAGGGTGCACGTGTGCACAACCTCAAAAATATTGATGTTGAAATTCCCCACAATGCCTTAGTCGTTGTTACGGGGCTTTCGGGATCAGGCAAATCCACATTGGCGTTTGATACAATTTTCGCAGAGGGTCAGCGACGTTACGTTGAGTCACTATCGGCGTATGCTCGTCAATTCTTAGGTCGTGTTAGCAAGCCCGATGTAGATATGATAGAGGGTATCGCGCCAGCTATCGCCATTGAGCAGAAGGTAAATAGCCGCAATCCCCGCTCCACGGTTGGTACAACTACGGAGATTTATGATTATCTCAAACTCCTTTTTGCTCGTATTGGTCATACCTTTTCACCAATCTCGGGCGAAGAGGTGAAGTGCAATTCGGTTGATGATGTAGCCAACTATTTGGCAGCACTCGGAGATGGCAGCAGAGTGATGATATGTGCGCCACTCTCTGGAGATGAGCGACAAGGTGTAGTTGATAAGCTATTAGGGCTGATGTCGGAGGGTATTCTGCGCCTATATGTTGGAGGGGAGACCCTTCTTCTTGAGGATTTTATGCCTCGTATTACATCCGAGACTAAAGCTGCTGATATCCTTGTAGTTGTCGATCGCATTAAGTTGTCAACCGATGATGATGGAATGAGCCGACTCAGAGACTCTATCTCGCGAGCCTATACCTATGGCGATGGTCTACTAACGACTATCTATGAAGGAGTGCAGCGAACGTTTTCTTCTCGCTTTGAGGCTGATGGGATGGAGTTCGATCACCCTTCGGAACATCTATTTAGCTTTAATAATCCAATAGGCGCATGTCCCAAGTGTGAAGGTTATGGCAAAATTATAGGCATTGACGAAGATTTAGTAATCCCCGACAAGCGGCGCTCGATCTACGAAGATGCTGTGGCGTGTTGGCGTGGCGAGAGCATGCGTCGATGGAAGATGCAGCTTATTATAAATGCTCCTAAGTTTGATTTCCCGGTTCATACTCCTTACTATGAACTTACTCGCGCTGAGCGGATGCTTCTGTGGAGTGGAAACGAATATTTTAGTGGACTCAATGAATTTTTTGAGTATCTCGACTCCGAGAGGCGAAAGATTCAATTTAGAGTTATGAAGGCGCGTTACACTGGCAAAACAATATGTTCGGAGTGTGGAGGTAGCCGTCTGCGTAGAGAGGCGTTATATGTCAAGATTGCAGGTCGCACAATCGCTGATTTAGTGATGATGAGTGTAGACAAACTTATTGAATTTTTCGACAGTGTAGAGCTCGACGAGTATGACACTACTACCTCTTCACGTGTATTTATCGAGATCCGCAATCGATTGCAATATCTTACCGATGTGGGTTTGGGGTATCTTACGCTTGATCGTCTTAGCTCGACACTTTCGGGTGGAGAGTCGCAACGAATTAACCTCTCTACCTCTTTGGGTAGCAACCTTGCAGGCTCTCTCTATATTCTCGATGAACCAAGCATTGGTCTCCATCCACGAGATACGCATCGATTGATTAAAGTCCTCAAAGAGTTGCGTGACCTTGGTAATACCGTTATTGTCGTAGAGCACGAGGAGGAGGTGATTAGGGCGGCGGACTATATCATAGATGTAGGTCCGGAGGCGGGTTACTTAGGCGGTGAGATTGTCTTTAGTGGCGCTTATACTGAGCTAATGAAGTGTGACAAATCACTTACTGCGGATTATCTTACGGGACGATTGCAAATAGCGTTACCGCATTCGCGACGTTCTCCATCGGGGTATATTTCGGTTAGAGGTGCTCGCGAAAATAATCTTAAGGGGGTGGATGTTAGGATTCCGTTGGGTGTGATGAGTTGCATTACTGGCGTTAGCGGTTCGGGTAAATCGTCGCTCGTTAAGGGTATTATATATCCTGCACTCAGACGCCTTCTCCACGAGAATGGTAACCGCCCGGGTGCTTTCGACTCTTTGGAAGGTGATACCTATATGCTAACTGCGGTCGAGATGATCGACCAAAACCCAATTGGCAAATCTTCTCGTTCAAATCCAGTGACCTATATTAAGGCATACGACGAAATCAGAAAGCTCTTTGCAGATCAGCCTTATGCACGCCACACGGGTCTTACAGCCTCCTCATTCTCGTTTAATATGGCTGGAGGTCGCTGCGAGGAGTGTCAAGGAGAGGGAATAATTAAGGTTGGTATGCAGTTTATGGCCGATGTTGAGCTTACGTGCGAGTCGTGCAAGGGTAAACGTTTTAAGCCGGAGGTGCTCGAAACACTCTACCGAGGCAAGAGTATTTATGATATATTAGAACTGACAATAGATAGTGCCATGGAGTTTTTCGCCTTAGACGATAGCTCCATTGCAAGACGCATTGTCGAGAAGATAAGACCACTCCAAGAGGTTGGTCTGGGCTATGTAAAACTTGGTCAATCGTCGTCGACTCTCTCTGGAGGTGAGTCTCAACGAGTGAAATTGGCGTCATTCTTAGGAAAAGAGAGTAGTGCAGGTCGCATAATGTTTATCTTCGATGAACCTACAACAGGATTGCACTTTCACGATATTAACCGCCTACTCAAAGCATTTTACGCATTGATAGAACGAGGTCACTCGGTGGTGGTCGTGGAGCACAATATGGATGTTATAAAATGTGCTGATTGGGTTGTCGATATTGGTCCCGAAGCGGGTGACTATGGAGGCGAAATCCTCTTTGAGGGTCGCCCCGAAGAGTTAATGAATGTCAAAAATAGCTACACTGCTCAATTCTTGAGAGCTAACTTACAACGTAAATAGATGGAGTTTTATACCTATATACTACCCAATGGAATTAGAGGAATCCACCGCCAGACAAAAAGCAGTATAACTCATTGTGGATTGCTTGTCAATGCGGGCACACGCGACGAACTCAAAGGAGAGATTGGTCTGGCACACTTTGCCGAGCATTCAATATTTAAGGGAACCGAGCGTCGCAAAGCCTATCAGGTAAATTGCCGCTTAGAGAATCTTGGTGGTGAGCTCAATGCATTTACCACAAAGGAGGATACAACCATACATGCAACAACTCTTCGCGCCGATTTCAGCAAGGCTGTAGAACTTATTGCCGACATCACTTTTAACTCGACATATCCCGAAAAGGAACTTGAACGAGAAAAAGAGGTGATTTACGATGAGATAAACACCTACAAAGATTCACCTTCGGAGCTTATCTACGACACATTCGAAGAGTTAGTGTTTAAAAATTCGGAATTAGGACACAATATTTTAGGTCTTAAGCGAGATATAAAAAGGTTTAACGGAGACTCCATTCGCCGATTTATGGCTCGATGTTACACCACCGATCAGATGGTGTTTTCGTCGATTGGCAATATTTCGCCCAAACGTGCAGAGGTTATCGCTATGCGATATTTTGGTGATATTCCGGCCTCAACTCGCACATTTGACCGTATCGCGCCACTACAAATGGAACACTTCGAGGAGAGTCTCAAGCGCCATACGCACCAAACACACTGTATGATTGGTGGGCGTGCTTATGGAGTATGTGAACGTAAACGGCTTCCGCTGTCGCTACTCATCAATATATTGGGTGGACCTTGTGCAAACTCGATCCTCAACACCGTTGTGCGAGAGCGTCACGGACTTACCTACAATATCGAGGCGTCATACACTCCTTATGTCGATACGGGATTGGTCTCTATCTACTTTGGAACCGAGCGTAGTAACACCGAAAAGGTGATTGAGCTAATCAATCATGAGTTGTCTAAACTATGCCGTCAGCCCCTTACCGCACGACAACTATCGATGGCTAAGAAGCAATTTGCAGCCCAAGTGGCGATCTCGACCGAGAGTAATGAAGGTTATATGTTGGGTGTCGGAAAGAGTTACCTTGTACACAATACTGTCGATACAACCGAAGAGGTCTACCGCAAGGTTATGTCGCTCACAGCATCCGAAATTATAGATGTGGCAAACGAAATTTTTAGTGATAACTCAATTTTAATCTACCAATAATGGATCTTTTAGAACAATATATACACGACCACTCAACCGCCGAAGAGGCGTTGCTCCACGAATTGGATCGCCAAACGAATCTTCGAGTAGTTCAACCTCGTATGATCTCGGGTCATATCCAAGGAAAATTGCTTGAACTTTTGGTGCGTATGCAACGACCTAAACGAATATTAGAGATAGGCACCTTTACAGGATACTCCGCACTGTGTATGGCAGCTGGACTTGAAGAGGGCGCTGAACTCCACACAGTTGAGGTAGATGATGAATTAGAGTCATTTGCAGCGGAGTTTTTTGAGCGTAGCGCATACTCCTCAAAGATATTTCAGCACATAGGCTCAGCACTCGAAGTAGCTCCAATGCTTGGTGGTACATTTGATATGGTTTTTATCGATGGCGACAAACGAGAGTATCCTGCATACTACAATATGCTCTTTGAGAGTAATTTGATAGGTAGCGGCTCGGTGTTGATAGCCGATAATATCCTCTGGTCGGGCAAGGTGGTTGAACCTCTTCACCACAACGACAAGCATACTCGCGCCTTATTGAAGTTTAACCGCATGGTGCAAGAAGACTCGCGCGTCGAGAATGTGATTGTTCCTCTGCGTGATGGACTTACGTTAATTTATATAAAATAGGAGCCGCTTAGCGCTACAAATAGCTATCTCCAATTTTATATTTTATATCCTCTGTAAAATTTTTAATGCTCTGCTCTTCGCATCGAGGGCAGATCATTAAGACATCATCTGTATCGACGACGATATACTCTTTGAGACCGCTTACAACAATCAATTTGTTGGATGTAGATGAGATTACTGTCTCTGAGGTGTTATGAAGATAGCTTGTTGAAGGTGTAATATTGCCGTTCTCATCAAGTTTTGCATGACCAAAGAGCGCTCCCCAAGTGCCGACATCGCTCCAAGCGAACTCTCCAATTTTAACATATACATTCTCTGCTTTCTCCATTATGGCATAGTCGACCGATATGGATTTGCATTCAGAGAATACTCTGTTGATAGCCTCCTCTTCGGCATCTGTGTGGTAGTGAGCCGATATGGAACTGAAGAGATTGTGGCATTCTGGCAGGTAAGTCTTATAGGCTTCAATAATTGACTTCACACTCCAGATAAAGAGTCCAGAGTTCCAAACAAACTCACCGCACTCCACAAATGTAGTTGCAAGTTGCAGATCTGGTTTTTCGGTAAAACACTTCACTCGACTAATTGATGAGCCTCTATCAGCTACTTGGATATAGCCATAACCAGTCTCGGGGCGAGAGGGTTTAATTCCTATTGTCATCAATGCATCATGCTCTTCGATAAAATCTAATGCTTCTTGGATAGTCTCACCAAAGAGTTCGTCACCCGTAATAAAGTGGTCGGATGGAGTGATTATCATTTTTGCAGATGGGTCGATAGATGCTATTGAGTATGCCGCATAAGCTATACAAGGAGCTGTATTCCGTCCAATAGGTTCGCATAGTATTTGGTCCTCTCGAAGCTCAGGGAGCTGTTCGAGAACAAGATTTTTGTAGCGGCTATTGGTTACAACTAAGAAATGAGAATTTGGTATTATAGGTAGGAAGCGCTCATATGTGGTGCGTAAGAACGATTTGCCGGTTCCCAGAATGTCGAGGAACTGTTTTGGCTTAGATTGGCGGCTTTGTGGCCAAAAGCGGGAACCTACACCGCCTGCCATGATAATGCAATATGGGCTGATACTCATTGACTTAACTTTGTAAAGTGTAATTAATATGCTTATTTAACAACAAAGATAAAAAATTATTTGTAACTTTGCACCCTACTACGGCTAATTATGTGGTGAAAAGATGAAAATAAAACTCTTTACAATACCTAACATATTAACGCTATCCAACCTCGTTTGTGGAGCAATAGCATTGATCGAGATACTTCTCTATCAAAACTTTTCAGCAGCATTTATACTAATTATTGCCGCTGCTACGTTTGATTTTTTAGATGGTATGATGGCTCGATTGTTAGGTCAATACTCTGAAATAGGTAGAGAGTTAGACTCTCTCTCAGATATGGTCTCGTTTGGAGTAGTTCCTTCGATACTTATGTTTAGCTTGTTTAATGGTGCTGAAAAGAGCCTTTGTTCTCCTATGTGGTGCGAGTATGGTGCATATATAACACTCTCTATTCTTTGTTGCTCAGCGTTGAGGTTGGCTCGTTTTAATGTTGATTCTGAGCAGAAGAGTGTGTTTATTGGTTTGCCAACGCCGGCTAATGCTCTTTTTTGCCTTTCGTTAGGTCTACTTGTGGAGAGCGGAAAATTAATAATCTCGGCAGAATGGATTGCCCTAATTTCGCTCTGCATGGCACTTTTATTGATTGCTCCTTTGCGACTATTTGCATTGAAGTTTGAGAATTTTGCATGGGCAAATAATAAAATTCGCTACACATTTGCGTTGATTGCTGCAACTACACTATTGCTTTTGCGTGAGTTCAGTATACCGATTATTATAGTTATTTATATTTTGATGTCTGTGATTGGCAACATATTGAATAGAAGAGAGAAAATTGATGAGTAGAGACTTTAAACATATAAAGAGAGGGATCATAAGTCTACTTGTTGTGTTGGCAACCATTGTGGTAATTGCCAAGCCTCTTTATGCACAGAATCAAGTGCCTCCATCAAATGCTGAGGGCGCACCATCTCGCCGCGAGGGAGCCGAAGCAGACTCTCTCAAGGAAGAGAAGCAACGCAAACCTTTGGAGTCCTATTTTTTTAACGACTCTATCAGGGCACTCAAAAATTTTGCATGGCGTATTGATCCAGAGTATAATAAAGTCTATATGATGTCACTCGATACCACTCTGCTTGACTGGAGAGTCGACTACCCATTTAACAAAGAGGGAGTCGGTGAGATGACCTTAGGCGGACTTGGGCAATCTACGCAACCGATAAATTACTTCTTACGTGAGGGTTATCAAGATTTTCTCTTTGCGCAGACATTCGATGCCTATATCTACGATATGGAGAATGTGACCTTTACAAATCTCAAGACTCCATTCACTCAGCTAACGTATTTGGAATCGGGACAAAAGAGTCAGAGAGAGGTAAATTTTGGTATTACCTTTGCTCATAATATATCTCCTTCTACCGGATTTAAGGTTGATTATAAAGCTCGTGGAACAAAGGGTCTTTATGATAGACAAGATACTGAGAATAAAAATTTGTCTCTAACATTCTCGCATACAGGTAAGTTTTATTCGGCTCATGCAGGTTTTATCAACAATAAGATCGAAACCGAAGAGAACGGTGGAGTTGTGGGTGCGTGGGCTATTCGCGACACCACGTATGATATGACAATTGGTATTCCCACCAGACTTGCCGATGCGCAAGCCTCAAACACATACCGTAATACAGCTCTCTTCGTGGATCAATCCATTGCTATTGCCTTGGAGCCAGTTACCGATATGGACTTCTCTGTGGCACACCTTTCGACTGTATATTTAGGTCACTCGTTTGAGTATAATAGATGGTCTAAGCTCTACACAGATATCTATGCAACATATACCGACGAGCGTGCCGGTAAGGATGAAAATGGTTATTTATCAGAAGAGAAGGAGTTTTATGAAAACTGGTATATAAATCCCTCTGCGAGTCGTGATACGCTCTCAGAGCAGCGTGTTTCAAATAGATTGTATATTCAAGCGCAGCCGTGGAATCGTGACGGCGTGGTTGGTACAATTAATGGAGGTGTAGGTTTGGATCTACACACCTACTCTCAATTTGGTTTGGACTCTTATTTGGCTGGAGAGCTCAATACCGAAAAACGTACAAGTTATTTTGCATATGGCTCAGTTGATGGCAAAATTAAGGAGTATGTTGATTGGGGCGCTAACATCAAGGTCTACACTTCGGAGTACCGCAATGGAGACTATAGCGCTTCGGCCCATTTAGCTTTGAAGGCTTATGTTCAAGGCGAACCAATGATTCTCTCTGGTCGAGTCTCTTCACAGAGCAGCTCACCAAGCTATTGGCAGGAGAATCTATTCTCAAACCACTTTGTGTGGTTTACTCCTCTTTCGAAGGAGAATAAGACTCGGTTAGAAGCTAAATTTGAGATACCGTCGCTTGCACTTGAAGTGAGTGCCTGGCAGGAGGTTGTCACCGATAAGATCTATTACGATGCTAATAGTATTGTGGCGCAATCAAATGATCTCATTAGCGTAACTGGGCTGTATGCTCGTAAGGATTTCCGTCTTTTTGACGGATTGCACTTAGATCACAGGGTATTGATGCAGTGGAGCACCGATCAGACGGTTGTCCCTTTGCCACTTTTTAGCGCTTATCTTTCGTATTACTACGAATTTTGGGTGAGAGAGAATGTTTTGAGAATGCAAATTGGAGCAGATAGTAGATATACATCATCTTACTATATGCCAGGATATAATCCTGCACTATCGACATTCTACAATCAACGAGAGGTTGAGTTGGGAGGTTATCCCTATACAGACCTTTATCTTGCTGGAAAGTGGAAACGAATGCGTATCTTTTTTAAATACCAACACGTAAATAATGGATTATTTGGCAACAATAACTACTTCCAAGTTGCAAACTATCCCTTAAATACTGGTATGTTCAAGATGGGTATTTCTTGGGGATTCTATGATTAAGGACTTCTCTGTGCGGTAAAAGCTGCCCACAAAGAGTAATCTAATGTTTAATAAAACACTATTTATTTTAGCAAGTTTCAACCTATTATCACTAACAAACAACACAATTTTATCAACGTCACTCTCTACACCACACCTCGCATATGACAATGAGGAGATAGTGACTGTTATGACCCCATGGGAAAGTCAAGTCGAGATCTCTCCTTATGATACCCTTTTTCGCACAATAAGCGAGCGAGAGGGTAACGACTGGAGATTACTTTGCGCTATGGCATACCATGAATCGCGCTTTCAAACAGATGTTGTATCACACTGTGGTGCAAGGGGTATACTTCAAGTGATGCCAAATGTAGCACGGCAGTTTGATGTAAGCGTGGAACAACTTTCTAATGTCGAAGACAATATCTATGTAGCAAATCGCGTGATGGCACTTATTGATGATATGCTTCGACTCCCAGCCTCAGTCTCACAAGAGGATCGTTTAAAACTCACTTTGGCAGCATATAACTGCGGTATTGGTAGAGTGTTGGATGCTCGACGTTTAGCTCGATACTATGGTGAGGATTCTACCTCATGGGATGTAGTAGCCCAATATCTCAAAAAGATGAATTTGGAGGAGTACTACAATCAAGGGGTGGTAAAATATGGACGATTTACCGGAGCTGGTCAAACGCTTGCATATGTAAAAAATGTAGTAAACCACTACAATAGCTACTGTACATTGGCTATGCGTTAGAGAAAAAGAGTTGACAAACTTAATAATTTTACACGGAAATTTTGCAATTAAATATATTTTGTTTATTTTTACATAGGAGTTAAAACTAAACAATTATGGCAGAGGAAATGGTAAGATATGGAGACGACGATCTTCAAGAGTTCAAAGAACTAATTAAAAAGAAGTTAGAGAGTGCCCGAGAGGATTACGAGCTTCTCCGCTCTTCAATTACGCACACCTCCGACAATGACACAGAGGATACCTCTCCAACGTTTAAGGTGTTAGAGGAGGGAGCAACAACACTTTCTAAGGAGGAGAGCGGCAGATTAGCATCTCACCAACTTAAGTTTATTCGTAACCTTGAGATGGCACTCATACGTATTGAAAACAAAACATACGGAGTGTGTAAAACTACAGGTAAATTAATCCCCAAAGCGAGATTGATGAGAGTGCCTCATGCAACCGAATGTATCGAAGCCAAAGAGAAAAGATTGTAAATTAAACTGTTCTAAATATAGAGATGTCAACAAACTGTACTAAGTAGTGTAAAACAATTATTGTCATATTTTTAAAAGTACTCTTGGAGCGATATTTCTCACTATTAAATTTCAATATAGAACTACTATATTTTCGATTCAATAGCAAGAAATCTCATCTCCAATAGCACCCTTAAAAACACACCAATAATTATTTTACCCTACTTAAGGTTTGTTGTCATCTCTAATTTTTTATAAATTTACAGACCATTTTTTTGAGTTAGCGATCAAAAATGGTATCTTTGTGGTGAAACACTTAATAAAATAGATTATGGAAGAGAATCAATGGGAGTATGATCCATCGGAATATGATGATACTCCGCAGGATAGTGCCGATGATAGCGCAATAAAATCAATAGTCGGTTACCGTGTGGTAATTGGAATCTTGGCTGTAATACTTGCAGCATTGTCGATACTATATTTTAATATTCATCGTCAGCAGGAGGCAGATTATGCTCTGCTCTCGGTTGCTCGTGACTCTATCGAAAGCAACCTTAGTAACCTTATCGTAGATTTTGATGACCTCCAGACCACTAATGATAGTATCTCACTGACAATTCTTGAGGAGCGTCAGAAAGCGGACTCTATCATTAATCAACTTAAGCGTGAACGTTCGTTTAACTACACCAAGTTGAAACAGTATGAAAAAGAGGTGGGAACACTTCGTACAATTATGAAGGGGTATCTTCACCAGATAGATTCGCTAAACAACCTCAATAAGAAGCTTATCACCGAGAATGTTAGTTATCGTAAGAAAATCTCGGATCAAGAGATGAGAGCAGAGAAGGCAGAGGAGCGTGCAGAGGAGCTGAACAATATCGTAGCAATGGGTTCCGTCCTTCGTGCTCGCGATGTCTCTATGGCAACGCTCAACGATCGAGGTAGTGAAGTGTCACGAGTGAAGAGGGCTGATCGACTTCGCGTAGATTTTGTTATTTCGGCAAATGAGTTTGCAGATCCCGGCAATATCGAGATCTTCCTGCGTATTATCTCGCCAGATGGTTTTGCTCTATCAACCGAGGCACTACCTACATTCAAGTTCGAAGGTCAAACTCTGACCTATTCTGCTTCACGTACAGTGGATTACCAAAACCAGGATCTTCCAGTAAGTATCTTCTATAACGGTTCAGGATATATTGAGGGAACTTACAAAATAGAATTGTATACAACTAACTATCTGCTTGCAAAGACAGAAGTAACTGTGCGATAACTTTAATCGAGGATACGAAGAAGTAGATACTCATTAGAATATATAGATAAAACGAATAACATCGAGATAATTCTCATTTTGGAGAATATCTCGATGTTATTCGTTTGTAATGCCAGTCCCCCGCAGGTGCGTACCAATGCGCTTTGGACTTAGAGATTGCATCTCTGAGATATAAAGATCAAGGAGTTGTTGCAAATAAATTGCACAACTCCTTGATATAGGGCAGAGGCATGAAAAATATTATCTCTTACTGCCTCCGGCGGGCGGGGATAGCACCCCCGCGGGTGCGTATCATTGCGCTTTTGACTTAGGGATGCGTAGGCATTTAAACCCAAATCGAGGTTCACTTTGCCTACTGATTTCTTTCAGCCATCTCTTTTGCCATGGTACGTTGCAGTGCTACCATTTTGAGAGCAGTAGCAGCAGCCTCGTCACCTTTGTTGCCGAGAGAACCTCCGCAGCGGTCGAGTGCTTGTTGCTCTTCGAGAACTGTCAACACGCCAAACGCTATTGGGATATTCCACTGTAGTTGTAGTTGTGTTATACCTTGGGTCACACCGCTACAAACATAATCGAAGTGTGGGGTGTCGCCTTGAATTACGCAACCAAGAACGATAATAGCATCAACCTCGGTGTACTCAGCAAAGAATTGAGCACCAAGAGGTAGTTCGAATGTTCCAGGTACGTAGCGAATTGCGATATTCTCATCCTTGCAACCTGCCTCAATAAGAGTCTTTTGGGCTCCTTCGGCTAATGCGCCAGTGATATGTGGGTTCCACTCAGCTACAACAATGCCAAATGACATATCTGCTGCATCAGGTAGTGGAGAGTCAAATTGCGAAAGATTGTGATTTTTTGTTGCCATCTTATTTCTGGTCGCTATTACTTCATTGAAGCAAGATACTTGTTAGCTTTGTTAGCCTCGTCTGTATTTGGGTAGTTTGTAGTAATATCTGTAAATATTGACTTAGCACCCGCTTTGTCGCCTGCCGCAATCGAAGCAAGAGCAGCCTTAATGAGGTATGCTGGAGCAGTGATTGGGTTGTTAGAGGCTTCTACTGCTTTGAGGTACAAAGGAATAGCCTTAGTGAAGTTGTCCGATTCAACAGCTACATCGCCTTGTAGTGCAAGGTTTTGTGCATTGATAACTGAAGCAACAAGACCTTTAACAGGTTTGTACTGAGATAGATATTTGGCTGCGTTTGCCATGTCGCCAGTGTGGATGTAGCAGATACCAGCATAGTGTTTAGCCAAGTTGCCAGATGGGGTAGAGCCATAAGAGTCAGCAACCTCAAGGAATCCTGGAGTTGAAGCATCACCGTCGAGTGCAAGTTGGTAGTCTGGGGTTTCGCTTTCCAAAAGGATTTGTGCTTTGTAGAGCATTGCTGAAGCCTTCTCCATACGTGGTTCAACCACTACACTCTTGTAGCCAAATACAGCTACAGCGACTACAACGAGTGCTACGATAGCGTAGATGATATTCTTGCCATTGTTTTCGAAGAAGTGTTCTGTTTTGCTAATTGCCTCTTCGCTGATTACCTCCAATTCAGGAGTAGTAACTTTGTTTTTTGCCATGATATTTAATTATTATAATTTATTATTCTTATGCAATAGAGCACAAAAATACAATTTTTTTTTTAATCATAGCTAAGTTCTGTCGAAAAATTCAAGCCAATCGCATTAAAATTACTTCCCGTGAGCCCCATGCCCTTGTCGGCAGCGTTATAATATCAAAATTAGAGATAATTTTTACAGTGCAAACGTATGATAACTTAGACTCTTACTGCCTATGTCACTGTGGGAGCAGCACCCATTGGGTGCATATTTGATCTTCTAAATTTGTTTGCGTAGACGAGCAACGGGAATATCGAGCATCTCTCTATACTTTGCCACTGTGCGGCGTGCTATGCGATAGCCTTTGGAGTTGAGAATCTCCATCAAGATTTCATCGGTAAGAGGTTTACGTTTGTTCTCTTCGTCGATGCATTGCTGCAAAATGTTCTTAATCTCGTAGCTTGAGACCTCTTCTCCGGATTCGGTCTGCATAGCCTCCGAAAAGAGTGATTTTAGCAAAATAATTCCAAATTGAGTCTGCACATATTTGCTATTTACAACTCGTGAGATAGTCGATACATCCAGCTCTGTGCGATCTGCTATATCTTTGAGAATCATAGGGCGTAGCTTACTCTTGTCGCCATCCTCGAAGTAGTCGTATTGATAGTCAAGAATCGCTTGCATGGTTCTCATTAGGGTGTCGTGTCGCTGTTTGATGGCTGAGATAAACCATTTTGCAGAGTCAATTTTGCTTTTCACAAATTGCAGCGCCTCCTTATCTTTATCTTTTATTGTGCCGTCGGAAGCAACCATATCGCGGATCATATCCATGTAGCGACGATTTACCTTAACCTCGGGAACGTTGTAGGAGTTGAGCGAAAGGTCGAAAACACCATCATTATTGTCGAGAATAAAGTCGGGGGTTATATAAGGTGTGCTCTCGGCACCCTCTTCATTGAATAGATTTCCTGGTTTTGGAGCCAGGTGTTTGATCTCATCTATTGCGTTGCGGAACTCCTCCTCACTAATCGAGAGGCGTTGCATAAGTTTTTCGTAGTGTTTCTTGACAAACTCATCGTAGTATGAGTTTATAATTTTTCGCGCCAGTCGTTGAGCGGAGTTTAGATGGCTGAATTGGTCAATCTGAAGAAGTAGACACTCCTGGAGATTGCGAGCACCTACCCCCGTTGGTTCCAACTCATGGATCACCTTTAGAATGCGCTCCAACTCTGGGGTAGAGACCTCGATCCCTACTGTGAAAGCTATATCGTCGCTAATTGAGTCCAAATCACGACGCAAGTATCCATCTTCATCGATGCTTCCCACTAAATATGTGGCTAAACTCATCTCTCTTTCAGTGAGATTTTTATAACCCAATTGTTCTGTGAGAAATTCTTGAAGTGACCTGCCGCCAGTCATATAGACAGGACGTTGTTTGTCATCTTTGGAGTAGTTGTTAATTCTGCTTTTATACGATGGAGTGTCATCCTCGCGGAGATACTCCTCCATTGAGAGTTGGCGTGGCTCTTCATCCTCGCCAAGAGGTGTGATCTCGTCGAGCACGACATTCTCTTCAATCTCTTGTTTGATACGCTGCTCCAACTGCATTGCGGGCAGTTCGAGCAGCTTAATCATTTGTATCTGTTGTGGCGATAGCTTTTGTTGTAGCGATAGCTGTTGCCTTTGGTTTATAGCCATACTCTTCTCTTTTAAGAATCCGTGGTTAATCACTTACTCGTTTAACATAATGCTGCTTGTGTGATGAGCGAACTCTTCAAGGGTCGAGGTTAAAAGTGTAACCTAAAACTCTGCATTCTTTGGTGTGCGTGGGAATGGGATCACATCACGGATGTTTGCCATACCAGTCACAAAGAGCAGTAGACGCTCAAAGCCAAGTCCAAATCCAGAGTGAGGTGCTGAACCCCAACGACGAGTGTCGAGATACCACCAAACATCTTCCTCCTTCATGCCAAGCTCTACAATACGTGCAGAAAGTTTGCCAAAGTCAGCTTCGCGCTCTGAACCACCTATTATCTCGCCTATTTTTGGGAACAGGACATCCATAGCACGTACCGTGCGGTTGTCGTCGTTCTGTTTCATGTAGAATGACTTGATCTCTTTTGGGTAGTTGATCAAGATTACAGGTTTCTTGAAGTGCTCCTCAACAAGGTAGCGTTCGTGCTCTGATTGTAGATCGGAGCCCCAGTCGACTGGAAATTCGAATTTGCGACCTGAAGCTTTCAATATCTCGACTCCTTGAGTATAATCGAGGCGAATAAAGTCGTTCTCTACCACAAAGTTGAGACGCTCCAGGAGTTCTTTATCCCACATCTTATTCATAAATTCGAGATCCTCACGGCAGTTGTCGAGAGCATAGCGAATAAGATATTTTAGGAAATCCTCGGCAAGCTCCATATTATCCTCTAAATCGTAAAAAGCCATCTCTGGTTCGATCATCCAAAACTCTGCTAAGTGGCGTGGCGTATTGGAGTTTTCGGCACGGAATGTTGGTCCAAATGTGTATATCTGACCCATTGAGAGAGCTCCTAATTCACCCTCCAATTGACCCGAAACAGTTAAATTACAAGCTTTTCCAAAGAAGTCTTGGGTGTAATCAATATTACCCTCTTCGGTACGTGGAGGGTTGGCAATATCGAGTGTAGTAACGTTAAACATCTGTCCAGCACCTTCACAATCTGAACCTGTGATAAGAGGTGTGTGTAGGTAGAAGAATTTACGTTCGTTGAAGTATTGGTGAATAGCAAAAGCCATTGCATGACGAATACGAAGCACTGCCCCAAATGTGTTAGTGCGTGGGCGTAGGTAGGCGATATCACGAAGAAATTCGAGTGAGTGTCCCTTCTTCTGTAGAGGGTAGGTCTCTGGATCTGCTGTGCCGTAGATCTCGATTTTAGATGCTTGAACCTCAACACCTTGACCAGCACCCATCGAAGAGACAAGTGTACCATCAACTCGAATACAAGCGCCTGTTGTCACGCCTTTGAGTTCTTCTTCAGCGATCTTTGTAAGATCAACTACGATTTGAATATTATTTTGACACGAGCCGTCGTTAAGTGCGATAAATGCAACATTCTTGTTGCCACGTTTGGTGCGTACCCAACCTTTGACTACAACCTCGGTGTCGGTTGTCTTTGAGCTTAATAGCTCTGCGATTCTTGGACTTCTCATTGTGTTATCTTAATAATTTGTTGTTGTTTTTGTTATAGCTCACAAAGATATTAAATTTGCTTTTCTATTGCAAACGTTTTTGCATATTTTTTAAGAATGGGAATATAAATGGTTTATCGAGTCGCTTATTTTTCTCTAATTTTGTGTATATTTGAAGTTAAATATTTTAATAATTAATCCTTAAATGATCCTTATTTTGCCACACTGTAGTAGAGTTTGAGACTATACTACTTTGATCAAAACATATTTTTTTTAGTATTTTGATAATGCTTTGATATTAAGCCTGATACGATGTAGTGAGAAGATGAAAGTAAATATGATGTAAAATTAAATTCATATTGTTGTTATTTTTTAGATGCAAACGTTGTTAAAATAATTATTTTTACATATATTTGCGGTAGTATTTGTTCGCGAGTTAGAGTAAATTATGTTCAAAATATGTGTAAGATGTTCTTTAACAGTTAAATAGTAATTAGTGAGAACGCTCGACAATATGCAAGTCGATAATTAAGACACAATTCTCAACTTGAATTTTGTGTAGTGCTAACAAGGCGATAGAAAAACCCTAATATGTAAGTTGTAAACTATTGAATAAATAAATGAAGAAAATTGAACAAAAAAATATTTAAATGATGAAAAGAGTAATAGGAATCCTGGCACTGCTGCTGCTTGGGTCTAACCTGTATGGTCAGACGGAGCAACAAGCAAAGACGGTCAAAATTTATTTTGATCAGGACAGCTATGTGATCGACTCCAATGTTATGCAGAACAACGAAAGCTTGGGTGAGTTGTCTGACTACATTGATCGATTAAAGAGCGATACGCTCACCACTGTCAACCAAATTAATGTTGATAGTTACACCTCTCCCGAAGGAGGTAAAAGCTACAACCAAAAACTCTCACAGAGAAGATCCGAGTCGATCTACAACTACTTGATCGACAATAAAGGTCTTGATGCCTCTTTGATTACCAAGCAACACTCAGGAACTGCATGGGAGAGACTCAAAGAGTTGCTTCGCGAGTCATCACTTTCCAGTAAGGATGAGTTAATCTCCATCATAGATAACACTCCCGAGGAGACTTGGCGAAGAGTCAACGACTCTGATCCTTGGTTGACAATGGTTGATAGTCGACTCAAACACCTTATGGATTTTGACGGGGGTGTACCTTATAAATATATGTATACTCAAATTTTTCCTCTGCTTCGTACCAGTAGCGTGGTGACAGTATACACCACCACTGAGTTGCCTGTAGTAGCAGCTGTTGTCGAGGAGGAGGTAGTCGAAGAGTTTGCTGTTGTAGCCGAGACTGTCGAGGTTGTTGAACCAACTCCAGAACCAACCTCAGTGCCTGTTGCTGTTGAGGATGATATTGACCGTAAACTTTTGTTGGCTATAAAGACTAATTTACTTTATGATCTTGCGTTCACTCCAAATATAGAAGTTGAGGTTCCTTTTGGTGAGCGATGGAGTGTGAATGGTGAATTTGCTCGTGGATGGTGGCTAAAAGAGCATACCAGATGTTGGCAGGTTCAATCAGCAGGTATCGAGGGACGCTATTGGTTTGGTGATCGTAGCAAGCGAGATCAGCTTACGGGCTGGTTTGCTGGACTCTTTGCAAATACTGGTTTCTGTGACTTCCAATTTAAAGATGCAACAGGAGTTCAAAGTGACTTCTACTACATCGCGGGTCTTTCGGCTGGTTACAGCTTACCACTCTCAGAGCGCTTCAATATGGAGTTCTCGGCAGGAGCTGGCTACATGGTCAACGAATACCAAAAATATTGGGTTGAGAACAATACAACTCTTATCGAAGATGGACCACGCATGAAGATGCAGTCGTTCCTTCCAGCTAAGGTTAAGGTCTCTCTCTCATGGTTAATTTTTAGAACTAAAAAGAAATAATAAGGAGTCAAAAAATGAAAAAGCTACTAATACTAATCATTGCTATTATCGCTCTAATGCCTTTTAGTTCGTGTGATAATAGGCGTCCCATCTATCCAGAGTCTGGAGTGTGGGTCGTTGTGAATCTTGATTGGAGTGAACTCGAAGAGAATCCCAATGGAGCTACCGTTAGGTTCTATCCCAAAACTCGTAGTGAGCTCTCAGTTGTAACTCTTAGAACCAACAGCAGTGTCGATAGTGCATTTGTAAAGCGTGATAACTACGCCATAGTTGTCATGAATGAGACTGTTGATAGCCACAGTAACATCGAATTTAGCAACTCAGATAACTATGAGAACTTCGTGGGTCGTATCAAAAGTGTGCTTAACCCCTCCGCAGGAGGTGATGATATTGTCACAGGAGGTGAGCCTGATGCCTTTGCAACGGCAAGTTATGAAGATTTGGAGGTTACCCGCGAGAGTGTGATCGAAGCAAAACGTTATGAGTTGGACTTCACCCCACAGTTGCGTACTAAGCAGTTGTGTGTTACCTTATATATTAATGGTATCGACAATCTACGATCCGACATCCAGGCTCTCACCATCGATGGCATGGCGGACGGTATTAAGCTCTACACCGGAGAGTCAAATGGCGTTGGCATCAGTCACTACTTAACCTTTACAGAGAAGGTCTACGATGAAGATTCATACAAGCGAGGTTATCTCCGCGGCTATGTAAACTGTTTTGGTGTTGCGGGCAATGGAATCGACAATAAGGTGACTCTCTATATGGCTCTTCGAGACGGCAATATGCACTACATCAAAGATATTGATGTTACCGATATGATCTACACCGACGAAAACGACGAGCTTAAACTCTATCTCGATTTAGAAGATATCACGCTTCCGGAGGTTGAAGATATCTATAACCCGGGATCTGGTTTCGATGCTGAGGTCGACGATTGGGATGAGGAAGAAGATCTAAACATTCCTATTATTTAACTAATTCACCGTACAAAATAAAATAAAACAAGATAATGAAAAGATTATTACTAAACGGGACAGTGCTTCTCTCAACAGCGCTTTTAGTTGTGGGATGTAGTCAAGACAACCTAACGCTCGGTTATACCCCCGAGTCGTCGAATGCGATCACTTTTGTACCCAACGTGTCATTGGCAACCAAGGGTTTAATAACTGGTAACTTAAGCGACGGAGAGGGCTACGTAGCTATTGAAAATAATGGCTTCGGTATCGTTGGCTACAATACTGGTAGTGCCAGTTGGGTTGGCAACAGCGAAACGGCTAATGTTATGTACAATACCCAAGTTTCATCGATTGATGGAGTTTGGAGCTACTCTCCACTAAAATACTGGGAGTCTGGTTGCAACTACTCATTCTTTGCCTATGCTCCATTCGCTGCTGCGGGTGTAAATTTAAGTGACATCTCACAGGTAGGTGCTCCTACCGTAGCTTTTGCTCTTCAATCAGATCCAGTCGATATGGTTGATTTTGTTGCGTCGCAGCACTACAATCTCACATCTGGAACAGTTGCTTTTAACCTAAAGCATGAGCTTTCACGTATCGCCTTCTCGGGTCAAACAAGTTTTGATGGTAACCAGACAGCAAATGTGACAATAACAGCTCTTAAGATTCTTGTAGATGAGAGCCCTGCATTTTTCAATACTGCTACTTATAAATTTGCTCAAGTGAGCGAGGGTGACGGCGTGATTGGAACGTGGGCTGATTTATATAATTCACTTACCGAGGATTATGATCTCACCTCTCTTTTGGGCGAGGGTGGATCTGTTATTCCTAACTCCTCTGCTGCTGAGACCGCAAAGACGGCTCTTTTGAGTGATAACCACTATCTCTTCTTGTTGCCACCTGCGGGTGACACAGGAGTCTTGGCTGATAACTCTATCAAATTTGAGGTTAGCTATGTTATAACCGATGGTGATGCAACTTCAGCTAATACAGCAACTTTCAGTCTCAATGAAGGTAGTTTGAAGCAAGGCAAGGCATACGATTTCTTGTTGACATTCAGCAGTAACTTCGAACTCTCTGCTACTGCAATCGTTGTTCCTTGGGATGATGAGAATAATACTATTATCCCCGACAATACCGACCCTACTCCAGATGAGCCTTATCACAAACCAGTAGATGGATATTTTGATCTTGACGAGTATACGAATGATGCTGATGGAAAGTCAGAGTTTATATCTGATCTTCAGGCTGCGGAAGCTGCTGGCGTAGAGTACTACTATATATATGGTACCTATAGTACAAATGATAAGATTTTGGGATCTGGAAATAGTATTAAGGATTATCTTACAGACACAAACAAAGAGTATGTTTTGGATGCAAGTAAAGTAATAACAGGTGAAAAAAATGCAAGCGTTGCCAACTTATTTGTAGGTATGCCATTTACAAAGATAATTGTACCTGAGGGATCATATATGATTGGACAAACTGCGTTTGGTGGTTGTGTTAATCTAACGACGATTGAGGGTCTCGAAAACGTGAATGAGATCATGCAAAATGCTTTCCCTGGTTGTCCAAAGCTAACAACACTTAGGTTGACTTGTAGTGATAAAATGGAAGTGTCAGTTGATGCATTCAGAGCGACATACTCCAGTTATGATCAATCTTTCCTAACAACCGAGTGCACCCTCTATCTCCATGCGAATCAATATGAAAATATCACACTAAGCGACGCGGGAACTCTTGTAGGAGCAAAATGGGAAGGAAAAACGTGGAAAGAGATTATTATAGTTGATGATTCTGGCGATGAGGTTATTGTCAATGACCCAATGCATGGTAGCATTGACCTCGATAGCTATAGTGATCGTGCAACTCTGTTGGCTGATATGCAGGAGGCTGTAGCAGCAGGCGTTACAGACTTCACACTTGTAGGAACCTATACCAACAACCTATTAGGTTTTGATACTGGTGAAAATCTCTTTAATAGTATTACATTATTGTCAAATCAGCCTCTTGCAATCGACATGAGTGCAGTTGAGGGAATTACCTTTATTAGCGATAATGCATTTAAATTAGTAAATACCATTGAGTCAATAGTGTTACCCGACGGAGTGACTCATATTGGTAATGAAGCATTCACATCGACATCTGTTTTGAAGAGTGTCTCAGCTGCAAATGTTACATACGTGAGTGGAGAGGCTTTTGATGCCGCGACAGCCCTTGAGGTTGTTGATCTACCTAAAGCAGTATATTTAGGATTTGAAACTTTCAGAGGCTGTACAAGCTTGGTAGATATCTCTCTTCCATCAGCTACCACTCTTGGAACTAATATTTTCTATGGCTGTTCAAAACTTAAGAGTGTAAATATTCCTCTTGCCGAAAAACTTGAAAATAGTTCTTTTAATCTTTGCAGCTCTCTCGAAACAGTTAGCGCACCTCAGGTTAAGAGTGTTGGTTCCTATGCTTTTGGTAACTGTTCTGCACTAACATCTATTGATTTACCATCGGCAACGACATTGGGTAGTGCTGCATTTGACAGGTGTTCAAAGTTGGTAGATGTGAATCTTCCTTTGGTGACAGATTTTGATAATTATGCATTCTCTTCTTGCACAGCCTTAGTTAAAGTTGTGATTACTTCGAATGAACAATTTGCCTTTGGTGGATTTGTTTTCGCTGGTTGTACTACAACAAATTGCACCCTATATCTTGCATCGCGCCGTGTGACTGAAATCATACTAAATAGCGGATCATTGGTAGGAGCTACATGGGGATCATACACTTGGAAGGAGATCATACTTGTTAACGAAGATGGTACTCTTGTCGAAGATGGTAGTGGCGCTACTTCCGACTCAAATTTAATTAATCTTGCTGATGCAGTAGATGCCACCGCGCTTACAGCCTCGATTCAAGCTCTTGTCGACAAAGGTGTTACACCGATTAAGCTTTCTGGTGCTAATACAAGTGATATTCTGGGTATAGCAACGCCCGCAGGGAGTAATGTCTTTAAAAGTATAACATTGAATAACGGCGAGGCACTTTCGGTAGATATGAGTGGCGTTACAGATATAACAGAAATCGGTGCTATTGCTTTTAAAGAGCTGACAACCATCAAAGAGCTAATCCTTCCAAGTGGTGTTACTTCAATTGGTGATTCTTCTTTTTTGGGATGTACAGCCTTGGAGGTAATTTCGCTTCCGTCTGTAACCTCAGTAGGAAACTATGCTTTTAATAATTGTTATACCAATCCCACTGTCTCAACAAATTTGAAGACAATTAAACTTACTACTGCTGGTGATATTACATTTGGAGTGTATGTTTTTAATTTTGTTCCAACCTCACAGGTCGACCTTGTGCTAAATAGTGATAAGCAGACAGAATTAGGATCATCATTAACTTTTGGAGGTTACACCTGGAAGAGTATCGCATTTGAGTAGTATTGTAATAGCCTTTATATAAGCCTCATAAAGAATATTCGATCTGTGTGGCTTGCCTTAAAAACTACTTGTAAATACCAAAATGTAAATTAATAATATATTAGTTGATAATTAAATTATAAAGAGATGAAAAACTTATTCAAGTTAGCGCTACTATCAGTAGCCGTAGCATCAGTCTCATGTGCTTCTCATTCAGAGGTAGTGCCAGAAGTGACTGAAAACGATGCAATCAAATTTAGCACCTTTATGGATCAAGCAACCAAAGGAGTTATATTTGATGATGCTTCAATCCAAGTTTCAGGTGTCGGTTTCGGCATCATGGGCTACTACACCAAGAGTGCATGGAACAACACAGCTATTCCCAATTTGATGTACAACACTCATGCGACCTATGGCAATGGTCTATGGTCGTACTCTCCAGTTAAGTTCTGGTCAAACATCGCTGGTGAGAAGTACTCATTCTTCGTATATGCACCCTATAGCACAGCTTACGACGGTGCAACTGGTATCACCTTGGCAAGCGACAACGATGATGCAGGCGCTCCACAAATCAAATTCGAGCTACAAGAGAGTGCAGCCGATATGATCGACTTCGTAGCAGGTCAAGAGATCGACATTGAGCAGCAAAAGGATGCTGTCAAGTTCAACCTCAAGCACCAGCTCACACGTGTTACATTCTCTGCAAAGAGCAATATCGATGTCGATGCTACAAGTGTTGTTGTTAAAGATCTCAACCTCATTCAGTCAGACGGTTTCTACAGCGATGCAATCTACACTTTCAACGCAACAGCATCAACTACAGGCGTAGAGGATCAAAGCTCAGAAGCAATTGACCCAGACGCTGACGCCGCTGCTGACCACACACAAGATGGCACTTGGAGCTCAATGACCGTTGCCACTGCTAACTACCCCTTGGCTTCAGTTCTCAACCTCGAAGAGTATACAGCAGGTAGCGCGACAGATGGCTTCAAAGAGGATGTAGTTGTAGTTGCAGACTCTGATGAGACCCCTGTAAGCCTCTTCAAGGAGGATCAATACCTCTTCTTGCTTCCTCCAAACTCTTCAACCGGTATCGTTGAAGATCAGTCAGAAGTTATGTTCAATGTCACATATAGCGTGGTAACAGAAGACGAAGGTGTCGTTGGTGGTTGCTATGAGACATCTCCCAAAACAGCGCAAATCACTCTTCCCGCAGGAAGCTTGAAGCAAGGTAAAGCATATAATATTCTGCTTACTATTGAGCTCGATGCTATCAAGGTATCAGCAAATGTAGTTGATTGGGATATCGACAACACTCCAGGAGAATAGTAGTCACTCTACCCAAATTAGGTTTGGCAACTCGTGAGAGTTGCCCGACCTCTAAAAAAAATAATTAACACTAAATTTAAATGTTATGAGAAATTTACTAAAAACCTCATTAATTGCAGTGGCAGCGCTTTTCGCCTCTTGCTCAACCCACGAGGAGGTTGTGCGCAAGGCAACGGCTGAGGATGCAATTTCGTTTAGCACCTTTATGGATCAAGCAACCAAGGGTACTATTCTCGATGATGACTCTATCGAGGGCTCTCAATCTGGTGATGTATGGATCTCGGGCTATGGTTTTGGTATCATGGGCTACGCTACCGAGGCGACAGCTTGGGCAGATGCAGCAGCTACAGCAAATCCAAATTTGATGTACAACCAATCAGTTGTATATGACGGCTCAGCGTGGACATACTCGCCAACCAAATTTTGGTCAAATGTAGATGATCACAACTATACATTCTTCGCTTATGCGCCCTATAGCTCTACAGATGGTCAATATGGTATCACCTTGGCAAGCGACAACGATGATGCAGGCGCTCCACAAATCAAATTCGAGCTACAAGAGAGTGCAGCCGATATGATCGACTTCGTAGCAGGTCAAGAGATCGACATTGAGCAGCAAAAGGATGCTGTCAAGTTCAACCTCAAGCACCAGCTCACACGTGTTACATTCTCTGCAAAGACCAACATTATCGACGAGAACACATCGGTTATCGTCAACAGTATGTCACTTTGCGAGTCTAAGGGTTTCTACAACTCTGCAACCTACACCTTTGGCAGTGCCAAAACAACTGACGTTGCATCGGAGCATGGTCAAGATGGTGAGTGGAGTGCGCCAAGTGTCGCTGATGCAGCCTATCCATTTAGTGCAATACTCAACAAAGCCGATTTTACTTGTGGCGATCTCTCCACTTCGACCGTAGAGGTGAAGAATGCACTCTCGGAGTCTGATAGCTACGTGGCTACAGGACTTCTCAAATCAGGCGAATACCTCTTCTTATTACCTCCAAATGGAGCCGATGGTATCTCCGACGAGACAGGAATTGACGTTACTATCTCCTACCAAGTTGTAACCAGCGATCCAGCCTTGGTTGGTGACAACATTATCACAAGTGAGAAAACATCTACCTTCTCGCTTCCAGCAGGGAGCTTGAAGCAAGGCAAGGCATACAATATCGTGCTCGAAATCTCACTCGACGAGATCAAGGTTAGTGCAGATGTTATCCCTTGGGAGGGCGAAATCACCCAAGATGTTGGGCAAGAAGAGGAGGAGCCACAGACGCCTGACGAGCCAGCTCTTGAGTTGTCATCAACTGCTTTTACACTTCAGATTCAAGACGGAGGTGGCTTCCCATCTTATACTATAGTAGCAGAGAATATCCGCGAGGGTCTTTCTGCTGATGACATTGTGTGGGCAACGAGCGATGTGAATGGCAGTATTATAACATCTCAAGTAGACGGTCATGCAGATAGAATCAAAATTACAGCAGTGAGCGAGGGAGTAGCCCATGTTTACGCAACACTCGATGGTCAGAAGTTCACGACGAGGGTTACTGTTGTAGATGAGAGGGTTGTAGAGCTTAAAGGTATTCAGATTGTAGACAATAGTGGTAATGAGATCCAGAATACGTTTCTTATGGAGAGTGGCGAAGAGTTTAGTATCACTGCACAGATTGACCCAGCAAATGCGACAGGTGTTACGTATGAGTGGTCTATGAATAATGATGGCATTATTGCGTTGTCAAGCACAGATAGTGCTACCACTACCATTACAGCAAAGACCATTGAGGAAACTGCCACTACGCAAACTGTTGTGTTAACTGGTACAGTAACAGATCAAGCTGGTAATTGTGAGACTTATGCCATGCTGATTTCTGTTGTGCCAGAAATTACTATAGACATAGCGTCAGAGCAGCAATCAGTAGCGATCTCAGAGCAATTTGACTTTAGTGTTAATATTACTCCCTCCTATTGGACTTCTTGTTACACCCCAGGTTCAACAACTTCGCCATTGGAAATCACATATAGCAACTCCACATATAGCAATATAGGGTGCACAACGCCGAAAGAGAATGTTATTAGCTCCATTTACTGGAATGAGGAGAGCAAATTTGCGAATCCATATTTCGTTGCAGGTACAGATCCTGGCTATGTGAAGCTAAGCGCAACCATAAGCAACCCAGTTACCGGTACAATCTACGATACTGATGATCTTATCGTTCCTGTTACCGAGGCAATGTATAGCAGTTTCACCCCCTCGGCAGATGGTGGCAACTACATCATCGTTGGTGGTGAAAGCAGTGACCGCAACAGCGGAGCTATAGATATTTTATAGGTAAAACCTCCTCTTGGAAGTTGCCAGAGGAGGACAATATACACTCGACAATAAGAGAGTAGTAATAATAACTATTTTAATAACTAAAAAAACAGAGAAAAAAAGAGAGAAAAAGAAGAAAAAGAGAACAAAACAAAACCGAGTGCTTGATTCCGCAGGTGTGTCGAGCGCTCCCAAAACAAGAATCAAACTATTTTCAAATCAAATTATTCATTAAAATTAAAAGAAAGATGAAAAATTTATTCAAATCGGCTGCCTTGGTAGCAGCCCTTGCGATGGCATCATGTGCTACGCAAGAAGAGCTCGTTCCAGTAGCAACTGCTGACGATGCAATCAACTTTGGTATCTTTATGGACCAAGCAACTAAAGCAACTATCTTCGACAATGAAGCAATGCAGGAGTCAGGCTTTGGTATCATGGGTTACTACACCTCTCAAGATGGTTGGAATGTAGCAGGCGAGAGCACTGTTCCAAACTTCATGTGGGACCAAGAGGTTGTTTACAACTCAATCGTTGCTAATGGTTGGGGTTACGATCCAGTTCAATACTGGTCAAACAAAGCGTATGACAAATACTCATTCTTTGCTTATGCTCCATACAGTGGATCACAAGAGTCTGGTATCACTTTGTCTGCAAATGATGTTGCTGGTGCTCCAGTAGCTTCTTTCGTTGTTAACTCAGATCCTAAGAAGATGGTTGACTTCGTAGCAGGTCAAGAGATCAACGTTCAACAACAAGAGGAGGCTGTTAAGTTCAACCTTAAGCACCAACTTACTCGTGTTACATTCTCTGCAAATACTAACATTGCTGAGGACACAGCTAAGAACACAGATGCAACTAAGGTAGTTGTTACTCGCATGGATCTTATTGCAGCTCCTAACTTCTATCAATCAGGAGACTACACATTTGATACTGCTGACACTACAGGTGAGGATGATTTCTCAAGTGATGCAGATTCAATGGAGTCAGCTTCTCAAGATCACACTCAAGATGGTGTATGGAGCAACTTGAAAGCTTTCGAGAGCGTTTATCCATTCTCTTCACTTCTTGCAGTTACTACAGACGCAATCAAGGAGGCTGGCAGCGTGAAAACTGGTTACACTACTTCTGGTGTACGTGTTACTAACAGCAGCACAGTTAAAACTCCTCTCTTCACAACCGACGAGTACCTCTTCTTGCTTCCTCCTAACGGACAAAAGGGTATCCAAGAGGGTGACGATGTTGCATTCGAGATCGAGTACCAAATCGTAACAGCTAACGACGCCTTGGCTATCGGTTACTCTGTTTCAGATCCTAAGATCTCTACTGTATCTCTTCCACTTGAGAGTTTGAAGCAAGGTCGTGCTTACGACATCGTTCTTACTATCGGTCTTACAGAGGTTAAGGTTGAGGCAGTTGTTATCGACTGGGACGAGTCTGAGGAGAACATGTACGGTGCTGAGTCTGGTTACGGTGAGAACCCAATCGCTATCGAGGAGATCTCTTTTGATAGTTTAGTAGAGCCTATTAATATCGAGGCTGGTGATTCTTTCAAACTTGCTTACACACTTTTCCCATCTAACGCAAATGAGAACATCACTTGGACTTCATCTAACGAGTCAATCGCTACAGTAGACGAAAAGGGTGTTGTAACTGGTTTGGCTAAGGGTCAAGTATTTATCACTGCTACAGCTAACGGTACTTTCGACACACGTGCTGCTGAGGCTGTTTCTGCAACTATCGAGGTTAATGTTTATGGTGATGCTGAGTCTGCAACATTGGTTCCTGCTGAGATGACACTTGACATTGCTGGTACTGCTTCTCAAGCGCTTACATTGTCATACCCAGAGTACTCTTTGGAGCCAACTATCGTTTGGTCGTATGATGCAACTATCGTTAAAGTTGAGAATAACGTAGTTACAGGTCTTAAAATTGGTGAAACTACAATCACTGCTACAGTTGGTACAAGCGAGTTGTCTTGCAAGGTTACAGTTATTAACCCTGCATCAGAGATCTTCATGACTCCAAATACAGATCAGACGATAAACAAAGCTACCTCTATTGATCTTACTTGGGGTTATTCTGATGAAAATACAGCTCCTGCTGGTGATATTGTTTGGGTATCAGAGGATTCAACTATTGCAACAGTAGATCAGTATGGTAATGTTACTGCGATTGCAGCTGGTACTACTACTATCTCTGTGTCAGTTGGTAACATTAAAACTTCTATTAAAGTTACTGTTCCTGCAACAGATATTGATGCAAACTATATCATCATTGTAGCAGACGATGATGAGAGTACGCCAATTTCCGGATCATTATACCGTTATATTCAACTATATCAAAACACTGATCCCAATGCAAAGCTTACATATACCGTAGATCCTACAAATGCAACAGGTGATATAAGCTGGGAATTGTCTTATTATGGTGATGACGCATCACACTATGTAACATTAACTGTAAGTGATGATGGAAAGTATGCAACAGTACAATATAATGGTGCAACACCTTCTTACTACGACTTCAAAACTTGCGTATCTTTGACTGTTACAATTGATAATGCTAAAAGTGAAGATCAAACAGATAAAATTGATATTTATACATATAGTGAACAACAACAAGGTGGTGGTCATAAACATTAATAACATCACCTCTCTCTGCTTACTCCGATAAGCGAGAGTAGTAACCTTAGACCACAGGAGCTTGATCGCTCTTGTGGTCACACCCAAAAGAAAATGCGTAACTTATAGCCAAGTAGCTGTAAGGAACGCATTTTTAATTTTTAATTATAAATTATAAATTATAAATTATGAATTATGAATTATGAATTATGAATTATGAATTATGAATTATTTCAAGCAGTTGGTTTGCAGTATCAATAATATGTTTTGCGCCCGCCTTCTCTAACTCTTCACGCGAGCGGAAACCCCAGGTGACCCCCACCGAGTCGACACCTGCTGCCGATGCGGTTTGCATATCGACACCCGAATCGCCTACGAAGAGGATCTTGTCGGGGGTGTAGGAGGTGCGTTGTATAATCTCACGGATGATATAGGGATCTGGTTTGAGTGCTATATTGGGGCGTTGACCCAACACTGTTGCGAAGCGGATGTTCGGGAAGTAGTGCTTAGCCAACTTCTCGCAGCCTGCTTGGAATTTGTTCGATGCTATAGCCACAGCAACACCTTGCTCGCTTAGGGTGCGTAGAAGCTCCACAATGCCGGCATAGGGGGTGGAGTGGATAGCGATATTCTCGGTGTAGAGAGCCACAAAATCTTTGCGGATCTCCGCCACGCGCTCGACTGTGCGCAGTGGTTCGGGGATTGTTCGCTCCACCAGGCGCATGATGCCATTGCCGACAAACGAGGCGTACTCCTCGTCGGAGTGGGTTGGTAGCTGATGCTTCTCCAATGTTTGGTTGCAGCATGCTGCCAAATCACCAATGGTGTTGAGTAGGGTGCCGTCGAGGTCGAAGATGATTAATTGTTTCATATGCTGCTTATTTATTGTTTGTAGTTTGATAACGCTTGAATAGTTGTCTCTATTGTGGCATCTTTGAGCATTACACGCTTCTCGGAGTCGAGCAGATAGAGTGAGGGGATTGCCTTAAGGTCGTAGAGGCTATCTATTTGGGTGTTGCCCTCGGTGAGGGTTTTGATTATCCTAAGGGTGCCACTCTTCTCAAGCTCTTGGAGGAGCGTGGATCTGCTCATCACTGCCGCGGTGCGTTTGCAGTCGGTGCACTCGGGATCGTAGAAGTAGAGTAGTGTGAGGGGGGCTTCGATGTCGTCGAGCTCCTCGCCACTGTCGGTGGTGAAGTTGTTGGCTTGATTGCCTATACGGTTGAGGCTCGCCATGCGAAGTAGGGCAGTGGGGCGTATCTTGAGTAGCTCATCCACAGCCGGGGAGTCGATCATAAACTCCAACATCGGGATAAAAAGCTCATCGTTGCGCATTGGTGAATTGGGGTCGTAGAGGTACTTCTCGCCCAACGCAAAGAGGGCATCGAGCGCCTCGGGTGTGGATGCGCTCAGCTGCATAGTCTCTTTGAGCGCTTGGCTGGCGGTGGCTGACCTCTGGGTGCTAAGCACGTAGAGGAAGTTTGCCCACGCTTGTTCGAACTCGTCGGACTCTATTGTTTGGGGGAGTGTGAGATCGTAGCTGCTCCACTGATTGGTGGCGAAGGAGGTGGTCTCTACCTCTTTGGGTGGTTTCTCTCCAGCTACAACGGTGGGGAGGTAGTAGATTGCGATGCCGGCAACCGCCGACAAAATTATTAGATTTATGGGGTTTACTCGACGCAGCGAGGCTACAAATGCCGCTGCAAAGAGCACCCAGCTCCACGTGTCGATCATGCTGGCTCCCTCGGCATCGTCGGGGAATATAAGCATGATGGATGCCGCTGCTATCATGCCGATTACCGAGGGGCGCATTGCGGTCATAATCTTATCCATGTAGTTGGAGTTGCGTAGGCGCAAGAAGAATTGGGTGATAAGCACCATGATGGTGAGTGAGGGCAGGCAGACTGCAACTGTGGCGATGATGGAGCCCCAAAAGCCTGCTACAGTGTAGCCAATGTAGGTTGCTGAGTTGATGGCGATGGGTCCGGGGGTCATCTGCGAGATGGCGATAATGTCGCTCAGAGCGGCGTTGGTGATCCACTCGTGGTTTACCACAACTTCGTGCTGGATGAGCGATAGCATCGAATAGCCACCACCAAAGCCAAAAAATCCTATCTTGAGATAGCTAATAAAAAGCTGTAGGTAGATCATTGCTTAACTTTTTTTGAGGTGAGTGTTGCCCAGATTATACCCACAAGGGCAGATGCAAGGAGTAGGTAGATAGGCGAAAATGCAAAGTACCACAGAGCAATTGCCGCAATTGCCGCAAGAGCTATGTGGAGAGGCTTCATAGGGCGAACAAGCGATATGATGGGAGCCATGATAAGGGCGATGACGGCTGGTCGCATACCCTTGAACGCGGCATCGACAATGGCATTGTCGCGGATGTGGGTGAAGTAGAGTGCCACAAGTAGCAGGATGGTGAACGACGGTAGCACAACACCCGCAAGTGCCGCAAGTGCACCCTGGTAGCCTCGACTCTTGTAGCCAATAAATACAGCGGTGTTGAGAGCTATAGGTCCTGGCGCAGATTGCGCGATGGTGAGCAGGTCGAGAAACTCCCTTTTGGGGATCCAATTGCGAGCCTCGATAATCTCGCGCTCGATAAGAGGGATCATGGCAAAGCCTCCTCCAAAGGTGAAGATGCCAATCTTTAGAAATGTCGAGAATAGGTCTCTTAGCTTTACTCTTTCCACTGCTTCATCTCCGATTTGGTTGCTACAATTGAGACTGCTACAACGGCGGCAGTCTCGGTTCTAAGGCGCTGTGAGCCAAGCGATATCTCTCTATATCCTTTGGCGAGCGCTGCTTCGACCTCCTCGGGCGAGAAGTCACCTTCGGGACCAATCATAATCTCGATATTGCCCGCGGTGGGTACCACATCGCCTAAAAAACGTTTGCCCTCGGCGCTGAGTGGCTCGCCGCAGTGGGCTATAAACCTCTCGCCATCGAATGTGCGAGAGATGATGCTGCTAAATGGTGTAGTGTCGTGGAGAGTGGGATGGTAGGCTTTGAGAGACTGCTTCATTGCCGCGGTGATTACCTTGGCTTCGCGCTCCCACTTGATAGATTTGCGCTCGCTGTGAGACGAAAGCAGGGTGTAGACCTCGCTAATGCCAATCTCGGTTGCCTTCTCCAAGAACCACTCAAATCGTTCGATGTTCTTGGTGGGAGCCACACACAGGGTTAGGGAGTAGGGTAGTGGCTCATACTCTTCGATGGCGGATACAACCTCTACTGTGCAGCGTTTGGGGGCAGCGTCGATCACGCGGCACGAAAATAAAGTGCCGGTTCCGTTCGTTATAGTGATTGAATCGCCTTCGCAGAGTCGTAAAACTCGCACAGCATGTTTAGATTCCTCCTCGCTTAGGGTGTAGTGTGGAGGTTTAATATTTGGGGCGTAAAATAGTTGCATGTATGTTATATTATTTTTACCTTTGCAAAGATAAATAAAAATGTTTAATAATTTAGAAAATATATCAATATGAGACGTTTTCAATATTTAATATTACTTTCAGCGCTTATGACAGCAGTTGTTTCTTGTGGTTCAACGACCCAAAGTAGTAGCAATCCACTCCTCAGCGAGTGGGAGACTCCGTTTGGTGCTCCACCATTCGAGGAGATTAAACCAGAGCACTATATGCCAGCATTTGAGGTTGCAATGAAGCAGCACAGTGAGGAGATTGAGGCGATTGTCGGGAGTTCGGAGAAACCTACGTTCGAGAGTGTGATATTGGCTTATGACAACTCTGGTAAGCAGCTTTCGGATATCTACAACATATTTGGTATGATCTCGGCTGCCGAGACCAACGACGAGTTGCAGGCAATCAATGAACAACTCTCTCCAATTATTACATCTCACTTTGGTAGTATTGACCTCAATGAGGCTCTGTTTGCTAAGGTGAAGGCGGTATATGATGGTCGTTTGGAGGTTGAGCTTGATGCCGAGCAGTTGCGTCTTACAGAGAAGATATACAACTCTTTTGTGCGAGGTGGTGCTCTTTTGGAGGGCGAGGCTAAGGAGCGTTTGAAATCTGTCAACGAGGAACTTGCGTTGCTTGGGGTGCGTTTTGGTCAAAACCTTTTAGCGGAAAATAACCGTTTTCGTCTTGAACTCGACTCCAAACAACTTGGTGGTTTGCCAAGTAGTGTGAAGGATGCTGCTAAGGCTAAGGCAAAGGAGTTGGGAATTGAGAACAAGTGGGTTTTTACTTTGCAGGCGTCGAGCTGGATTCCATTTTTGACATACTCCTCAGAGCGTGAGTTGCGCGAGCAGCTCTACAAAGGTTATATATCGAGAGGTAATAACGATGATGATCTCGACAATAAGCAGATAATAAATGATATGGTGAGATTGCGTTCGGAAAAGGCAAAGTTGTTGGGCTACACCAACTATGCTGAGTTTGTGATCTCGGATCAAATGGCGCAAAAGAGTTCCAAGGTATATGGATTGCTCGATGAGATTTGGGATCCAGCACTTGAGAGCGCTAAGGAGGAGTTAGTGGAGATGAATAAATTCTTTGTGCGTGATGTCAAAGAGGGTGAGTTCCAGTCGTGGGATTGGTGGTACTATGCTGAGAAGGTGCGCAAAGATAAATATGCGCTCGACGAGGAGATGTTGAGACCCTACTTCTCGCTGCCAAGTGTTCAGAATGGTATCTTTATGTTGGCAAACCGTCTCTATGGTATCACATTTAGACCTGTGGCGGCACCTCGCTACCACGAAGAGTGTTCTGCCTACGAGGTGATTGATGTAGATAATTCTCATATCGGTCTGCTCTACTTCGATTACCACCCACGTGCGGGTAAGAGCCAAGGTGCATGGTGTGGTAATTATCGTGAGCAACGCTACGAGAATGGTGAGCGAGTGGCTCCAATCGTGTCGGTTGTTTGTAACTTCACTCGCCCAAGTGGCAATAACCCTGCACTGCTCTCAATAGATGAGACCGAGACCCTGTTCCATGAATTTGGTCACGCGCTACACTTCTTGTTCCACGATGTGAAGTATCGCGGCTTGAGTGAAGTCGAGGGCGACTTTGTGGAGCTTCCATCTCAAATTATGGAGAATTGGGCTTTTGAGCCTCAGATGTTGAGCCAATATGCGTTCCACTACCGCACTAATAAGAAAATCCCAATGGACCTTATCAATAAATTGAGACGTAGTACACTCTTCAATCAAGGTTTTATGACCACGGAGTTGACAGCTGCTGCACTCTCGGATTTGGATATTCACTCAATCTCGGAGTATGAGCAGTTCGATGTCGTTGACTTTGAGAAGGATGCACTTACAGTGCGTCGTGGTTTAATCTCTCAGATTGAGCCTCGTTACCACTACCCATACTTTAGCCACATTTTTGATGGTGGGTACTCTGCTGGTTACTACTTCTATCTTTGGGCTGAGGTGCTCGACCAAGATGCCTTTGCTGCATTTAAGGAGAGTGGCGATCTATTCAATAAGAGCTTGGCTGAGAGCTTCCGTCGTAATGTTTTGGAGCGTGGTGGCTCTGAGGATGGAATGTCGATGTACACCAAGTTTAGAGGCGCTGAGCCAAACAAGGATGCGATGCTGATTAGCCGTGGTCTGAAGGAGGCTCCCCAGAGTGAAAAGTCTGAGCTTGAGATCATTGATTATGCTCCTGATGGAACCCCTATCGTTGAGGCGAAACCAGTGGAGCGTCCAGCTGTATCATCTCAGATAATGTCGCAGATAGAGAAAAATCCAAACAATAAGAAATAATATTTAAATAATTATGACTAAAAAACTTTTAATTATGGCAGTGTCAGCCCTAATGGTTGGATGTGGTGCAGACCAATCCATTCCTGTTGCACAATATCCCGAGTTAGATCTCTCGAACCCTCTATTGGCGCCGTGGGAGACTCCACACCAAACACCTCCATTCTCAAAGATTGAACTTAAGGATTATGCACCCGCTTTTGATGCGGCGATTGCATGTTCACGTGCGGAATTAGAGGCTATCGTATCGAATCCAGCAAAGCCAACATTTGGCAATACTATAGTAGCGTTGGAGCGCCAAGGGGAGCTTCTCAACCGTGTGAGTGGTGTTTTTTACCCTTTGATGAGTGCAAATACCTCGGATGAGATGCAGGCTATAGCAATGGAGATTCAGCCAAAACTTACGGAGCTAAGTAACGATATTTCGCTTAACCCTGAGCTCTTTGCTCGTGTTAAGGCAGTTTACGAAAACCCAGGACGCAACCTCTCGCAAGAGGATAAAATGTTGCTGGAGAACACCTACAAAGGATTTGCGCGTGGTGGTGCTGCACTTTCGGATGACGACAAGGAGCTCTATCGCAAATACTCGACTGAACTTGCAGCGGTAACACTTCAGTTTGGTCAAAACTCATTGGCGGCAACAAATGCCTATACAATAAACATGACCTCTCCTGGTGATGTGGCAGGTCTTTCGGATGCGGTTAAAGAGTCGATGGCTCAAGAGGCTGCTGCTCGTGGCGAGAAGGGTTGGACTGTAACCCTTCAATACCCAAGCTACTTGCCCTTTATGACATATTCGGCAAACCGTGAAGTCAAAGAGAAACTTTGGCGCGCAAATGGTTCATTGGCTTTAGGTGGTGAGTTCGATAATGCGGAGAATATTCGTAAGATTGTTGAGCTCCGTTTGAAGATTGCAAACCTTTTGGGCTTCGAGACTTATGCTGACTATGCGCTCGACAACCGTATGGCTGAGGGTGCCGATAAGGTGAATAGTTTCCTTACAGAACTTTTGGATCCAACTTTAGAGCAGGCAAATGCAGATTACAATGCTATTGTAGAGTATGCTAAGAGTACTGGTTTTGTGGGTGAGTTTATGCCTTGGGACTTTTCGTACTACTCAGAGAAGTACAAAAACGAAAAGTTTGCAGTAAGCGACGAGCTTATCAAACCCTACCTCAAATTAGAGAATGTGACTAAGGGTGTGTTGATGCTGGCTACCAAGCTTTACGGTATTAACTTCACTAAGGTCGACAATATCGATACATTTAACTCTGATATGGAGACTTATGAGGTGACAGACGCTAATGGCGACTTCCTTTCGGTTCTCTATCTCGACTTCTTTCCACGTGCATCAAAGCGCTCTGGTGCTTGGATGACCGAGTTCCGTGGGACATCCATTAAGGATGGCGTGGAGACACGTCCTTTGGTAACCCTTACCATGAACTTCACGAAGCCTACTGCTACGACTCCTTCGTTGCTTACGTTCGACGAGTTCGAGACTTTCCTTCATGAGTTCGGTCATGGACTCCACGGAATGTTGGCTAAGGGTGAATATGAGTCGCTCAATGGTACAAACGTATACCGCGACTTTGTAGAGCTTCCATCTCAGCTTATGGAGAATTGGGCTACCGAGCGTGAGTTCCTTGATCTTTGGGCTGTGCACTACCAAACAGGTGAGGCAATCCCTCAAGAACTTATCGACAAGATTGTTGCAGCTCAAAACTACAATGCAGCTTATGCGCACGTACGTCAACTACAATTTGGTATTTTGGATATGACTTGGCACTCACTCAAAGAGCCATTTACAGGTGATGTTGAGGCATTTGAACGCGAGGCAACCAAGCGTACTCAGATAACTCCAGTGATCGAGGGTATTGCCATGAGCCCATCATTCGGTCACATCTTTAGCGGTGGTTATGCTGCTGGATACTATAGCTATAAGTGGGCTGAAGTATTGGAGGCAGATGCATTTGCTGTATTTAAGAAAGATGGTATCTTTAACATCGATACAGCTACTAAATTCCGCAAAACACTCCTTTCACGTGGTGGTCAAAAGCACCCAATGGAGCTCTACAAAGATTTTGCAGGTCATGAGCCTCAACCACAAGCTTTGATCGATAGAGTGCTTAAGTAATATGGTAAACGCACAAAAAAAAGTGCTTATCGCGTGTCAACCTACGGTTGCTACCACCACCTCAGCGAGGTGAACCTCGATTTGGGTTTAAATGCCAAAGGCATTTAAAAATTATAAAGACCAAGGAGTTGTGCAAATTTATTTGCGGCAACTCCTTGATTTTTATAATCTTAGAGATGCAATCTCTAAGCCCAAAGTGCAAAGGTATGCACCCGCGGGGGTGCTTGTTCCCGCCCGCCGGAGGCATAAGAAATAATATTTTTCATGCGTTAGCCCTGGGCTTAAGTAAGCCACTTTTGCACAATTGCAATAAAATTACTACCTTTGTCGCATGGGGGGTGCATTATTAACAGCACTTGACTTGAAGAGACCTTTCGTTAGGCGAGAGGTCTCTTCGCTTTTTTATGTATATTTTTAAAGACTATAGATGACATTTGACGATTTAAATCTTATTGAGCCTATCCGCAAGGCATTAACAAAAGCGGGTTATGTTAATCCAACGCCGATTCAGGCAGAGGCAATACCATATCTTTTGGACGGTCACGACCTATTGGGTTGTGCGCAGACGGGAACGGGTAAGACCGCAGCATTCTCGATACCAATTATTCAACATATATATGAGCGCCGACACAGCTCAAAGAGAGGAATTAAAGCACTTATATTGACCCCTACGCGTGAGCTTGCTATTCAGATTGACGAGAGTTTTGCCACGTATGGAGAGTTTACCGGAGTACGCCACACGGTGATCTTTGGTGGTGTGGGGCAGAAACCGCAGGTGGATGCTATCAAGGCGGGTGTAGATGTGCTTGTTGCCACTCCGGGGCGACTTATCGACTTGGTGGGGCAACGTCATATAAGCCTTTCGAAGTTGGAGTTTTTCGTGCTCGATGAGGCAGATCATATGCTTGATATGGGCTTTATTCACGATATTCGTCGTATTTTACCAATGCTGCCTGAGCGCCGCCAAAGTCTCTTCTTCTCGGCAACAATGCCAAAAGAGATTGAAAAATTGGCAAATAGTATTCTGACTCGTCCTCGAAAGGTGGAGGTTACTCCAGCCTCTTCGACGGTTGATAAGATAGATCAATTTTTGTATTATGTAGAGAAGAAAAATGAACTTCTAATAGAGCTTCTGCAAGATTCTAAGATGGAGTCTGTTTTGGTCTTTACTCGCACCAAGTATGGAGCTGACAAGGTGGCGAAGGTACTTAACCGTGCGGGCATCACAGCGGAAGCCATCCACGGTAATAAGAGTCAAAATAACCGCCAGCGTACTTTAGCAAATTTCAAGGAGCGTACAACACGTGTTCTTATAGCAACTGATATTGCATCGCGAGGAATCGATGTCGATGAGCTTACTCATGTGGTAAATTATGAGTTGCCCAATGTTCCCGAGACCTACGTACACCGTATTGGTCGTACAGGTCGCGCAGGTCGCACTGGAGTAGCTTACTCGTTCTGCAAGGAGGAGGAGATGCCGCTGTTGAGAGATATAGAGAAGCTTATTGGTAAGCGACTTGATGTTGCTGGTGGTCAACCTTTCAAAGTCGCAGCTCCTGTCAAGGAGACCAAGGTGCCCGAAAAGAAGAGTCCGAAGAGAACCCAGCATCGCGGCGGAGGTAGATACAAAAGACAATAGTTGCTTTCTGAGGATTATGGTTAAGATGTGTTGACGAAAAAAATCGTTGGGCATCGAAAAAATGATAGGGCTGGTGCGTATACCTATCTCAAGTATACAGTGTGCAAACAGAAAATAAACAGATAGATGTGTATAAAAACATATCAAAGATAGATTAAGAAAATAGTAATCTTAGATCCAGCCCTATCTGTATGTTGTAATTGCAATATTGATGCCGAGAGGTAAAAAAGAGTCTAAAGAGTGTGGAAATTAAAAGATAAAATTATATCTTTGTACTATGTCAATTGTAAGAAAAATAGAGAGCGATCAGGAGTACGAGAGTCGTATCCGTCCGCAAGAGCTTGGTGCCTTTGCTGGTCAAGATAAGATTGTCGACAACCTTAAGATTTTTATTCAAGCTGCCCTTATGAGGGGCGACTCACTGGATCATGTGTTGCTACACGGACCTCCAGGATTGGGTAAAACTACCTTGGCAAATATCATATCGCATGAGATGGGTGCTCAACTCAAGCTCACCTCTGGACCTGTGCTCGATAAACCGGGAGACCTGGCAGGGCTTCTTACAAACCTTTCGGAGGGAGATGTGCTTTTTATTGACGAGATTCATCGCCTAAGTCCTATCGTAGAGGAGTATCTCTACTCGGCAATGGAGGATTATAAGATCGATATTGTACTCGATAAAGGACCTTCGGCACGCTCTATCCAGATCGAACTCGCTCCATTCACATTGATTGGGGCTACCACTCGAAGCGGTCTGTTGACATCACCTCTGCGTGCTCGCTTTGGTATCCAGTGTCACTTAGAATATTACGATGCTAAGACACTTAGTGGAATCGTGAAGCGAGCGTCGGGTATACTTGGTATCTCGATTGACGAAGATGCTGCGCTTGAAGTAGCTCTACGCTCCCGCGGTACTCCACGTATTGCCAATGCTCTCTTGCGTCGAGTGCGAGACTTTGCAATGGTCAAAGGTGAAGGTCATATCGACTTGGAGATAACTCGCTTTGCACTCGAAGCGCTCAACATCGACTCGCGAGGATTAGATCAGATGGATAATAAGATATTGGGAACAATCATCGAGAAGTTTAAGGGAGGTCCCGTCGGCTTGGGTACTATTGCTACAGCTGTGGGCGAGGATTCTGGTACGATTGAGGAGGTTTATGAACCTTTCCTAATCAAGGAGGGTTTCCTTAAACGAACCCCAAGAGGACGCGAAGCGACTGAGTTAGCATACAAACATATGGGATATGATGCTCGCTCAAGTGATGAACTGCTATTTTAATCAATTATATACTACTCATCATCGTAGTCGAGCCAACTAAAATCTCTCATTGCGCGTGCGCCTACATAACACTCTGAGCATCTACGCCCTGCGCAATATTCGTTAGCCAGTTGTAGAAGTGCTTGGCTTTCGAATGCGGTTTTGGGTGTGATGCCGTAGTTGCGCCAGCGAGTAATTATGCTATTATACTCTGGGTTGAGATCCTGAATGAGGTTGTGGGCTCTATCGACAAGCGTATCAGATGCTGTGTAGGAGCCGTAGGCGTATTGAACCATCACTACTACATTAATTCCCAATATATTACACTTGTCTCGCCCTATTCGTTTTACCTCGCTGCTGCTGATCTTGGTTGGCACATAATGGGTCAGCCAATACTCCGATGCCTCAACCGAGAAAACCTCTTCAACATCGTCTATGCAGCGACACGCCAAAACCTTATCGAGTAGAAGTTCGTGTCGTATAAAGAGTGAAGCAGCTTGAGCCAATCTCAACACTGGGCTGTTTAATGGATTGAGTCGATAGAGTTTCCAATCGGCTGAGCAGAGAGGTGTAATATTATATTTACGCATTAGATACTCTGCCTCCTTCTTGATATGTAGAGTGTAGTTGTCATCTCCATAATCCTTGAGTAGTCCCGAAGCACCAAGCAGAAGAGCCTCGACTCGCGTGGGGTTCGAGCGTTCGCGCAAAATTGCATTATATGAGACTATCTTTGCCAATTTCTTATATACCTCTTTATTCTTGGGGTCACCAATATAACTAAAGAAGTAGATGTAGAGAGTCTGGTTCCAATTTTCACCAGCCTCTGTATAGTATATCTTTAATATATCATTATACTTACGTTCGAGACGTTCCGACTCGAAGTGGGAGTAGATCTCTTGGCGGTTGATTTCACCTATTGATTTAAGGTAGCGACCACATCCACAAAATGATGCGCCCGCTTCGAGGCGATTTATAGCTCTCTTTTTCTCTTTTGCCTCTGCATCCATAATTATTGATGGTCTGTTATTAGTTATAAAAATTCGAATTTTATAATAAGTTGAGCTCTAAGAGTGCCTCCTCAGACATCATTGAGCGATCCCAAACAGGTTCAAAGACTAAAATCACATTGACCGATTCTACGCCCTTAACCTTCGATACTTCGCGATTAACATCCTCGAAGAGAATATCTGCCATAGGGCAGTTTGGTGCGGTAAGAGTCATGCGAATATTTACTTCGCCTGAGGGTTCATACTCTATTTCGTAGATAAGTCCCAAATCGTAGATGTTGACAGGGATTTCGGGGTCATAAATATTTTTTAGTGTCAAGACGATCTCTTTCTCGACTGCAATTATCTCTGCTGGTGTCATTGTAAATTACTTGGTATTAAAAAAAATAGGTTATCGAGCTCTTCTTATTGCGCTTTTGTCGAATATGCTAAGGCATACATACGCATCTGCTTAATCATTGCTAATAGACCGTTGCTACGCGTTGGTGAAAGATTTTCACTAAGACCTATTGCGTCGATAAAATAGAGCTCCGTATCGAGAATCTCGCGTGGTGTACGACCACTAAAGACTCGAATTAGAAGTGCGATTATTCCTTTGGTGATGATAGCATCACTATCAGCTGAGTAGTAGACTTTGCCATCGCTGCGAAGCTCAGCATCGACCCACACTCGGGATTGACAACCGCTAATTACATATTGTTCGGTGCGGTGAGCCTCATTGATAGGAGCTAACTCGTCGCTAAGTTCAATTAAGTAGTTATATTTGTCTAACCAATCATCATAGATTGCGAACTCCTCAATTATTTCATCTTGTATTCTATTCATTGTTTGAATATAATTATTTTGTAAAAATAAACTCCTTGAGAGACTCTCCCTCTGATGCCGCAGGTGCTGATATACCCATCATTTCGGCAATTGTTGGAGCTATTGAGATAGGGTCAACGTGACCTGTAAATGTTTTGGCGGGAGTGTTTCCTGTGTATATTATAAGCGGTACTTCTCTATCATATTTGTACATGGATCCCGACATCGATAGGCGCTCAGAGTCAGTAAAGATCCAATTTGGCATAAGGTTTAATACAACATCACCCGAACGGCGAGGGTAGAATCCTGTCTGAATTTTTTGCGCATATCCGCTGCCATAGTAGCTCGACGATAGTGCCGTTGAGGTCATCGCGTGTGAGACTCCTTGGAGTTGAAGTGTAAAAGTTGCCGCCTCGTTTTGTATCTCTGCAAGGCTCATTCCTTTTTGATAGATCACATTGTGGTTGAGGTAAATAGATCCATTATGGCACCCCAACACCCACTTCTCGTTGCCGTGTCGAGCCGAAAGAAAGCCGTTGAGAATAACCTCCAATTGGCGAGAGTTAAATCGATATCCATCTTGTGGGACTGTGGGACTTGTTCCACTATCAGAGGTAACAATGTAGATAACCTCGCCACTATCGCCAACCTCTGAGTTGAGGAATCTGATAATTCCTGCGATTGATTTATCGATTTTATAATACATATCTTCTGCCTCTATTGATTCGGGACCATACTTTTCGACAATATTGCGTGATACATCGAAGCAGATGTTCAGTAGATCTGTCTGTTCGTCTGCACCCAACTTAAGGCTTGCAATAGCTAATTTTGCAAAAGCTGCAACAATATCGTTGCCTATTGGGCTTTGAGAAATCTGTTGGTAATATTTAGCATAACGAACTCTAAACTCCTCTTTGCGCTCGATCTCCACTGCTTTGTGAAAGGTGCCAACCTTTGGCGTCGATGAGTAGCGAGAATTGAGGTAGAGGTCGGGCATAAGAGTTAGGTTCCAGTCGGACTTTACTTTGTCGATATCTGCCTCAGTTTGATTGTAGTAACTTACCCACGTGGGGAGCTCTTTGATGTAAGATTCAGAACTTGTCCATTTGCAGGTTGTTTCGTCAAACCAGAATGGAAGCCCACTCTTGCCATTAATCAAAATTGCAGATGTTGGATTGAGTGCAACTGTCACAGCTTTGCTTTGTGGCGAGTCAGCGATTAATTGGTCACTCAAGGTTGGAACCAAAAGGTTGTGCGATGAGTAGCCGCCTGTGGGTGGAGTATATTCGAGGTTGCGAATATCTTTATTTGTTACAAGATTCAACTCTTCGTTGGTTACGTAGTCGAACCAACTATCACCAACTATGCCGTGAGTCGATGGCTGAGCACCAGTCGAGAGGGTAGAAAGGGAGATATGTTTGGTTGTCTGCTGGTAACTATATTGGCAGTTGGAGTAGTGCAGTCCCTGTTCGTATAACATTCGCAAACCATTTAGGCTATAGTTGTTGAGATAGCGTTCGATATCAGTTGAGCGCATGCCACTAACCACGATATTTACCACTAAACGAGGCTGTTTAATCTCTATTTGTTGAGCAAAAGAACTCACAACAATAAGCGAAGCGAGTATATTTAGAGCTATTTTTTTTATCATAAGTCATTAATTTGAACGCAAATTTACAAATTATTTTGCAATTGATTCATAAAATAGGCACTTTCCTTGCCGAAATCTATCATTGGATAGTTTTTTATTTGCTCTAATTGCTTACGACAGAAGGTTTGGTGGGCGCTACTTGCCACATTGAAGGGGCGATGAGCCGCGGCACGTATAATTTTTGAGACCCCCTCCATTGTCTCCATGGCAGAGGATGTAATATATGACTCTTGGAATTTTGCCCATATATAATCGATTGCCTGTTGTGAGGGGTGTAGCATATCCTCAGCGTAAAATCGGTAATCTCGTAGGTCATCTATAAGAGTTTCGTAGGATGGAAAGTATGAAGCGTTGTCGTACTGCTCAACAACCCTCGCGATGGCAACCCTAAGAAGAGCTTTGCTGAGTGAATTTTCGGTAAGACCATCCAGTAGATGGCGTATAGGGCTCAGTGAGAATATGAATTGTTTCTTAGGAAAGTTCGAGACTTGCGCACCAAGCGCCTCTACAATCTCTTCGATGCTCAACGCACGACGCGTAAAACGTTTGGCAGGCTCCTTGTGGCAATTGGCAACTACTCTTCCACTATTCAGGAGTTCGTATACCCATGCTGTGCCAAGAGTTATAATCACCGTATCGCACTGCTCAATGGCTTTTGCACCGCACTTGATAGCATTGTTTATTCTTTGCAATGCCAACTGGCTACTTACATCCGAGAGTGAGCTGTGAAAATCAAAATGAAACCACTCTCCTCTGCTCTGTTGTAGTTCCTCGATATCTATCAATCGACATGAAGAGAGGCGCTGTAGGGTGGAACAGATGGAGAGAGGGTTGAAAAGTACCCCTATCGGATTCACACAAATATTAAATTTGAGATCTTGCAACCTGCCACCTATCGAGAGAGCAAAGCAGGAGCCCAAAGCAAGAATCTTGTTCGAATAGTCAAGCTGCTGCTTCGCTTTGGGAATATCTATTTCTGTTCTAAATTTCATTATCGTTTTCTATTAGGATTCTCTGGGAACCACCCTTTGCGAACCCTCTCTCGTTGTTCAAAGATCTCGATGATGGACCAAAGGAATGTGATCCCAAGAACACCCAATATCATCGAAAAGATAAAATTCTCGATCAGTAGCGACGCCACCAAAGAGATTAGTCCTAACACCAAAAAAAACCACCAACATTTAACACCCCAATAGTACTCGGACTTGATGACAATGGGGTGAAAAAGACCAATGATGAGAAATGTTGCAACAGCAACTATAATACCTATAAAGTTTAATTCCATAAATTTTTATTATTTTTCACGACTTATTTCATATCTCTACGATATCAGAAAATCTATTTGTCGAGAGAGGATGGTAGATCGCCCTCCATCAACATAAATATCTCTCCATCGTCGGCGCTGTGCATAAACATCATATACTCTGTAGGGTTCTCTTTGATCTCGATATAGACCTCCATTGATACATCATCCTTTTTTTCGTTGACCACGCGGTTGGCTCCATTTTTTGCGAATAGAGCCATTGCTTGAGTGTGAAAATCAATATATTCTACAGATTTTGTACCGCCCTTAAATTCTAATATCTTCATACTTCGAACTCCATCCATCGCCCCTTTGGGTGCGGATGCTTTCACCATCCAAATAACCGCCTTCCCAGCTTTGGTGTATTTGACATTGTTGCGTTCCGAGAATGAATCAACAAGCGATGAGACGGTCGAGTGTTGAGCCATTAGTAGCACAGGAAATAGGATTGCTATAAAGCTTAGATAAATTAGTTTGGATCTCATAATTATTAATAAAGTTTAGCCTATCGTTCTATTTTGAAGTATCACTACCACCACAATGGGGATGCCAGCTAAGGCTGTAATCGCATTGATTGGTAGCAGAAGACTCTTTGAGATAATGTCACATCCGAGCATCATTACAGCCCCAAGAAGCATCGAGGCGGGAATTAATGTGGCGTGGTCGGAGGTGCGGAAGATCATGCGTGCTACGTGAGGGATTGCAAGTCCAACAAAGCCGATTGGTCCGCAAAATGCAGTTACAGAACCAGACAAAAGAGTTGTTGCGGTAAATATCACGGCACGTGTGCGACTTAAGTTTACACCCATCGTGCGAGCATAGTTTTCGCCCAGAAGGAGTATGTTAAGAGGCTTGATGATAGAGAGAGTTAATAAAATACCAATGATAACAGCTACACTAAGAACCATAAGTTGTCGTTGGGTAACATCTCCAAGTGAGCCCATAGTCCATATGACAAATGATTTCAGTGCAGACTCTTCGCTGAGGTATTGCAATATCTCTACCATTGAACCAACACCAGAACCAAGCATCATACCCAAAACTAAGATAGCCATAATATCTTTGAGTCGTTGGCTGACAATCATCATGACAATAAGTATTGCCGCCGAACCCAGCCATGCTGCACCAGCTATACCGATGGATTGCCAAAATGGATTGTAACCAAGTCCAAGCAGCGGTGCCCCTAACAAAAAAAGAGATACACCAAGAGCAGCACCTGAACTAACACCCAATACATATGGTCCAGCCAAGGGGTTGCAAAAGAGAGTTTGCATTTGAAGTCCAGCGGCCGAGAGAGCTACACCAACTATCAAAGCGACAATAGATTTGATAAAGCGAATCTTCCATATTATCTCGTTGGTGAGAGGATCGCACTCGCCACCAGTGAAGGCAGCCCACATCTGTGATAGGGTAATATCTAAATCCCCTGTCATCATATCTATCCCGAAGAGAGCTACTAAGAGTAGTGTAAAGAGGATGAATAGTATGCCTTGTCTACGACTAATCATTATTTGAGTTTTTGATAGTAATACAACTCTACATCAAGAAGGCTTGGGTGCATAATCTCGATAAGATCTTGAAGAACTAACTCTGGGTAGACAACTCCTGACTCCCAGAAGTCGCTACCACCCAACGGTGTACAACGAGCAGTATTGTTGTAAACCTCACCACGTCTTACGACGGGCATATCCATAAATTTCGGAACCTGTCCTCGTAGCTCACCCAAGGAGTTTATTGTAGCGCCTGTGTTTAGCCAGAAATCAGCTGATTTTGCCAATCTGTAAGCCTCTTCTATTGATACTGGTTTAGTTCCTGCACTATCGTTACCTTTGTAGATATACTCTCCACCAGCATCTATCAATAGTTTCACCATGTAGCTATTTGTAGAGGGCATGTACCAAATATCCCGATAAGGAGTATTGAGCATCACTTGAGGACGGGTTTCAATCTCAGATGTCATCTTGGTAAGTTCATTATACTTTGCTTCACTCTGCACAAATAGGGCTGCTGCCTCCTCCCTTTTACCACATATTTCTCCCATCGCTACCATCCACTCAGCTTTGCCAAGAGGTGATTCTTCGGCATAGTCGCCAATATAGAGGTATGCAATGTCGAGTTCCCTGAGCTTGGATGTAATGTTGTTATTTGCTCCTGCTACACTATAAAGAAGTACGATGTCGGGCTTTATAAGAGTTAAAAGTTCATAATTTAAATTTGTGTCAAAGCCTACATCATGTACCTTCTTTGCTCTTGCACGCTCTTGCACCTTACTGCTTGATATATAGTCAAGCCCCGAAACCCCAACCACGCGAGACACCTCTCCTAAGCGATCAAACATTGCAACATTACTCGAAGAGAGTGCCACAATACGTTTGGCATCTCCCCTAATCACACTTCCTGAAAAGCCCTCTGGGGCACTTTCACCACCTCTTAGTATGAGCAGTTCAAAACTCTCAACACTCTCTCCTTGCCAAGGTCGCGTAATACGCAGTAGTGAACTTTTACTATCCTCTGCCCCCAGTATCTCAAAGCCGGCTGCATGAGATGGAGTATATATGGTTGTTGTAAAGTTAAGTGAGTCAGACTGTTGCGCATTTGTGCAACCAGCCATAAAGATCTCAGCAATCCAACAAATAATTAATAATTTCATTTTCATAATGCAAATGTAAAAAAAAAAGTTGACAAAGATTTGCAAATAGTAAAAAAGCGTTATATCTTTGCATCACTTTCTCGCAAAAAACGTGAAAGTACCAAATCCCCCACCACAAGGAGAAAGAGCCAAAGAGTTCTCAAACCAAAACAATGACCAAAGCGGGGTGTAGCGCAGTCCGGTTAGCGTACACGTCTGGGGGGCGTGTGGTCGCAAGTTCGAATCTTGTCACCCCGACTACTCTAAAGCCTTGATAATCAGTCGATTATCAAGGCTTTAAATTTTCCCATCACCACCATTCTTACCGAGTACTGATGGATTACTGACGTTTTTTAGTCGAATAGATATAAACAAAGATTAATCTACACGTGGGATTAGGCTATCTGCTTTAGAAAATTAATCTTGTCGTATGTCAAATAATTTCTAACAATACCTAGAGGTATAATGCCCAAATTACATCGGCTTTCTATGACCTTAACTCTTTATTGACACTATAGCCAATCGAGTGTCATTTAGTATACCTCTGAGGTTCCTAATTTCTTTAATGTACCTAGGTAAGAACAGTGAATAAACTCCTGATACCTTCACCACATAAATCATATTATGAGAAGCGAGGCTCCGAAACAGTCTGCATCGACGACGAAATCCCCTTCGAGATCCCTGCCTCTTGGGAGTGGTGTCGATTTTCATCTATAGTAGAATTAATTTCTGGTCGTGATTTAACACCTAGTGAATATAGTGATGAGTTAGGAACTGCGCCATATCTTATAGGTGCAAGCAATATTGTTAATGGTCAAATTGATATTGTAAGATGGACTAATTCGCCTAAAGTTATATCTAAAAAAGGAGATATTCTAATTTCAGTAAAAGGAACTATTGGAGAAATCGTAGTAAATAATATTGGTGACATCCATATAGCTCGTCAGTTTATGGCTATACGTGAATACGCACCAATAGAGTCTGAATATTATAAAATATTCCTACATAGCGCCATAGAATATATCAAGAATGCAGCTAAAGGTATTATTCCCGGCATTTCCAGAGAAGATCTATTAGAATTATTAATTCCTGTTCCGTCATATTTGGAGCAGCGAAGAATTGTAGCTTCTGTGAATAATGCATACAAATACATTGATATAATAAAATCTAATAAGTCAGATTTATCTGCATATATCAAACGAGCTAAAGCCAAAGTATTAGACTTAGCAATTCGAGGAAAGTTAGTATCACAAGACCCAACGGACGAACCTGCTTCGGTGTTATTGGAGCGTATCAAAGCCGAGAAAGAAGTGGTAGCCAAACCTGCAAAACGAGGCGCAAAAACCACCTCGACAACAAGTGATAACTCACATTATCCAAATGATATTCAAGAAGGGTGGATATGGTGCAATTTGAATGATATATGTATCATTAATCCGAAGAATAATATTTCAGACGATACTGATTGTTCATTTATCCCAATGCCTATGATAGCTGATGGCTTTAAGAATAAGCATACATTTGAAATAAGAAAATGGAGCGAAATAAAAAAAGGGTTCTCGCATTTTCGTGATAATGATTTGGCAATTGCTAAGATAACACCTTGTTTTGAAAATCGCAAATCTGTTGTTTTGAAGAATTTAGAAGGTGGAGCGGGAGCGGGAACAACCGAGATATTCATATTAAGACCTGTATTGTATTCCTCAATGTCAGAATATCTACTATTGTTGGCTAAAACAAATCAATTTATATCAGGTGGAATAGCTAATTTTAACGGAGCGGTTGGGCAACAACGTGTTACAAGAGAGTATATAGAGACATATAATATTTCTCTTCCACCTCTTAACAAGCAGAAACGAATAGTAGCAAAAGTAGATGAGATATTCGAGCAACTCGACAATATAGAAAAAGCACTTATGGAGTAGGCGTATAGCCTACTCCTATAAATATTACCACGTAACAACCTTATCAACAATGGATTGCTGTTCGCTTGCGGTTCTGCGCAGATATATGCGAGTCGTCTCGATACTTTCGTGCCCCATTAGGTCGGCTAAGAGGGCTATATCATTGAATTTGTCGAGGAAATTCTTTGCAAACCGATGTCTGAATGAGTGCGGATAGACCATCTTGGGGTTAAGCCCATACTTCTCGGCAAACATCTTTAGTTGCTGAGATATACCTCGTGATGTTATGCGCTGACCGAAGCGGTTTAAGAATATATAACCCGATGTTATGCCTTTACTTGCGAGCCAAGTTTGTGCTTGTGCTCGTAATTTTTGAGGAATATACAGCCGCCTGATCTTTCCACCCTTGGTGTACATATCGAGATAACCAATCTCGACGTGTTCAGCCTTGATTTGCAGTAGCTCGCTGATACGTGCACCTGTTGCGGTGAGAAACCACACGACAAAATACCACTCGTCATAATTGTCACTCTTTAGCTTGGTCTTTAGGAATTTATAGTCGGCATCGCTGATTACATTTTCCAAGAAATTTTTCTGTTGCACCTTGACGAATTTGAGCTTCAACTTCTCTTTCTTGAGAAACTCCAAATACTTGTTCATCGCTTGAAGCCGCAAATTAACAGTCTGTGGTTTATAATGTTCAATCAAGAACCCTTTGTAAGCCAATAGGTTCTCCTTGCTCAACGATTGATAATTGCCAAGAAAATAATTCACAGTCCACACATACGATGTCACTGTGCTCTTCGAAAGATCGCCCCTCGTAAGATACTCTTTAAATTTTGTCTCCATACTTTTTAAAATTAAGTTATTCGAAACAAAATTACTGACGCTATCTCACATTATGAGAATGTACCCTTCGAGCTGCCTGATTCCTGGGTGTGGTGTAATTGTGGTGAGGTTTGCGATTTCGAACGTGGCATTACATTCCCAGCATCAGCAAAAGAACCATTTAAAACGCCTAATAACATTGCGTGTTTAAGAACGTCAAATGTTCAAGAGGAGGTTGATTTGTCAGACTTGCTATACATTAGTCGAGAGTTTATTAATAATAAACCAGAGAAATTTATTAATGAGAATGATCTAACTACCCGACAAAAACAAACAAGTAATATATAACCGACTGATAATCAGCAAATAAAAGCCTGTAGATATTTGCAAAAGTCCCTAATTTTCAGTATCTTAGAAGAAAAGTT
>JAWXTF010000008.1:0-81776 GCA_044433965.1 Rikenellaceae bacterium | reverse complement strand
AGATCTACACTGGTATCTCTGAGGAGGATTTTGCAAGAATCAACAGCCAGCTTGCTGCTGAGAAAGAGAAGGCTTCAGCTCTCAAGAGCGACATGGAGGAGCAAAAAGTAGTTGCAGCAGCTAAACTTGCTGAGGCTATCGATGCTCAAGTAGATCCTAACGCTCAACTTTTGGTATCGTTCACTACAGGTGCAACGAAACTTAACAACCTTTCTAAGGTTAACCTTGAGTACTACGCTGAGACTATCAAGGCTTCTAAGGGTGAGAAGTTTGTTGTTACAGGTTATGCTGATAACAAAACAGGATATGACGCGCTTAATGACCGTTTGAGCAAGGAGCGTGCAGAGACTGTATACAACGCACTTATCGAGGATTTCGGTGTGGATGCTTCTCAAGTATCTATCGAGTTTAAGGGTGGTGTAGACAATATGTTCTACGACGACTACACTTTGAGTCGTTCAGTAATTCTTCAACCAGTAAAATAATTTGATTAAGAGTATTTATTAATATTGGGGATAGACCTTACCTTTTTTGGTAAGGTCTATTTTTTCGTATGTAACCTCTAATTTAACGCTTTAATGTAAGGCAAAAATCAAAGAAAATAACTATCTTTGCATTTGAAACTTTTTGAAAATTAAAGATATTATTAAATAAATGGCTCTACAATGTGGTATTGTTGGTCTGCCTAATGTGGGTAAATCGACACTTTTTAATTGCCTTTCGAACGCTAAGGCGCAGGCAGCAAACTTTCCTTTCTGTACAATTGAACCCAATGTGGGTGTAATCACCGTGCCGGATGAACGCTTGGTGGCGCTCGCAAATATAGATAAACCTAAGAAGATTATCCCTACAACTATCGAGATTGTCGATATTGCAGGTTTGGTGAAGGGTGCCTCGAAGGGTGAAGGTCTTGGCAATAAGTTCTTGGCTAATATCCGCAATACAAATGCTATTATCCATGTTTTGCGTTGTTTCGAGAATGGTAACATCACTCATGTTGATGGCTCGGTGGATCCTGTGCGCGACAAGGAGGTGATCGATACGGAGCTCCAATTGAAGGATCTCGAAACGGTCGAGAGTCGTATCAGCAAGTGCCAAAAGCAGGCTGCGGCAGGCGATAAAGCGGCGAAGCGTCAATATGAGTTATTGCTTCAATATAAATCATTGCTTGAGCAGGGCAAGAGTGCACGCACGATGGAGCTCGATAAAGAGGATCAAAAGGTGGCTGATGAGATGAATCTATTGACCAATAAGCCTGTGTTATACCTTTGCAATGTCGACGAGAAGGGAGCTGCAACGGGAAATGAGCATACGGAGGCTGTGGCGAGAGCTATAGCCGATGAACACGCTGAGATGTTGATAGTTGCCGCGGCAACGGAGGCTGATATTGCGGAGCTTGAGAGCTATGAGGAGCGTCAGATGTTCCTTGAGGATGTTGGGCTTAAGGAGTCGGGAGTGGCTCGTTTGATAAAGGCGGCTTACTCACTTCTTGAACTTGAGACATACTTTACAACAGGTGTGCAGGAGACTCACGCTTGGACCTATACCAAGGGGATGAAAGCTCCTCAGGCGGCTGGTGTTATTCACACGGACTTCGAGCGTGGTTTTATTCGTGCCGAGGTGATGAAGTTTGATGACTATGTGGCGCTTGGTTCCGAGAAGGCGTGCCGCGACAATGGTAAGCTAAGTGTCGAGGGCAAGGAGTATGTGGTGCAAGATGGAGACATTATGCACTTCCTATTCAATGTGTAGGGGATCAAAGAGTAATCATTTGAGCTATGGAGGGCAATTTCAAGAGGTTTTTGGATTCTAAAAAGCGGGTCGATAACGACAAGGTAGTATCTGCATCTGCAACTGTGGTGGTTGTCGCGATAGTGCTATAGGAATTTTAAAATTTATCGATGTTGAGATTCCCTACAGCAAAGAGATACTTTTTTATGGTTTGCTACCGTGCTGGGTATTGATTTATATTGTACGAGCTATTATTCTTCTTAATCGATAGAACTAAAAAGTTAAAGTTATGAAGCAAAAAGGTAATTTTCATTCATGTGGCATTCTGATTGCTGTGGCAATCATTATTAGTGCTGTGGTATTGGCTAATGCTTATACCTATAAATACAAATCGCAGGAGACGATCTCTGTAACTGGACTTGGCGAGACCTCGTTTGTTTCGGATCTTATTGTGTGGAGTGGTCACATCGAGGTCGATACCAAAAATGTGGAACTTGGCTACAAAGAGCTCGAAGCTAATAAGGCTGTAGTAGAGGAGTTTATACGCTCCAAAGGTATCGATGCAGAGTCTACTACATTCGACTTTGTGAGCATCAACAAAGAGTATGAATCAAGCTATGGGGCGAATGGTAATTACGCCGGTCAACGCTTCACGGGCTACACCTTGACTCAACCAATTGTTATCGAGTCGAGCGATGTGGAGGCTGTGGAGAGCATGAGCCGCGAGATATCGTCGCTTATAGCTCGTGGAATAACTATAGAATCATATTCGCCAGCCTACTACTACACCAAGTTGGAGGATGTGAAACTCTCACTTATCGAGACAGCCTCGGCAGATGCCTTGCAGCGCGCCACAAAGATCGCAACAGCGTCGGGCGCCAAACTCGGTAAGGTGCAGGAGGCAAAAATGGGTGTGTTCCAGATCACTGGTGCAAATACCACTGAAGCCTACTCGGCAGGTGGCTCACTCAACACTTCAAGCCGTAATAAAAAAGCTCGTATTACTATGAGAATAGAGTATAGAATTAAATAAATGGTAAGTAGTTTGTGATTTAGTTGCATTTTTATTGCTAATGTTTTATATTTGTGCATTCAAAGTGGTGTCATATCTGCTAATGCTTTGATTGTAAGTGTAGTATATTCTTAGTCGTAATATTGTATTAATCTCAAAATTAGATTGCCTATGATAAAATAAAAGAAGAGAATTTGACAGATCAATAGTCGTTTGTTTTAGACGCGTAGTTTAGAACGGAACGAAAACATATAAAAAGCGTTAGCTTTATTCTTGCTTATCTGAAACTTAGGAAATTTCACAAAAGCCGCAAAGAGTAATAGCGTAAGCGCTCACGGGATGGATTGTATTTTGCAGTCTAAGAACCGTGGGCTTTACTCATTATTTTGCGGCAACGGTATCCTAAGACCTCAGAAAGCGAATATAAAGGTATTGTCCCACGTTTTTTTGTGCCTATATATTTGGGACTTATACAATTCAAACTTAAATAAAATGAAAAAAATACTATTTTTTATATCGATTTTTTTTGTCGCTGTTGGTTGTTCTGATAGATATGATGAGTTGAGTCAATCTGTTGACGATTTGAGCGATAGAGTCGGATCTTTGGAGGATCTATGTTCTGGGTTTAATAATGATATAGAGTCATTGCAGACAATTGTTGCTGCATTGCAAAACAATGACTTTGTGACAAGTGTTGAACCAATTACAGAAAATGGTGTTGAGATAGGTTATATCATCAACTTCTCTCAGAGTGGTTCTGTGACTATTTACCATGGTGCAGATGGAACAAACGGAACAAATGGTGCAGACGGAAATACTCCAATTATTGGTGTAGCACTTGACTCCGACGGAGTTTACTATTGGACTATAGATAAAGGCGATGGCAATAGTGACTGGTTGTTGGATGCAAATGGCAATAAAATTCCAACTACTGGAGCCGATGGAGCAGACGGTACAAATGGAGCGGACGGCAGTAGCTCGGTGCTAACAGTCGATACATACAACGGCAAATCATATTGGAAGCTCAATGGTGAGTGGCTGTTAGACAAAAATGGCAATATGGTTCCTACAACAGGCGAAGATGGATCTGATGGCTCTGATGGTTCCGATGGTGAAGATGGAGCTAATGGCTCTGTCCTAACAGTTGATACTTATAATGGAAAGACATATTGGAAACTTGATGGCGAGTGGTTGTTAGATGACAATGGAAATATGATCCCAACTACTGGTGCAGATGGAACGAACGGAACAGATGGAACAGATGGAGCAGATGGAGCAGATGGAGCTGATGGTCAAACACCTAAGTTGAGTGTAGGTACCTATAATGGAGAGACTTTTTGGATGCTAAATGGCGAGTGGTTGTTGGATGAAAATGGAGATATGATCCCAACTACTGGAGCTGAAAAAGAGTCTGTATTGTCAAGTTTTGTGAGTGTAAGAGTAGAGGATGGTATGATTATCTTTACTTTAGCAAATGGTACGGAGTTCTCAATTCAGATGGTGAGCTACTATGTTCTATTTAGTCAGAATGATAGCTCTATTGTGGAGTATGGCAATGGATCATCTTCGATTCAAGTACCAATTATATATAATGATCTATGCTGTAAGTCCCTATATGCTAAGGTGATGAATGATACTTATTCGAGTGTAGATATCTATACTCGTGGTGCCTCATCAACAAACTGGGGTGTTGGAATCAATGTTACAAACTATACAGATCAATACATCGAGCTACAAGCTCCAACATCTGCACAGGTGGGAGATAAGGCAGTTCTTGAGATTACAGCAATCGACAATTTTGGTAATAACCACACCATTTCAGCAATTATAGTGATTGTGTCTGATAGCGGGTTGCCTTCGGTAGATCAAAATAAGGAGAAACCAACAATTGAAGATGATGAGATTAATATTGATAGAATTTCACCTCCAACATTCTCGCCTGACTCAGCTAATGAGTATATTCTTAATATCTACATGACAGGTATCCAAGATCCAAATGATCCTTTGAAGTTTATAAACCTGTATGGTACTGGTCACGCCGATCAAAATACTTGGTTGGAACTTGATGGTAACCTAATAGGCTTCCAAGTTATCAATGCCAATGAGAACGATGAAGAAGAGGATTTAGGAGATTTAGCTAAGGCGGATCTTGTGTTCTTAGTCGACAACTCTGGATCAATGTCAGAAGAGGCAAACAAAGTTGCAGAGCAGCTAATCAGTTGGAGTTCTACACTCGCTACTGTGATGGATGTAAACTTTGGATGTGTGGGTTATGCAGAGTCTGCAATTAGTGGAGCTATTGATATGACTGATGTAAATTCGATGTCAACATATCTTAATAGAAGCACAGGAACTTCAAGAACTAAGGGTTACGACACAACTACGTTGTCTTCGTATGCAAGTTCATATTACTCAGGTGGTGAGTGTGGCACAATGGCTCTAAAATATGCTGATAGCTACTTTACATTTAGAGATGGTGCAAACAGAATCTATGTAAATCTGACTGACGAGGGTAATCAGCCAAATAGTCATACTGAGTGGAGCGTCGAGTCGCTGAATCCACTAAGCGAGTATTACGACTGGGGAACTAATAAAGGTACCGTTCACACAGTGTGGAGTGGTGGCTCCTATGTTCAGCAAGAGGATCCATGGTTAATGTCAGAGTATACTGGAGGAACTACCAAGTTAGATGCTTTGTCTGATTTCTCAAATGTAGATCTTCGCGACCTCCCTGTAACTGGAGCAATTCTCAACTCAATTACTTTGAAAATGGAGCTCACTCCAGACCTTATGACAGGAACTCACACCCTAACAATCACAATCAAGGATCCATTTAGTGGAGCTGTGACAATTCAGAACTTCCCCATTATATTTTAATGTGAGTCTTGGTTTAGAGAGGTGTTCTATTTTCTCCTAAGTTTAAATTTCTGGTGGAAATTAGAACTCCCCTTAATAACCTGAGTTTTGGATAAGAAAAATTCTTATTTCTCAGTCAGTTTTAATTATTTTTCTTATCCAAAACTCACGTTAATAGCATCTCAAAAGAAACATCTCTAAAAGTAACTCTTCCTAAATCGTTTTAGGAGAGTTACTTTTAGAGATGTTTATCTAAGAATCTGTTTAAATTTCTCTCATCTAATTTGTTAAGGATCTGTTACTTCACTTTTCTCTTTTTCTACTCGTTACATAGCTATTGCTATGCGCCTCGCACAAAGAAGAGAAAATTAAAGCAACATCTCTCTTAACAATCTTAGCGAGAAAAACTTAAACAGATTCTAATATTACTTTGCTTACTTTCTATATATCTCGATGGCTGAGATACTCCAATCGCCACTGAAATCGATCTTCAAAATGTTGTCTTTACCTACCTTAGCGTCGTATTTCACTACGCTCATCTCGTCGCTCTTGACATTGAGCCCGTTGACCAACTCCTCGCCATTGGCATGAATGTTCATATTGAGCTCGCGACCTTTGGCGCCTGAGTAGTATTCGGTGACGTGTCCTGAGTGGAACGTAATCTCGTAGTTACCCTCGTGCATTGTTGCGTAGAATGTGGCGGGCTGCTTGCTCCAATGGCTCATTAGTCGGAAAAATGGCACTGGTCGAGAACCTACACTCTGCTTGCTGATGATGCTGCTCAGATCATCTTTGTCCCAACCAAATAGGCATGTGTTCTTATTATATGAGTTGCGTGGGAAGACTGGTGTGAAGCCCCACTCCTCGACTATTGGCGTTGTGCTGTAGTTTGCAAATAAGAATTTAGCATATAACATTGGTACAAGCTCAGGGTATGACTCTACTACAATATCTTCGGTCGTCAATTTTGCCGTCGCCTGCTCCACCATTGGCACATATGAGATATTGTTGTAGCTCTCTGGCGCACCATCCATTGCACGTGATTGAGCTATCGAACTCTGCTCATTAGTGGCAATGACGATTCTGTCGAATGCTATCTCACTATCTCGTTGATAGATCTTGATGGTGTGATAACCAGGCTCACTGATAGTAACCTCAAATGGAATCTTCTCGATCTGAATAAAGGCATTCATGCGCCATGCCGTTGGACTCTGCTTCTTTCCGCTTGGCATAATGCGCTCTACGGTCTGATCTTTGCGGCGTACTCCCTCCAATACAAATGGTGCAGCGTTGTCGACTCCCACTGCCATCTCACAACTCTTACCTTTACCCTCGTTGAGTGTTGGTATTCTGAAGAGTGTAGCATCGAACGTACCTGTCGAGGTGAAGTAGACTTGATATTCGAGAATTGCGCCTCCCTTAGCTCCCGTCACTTTGCGTGAGCCCTCAATTGCCATCGAAGAGCCACTGTGACCTAAGTCGGTAATCTCCTTCCACTGGGCACCGTCAGAGCCCTTAATGCTCCGGGTGTAGTGCTCCGCCTCGATTGCTACAAAACCTGCTCCCTCAACATAACTGCGAGGTTTTATCTTTTCGGTAAATTTGTGAACAACAACAGGATAGCTCTCTACAATGCCGCTATTATTTTTAACCAAGATAGTTGCTTTCTGCTCTCCTTCGCCTACAGCACTCCAATCTATGTTTACCCAAACTCGCTCCTCTGATGCGACAACACCCTTAGCTGAACTAAACTTAACCCAAGGTTTATCACTCTCGATGTTCCACGCCTGCTCGCTTAAGCCTGTGGCGAATATATCGATAAAGCGGCGATTATCTTCGAGTGATGAGAAGAGTAGACTAACTTGCTCATCACCTATAAGTTGACCCTCACACACTGAGCCTATACCTTCGGTGGTTGACTCCTCTGTGAAGCGCTCATTATATACAAAACGGTAGGGTATATTTGCATCATCTACCACTCGCTCGAAGATGTTGTATGTAGCATAAGGATCCATAATTCCATCCCATTTGCCACCAACTAACACTTTGTTGTAGTAGTGTAGATCGACATCAATGGCTTCAGCAGCTTTGAGCGACATATTCTTGTAACCATTGACACTTGCGAAGCGACCCTGTTTGGCGTAGATCAGATTTTTGTGGTAGTAGTAACTCTTCTCAGCCATCAATCTTGCCGAACGAATAGGGTAGTATGCCAAGTGGTAGAAGGCATCCTTGTGGTTTGCGTCCACCGAGTCGTAGAGCTCGCGAGCTTCTGCCTCCATTCCGATGTAGTCGTCAATCATGCGCTGTGCTTCATCGCCAAAATCGGTGAGCGAGTAGTAACTAAATTTTGCCCATGTTGGAGTGTCGTAGTAGATACTCAAACATGAAGTCATAAACTCAGGTTTCTGGATATTGGCTCTTAGGCAGAAGCGTGTAAATAGATCTGAGAATTGAGCCGCTTGCTGCTCGTCGATACCAAAAAGATCTGCGGCGCTCTCGGCAACATGCTCTCGTGGGTCACGTGAAAACTCTTTGGGTGCGTCGCAAGCAATATCCATAAAGTATTGCAGACCCATCTCGCTTGGTTTAATGTCGCCCACATTGACAATCCAGAACTTCATCGCTCCAGCATCGTAGAGCTTGCGAAGTTCGTGCTGCATCTGTTTATATGGAATTGTTGTGAGCCAATCATATGGCGAGGGGTTGCCCTGGTATGCTATATGGTAGTAGATTCCGCAACCACCCCTGCGAGCTAATTCCGCCTTTGTTGGCAGTTGACGTAGGAAGCTAAAATTGTCGTCGGTCGACACCAAGATAATATCCTCGGGGACATCGAGCCCCTTGCACTTTTCATTGCCATTTTTGCTCTCTCCATTATACAATTCGGCAGTCTCCTCGTAGGGTACAAAGATTTGAGGTACAGCATTCTCCGAGCCAAAAACCTCCTTGATTATTGCTCGCTGGCGGTAGAGTACCTTCTGCAACATCTTCACTCGGTTTTCGAGCGTTGGATTCTCCATCAGACGGCTCTTAAAGGCTGAATCGTGCACCGCGCGGATACCCATTGTGTAGATAATGTTGAAGTTGCGACTCTCCTCTAAACGCTCTCTCCAATACTGCTCGATGGCTTCGGGGTTTACCGTGTAGTCAAATTCGTGTAGGTCGTCGCTAAATAGATGTTTGTTTTTGTCTGCCCACTCATACCACTCAGCATTGTTGTTGCGAGCCATATTTTCGCAGTGCGATGTTCCGACCCAAACACCATAATCTGTTGCATTCTTAGGGTTTACTGCTACTCCATTTTCGTCTTTAGCCTCAAAGAAGAAGGCTCCCTCCTCCATCATCGATGGCCAGAAGGCATTGATCTTAAGACGTGTCATAAGCTCAAAGATTCGCTTGTAGGTCTCTGGGGTTATTCCCTGAGATTTGATCTTCGAATTTCGTTGGCTCCAGATGATCGAAGCCTCTTCATCGTTGATAAATATACCTCTATACTTTACTGAGGGTTGGTGAGGCTCCTCGGTGCACTCCTCAATTATTACCTCCGCCTGGCGCTCTGGAGTGATGTCGCACCACCAATAGAGTGGCGACACACCAATCTTCTCGGAGATGTCGTATGCTCCATACACGGCACCCATAGCGTCGCTACCAACCACCACAAGAGCCATATCTACATTGTCGAATGGTGATTTTACGGCACGCATCATATATGAGTCGTAGAGCCCTTCGAGCTTAGATGCTTTGATTAATGAGTTATTTGCGAGAGTCGACAAGATGATAACATTGCCCGAGAGCTTGCTCTCATCGTTGATGATTTGGGGTGCTGATCCCGTTACCATCTCGATGTCATCTTGAAGATGTTGTGCTGCAACCTTAAGAGGTGTTGGCTCTTGATCCGAAAGATAAATTTGCGTTAGCTTACCATCTTTGAAGAGTGGAAAACCCTTTGCTGAGGCGTGGTTGACACTTATCACTATCAGCAGTAGCAGCGTGAGGAGCTGCATATATTTCTGTTTTATATTCATTATTTTGCTTTTTTTTAGGTGGTTTATCTCTTAAGTTTGTTCTCAACGGGTCTGATAATCATATTGAGCGTGTAATCCTCATATGGAACCATATATTCGGGAAGAGGGAGTGCACTCCAGCTATTTACACAACCTAAGCCCATCTGAATTTTATCGACCGATACATTTGTCGACTTCGACCCCTTGACCTGCTGCGAGTGACGTTGATCCTTCTCCACTCCATCGTCGAGACTCTCGATAGTGTAGTCGAGTGCCGATGCCGAGAATGGTGCATCGCTCACAAACTCCAAACCGCTACCGCTAATGTTCAACACTCTCCACCAACGAAGATCACTCTTTGTGCCGCTCTCCTGAGGGCGAATGTATGGATAGTATTGATCCTCGACCCTTTGTGAGTAGTGACCAATATGTGCAGAGTTTTTGCGATCTGCATAGTTCTCAATTGGTCCTCGACCATAAAATTCAATATTGTCGTAGCGCTGAGGCATCTGCATCTTCACACCAAAACGGTACATATTTGGTACCTCTTTGCTCTTGTCTGCCACCATCGATTGAGTGAGTTTTATCTCGCCCACATTGTTTATTGTGTAGCTCATTGTGAGTGTTGCATTTGGCTCCACAAGGGTGTAAGAAGCTGTAACCTTCACCAAATTACCCTTCGTCTCGCTCTTCAAAGAGTTTAGTTTGAAGGTTGGTGCGAGCCACATGCGGTAACTCTTTTGGGTATTTGCACCAAGGTCGTTGTCGGTTGGTGCTCGCCAGAAGTTTGGACGAATCTCACTGTCTTCTTCAATCAAATTATCGCCATCAACATTATACAAAGAGATAAATCCGCTCTTGCGAGTGAAGTCGATTTGGAAGGTGTCACCCGCAACAATAAGATAATTTTTATCATTCTCTTTGATTGTAGGTGCGCTCACTGCGATGTTGGATTGAGCAACACTCTTAAGTTCGAGCTCCTCGAAGAGATAAGGGGTGACGATCAACTGCTCTTTGGCTACAGCCTCGCCAGCTTCGAGAAGCATATCCTTAGTCTTGAGTCGATACTCTAAGTTGAGCAACACCTCGCTTTGAGGGCAAAGAGCATCGAGAGAGTATGGTAATTTAAGATCTTTGCGCTGTTGTGGCTCGACGCTAAGCTCCTCTACTGAACCACGTTGCACAACCTCTCCATTCGATAGCAACTGCCACTCCAAAGTGTAGTCAGATAGATCTTTAAAGAAGTTTTCGTTGTAGATGCTTATAACTCCTTGCTCCAAATCCTTGGCGCTACTCCAGATTGATTGATAGTAATATTTCACCTCGTCGGCATGTGGGTTGAGCTCTCTGTCGGGCGAGATAACACCATTGTTGAGGAAGTTGTTGTGGCTCATATCGTAGCGGTTGTAGTCGCCACCATAACCAAAGATCTCGACACCATCCCTATCAACCCAACGGTTCGATTGATCCACAAAATCCCAAATAAAGCCACCTTGGTAGTTTGGATATTTGCGGATAAGATCCATATACTCCTTAAATCCACCTTGCGAATTTCCCATTGCATGAGCAAACTCACACTGGATTAGAGGTTGAGTGTTAGTTTTGTCCTCACAATACTCTATATTGGTCTGGTAGTTGTGATACATTGGGGCATAGATATCTGTAAATTGAGTCCCTTTAGCTCGCTCATATTGTACTGGGCGGCTACTATCCATCGCCTTAAGTGCAGTGTAGCAACTCTCCATATTGACACCCATAGCCGACTCATTGCCAAGTGACCAGAAGATAACCGAAGGGTGGTTGAAACTACGCTCCAAGTTACGAGTGTTGCGCTCCAAGTAGCATTGCTCATAGCTTGGGTCGTCGGTAAGTGAATTTTTGTTGTAGCCCATTCCTGTTGATTCGAGGTTAGCTTCGGCAACTACATAGAGTCCATACTTGTCGCAGAGCTCATAGAAGAAATTGTCGTCTGGATAGTGACAAGTTCTCACAGCGTTGATATTGAGCTGTTTCATCCTGCGAACATCTTGAATCATTCGTTCGCGAGTAACATAGGCTCCACCATCTGGATCCATCTCATGTCGATTTGCACCCTTAAACAATACTGGCTCGCCATTGACGAGAACTTGAGAGTTTTTAATCTCGATCTCTCTAAAACCGACGCTTTGAGGGATAGACTCCACAATATTGCCCTTCGATGTTACGGTTGCCGTAAGCTGATATAGGTTAGGTTCTTCGGCGCTCCACTTGAGTGGGCGCTCCACCGATAGGGTGCTCTCGACCTTACCACTGCCACCTACACTCTTTTGAGCCACAACTTTGCCCTCGGCATCTCGCAATGCCAACTCAACATCACATTTGCCTTGTAGGAATAGGGTGACAGCAAGTTCACCGTCACAGTAATTCTCGTCGAGCGAGGGCACAATGCGAATATCGTCGATATGGCTCTTTTCGCGAGCATAGAGGTAGCAGTCACGAGAGACGCCAGAGTAGTGGAACATATCTTGATCCTCTAAGTAGGTACCGTCGCACCATCTAAAAGCTTGAAATGCTATTAGATTCTCACCCTTTTTAAGATACTTTGTGATATCAAATTCAGCCTCTATGCGGCTATCCTCGCTGTAGCCAACAAACTTACCATTGACCCATAACCACATATTAGAGCATACGGCACCAAAGTGTGCATAGACCTTTTTGCCACTCCACGCCTCGGGCAGAGTGATAGTTTTGCGATACGAACCAACGTGGTTATTCTCGGTTGGTACACGTGGGGGATCACTCTTAAATTGGTTCATCCAAGGGTAACCACCATTCACATATATTGGGTCTCCATAACCCTCCATCTCCCAACAAGCGGGTACCTCGATCTTATCCCAACCCTTGTCGTTGTAATCCACCTCGAAGAAGTCGACGGGGCGAGCCTCGACGTTTGCAACAAAGTCAAAGTTCCAAAGACCATTCAAGGTCATAAAGTTTGCCGAAAGCTCTCTTTTGCCCTCCATCGCTGCCGACAGCGACTCATAGGCAAAGTAGTTGGTGTGCATAGGTTCTCGATTAATCTCATTAACCAAGTGGTTTTGCCACTCCACATTTTGTGCTGCAACACTCAGTGATGAGGCAATAAGTGAGAGCGTTATAATATTTTTTACCATTGTTCTCTATTTTTTAGATTGAAGTTTGATAGTTTGCTCTTCGAGCCCCGCCGACCTCACTCTAACTGTGATGTCACCAGCCTTGTGAGTAGATTTAATTATTGCCAAACACTTACCATTAAATGCAGTGTGGGTATCGCCCTTAAACGATTCGTGACAACGATTATCGCCATTGTCAACTCCAATGAGTGTCGCCTCGCCACTCACCGAGAACTCCAACATATTGTCTGCCGTTGGGTGGAAGTTGCCATCCTTGTCGGTGATGTTACACTCTATATATATTAAATCTTGAGAATCAGCTCTCATCGTCTCCCTATCGGCAATAAGTTCGATCTTGGCTGGTGCTGCTGCCGTGCGGATTATCTTTTCGGCAAATATCTCTTGCGAGTTACCCACGTACGACACTATGCGGATCTCACCTGCCTCATAGGGCACATACCACTGTTTGTAGTCGACTCCATCGTAATCAACCACTTGGCGCCCCCACGATTTGCCATTTACAAATAGCTCTAAGTTGCGACCATTGGTAAATGCCGTAAGTGGAATAGACTCTCCCTGGTGACCCTCGTAGTTCCAGTGAGGGTAGATATGCACCATAGGTTTGTCGCTCCACTGCGATTGGTAGATGTAGTATCCATCTTTGGGGAAGCCGCAAAGGTCTATTGGTGCAAACGACGAAGAGCGTGCAGGCCAATCAAATGGTGTAACCTCGCCCAGGTAGTCGAATCCCGTCCAGATAAACATTCCCATGATGTGATCTCGCTCCTTGACCGATCTTAGTGCCTCGATTCCCACCAAGCGCAATAGTTTGTTGCTTTCGAGCTCTCCAACAGTAAAGTTGCCTTCGTAGTTGAGTTTTTCGAAAAAATCGTTGCGCTCCTCGCCAAATAGGTGCTCACCTCGTGGGAAGAATGATTGAGCAGCAGAACACTCTGTGACAATAGCGCATCGAGTAGGGTAGCTCTCTCGCTCGATGTCGAAGCCGCTCGCTTTGATGTAGTTGTAGCCCAAGACATCGCTCGTAGAGACAGCCTTAGCATTGGGCCAAGAGTTCCAACCATAGCCATTTACACCATTGGTTGTTGGGCGGTAGTCGAGGCTATGAACTATTTGGGCAAGGTGCTTACCCATCTGGTAACCCTCCTCTTTTTTCATCTCATCGATCTCGTTGCCTATGCTCCACATAAATATCGAAGCGTGGTTGCGGTCGTGAAGCAACCAGTCGGTGATATCTCTATCGCTCCACTCATCGAAGAGCTTGCCGTAGTAATCTACAGGCAGATTTGTCTTATATCCATCACGTGTGATACCAGGTTTTTTGGTGATCTTCCACTCATCGAATATCTCAGCCATAACCAAGAAACCCATGCTATCGCAAACATCTAAGAACTCCTCGGATGAAGGGTTGTGAGCTACTCGGATAGCATTAACACCCATCTCCTTGAGGATCTCCAATTGTCGCTCTACGCTTCGGCGATAGACAGCAGCACCCAACGCACCACCGTCGTGATGCAAGCATGCTCCCTTGATCTTGACCACTTCGCCATTGAGTTTGAAACCCTTCTCTGAAGAGTACTCCATTGTGCGTACTCCTACCTTATCGCGGCTCTCAAATATAGTCTTTCGACCCTGTATAATCTCGGTTTGAAGAGTGTAGAGGTATGGATCTTTAAGAGCATTCCACAACCTTACATCCTCAATTTCGATCTGTTGCTCCACAACTTTTGATTCGCCCGCGGCAATGCTCTGCTCACGCTGCTCAGCAGTGGTTACTACAGCTCCATCGGCATCCAAAACGGTATATTTAACCACAAATTTATCTGAACCCTTGTTCTCGTCGCTCTTGATAGTTGTCTCAATATCCAAGATGCCTTTCGATCCCTCGACTCTATTGGCAACAATATATGATCCCCACGTTGGGATGTATAGCTTCTCGCTAATATTGAGGTAGACATGACGGTAGATACCCGTTCCTGAGTACCATCGAGAACCTGGCTGCGATGAATTATCTAATTTTACTGTTATCACATTCTCGCCCGCCTTGATGTAGGGAGTCATATCGTAGTGGAATGCGATATATCCCATAGGACGCATTCCCAAATAGTTGCCATTGATCCACACCTCGGAGTTGCGGTAAGCACCCTCAAATAGGATCTCGAAGCGTCTACCCAATTGCGAACGTTTAACATTGAAACTTTTGCGGTAGGCGCACTTGCCAGTTGGTAGCCATGCACCACGACACTGCGCTGGGTTGTCGAGACTAAATGGTCCCTCGATGCTCCAATCGTGTGGTAGATCCACCTGGTCCCATTGTGAGTCGTTGAAGGTAGGCTGCTCGGCACCTTTGCACTCTCCTTTGTTGAACTTCCACCCAAAATCAAATAATATTTGCTCGTTTTGAGCAAATATTATTTGATTACAAGCGATGAGTAGTGTTAGTAAAATATATTTTTTAACCCTCTTCATCTCTATTTAGTTTTCTTTGTTGGCATTTGGTTTGTTGTGTGGATTACCGATTTTGTTTTGCCTTGAACATCTCTCTGTTTTGCCAAAGATAATCTCTTTGTTGCCACCTGCTCACCATTAATCGAGAGCGAGATATTATTATCGTCTTGATCTGTTGTGAACTTGAACTCTGTAACAATCTTTTGGTGAGCTGGTACTACCACTGCTCTGCTTTGCTCCTCACCATTGTTAGAGCATACAACATCAATTGAGATCTCTTGGTCGTTGTTGTTGCGTATATACTGCTCCACTGTAACGGTGTCATCTACAATATCTCCTTGAATATCACCATACGCTACACCCTCATACTCGATTTTAAATGAGTGTGCATAGTCACTTGGTTTCTTCTCGGGGAAGCTGATTCTAAGACCCTCTGCTGTTTGCTCCCACTCCACTGATTCGGCTGAGCCCAACATCGAAACCGCTGTAACCTTTAGGTTGTCGCCACACGCTGGAGCCAACGAGCTAATAACAATGTCGCCATCTGTCCAGTCGAGAGTTGTCGCATAGAGAGCGTCTCCATTCTCGGTGAAGCGAATATCGTGAGCTGTGTAGTGAGAAGCGTCGCCATCGGTCATGTAGCCCGAGGTGCCAGCATTGTCGCCTTCGCCCCAACGAACCCACGCGCGAGTGTCGTAGATAGCTTCGCCATTGACCTTGAGCCATGCGCCCAACTCACGGAGTACGTGCTGTTGTTCGTCGGTGATTGTACCATCGACTTTTGGTCCAATATTGAGTAGTAAGTTACCATTCTTACTTACGATATCTACAAAGTCGTCGATAATATGGTTAGGAGTTTTGTTGACCTCATCGGGGGTATAGCTCCACGATTTTTTACCAATAGAGGTATCTGTTTGCCAAGCGTAACGGCGTATGCGGTCGCTCTTACCACGCTCGATATCGAACACTTGACTCTGGTCGCTGTAACCACACTTTGTATTTACAACAACCTCTTTGCCCCAATCCAAGGCGTTGTTGTAGTAGTATGCCATAAATTTGTAGAATGTTGGTTGGAATGGATACTTTCCTACAGTCCAGTCAAACCAAATCAACTCTGGCTGATATTGATCTATAAGCTCATACATATGTAACAACCACTGTTCGCGAGACTCCTCGTTTGAGCCTGGGTGGTCACCATATTCAGGGGTCATTCCTTTGCCTCCTGGTCTCTCCAAACATTGACCATAGAGCGATACATTGCCATCTCTAACATCAGAGGGGATCTTCATACCTTCGTTGTAGAACCAAGGATTCTCAGCGCGGTGCGACGAGAGACCAAAGACCAAACCTTCGGCTTTGATCGCCTTCGAGAGCTCTCCGATAACATCTCGCTTAGGTCCCATATCTACTGAGTTCCATGGGTTGAAGGCGCTGTTGTACATTGCAAATCCATCGTGGTGTTCGGCTACAGGAACAACGTAGCGAGCTCCCGACTCCTTAAACAATTTTGCCCAAGATGCAGCATCGAATGATTCGGCTTTGAACATTGGGATGAAATCTTTGTATCCAAATTCGGTCAGCGAACCATAGGTCTCTTGGTGATACTTATTGATCTTGTGTCCCTCTTGATACATGCATCGAGCATACCACTCGCTTCCATAAGCTGGAACTGAGTAGACTCCCCAGTGGATAAAGATACCCAACTTATCGTTGGTGAACCATTCGGGAATGGTGTAATTTTCGCCTATCGACAATGAGTCAGGCTTAAATAGATCTGTCCCTTTGGGCGACGAAGTGTGAGTTGTATCGGGGTAATAAGTCGATGTTGAGCACGATGCAGCAGCGCCCATCAGCGCAATCGACAAGAGAGAAAGGTAAACGTTTTTTTTCATCTTAATGATATTTAATTTTAGGTTTTTATTTTGTTGCTTTAATTTCTACTACAGAACAAAGATCGTGAGTTTAGTTCAAATATATGTGAGGTATAATGCAATAAAATAGAGTGCATAATTGTAATTGTCGCTCTCTATATGCTTCTAACGACGATCTTTACCATGTATACATTGAGATTAACTCAACAAAAAAGCTCTACCAAATGTTGTAACAACACTCGGTAGAGCCTTAATTGATGAAGATGATATCAGTGAGCATAATTTAGATCTTCTGCTCATTTGTCACATCTTCCTTACGAGGCTTTTTACTTTACCAATACACCCTCCCAATCTACAACTCGTTGATCGTCGTTAAGGACTTTGATAAATATTAGAGTGTCGGTCACTGCGTGAGATAGACCCTCGCTATCTACGTAAGTGTAGGTTAGCGTAAATCTATTTGTGTCGGGGTCGTATGTTCCCGAACCAGAAAGATCTGAGATGTTTGAACCCTCCAATGTTGAAAGAACCACACTGTTGTTGCTATTAACGGTCATTTTCATAGTGTTGCCAGCGCTGTCGAAACGTCCAACATAATCGATGCTTAGGGTGTTTTGACCAGATGTCACAAGCGAGGCGATTTTGTTTTTAACCAACTCATCCTCCGACTCAGAGTAGATCACCTCGTTGCCATCTTCGCGAACATCTTTGCCGATTAACCAATATTCGCCATGGTATTGGTTGACGTAGGTTAGTGCGATTACGGCAAAGCTCTTTTCGTCCAAGATCTCGGCTGGCTCATTGCATTTAGTCACCGAGAGAGGCAATACATATTTGCCTGCCAATGCCTTCGGATCACTCATAAATTTCTCTTTGTCGATAGAGAAGTTGACTCTGCCAAGGATATCTCCCTCAGGAATAACAATTTGATTGCCATTAGAGACTGTGTAGTACTCCTCAGGTAACACCTCGAAAGCCCCTTTGTATTGCTCCTCAAGTGTTGGATCTGACAACACTGCCGAATTACTCAAAAGTGACTCATCGATCTGATAGTTTACTCTCCACTCCTCGTTTTGGTAATATTTACCAGAGACCACAACTCCAGCATCGAGGCTAAGAACATCGTCGGATGTCTCGACCAATGGCACCAATGGTCTTTGCATTGAGAAGCCAATATAGATCTCCTCATTATCATTCTTATATCCATCGTAGCAAGAGGTCAAAGAGACCGCCAACAATGAAATAAAGAGCATTTTAATTGATAGTTTCATAATATAATTTGTTTCTAAATGTTACCAACCTCTATTTTGTGTGATTGAACCTTGTGTCTTTTCAACCTCGGTAAATGGAATTGCGCCGTAATACATATAGCTCTCGAAATTTGATTTGCGATCTGAGCCTCCATCTGCTTTCACAGTAAAGATCTCACCCACGGTGTCGTCTGCATCCTCAAACATAATTCCTTTGACATCTTGATTAAGCTCGTCGAGTGGAATATTCCAACGGCGAAGATCGAAGTATCTTTGGTTCTCGAAACAGAGTTCAATTCGGCGCTCATTGCGGATCAACTCGCGAAGCTCATCTTTTGTTGTCAAGCTTGCCAAGTATGGATCCTCTGCGGGAATTCCCGCACGTCGACGAACCTCGGCAATCGCTTCACGAGCGCTCATTGCAAGCTGTGTTCCGTTCGAAGTCGCTCTGCCGTCAGGACCATAAGCTTCGTTGGCAGCCTCGGCAAGGTTTAGGAAGATCTCAACTTTGCGAATCAAAGCTGCGTAGTGCCAAGCAGTTACGTTACCTTTAACTGTCTCGACTGTTGCGCTTGTCCACTTGCGAAGATAGTAACCTGTGCGAGTGTACTTTTGCTCTACGTCGGTCGCGCCGCTATACTCTTGACCTCCTGGATATATCTCGACATTCATTCCCTTGAATGGGGCTTTGTTGTAGATGATACTCATGTAGAAACGTGGATCACGATTCTCATACATCTTCTCGGGGTCATAGCCGCTAACCGATTTGTCGGCAGTGATTGGGTAGCCATTAGCCATTGGGAATGCATCAACAAGGTTTTGAGTTGGGTTGGTGCGTGCAGTACCCGCAAAACGGAAACCTGGAGGGAAGTTGTCGATACTCTTAGTGCCATTGCCTTGGTTCTTGCGCAAGATCAACTCATCATTGACATCATTGTCGAAGAAACTCTTGGATAGATTCTCATCAGCCTCTGCACCAATGTTCGAGATGTCGTAGATGTCGGGAAGCGTGGTTGAGCCAATCTCATCGATTGTTTGGCTCGCTGCCACAGCTGCATCTTCGTAGAGCTCCTTGATCTCATCCTCGGAGAGGTGAGTTGTGAAGGCAGGACTTGCGTAGTGAAGCAATGCGCGAGATTTAAGAGCTAAGGCAGCAATAGTTGTTGCGCGACCAATTCCATCGATTGCAGAAGTCACATCTGTTGTACCATCATATACTCTTGGTAGGCTATCGACCGCTTTGTCGATATCGGCAACAAGGTAGTCGATACACTCCTTGTAGGTGTTGCGTTTTAGATACTCCACTTTGTCGGCAGCCATTGTGCTGAGCATATAGGGTACACCCATCAACTCTCCGCTATCGTCGTAACCAGCAAAAAGCTGCATCATCTCGAAGTGGTTCCAAGCTCTTAGGAAGAGCGCCTCACCGCGGATACGGGTCTTAAATCGAGCATTCTTCTCTGCATCGCCCATGCAATATTCGAGATCAGCGTTAAGATCGCGCTCGAAGAAGTCGTTTACGCTACGAATATATTTGTAGCGGCTCCAATTCGAGAGTGGGAATTTATCGCTGGTCATAGTTCCGTTTTTGCCCAATGTAACCATCTGCTCCAATGTGCTGGTTTGGATATTCGAAACAGCGTTATCTGTTGCACAATCAAGAAAATCGCTACCATACGAAGCAAACCAACTTGACATACTTGTGTAACCATAATCCATCATTCCTTGTACAATGCTTGGATCCTTATCTATTATATCTTCGGTCATCACATCTGAGTCGCACTCTCGTAGTGCGAAGAAGTCGTCACACGAGCTAACTGCGAAAGAGGTCAAAATAAGAGTAGAATATAATAATATCTTTTTCATTTTCAACGTCGTTTTAATTAATATATAAGGTTTACACCTATCGAGAAGGTTCTAAATGTTGGATCAGCGCTAATGCCATTGCTAAAGTTGATCGGATCGAAACCATACTCAGATTTGAATGCTGAGATAGAAGCTAAGTTGTTACATCTTAAGTATACGTTAAGACCTTGAGCCTTGATCTTAGAGACTACACTCTGAGGCATGCTATAGGTTAGTTGTACTGTCTTAAGGTTGAAGAAGTCTCCATCGACCATCCAATAAGTAGAGTTGCGGAAGCTGTGACCACTTGTTTGAGATGTCAAACGAGGGTAAGAAGCATCAGCTTGGATATTACCATTTTGGTCTTGAACCGCTGCACCAAGAGCTACCTTTGAATATTTATTTGTGCCAGTAGTTTGGTAGAAAGAGTTATTATTTAACATCTTGTCAAACTCGGCAGCACCTTGACCCTGAACATACAACGAAAGATTCTTCCACTGCAAGTTTAGATACAAGTTGTAAGTATATTTTGGCAAAGAGTTACCAATTACAGTATTGTCGTGAGAGTCAACCACACCATCCTGAATATAATCCTTGTATTTGATATCTCCTGGTTGCAGCACGGAGCTAAACGACGATGACAAACCAGCAGCATCAATATCTGCTTGGTTTTGGTACAATCCGTCAGCCTGCAAACCTGTAATGTAGCCAACTTCGCGTCCAGCAACATATTCGTGACCATAGGTTTGTGGAGTCTGCTCATAGATGTCGTATACCGAACGAACATACATCACATTACCCGCAATACCATATCTGAAGTCATCGTTCACTCTATCTGACCAACCAAGGCTCAACTCAGCACCATTGGTCTGAATAGCATTGAAGTTAATCATTGGAAGTGCATCTGTGTTGAAGCCCATATAATCTGGATAGATTGAAGAAACAGCAACTGGTATACCCGAATTATACTCATCGAAGTAGTTAGCCTCAACCATCAAGCGGTTATCCAAGAAGTTTGCTTCAAGACCAAGGTTGAGCTCCTCGAAGTGCTCGTAGGTAAGACTTGGATTAGCAATCTGTGAGGGGATGTATCCAGGACACCATTGGCTTCCTGTATTTTGAGGACCTGTTTTGATCTCGCCGCTTGATTGATACATAGTCATGTAGAGTAGGTAATCATAGTTGCGATCATATCCCATCACACCATAACTTGCCTTAAGCTTCAACTTGTTGATAAAATCGACATCTTCGAGGAAACTCTCGTTGTGTAAGTTCCACGCAGCACCAGCCGAACCAAAAAGAGCCCAACGGTTGCTTGGTGCAAATTTATTGGAGCCAAGCACTGTAAGTGTACCCTCGGCAACATAACGGTTGTCGTAAGCATAGTTAAGCTTGAACGCTCCTGTCATACCTTTGTCATCTTGCATATTGGTTACCGAAGGTCCCGTTGTCCAACTATTAATCTGTTCTGTAACCGAAAGCTTATCCATATAGGTCTGAAGATCGAAAACCGCTGTAGCCATTACGTCATGTTTGCCAAAAGATCTATCGTAGTTGAGTTGAGCTGCCAAACCGAAGTTACGAACAATATAGTCGTAGAATTTCTGCTCCTTACCAAGCTCAGGATCTGCAACACCATCGTTAATCAACTCATCGCCTTTGAGCTGATATCTCGAATATGTCACACTCTGACCACGTTGTAGAGTGGTATAGGTATCGTATGAGAGACCTACGCGACCAGTCAAACCTTTAACCGCTTGGTTGAAATCGAGCTTCATACCGATATTGGTTTGTGCGTAGACTGTCTCCTCGTAGACATAACCCTTGCGAGTAAGCTCACCATAGAGATTCTCCAAATCTGTCTCACCACGACCCAGAGAGTCTGTGTCACCCTCTTTACCTACAAATATAGGGTAGGCATTAGGACGGTGCGACGAAAGATCGCTAATGATTCCACTTGTTGTGAGGTGTGAGCGGTCTGTCATATCCCAACGAGCAGCAGCATCTGCATATACAGACATATAGTCGTTGACTCTGTAGTCGAGGTTGGTACGAACGTTCAATCTATTGTAGTTGTTCTCGCCTACCTTCTGTAGTCCAGAATCACCATAGTAGCCTCCGTTGAAGAAGTAGGAGATCTCATCCTTGCTACCACCCATCTCTACATTAGCACGAGTGTAGTTGCGCCAATCGTTGAGGAAGGTGTCGTAGAAATCTGTGTTTGGATACTTCACAAGATCCTCACCTGTGCGATAGCCCTCCAACTCTTCGTCGGAGTAGTATGGCTCATCGATAAATCCATCATTCACACGAGCTTGGTTGTAGGCTACTGCATAGTCATAAGAGTCGAGATACTCAGGGATATATTGAGCTCTTTGGTGACCAAACTCGGCATTTACCTTAACATATTTATCTTGACCCTCTTTGCCACGTTTCGTTACAATCGAGATCACTCCATTTGCTGCATGGCTACCATACATCATCTTGGCAGTTGCATCACGGAATATATAGACATTTTCGACCTCTTCAACGGTGATTGAGCCCATGCTACGATTGCGTTGACCATCGATAATCACCAGTGGAGAGCTATTTCCTCGAATATTCGATCCTGTGTTGAAGAGTCCCATAGCAAGTCCCGATATGGCAGAAGAGACACTTGTGCCACCTGAGTTTCTTAGTTGCTCGCCTGTGATTACCGATACGGCACCCACATAACGATCCTTCTCGATAGTGGTGTAACCCGAATAGGTTAGCGAGTCCTGTTGCCCATCAAACATAATTGGTTCTTGTGCAAACAAATTTGTTGAACAGAGAGCAACACTTAATAATGATAATATCTTTTTCATATTTTTTTCTTCTCTATAATCTATTACCAACCTGGGTTCTGAGTAAATACATCATAGCCCAATTTATTCATATCAGTTGTTGAGAATGGATACCAGTAGTGCTTCTTCTCAAATACGCGAACTGCTCCGTCGAGTGTCACCTCGTTGTACTCAAGATCTCCATCACCATCCTCATCATAGATATCAACCGCTTTGATACAACTGTTAGATTCTGCAAATAACTCCTCGGCGATCTTCCAACGACGGATGTCGAACCAACGGTGAAATTCGTGGAATAGCTCCACTGCACGCTCATTGTAGATACGCTCTCTAAAGTCAGCTGTTGTGGTTGAATACTCCTCACGTACTGCTGGCATGTCAAATCTCGCGCGTACCTTTGCGATTGCATCATAGGCATTTAGAGTCATTGTGCACTTCTCGCCATTGATGGTGATCGACGCGGTAACCTCGCCCGTTGGGCCATACGCCTCATTGGCAGCTTCAGCAAAGTCGAGGTAGAGTTGAGGCATGCGGATAAATGGAACTATACGACCGTGTGTTGTAGCTGTACCTGTATATTGCTTACCGTTTTCATCCTTTACGCTCTTATACATCTTGGGCCAGCGATACTTTTTGTGCATATAGCCAGTAAATAGCTCTTGCTTCTCGAACTCCTCGCGGTGACGACCATCTCGCTTAACATCGAATGGCACATTTACTGTCGCCTCATTACCGTAACATAGGTTGTCGCCGTGGCAGAAAACGTTGAAATGTAGGCGTGGGTCACGGTTAGCGTATGGATCAGAGTCGTCGAAATCAGGGTCGTCGTAGCGATCTTCCCAAGCATAACCATTTTTGGTCTCGAACCACTTCACTGCATTGTGAGTAGGTTGCTGAGTTCCTGCGTAGGCACCTCCCATAAATGATTCATTGTACCAACCTGCTCCAACATTGAGGAACTCACCTGACTTAGCTCGCGAGCTTGGTGATTGGTAGATAGCCTCATCCGAGAAGTAGTTTGTTTTGGGTGTAAAGTTGTTCTTGTACTCATTGTAGGTGTCGGCATTGCTACCATCAATCCACTCATACCACACATAACGTGTTGCATCCGACTCAGCATTGATAATAGCCTCAAGAGCAGCTGTTGCAGCCTCCTTAGCTCTATCGATGTTATAAACACCCTTCGCAGCTCCAAATGTCTGGTGGTCACCATTCATAAGTGGGCTCGATGCATAGAGTAGTGCCATTGCCTTAAATGCGCGTGCAGATGTTTTTGTTGGACGTCCAATATCTTGAGAATAGCTCCACTTCTCTGGCAAATTCTCGATTGCATTATCGAAATCCTCAACCAACCAATCGGTACACTCTTGGTATGTTGGACGCTCTTGAACAAAGTTGTGATCCAACGAGAATGTCTCCTGCATATTTGGCATAGGACCATAGCGCTTGATAATTTGGAAGTAGTGGAAACCACGCAAGAAATACATCTGACCCAATAGTTGACCTCTATACTCCTCTTCGGTGTATGGTGCCTTTTCGGGGTCTGGGAACGAAACTAATTTATCGTAGTTGTCGAAACAGAGGTTTACGATTCTAATAGCATCAACAGCCTCACCAGCCATCTCGCTGTCGCCAAATCCGAAGTCGGAGATGCTTGCATCTAACCACAAACCTTGGTTTCCAAGAGTTGCAATACCACGATCTATCTTTAACATTTGTGTTTCGTCCGAGAAAGCGCCTATCTCGCAACCAGAGTTATCGTGGTTGTCAATAAAGTAGTCGTGAACCATTTGGGTCGCGAAGTCAAGTGCCTTCGAGAAATTTTCATACTCAGAATATACATCTTCTGAATCTACTCCATTGTTGGGGTTTACCTCCAAGAAAGCTTCGCAAGAGGTGAGCGCACCACCCATCAGGAGTGTACATAGTAGTTTTATATATTTTTTCATCGTCTTGTCAATTAAAATGTACATCTAATACCTAAACTATACTTCTTTGAGATTGGATACACATTGAGTTTTTGTGCCTCAGGGTCGTATACATCTGGTAGGTTAGACCACGTAAATAAGTTTTGTCCACTTAGGCTCAACTCCAAATGGTTAATCCAACTAATTTTGCTCTTTACCAAATTGCTAAAGTTATACTTTATCTCTAAGTTGCGAAGGCGTAGGAACGAACTATTGCGATAGGTATATGTGCTTGTCTCTTGGTTGTGAGAGACAGAAGCGGTGTGGAGTGCTGGGTGCGATGCGTCGGCATTCTCGTAGGTCCAAGAGTCCAATTTATCGTTGTTGTGCATAACAAAGTGGAGTGTCGACAAACCTGTGTAGCACCATAGATCCGACGCTGCGAGGTATTTGGAGATTCCAAACATACCATTGAACATCGCCGAGATACTGAATCCTTTGTACTCAAGACCTCCCGAGAATGCATAGGTCTTTGTAGCATACGAAGAGTCTCCAATAGCTACTTGATCTAAATCGGTGATAGTGAAGTCACCGTCGTAGTCAGCGAAGATAAGATCTCCTGGAACCAAGTTGTTAGGATTGTAGCTTGATTGTGGGTAGAGGTAGAGATCTTGCCATGATTGATATAAGCCATAATCCAAAAGACCTTTAGCCCAACCAATTGGCTTGTTTGCATCTTGTTGATATGCTGGTGTCTCCGAAGGATCATTTTTGTAGATGATTCTATTCTCCGAGAGCGAGATATTACCCTTAGCCCAATATTTGAGTTCTCCAATCTTGTCGACCCAAGTAAGCTCAGCGTCGATACCGTGGTTTTTAGTCTCTCCAATATTTCCCGACGAAACAGTACCACCATACCAAGATGGAATTGTGCGATATTGCATATAGATATCCTTACGGTGTTCATCGAAGAGGTCAATGCTCGAACCTAAGCGACCATCGAGAAGAGTAAACTCAAATCCAAGGTTTTGTTTGATTGAGGTCTCCCAACCTGCATCCACGTTGGCTGGAGTACCCTCCTTATAGTAGTTGGTGATAAGTGTTGATGATCCACCAGTGTTACCATAATAGATCTTATTTGAATCTTGCGAGTCGGTGCTATAAGATGAGAGATAGGCAAAACGAGGTGAGTTAGAGTCGGAACCTACAAGACCATAAGAGTAACGAATCTTGAAGAACTCCAACCATGAGAGGTTCTCCTTAAAGAAATTCTCTTCACTGAGAACATAACCAATTGCCGCCGAAGGGAAGAATCCAAATCTATTACCTGGAGCGAACTTCTCACTTCCAGTGTAGGCACCGTTAAACTCAAGGAGATATTTGTAGTCGTAGGCATACGTTGCACGAGCAATCCATGCCTCCTCCTTTTGTGTCCAATCCAAAGCGTTTTGGTATGTGCGACGAGTCATGATTCCCATTAAGTTAAGCTCATGCTTCTCGGCGAAGGTCTTATTGTAGTTTAGTGCAAACTCATAGTAGAGTGATTTGTTGTATGAGTTTAGGGTCTCGCTCTTTACATCTGGGCGATCAGGTCTGATTGCCTTGTCAACCAAGTCGTAGATATAGGTGCCTGGGTTGTTTACATCTTCGATGTAGTGATAGTATGGCAAGTTTAGTAGCTCTGTATAGTATTGATATTGACGATATTGGTCATAAGACAATTTTGCTGTAGCTTTCAATCCATCAAATATCTGTTGCTCCAACACAAAGTCGGTGTAGAGCTTATTGCTTCGTTTGCTAAATGAGCCTGAGCGCTCCATATCAGCCAAAAGATTTGAGCTGTTTTTGTTCTCGCTCTCCACCATTCCAAGCAATCCATTACTAAATACAGCAGGTGCTCCAATCATCACCTTCTCATAGATACGGTTGAAGCTTTGGTTGGTGCTGCTATCTCCAATTCCACCACCCTTAGTGAGGTGGTTACCGTTGAAGTCGATAACGTCTCCTGACAAGCGAACAGATAGTTTAGTTGTTTTAGTTACCTTAAAGTCGAGGTTTGAACGCCAGTTATATTTATTCTGGTAGGTGCGAGGGTCGTAATCCTCTTGCTCCTCGATATCGAAGATGTCACCATCGTAGTTGTAACCAATAGATGTAAAGTAGGTAACAAAATCATTACCACCCGATACATTGACGTTGTAGGCGCGCGAGTAACCAGTTTTCATCAAGTCGTTCACAAAACGAGTGTATGTATATCTATCCATATCTCTATTGGGGTCAGACCAAATAGCAATCTCGCGGTCGGTCACCAACTGATCGAATTTATCATCATTCATCGAAGCCTGATTATAATATTGGAGCGTAGTTGGATAATCTGAGATATAGTCAGTATCAATTGTAGGACTCTTCATAGTCCATGTTGCGCTGAAGTTAATTTGAGGCTCTGCCTTTTTACCCATCTTAGTGGTTATAAGGATCACACCATTTGCAGCCTTCACACCATACACTGCTGTTGCTGAGGCATCCTTCAATACTGAGATTGAAGCAATTTCGTTTGGATCAAGTGAGTTGAAATCACGCTCCACACCGTCGACCATAAATAGAGGCGATGAGTCGCTACCCCAAGTGGCTTTACCACGGATCAAAAGCGTAGCGTCGGTTGAACCAGGTTGTCCTGTTGCCTGCATTGTTGATACTCCGGGGAGCAGTCCTGTAAGGGCCTCCGAGATTGAGGTTACGTTACCTGCTCTAAGGATATCTTCACTCGATGCTTGGGTGATCGCACCTACGACACTCTCTTTGCGTTGCTGACCAAATCCTACAACCACAACTTCGTCGATAATCTGGTCGTCGGCAACCATTTCAACTTTTATGAATGTTTGACCCTGGTAGACAATAGTTTGAGATTTTAGTCCCAAGTAGTCAAATAAGATTTTATCACCACGTTTTACATTGTTTAATGTAAAGGCACCATCAATATCTGTAAGTTGACCACCTGTATCGCCCATCACCTGTATCGCAACTCCCACAAGAGGTGTCTCTTTTTCCATAACAACGCCCTTCAATGTTTGAGAATTTGCGAACAATGGCATACTCAAGTAGACTATTAATAATAGTATGACTTTGCGCATCATTGTTTTTGTTTGCATAAGTTTTAATTTTAATAAGATGTAAGCGCGCCGTGAAGCAAGATCGTTTTATAATTAGGTTTTTTATAAAATAGAGTTGTTCTTCGCAGCTCCATGCATCTTAGTTATTTATTCTGTTCATTTACTTACCACTCGCTCGCGAATGGTTTAATTACCTTTTTAGTTTTGTTCGGTTTTTTTTTAAAGAAAAGTTAAATCATCTCTGTTTTAATTCAAATTTGTAAATAGTTTGTTAGGTTTGTGAGTGCAAATATAAAATATCTTATCTGTTTCTTGCACTCGTTTACTTTTTTTTTACCTCTGCACTTTGTCTGTAGCCTTCAATTTTCATTAGGTTAAATGTTTACATTGATGAGAAAATTAATGGTAGTTTGTCCTTTGGGTGGCTTCTTCCCTCCTTGGCAAATATCTCATCTGTAAATATTGTATTATCTGTTAAATTTTTCAAAGTCAAATTTATTACTATTCTACCATTTAATAGATTCTTTTTTCTATCAAAAGAGTGCGCATTTTTCGATTATATCGGTTTTTATGGTCACCAGACCCATAAAAACCGATATAATCGAAATTAATGCATATAGAATTTTGACTTCTCTACTTTGCTGGATTCACAGCGCCGATGATAGGGGTTCGAATCTTATTGCCGAAGAAATCGTATTCGACCTCAAGCGATAGAGGTTCTCCCTTCGCACGCTCACTTGAGTGTGTCGACAATCCGTATGAAGTTAAATCAGAACTCAACTTCTCGATCTCGATACCGCGCTCGATCACCTCACGATTGGAGGGGATAAAATCTTCAACACTCTTGCCATCCACATTTGCAAATTGAGGGTCACCTCCCAATGCATTGAGATCTACATATCCGACCTGTTTACCTTCATCATTGAGTGCCTCTGGAAGTGCATTCTCGGCAAGTGGGAAGTTGGGGTCGTAGAGTCGATATAAATTATTTTTAATAACTACATCTTTGTTTATGATCTCCTCCGCACTCATATCCTCAATCGAAAGTACTCCGTTGTTGTCAACTCCTTTTTTGAAGTCGAACGCCTTATCTTTGATCTGTTCGCGTCCGTCGATAGTTTTGATATGTTCCGACCAACCGCTATCCATCTTTTGTGGAACATAGAAGATGTTATTTGCCACGTAGACGCCCGTAGCCGAGGTTGCGATCTGGAATACAAAAGGATTGATAAAGCCATCCTCTCGCTTGTCGGTCGAGACAATCGTATTGTTGTAGACATATACCTGGTAGGGTCCTATAAAATCACCCCCTGTGTAGCCACAAACCGAGACCAAAGTGCCCAAGGTGAGAGCTGTAGTTCCTGACCAATATTGTTCGCTCTGGCGAGGATCCTTCTTTTGAGAGTTGCGCCAACCGTCGTCCACACTAATATTATAGCGGTATGAGCAGTTTCTGTTTTTGCCCAATATTTCGACAAATCCACCTGCATTATTTTTGCTAAAGCAGTATTGAATAGTAACATTTCTATTGCCATGGTCGATATGTGCGCCGCAGCTATCACCAATTCCCGAAGCACTCTCAAAGTGGTTGTGCTCGATTAGGAACCCATCGCAATTCATCAACCACATACCACTACCACGTCCCCACTTGCGAGGATCATCGAAGCTACCCGAGCGGTAGGTCTTTGATCTCTCCAAGATCACATTGTTGCAGTTGGCAAACATGTAACCGGGACCACCACTCTTTGTAAATGAGCATCTTGTAAACTTCAAATTGTTGAAGATATTTTTGGTGCCTCCAGTTAATTGTACACCCATATTACTAACATCGCGAACTGTGCACTGCTCAACCAAGATGTTTTCGATCTTTGTGTTTGAGACTTCATTGCGTCCTTTTATCGCGTAGCCGTAGTTGATGCTTGGCTCAGACCATGAGCGGCATGGACGATTTGTTGGAATATCTTTGTCGCCTGCATTGTAGTAATAGATGTCGTAGAAGTCGACATTAAATATGGTGATATTACTCATATCACCCGGGTTTTGTTTCGTCTCCTTGTTGTGTGCAGTATTGACGATTTGAACTCCTATGCGGTCGCGGGTGTTGGCATCTGCCTCGCGGAACATATGTTTGGTGGAGTTGAGTGAGCCATTTGCCGTAATCTTTAGATCCGAGATTGTGACATTAGAGCTGCTGCAAAGATAGACGCCCGCTGGGTAGCCGCTAAAATCGATTGTTGCTTTCTCCTTGCCATAGCTACCTATGTGGAGTGTTTTATTCTTCTCTTGACTATCGGCAATGCCAATCAGCTCGATTGTGCCATAGTGTTTTTGACCACCCTTGAGTAAAACTTGGTCACCTGCTCCAAGGTTCATCTTTGCAAGTTGTTCGAGACTCTTAATCGCCTCAGATCTCTTCAATCCACTCTTTGAGTCATCTCCGTCAGCGGCATCGACGTAGATTGTGCGATGGAATTTAGATGTTGCTCGATACTCTATCGAGTTGCTCTCCAGAGTGTAGGTCGCTTCATAGCTGCCTGGAGTTGCTGCCTGGATAGTTAACCATGGCATGCAGAGCAGCAGCGTGCATAATGTTTTTAGTAGTTTCATAAAATTTGGTTGTTTTGATTCTTATGCAAATTTATCTATTAATAGACAACCAGTAGTGACGTTTAAGAGTGCGTTCTTGTGGGGGATTTTAATTTAATGAGCAGTTGTAGGGGCAGGATAGCCATTTTGAGAAATAAAATGATTTTTTTGTGGAGTGGGTGCATACTACCTTCTTGCTTTCTGTGCGCTTCCTCCCTTCTTTCTGTGCGCTTCTTTCTGCCTCCGGCGGGCGGGGATAGCACCCCCGCGGGTGCGTACCCTTGCTTTTTCTAAAATCTAACTGACTTGATTCAACAAAAAAAGAGAGAGCTGATCTTAGAAATCATACTCTCTCTTCTTTTGGTTTTCCCAATAACCACAAAGAGAAAAACCGTCGATGTTACATTGTTTATGTACACCACTAAACTAACCAACCATATAACCTGTGTAACCTTTATAGTGCAAATTTAAGATATAAATTTCAAACTTATGATGGGTAATTTGTAATAAATAGGTGGGTGAAATTATTTTACACACACTTTTTGACTAATTTGTCCTACTCCAGATTCATTAAATGGTTCAATTGTGAAGTAGTAGGGGCTGCCGGCATTCAAAGTTCTTATCTCGACCGAGTTCGCATCGTAGACCATATAGTTGTGGTACATCAGCTCTTCGCTCTCGCCATAAGTTATATTGTAGCCCGTAGCTCCAGCAACAGGGTCCCAACAAAGGGTAGCGTCTCTACGATCCTCAGGGTCGCGAGTGACTCTGAACTGCTCCACCATTGAGGGTGCATCACCCTCCGCTCTACCAAATACACGCAATCCAGATATTGCAAATGTTCCTCCGGGGACCTCAATGTTGGTGACCCTAATATATCGCGCTTCAATAGGTGAGGTGAGTTCTATGTAGTTGTGTGTATTGTCTGTTGAGGAGTTGCTTTGGTTGTCTATCATATGCCATTTTGAACCGTCGTTTGAACTCTCAACGATGTAGCGGTGTACGATGCCCTCTTTGCGCCCTCTTATATTGGCGTCGTGCTCGGCAAAGTTTACTTGAATTGCACAAACTTCGCATCTTGCGCCAAGGTCGAGCGAAGCCCACTCTTGGCTGTTTCCGGTTGCAGCACTCCAATAAGTGCGAATATCCTCGTTGGTCATATTGGCGGCTTGGTGATCCTCCAACTGCGAAGAGACTTCAACCGTCTTGTTGTAGGAGAGTAGCATCCACCCCGTCTCAATCTCTTTGGGTGAGGTGACCCTCTTTGAGGGTATGTGCATTGGGTAGTCGCCAAAGCGGGCATGACTATATAGATTTCCTGCTTGATCGAAGAAAGTTGGGAACATCGAGATGCGACGCTCGAAACGGTGCTTGACCGCTATAGAGAGTGTTCCTACATGCCACAAATTGCCAAATTTATCCTCAAAAGTGGAGCCATGTCCAGCGCCACAGGCAAACCCCTCAGGCTTATAAGCAAAGGCATTGTGTGGTGCTAAGGTGAACTCCCCCAGTGGAGAATCACTCACCATAACCCCATCGCAATAGCTTTTGTAACAGGCATCTGGTCCCGCATATTGATAATAATATTTACCATTATGTTTGTTCATCCAGGCTCCCTCTATCCAAGGTTTAAGCTCCTTGCGTGTATTGTAGTCGCCACTAATCTCCCATCCTCGATTTTGATAATCTGATTGAATAAGTGCTTTGGGCTCCCCAATAAACTTAAATGTGTAGGGATCCATCTCCACTCCATACATTGGGTTGTAGTTAGAACATCCCCAATAGAAGTATAGCCTCTGGTCATCATCCTGAAAAAAACAGGGATCCCACGCTCCGACCTCTATCCCCTCGCACGCAACTTCCCACTCTCCACTCTTGGGGTCTGCGCTTTTGTAGATCTTATTACGATCATCCGCACCACTCGACGCAATAAAGAACATCGTGTCCCGCATTGAGATGGCGGTGGGAGCGTAATCCTCGGTTGGGATCTGGTCGGTCACAACCAAGCTCCACCTCTTCATATCTTCGGAGTGCCAGTAGCCGCCAGTTTTGGAGGCAAATAGATAATATGTACCCTTGTGGAGTACCATGGTTGGGTCGGCAGCTTCGCGTCGCGATTCAGATTTGTCAACCATAAAGCGTGCACTCAGATCCATGGGGTTGCAGTAGGTGTTTGGTGTAGAGCTTGCTACGGGCAGTTCACTGCACGATATGCATACCGAGGTCACCAATAATAGCGAAGTAAATATTTTTCTCATTTTTTAGTTGTTTTAGACCCTGCAATATCTAAATTATTTCTCAATATGAAGTATGCTTTTTTTTCTATTTTTAGTGGGGGTTTTAAAAATATCGCCTGTCAACCTCCGTTTGCCATCACCACATCATAGGGGTGAATATAGCTTTGGGTTTAAATGCTTTTAGCATTTAAACCCAAAGCGCAATGGTGCGCACCTGCGGTGGACTATCCCCGCCTGCCGAAGGCATAAAATATAATATTTTCTATGCCTCTGCCCTGCGTTTGCTCTTGCGAGCCTTGCGGAGGCGAAGGTATAGGTAGGAGCCGTAGATCAACAAGTAGCTAAAGATATTAACCCAACGTATTGTAGATTTTGATATCTCGACACTCTCAAGTGAAAAGTTGCGAGGTCCATGACTATGACCTGAACTTTTAGCTTGTGCGCCTTGTGCTGGTGCTTTGTGTGCGGCGGCTGCACCTTGTGTAGAGTCGACCACTTCGACCTTTGTTTTTTGTATCTCTTGCTCTCTTGCTCGTGCATCATCCGAGATCATGCCCCCCACCTGAAGGCATAGTGAGTGGATAAACAACATTGCGTAGAGTCCATATGACCATCGTTGGATACCTTTCCAGCGTTTTGTCCCTAACTTGCGGTGCACTGAGTCGAATGAGGTGATCCACAGTACTAAAAATAGTATTGTCATAGCCAATCCCAACACAAACGCAAAACTTGTTATGCCCGAGCCCAGTGCGCTTGTGACACGTGGGTTTTGCATGTAGGTCTCATTGTCGAAGAAGTATTGCCATCCTCCGGGGAATGTTCCAAAGAGGCGCTTTACGACGTGTGCCAAGACCGGAAAACCAACAATTATGGAGAGCTCCTTGCGTATCGACATTAAACGTCCTACATATTTATTCTTGGCGCTTAGTGCTCCCATATACATTATAATCACCAATATTGGGTGAATAAAGTTTGCGGCGCTTGAGAGTTCGCTTGCTGCAACTCCTACCAGTGGGATCTGTCCTAAATTAAATGGTAGGGTAAGCCCAAGTAGTCGTGCGGATACAGGAATAATAAAGCAGAAGGAGATCACACCAAAGAGCCAATAGTAGGCTCTATAGTGTGTTTTTATCGATTTCGAGAGTGTGATAGCGAGAAGTGTATAGAGCGCTAAGGCGAAGAGAAACGAGAAGTTGGATCTCAGAAAGTCAAGAAGATCAAAAGTTGCATTTATCATATTTCGATTCTTTGATTTGTGTTTAACAAATGAAGTTGCAACAAGATGCTTTACTTCGTGAGCTTGCCTATTGAGAGGATCGCAGAGCAGTTTACATTTGCAATATTCTCGGCTACACCACTATTTGAATCTATCTCGTAGAGCACCGGAGAGCTATTCTCTGAAGATGTGATACCAACATAAGCTTTTCCATCTTCGAAGTATGGGTTGCGACTTACAGCCGATATTGTGGTTGGCTCTGGTTGTCCGCTAACCTCAATTGCAGTTTTCGCTGCTGCATCGACGATATAATATTTGTAACTTACTCCAGAGGTATATTGAACGTTAGCATCGTTATATGCCTGCACAAGGAACTTAGATCCTGAACCTTCGATGTGGTAACATGTGAGGAACGAACGACCTCCCATAGCTGCCTCAACGTCAAATACTCCGTAGCTCTCGTCGAGTGCTGTAGCACCCTTGGTGATGCGCATAACCGATGCTTTGTGTGTGCCCGCAGACTTATACAACTTACCATCGCCAATCACATTGCCGCTAAGGTCTGAGTGCTGTTTCTCGCTCTCTTTGGTCTCGTCGCTGTAGAGTACAACACCCGCGCCTTCGTATGAGCGCTCATTACCTGGAGAGAAGATGTAGATGTCGCTGCTATCGTCTGCAAATATTGTTGGATATTGAGCAGATTTTTGACGTCCACATGCAGGAGACATTCGAGCGTCGCTAATTACGACTGGCTTAGATGTGGAGAGGTCGTCACCATCTTGGAAGATCGCAATGTGAAACTGATCTGGGAAAGGAGTTGTAGGAATCTCACCCGGTTTGAATGAGCCCGAGCCCGAGCCACCCCAGCCTGACGATACATATGCGAGGTAGTCGGATTTGTCTCCATAGTACGACGCCGATGCATCTTCGAATGATGATTGATACTTGGTGGTTCCATAAGCAGTTGCTCCCATAGCATATACCGATACATACAACTTACCGTCCGACTCAGCAAATCCTGCAAAGTTGACATACTCGCCTGTACCAAGGTAGTTGTCTGCCTCGAAGTCATAATATTTTGCAATTCCGCTCTTTGAATCGTAGTGAGCGATCTGCATATAGCGTGGGTATACTTCGGTGTTGTAGTATGGCTCATAGACACCCGTTGAAGCCGAAGTCCAAGAGTTTGAAGCCGATGTGATCACCTCGTCACCCCAAGTGCCATAAGTGGTAAAGCGGTAGCTTTCATACTCCAAACCAAGAACAGGTTTGGTCTCTCCCATCTCGTATGTCTCCATTGGTACAGGGTCTCCATCGTTGTACTTTAGACCAAATACTCGACTATCCTTGAAGAAGTACCATTGTGCACTCGTAAGGTCAGTCTCAACACCCGAGCCCAAGATTGATAGATCCTCACCACCTAACTCATCGGTGTAGAGTAGGTAGTCGGCGCCATCCGTTGAGCTTACCGCAAGAATGTATTTGCTTATGCTTTGACCATCTGTCGAACCATCGTCTGGGTTTGTTGTATTGTTGTCATCGTTTTTTGTACACGAAAGTGCGATTGTTGCAGCTACCATAGCGTAGCTAAGTGATCTTAATAAGAATCCTTTTTTCATTTTTTTTATTTATAATTGTGTTGATTATTTCTTTGTGTGTCTACTTCCCAAATTGATGCGCACCTTTCCATATAGAGCGCGTCCCGCTTTTTGGAGGCTGAAGTTGTCGTATAACATTGCGTCTGTAAGGTTTTTGCACTCCAGCGAGAAGTTGTATTTGCCACCTTTGATGACGTAGTGTAGGGTGATGTTGTGTGCCCATTGTGTGGGTACATACTTTTTGGTATCTTTATCTCCATATCCCTCCCAATAGAGTGGAAATTCGTGTTGGTAGAAGAGATCATAGACCAAATAGAGGTGGTCATCACGGCTGAAAACATCGTAGAAATTTACGCGACCATCTGCATTAGCATACATATATGGCTCGTTAGGCATACGCTGACCATAGGTTGTGCTCTGGTAGCCGGTGGTGATGTCGAGGGGTTCATTGTCGCGTGCATTGAGTGTATTGATATTGCCCGATAAGGAGAATAATCTACCATACTCATAACTCAGTGTCGCGATCCAACCCTTTGTTACAACATTACCATGATTGACCGAGGAGGCTGACTCTCCGTCGGAGGAGACCACTCGACGAATAAAATTTTTGGAGTCGCAGTAGACTAAGCCTCCACCCAATGTTGTTCTATGTTTGCCAAAGGTGCGGTTATATGTAAGGTTGATATTGTAGTTGTCGCTACTCTCGGGCTCAAGTCCAATATTTCCCAATTCCAGATCGCTATCTCCAAATAGCTCAACGGTTGAGGGGAGTCTATATGCTAACTCGTAGGAGAGTTTTGTCTGAAATCCATTGAGAAAGAAGAGGGTTCCAGCAGCGCCATAACCCAAATAACCATTCGTTTCGTGGCGCTCAACTCTCACACCCTCGGTGTCGTATGTCACACCGTCGTTGCTCTGTGTGTAGTATTTTCCAAATAGTTGAGCATTAAATAGGTTATCTAATTTGTACATGTAGGAGAGTCCCGTAAGACCCTTAGTTGTGTATTGAGGTTCGGCGTAGTCGCCATATGTAGTCCCCGATTCTGCTGCACGCGTGAGCCGCGCGGTAGAATTTATCGAGTAGTTCAAGGCTATAGTGTGCGCTTTGCCAGCAACATATGTTGCATTTGCGTTGGCATTGAGACTATTCTGCTTGGTCTCTCGATAGGTGTATGTTCGAGCAGAACCTTTGTATTGGGTCTCACCAAACCAGTTATATGCAAAAACAGTGGTGTCGATCACGTGGGTCAATCCATAGTTGTAGTTGGCATTTGCTCGTATAGACAACCCACGCGTAAAGAGATTTCGTTTGGCATATTGTAGTGTGGGAGTCACCGAGTAACCCTCTCTGTGACGATCTCCATAGACCACCTTTTGTCGTGTGCCCGTCTGCACCTCTCGATAAAATTGTGCGTAGTTGAGACTCAGCGTGGCTACATCGGCCCACTTCTTACCTCGAAAGCCCACCTCTGCAATAACAGCCTCGTTGTGATAGTTGTCGTTGAAGCGCTCTACGGTGTGTATCTCAGTTGGAGTGTAGGAGGCAGATCCATTAAATATTGTTACCGTGTTGTCTATCTTGAAGTTGTTATCCGAGTAGTTTTGATAGGCATTAATCTTATATTGGAATCCATTGTCGAGCTTCTGTGTGAAGGTAACATTGCTGCGGTGAGTGTTGAATGAGCCGTATGAGTAGGATGCATCGAGATCCCAACCACTGCTATCTTTACTCTTGGTCACGATGTTGATCACCCCTCCCATAGCATCTGATCCAAATTCAATAGGTACAACACCCGAATAGACCTCGATGCGCTCTGCATAGTTTGCCGGGATGTTGTTCAAAGAGAAAGCGCTATTGCCACTTTGGAGAATGCCATCGACAAATATCTTGACGTGGTTTCCCGAAAAACCGTTGAGGCTTATCTTGGCGTCGCTTCCCACGCCTCCCGACTCGCGAATGCGTACTCCATTGACCTTGGAGAGCACATCTGTCAAGTTTGCTGTAGTATTCCTCAGGTCGTCAATTGCGATAGCTTGAACATTGAAGGATAGTTTGTTGACTTTAGCGCTGTTGCTCTCACCCACAACAACAACCTCTTCAATATTCTCGGATGACTCCCTAAGTCTAAAATTAAGTTCTATAGCCTCTTGGGAGGTTATAGTGATCTTCTCTGTGAGCTCCTCATAACCCATGCAGGTGGTGATTATTGAGTGGCTTCCAAGAGGTATTGTTAAGCGAAATTCACCATTCTGGTCGCTTGTTACTCCATTTCTGCTGTCGCTGCCTACAAAAATGGCAGCATATTGAATAGGCTCACCACTCTCAGCCGAGGTGACTCTTCCCAGGATAACCCCTTCATGGGCTCTCTTCGCACTATCATCACTTGCCCACAATGCCAAAGTTGACATTGTTAATATTATAAGTGCTAAATAAAATCTCATCTAATCTCTCTCTCTCTAAAATTCTTAACCGTTATTTTCGACCGCAAAGTTAGAGAGTTTTTCAATCTCACACAATCGCAATATAGAGCTATAAAAGTGTTGCAAATGGTGAGAAAATAACTATTTTTAGCTATTTGTGCATAGGGCAAACGGCGATGAGTATGCGTTGGCTGTGGAGATATGGCGCAAAAAAAAAGAGCTAAAAGTTAGGTGTTCATCGTGAACATCCCTAACTTTTAGCTCTCAAATATTAACTTTAGTTTCGAATAGGAGTCTCTTATCCGAAACTAAAAGTTGTTAATTTATAAAAGAGATCTGCTTATTTGCGGATAACTTTTTTGTAACCATAAATAGCACGCTCGCCAAGCTCCTCCTCGATACGAAGAAGTTGGTTGTACTTAGCCATACGGTCAGAACGGCTGAGTGAACCAGTCTTGATTTGACCAGAGTTAGTAGCAACTGCGATATCAGCAATTGTAGTATCCTCAGTCTCACCACTACGGTGTGAAGTTACGCTTGTGAAGCCAGCACGGTGTGCCATCTCGATTGCGTTAAGAGTCTCAGTAAGAGAACCAATTTGGTTAACCTTGATAAGGATTGAGTTAGCAGCACCCATCTCGATACCTTTAGCCAAGAAGTCAACGTTAGTTACGAACAAGTCGTCACCTACCAATTGACAACGGTCTCCGATACGCTCTGTAAGCATCTTCCAACCGTCCCAGTCCTCTTCGTTCATACCATCCTCGATAGAGTCGATTGGGTATGCGTTGATAAGAGACTCAAGGAAGTCAACTTGCTCAGCTGAAGTGCGTTTTGCACCCTCAGCGCCCTCGAACTTAGAGTAGTCGTAGATGCCGTCGCTGTAGAACTCAGAAGAAGCACAGTCAAGACCTATTGAAACGTCGCCACCCTCGCAAGCACGACCTGGTTTGTAACCAGCAGCCTCGATAGCTTTGATGATACATTGAAGAGCATCCTCAGTACCGTCAAGAGCAGGAGCAAAACCACCCTCGTCACCTACAGCAGTTGAAAGGTTACGGTCGTGAAGTACTTTCTTAAGTGCGTGGAATACCTCAGCACCCATACGAAGAGCCTCACGGAATGAAGGAGCACCAACCGGACGGATCATGAACTCTTGGAATGCGATAGGAGCATCAGAGTGTGAACCTCCATTGATGATGTTCATCATTGGAACTGGCAAAGTTTTAGCGTTAGTACCACCGATATAGCGATAAAGTGGCATCTCAAGAAGTTTAGCAGCAGTTACTGCACAAGCCAAAGATACACCAAGGATAGCGTTAGCACCCAATTTAGATTTAGTTGCTGTACCGTCAAGCTCAAGCATTGTGCGGTCAACACCAACTTGGTCTGTTACATCAAGACCAATAACTGCTGGAGCGATAACCTCGTTAACGTTCTCTACAGCCTTCAAAACACCTTTACCAAGGAAACGACCTTTGTCGCCATCACGAAGCTCAAGTGCCTCATTAACACCTGTTGAAGCTCCTGATGGAACTGCAGCACGGCCCATTACACCACTAAGGGTTGTTACCTCAACCTCGATAGTTGGGTTACCTCTTGAATCCAAGATCTCTCTTGCGTGTACTTCTACAATCTGACTCATAGTTTTTGTTAATTATATTGTTATTAAAACTTGTGAATTTTTTACTTTCTATTTTGCACGAGGGGCATACGCCCAAAAATCCGCAACAAAGGTAGTGAAAATTTATCTATTAACAATATAACTTTGAGGTTAAATTAAAGTCAAATGTGTGAAAATTATTCTTTGGCGCTTTATAAGGTAAAGAAACAGTTTTGAATTTCTATTTACTAAATTGCGCAAATGCCCAGAGCAAACGCATGAAGAAACTGCTTATCGCGCTCCTACCGCGCGGGCACCAAGCTTAAACTTGGATTCAAAAACTGTAGTTTTTGATTTTGTATTGCAATGATACGCACCCGCGGGGGTGCTATCCCCGCCCGCCGGAGGCATAAGAAATAATACTTTTCGTGCGTTTGCCCTGTAAATGCCCAAATGGAGATCGTATTTTTAAAAAAAATATCTATCTTTGTAGTTGATAAAACTTAAAAATGTGAATTAAGGTTCGATAGATCTTGGTTTACGACAGCTAAAGAGAGGGGCTACATACCTCTTTAATAGCACCACACCCTCTTGAGAGAGTGGGTGAAACATTAAGAATAACATAATTTGGAGTCGAATAGAGTTTAACTCTAAATATTAAAATTATAGAATTTAAAAGCTAACAATGTCAAATACCACCAAAACCTGCTGCCTGGTTCTCGTCACCATCCTTTCTTTCACCTCATGTTCCACTCTGTTGTCCAACCGAAAAAATGCAGCAGCAGAGTTGGCGGCAAATGAGTCTCAAGTAGCAGTTGATAGTTTAGAGCAGTTTATCGTTGAGATTCCTGCAAGTGAACCAATGTTAGAGGCATCTCCGCGAGACACACTATTTATTGAACCTGTGCCCATTGCGCAACTTGAGGAGGAGCCCGAGCGAATGATGCAGATTCCGCACTTCGAAGGTGATCAGACGACCTCCGTAGTTATTCCAGAGTATAAAGGTATTGTGGTCGAGGATATGGTTGTTGATCTTTGCTCCGAAGATAATTTCTATCCGGCAGATGGTTACATCACCTCGAAATATGGTTGGCGCAAAGGTCGCATGCATGCTGGAATCGATATTAAGGCATACACGGGCGACAATCTCTATGCTGCATTTGATGGTGTGGTGCGCTTAGCAAAATATTATAGTTCATTTGGTAACTGTGTTATTATCCGCCACTACAATGGCTTGGAGACCCTATACGCTCACGCCTCAAAGTTGATGGTTGAGGTGAATGACGAGGTGAAGGCTGGTGACATAATCGCCTTGGCAGGTAACACAGGTCGCTCTACAGGCTCGCACCTTCACTTTGAGGTGCGTGTTGCGGGGCACTATATCGACCCTGCATTGATCCTCGACACCGAGAATCGCAAAATAAAGGATGCAAATCTCTATGTTACAATGCGCAATGGTCGACTCTTTGCATCGAATAACGACTCGGAGCAGGAGCGCGAAGATTATATCATCTCGCAGATAAGTATTAAGTACCATATAGTAAGGTCAGGTGATGTCCTCTCTCGAATTGCGGCAAACAACGGAACTACGGTAGCCACAATATGCCGCCTCAATGGTATCTCTTCGAGGTCGACTCTTCGTATTGGGCAACGCCTTATTGTGCGAGATGGAGTCAAGGTGGCTTCGAAAAGCCCCTCCGAAGTTGCAGCCGCTAAGAGCGCAGTATCAACACCTGCATCAACACCAAAGAGTGTCGATAAGTCGGGAAGCATAAAGTATATTGTAAGAAGTGGCGATACACTATCCCAGATCGCTACCCGCAACAATACCACCATTACGGCGATATGTAACCTTAGTGGTATTTCGCGAAATTCTCGACTAAATATTGGTCAAGTGCTCTATCTGCCCGCATCGTCATCTTCGGCTGTTTATGCGCCAAAGACAAGCACCGCAAAGACAAGTGGGAGCTCTACGGCAAAGGTGAAATATGTGATTAAGAGTGGGGACACATTGTCCGAGATTGCGACTCGCAACAACACAACGGTAACGACAATCTGCAATCTTAGCGGTCTCTCGCGTAATGCTCGATTGAGTATCGGTCAGGTGATCTATCTGCCTGCATCATCTTCATCATCATCTTCCGCTGCCTCTACTACCACCACACAAAGTAGTGTTGCAGGAGCAGAATATCACTATGTAAAGAGCGGCGATACCTTGTCGGAGATAGCCGAACAATACCACACGACTGTATCTGCAATATGTCGTCTCAACGGTATTACAGCAACCTCGACCCTTAATCTCAAGCAGAGGTTAAGAGTTCGATAAGCGAAGAGGTGGTTTCATAAACGCGCGAAAATAAACTGCTTATCGCGCTCGTGCCGCGCGGGCACCAAGCTAAGCTTGGATCCAAAAACTGTCGTTTTTGACTTTTTTGTTGCGCTGATGTGGTGGGGGCTTTGCCCCTCTGCGAGACATCTATTATGATGAGCTTTTGAAAATGAATTTTCAACGCTCCTCATAATAGATGTCTTACGTGTCAACCTACGGTTGCCACCACCACCTCAGCGAGGTGAACCTCGATTTGGGTTTAAATGCCGCAGGCATTTAAAAATTATAAAGACCAATGAGTTGTGCAAATTTATTTGCGGCAACTCTTTGATCTTTATAATCTTAGAGATGTAATCTCTAAGCCCAAAGCGCAAGAAAGGTATGCACCCGCGGGGGTGCTATCCCCGCCCGCCGGAGGCAGTAAGAGATAATATTTTTCGTGCGTTTACCCTAAAATAGGAACTAAATAAGTTGGCTATTAGTCATTTATTCTCTATCTTTGTGCCATAAAATTTTATATGTTATGAATGATAGACTAAAAAGTTTCGCTCAGCCTATCTACTCGTTTGAGTGGTGGCGTTCAATTGCTCTAATTGTAATTGGCTCTGCTCTTTTAGCTTTTGGTTACAACTGTTTTATATCTCCATACAACATCGTACCAGGAGGAGTCTATGGGTTGGGTATCGTTATGCATAATATCTTCCCATCGGTTCAAGTCGGAACCTTTGGCTATATGTTTGATATACCACTTCTTATAAGTGCTATTATCATTTTGGGGCGACAATTTGCCGGTCGAACCCTCTTTGCAGCGCTTATCACTCCAGGCTTTATGAACCTCTTCGACCGTTTGATATATCCCTCACAGGAGGCAATGCGACAGTTGGATCCCTCGCAGCTTTTGGGCGGTAGCATAGATCTTTCGAATGATCTGATATTGGCTACCATTATGGGCTCAGTTTTGGTTGGAATAGGTCAAGGATTGGTGTTGCGTAATCGTGCTACTACTGGCGGCACCGATATCATTGCGATGTATTTGCAACGTTTCGCAGGCTTTAAGTTCTCGAATGGTATGTTGCTCTCCGATAGTATTGTAGTGTTGCTGGGTCTCTTTGTGATTGGCTTTGGCTTTATGCAGTCGCCCGAAAAGGTAGTTGAGGTAGGTGTTTCGGCAGGGTGGAAGCTTTCGCTCTACTCGCTTGTAACGATCTACATTGTGTCGAGGGTTATCGACTATGTTATCGATGGAGCCTCATACGACAAACTTCTCTTTGTTATTAGTAGCCGTGAGAGCGGTGAGTTCCGTGACTTTATTATCAACGACCTGGATCGTAGTGCAACCTACATCAAAGCAAAGGGAATGTATTCTAATGACGATAAAGAGATGATCTTCTTGGTGGTGAGCCGCAAGGAGGTTAACTCTGTTCAATATGCAATAAAAAAGTTCGACCCGAAGGCATTTTGTGTTGTTACAGATGCCTACAATACTTATGGCGAGGGATTTAAGAGTTTCCCCGATAAAGATGTAGTGCAGGCCGAATAATCTTTAACTTAATTAAACTGATATATTTTGAATCTAAATATCAATAACTTACGCCCACTGCAAGGTATGGGCAAGAGACTATTTGTAGAGACCTATGGCTGTCAAATGAATGTTGGCGACAGCGAAATTGTAGTCTCAATTCTTCAAAAAGAGGGTTACATCTACTGCGACAAGATCGAAGAGGCGGATGTAATTCTTATCAACACTTGCTCCATCAGAGACAATGCCGAGCAACGTATATGGGGGCGTCTGCGCGAGATGCAGCACCTACGTCGCAAGCGCAAGGCTCTTGTGATTGGTGTTATTGGTTGTATGGCAGAACGCCTCAAGGAGAGCCTTTTGGAGGGAGATAAGGGGGTAGATATTGTTGCTGGTCCCGACTCATACCGTGATCTGCCCCAGCTTCTGCATAGCGCCGAGGCAGGCAGCAAGGGAGCCAATACTCTGCTCTCGACCGAGGAGACCTATGCCGAGATCTCGCCAGTGCGTCTTGATAAGGCTGGAGTAAGCGCATTTATAGCAATTATGCGTGGCTGCAACAACTTCTGCACCTACTGTGTGGTTCCCTATACTCGTGGTCGTGAGCGTAGCCGTGATGCCGAAACAATCGTCGAGGAGGCGCGTTCGCTCTTCGAGAATGGATATCGAGAGGTCACCCTTTTGGGTCAAAACGTCAACTCGTACTGTAGTGGAGAGGTCAACTTCCCCGAACTTATGCGACGTGTAGCGGCAGTATCCCCTCTTTTGCGTGTGCGTTTCGCTACTTCTCACCCCAAAGATATGAGCGATGAGCTATTGGAGGTTATCGCCTCTACGCCCAACATCTGTCGTGCTATCCACCTACCAGCTCAGTCAGGCTCTACAGCTATGCTCGAACGTATGAATCGTAAGTATAGCCGTGAGTGGTATCTCGATCGTGTGGCTGCAATACGTCGCCTGATCCCAGATTGCGCTATTACGACCGATATCATAGCAGGATTTTCGGGAGAGACCCAAGAGGAGCATGAAGAGACCCTTTCGCTTATGCGCACCGTAGGTTACGACTTCGCCTATATGTTCAAATACTCGGAGCGCCCAGGTACAGTGGCGTCGAAGAGTCTGCCCGACAATATCGATGAAGGGCTTAAGACAGCTCGCCTCACCGAGATCATCAACCTCCAAAACACCCTTTCGGCTGCGCGTAATGCTGAAGATGTAGGTCGAGAGTTTGAGGTGTTGGTCGAGGGGGTATCGAAGCGTAGCGACGAACAGATGTTTGGTCGCACATCGCAAAACAAGGTGGTTATATTTGACCGCAACGACATCAAAGTTGGTGACTATGTAAATGTGATCATAAAATCATGTTCTTCAGCTACTCTTTTTGGTGAAATTATAAAATAAAAGAGAATTATGTATTTTGACGAATTAGATTTAGATTACGACCTGCTTGATGCCATCGAGGAGATGGGTTTCGAGCAGATGACACCAGTGCAGGAGCAGACTATACCAGTTATATTGGAGGGTAGCGACCTAATAGGTTGTGCCCAAACAGGAACAGGAAAGACAGCTGCCTTTGCACTACCTCTCCTCAATCAACTTATCGAGGCTCGCCATGCTGACGGCTACGATGACTCCAAGATTAAGGCTATTATAATGGTGCCTACACGTGAGCTTGCAATGCAGATTGATACTCAATTCCAAGGTTTTGCATACTACCTACCCGTCTCCACAACTGTGGTGTATGGCGGTGGCGATGGCAAAACTTGGGACGTTCAACGTCGAGGTATGTGTAGTGGCTCCGATATAGTTGTGGCAACCCCTGGACGTCTGTTAGCTCATATCGAGAGTGGAACAATCGACTTTTCGGGCGTAAAGCACTTTATTCTCGATGAGGCAGATCGCATGCTCGACATGGGTTTCTTCGACGATATAATGAGAGTGGTGGGGCAGCTCCCCAAAGAGCGCCAAACGATAATGTTCTCCGCAACGCTCCCTCCCAAAATCCGAAAGATGGCAAAGGAGCTCCTTCGAGAGCCGAAAGAGATAAATATAGCAATATCGAAGCCAAGCGAGTCGATAGATCAAGGTATATATGTCTGCTACGAGAATCAGAAATTGGGTATTGTCAATCATCTGTTTAGTCAACCTATGGAGGGCAAGGCACTGATATTCTCCTCCTCAAAACTCAAGGTTAAGGAGCTCAGCTACCAACTTAAACGCATGAAACTCAATGTTGGTGCAATGCACTCCGATCTCGACCAAGAGCGTCGTGAGGAGGTTATGCTCAACTACAAAAATGGTAAAATCGATATCTTGGTGGCAACCGACATCGTGGCGCGTGGAATAGATATCGACGACATAAGTTTGGTGATTAACTTCGATGTTCCTCACGACCCCGAGGACTACATTCACCGTATTGGTCGTACAGGACGTGCGAGTGCTACAGGACGTGCGATAACTTTTGTAAATGAGGCAGAACAGGGTAAATTTCACCGTATCGAAGAGTTTATCGAGCGCGATATCACACAATTAGAGATGCCCAGTGAATTGGGTAAGACACCTCCATACAACCCAAAAGCAGCTGTAGAACGCGGTAGAGGTGGCTCTCGTGGAGCTGGTGGACACAAATCGCGTGGTGGTGGAAGTAAATCTCAAAATAGGGGAGGAAAGGGTAGCGCTGAGCGTCGTGCAAAGATAAGCCCCAAAGCAGAGACACCTACAACAGGTGATCAAGCTGCAACGCAGGCACCAAAGAAAAAGCAACGCCGCTACTATCGCAAGCCAAAGGATAAGGGTGCTAAGGTAGAGTAAACGCACGAAAAATAACTGCTTATCGCGCTCGTGCCGCGCGGGCACCAAGCTTAAGCTTGGATCCAAAAACTGTCGTTTTTGACTTTTGTATTGCACTGATGTGGTGGGGCTTTGCCCCTTTGCAAGAGATCTATTATGAGGGCTTTTGAAAGTGAACTTTCAACGCTCCTCATAATAGATCTCTTGCGTGTCAACCTACGGTTGCCACCACCACATCAGCGAGGTTCACCTCGATTTGGGTTTAAATGCCGTAGGCATTTAAAAAAATTATAAAGGCCAAAGAGTTGTGCAAATTTATTTGCGACAACTCTTTGATCTTTATAATCTTAGAGATGCAATCTCTAAGCCCAAAGCGCAATGGTATGCACCCGTGGGGGTGCTATCCCCGCCCGCCGGAGGCAGTCCGAAGCGCACAGAAAGCAGAAAGAAGCGCACAGAAAGAAGCAAGATACGCACCCGCCGGAGGCAGTAAGAAATAATATTTTTCGTGCGTTTGCCCTAATGTGATGAATCTTCTTGTGAGAGTAATTTCTCTTGCGTCATATCGATGCCAAATGCGCCTAATGGTGCAGTAATTAAGATTGATAGTACTGCTACTGTGAGGACAATTTCGCCACAGGGTAGCCCCATAGCCAGCGGTAGGGAGCCAATAGCAGCTTGTACGGTTGCTTTGGGGGTGTACGCGATCATGCAAAATAGTCGCTCCTTGCCATTGAGGGAACTTTTGGTCATCGAGACAAAGACACCCGCCATGCGGAATAGCATAGCCAGGAGGATAAGTGCTACGGCAATAGCTCCTGCCGAGAGTGCGTACTCTATATCGACCGAAGCACCTACCAATACAAAGAGTAACACCTCGGCGCCAACCCATAGTTTTCCTAATTTAGGAGATATTCGCTTTGCTAAAACTGGGTAGCGACTAAGTATTGTTATGCCCATCACCATAACGCCAAGTAGTCCAGATATTGCAACAGTTCCTTTGGCACACTTTTCGATTGCCAAAAATAGGAATGCGGTGCTGAGAAGTATCAGTAACTTGATGGAGTCGCGAGTGTGGAAGCGTTTGAAGTACTCCGAGAAGCATAGACCTGCCATAATACCCATTGCTGCACCCGTAACAATCGAGATTGGAATGTCTAATATGCTTGCAGCGTTGACCTCACCGCCCAAAGCAAGAGTGGTGAATGCTGTGAATAGCACAATGACAAATACATCGTCGACCGAGCCTCCAGCCATTATCATTTGAGGTATTCCCTTGTTTGTGCCTCGCCCTTGTTCCATCAGATTAAGCATTTTGGGAACCACTACAGCAGGAGATACGGCAGCTACCACAGCTCCCATGATTGCCGCATCTAATAGAGAGACGCCAAGTAGTGGAGGTGCTAAGAGTATCATCCCCGCAATTTCGAAACATGCCGGAACGAAGCAGAGCAAAATAGCTGGTCGACCCACCTGTTTTAGCTCCGATAAGTTGAGTGCCAAACCTGCTCGCAGCAAGATTATAACAAGTGCTATTTGCCGAAGTTCAAGCGATATATTAAGAAGTGACGGGTCAAGTAGATTTAGTGTCGATGGACCTAAAAGTACTCCTGCTGCCAACATTCCAATAAGTGCCGGCAACCGTAATTTGTTAAATAGATATCCCAGAGAGAGACCTAAAATAAAAAGAAAGGCTAAACTTGTTAACATGATAGATATTTTTTATGTGTCAAAGTTAGCTATTTTTCAGATTAATTATCTATTTTTGCCTAAAAATATATTGATAGTGCGAATTAAGGTTTGAAAAATCTTGATTTGCGGTCTCTAAGGAGAGTGGCTTTAGCCGCTCGACAAACCCCCTTCCATTTAGGGAAGGGGGTTGGGGATGGAGTCAAAACACTATAGATAACTGAATTTGGTTTAGCGAAGCTCAAACCTTAATTTGCATTGATAAGTATGATACATAACGAAAGAGAGTGCCGCCATGCACACCTACTAACCGTGGTTCAGCAGATGATGACAGCCGCGCGTACAGCACCCAAAGGCAAAGGGGTCGACATTATTGAGGTTGCGGCAATTGATGGAGAGCAGATTGTGCAGCTCTCGCGTACCTTAGTGGCGATGTATGATGAGAATGGATTTAAATTCTTCTTGCGCGATGCCGACAATATACTCTCGGCAGAGTATATTGTATTGATAGGTACTCACGATAAACCACAAGGTCTTAATTGTGGTTACTGCGGCTTTGATACTTGTGACTCGCGAAGTGCTCTTGTGCCCTGCGCAATCAACACAGTTGATGTGGGTATTGCTGTGGGCTCGGCGTGTGCAACAGCGTCCGATCTAAGGGTTGATACCCGAGTTATGTTCTCGGCAGGTGCTGCGGCAGAGCGTCTTGGGCTCCTTGCAGGATGCCGTCACATCTACGCTATTGCGGTGAGTGCGTCGAGCAAGAATCCATTTTTTGATAGAAAACCAAAACAATAATAATATAATCATGGCAAAATTTGCAATTATAGAGACCGAAAAAGGTACAATGAAAGCTGAACTCTACAGCGACGAAACTCCAGGAACAGTTGAAAACTTTGTTAAACTTGCAGAGTCTGGATTCTATAACTCTCTTACGTTTCACCGTGTGATCCCTAACTTTGTTATTCAGGGAGGTTGCCCAATTGGAAATGGTGCTGGTGGTCCAGGCTACCGCATCAAGTGCGAAACCTCTGCACCTCGTCAATACCACGACCGCGGTGTGCTCTCAATGGCTCATGCAGGACGTGATACGGGTGGCTCGCAATTCTTTATCTGCCACTCACGCGACAATACCTCACACCTCGATGGTGTGCACACTTGCTTTGGACAAGTTGTCGAAGGTGTCGATGTGGTCGATGATATCCGCCAAGGTGATTTGATCCTATCTATCTCAATTGTTGAGGAGTAGTTCGAGTCAGAGAGCTAAGATACCGTGGAGTTGTTAATCAAACTCTACGCTAATATTTTTCCAGATGTTGATGGGTAAGCCATTGACATCTGTTTTTTTTGTATATGTGTTAAGAGTCAGTATGTCAATCTTTTATGTTTTTTATGCGTTTTTCTAACTCTATCTATTCTATCATCTAATTAGAGAAGAGAAATTAGTCTGTTTATGTGTGAATTTCTCTTTCAATACAACGGTGTAAGCAGTTTATAATAAGTGGTTTATGTTTTTATACATAGATAAAACCTTATAATATTTAAAATTGCATAAGAAAAAAGAATAGCTATTAGGGTTGAAAAGGGCTAAAATATTGATAAATCGATAAAAAAAGATGATGATTCTATTGTGGATTGCGAAATAATGCCTATCTTTGCAGTCCGTTTTGGGTACTAATCCAATGCGGGGAAATCGAAATTTATTAATTTAAGGACAAAAAACGTTAAGATGCCAACTATTCAACAGTTAGTTAGAAACGGTCGAGTAAACTTGGAGTACAAGAGTAAGTCTCCAGCACTCGCAGCGTGTCCCCAACGTAGAGGTGTTTGTACACGTGTGTACACAACAACTCCAAAGAAGCCAAACTCGGCTATGCGTAAGGTTGCACGTGTAAGATTGACAAACGGCAAAGAGGTGAATGCCTACATCCCAGGTGAAGGCCACAACTTGCAAGAGCACTCAATCGTACTTGTTCGTGGAGGTCGTGTTAAGGATCTTCCCGGTGTACGTTATCACTTAGTGCGTGGAGCACTCGACTCAGCAGGAGTTGACGGACGCCACCAACGCCGTTCTAAGTATGGAACAAAGAGACCTAAGGCAGGTGCTGCTGCAGGAGCAAAGAAGAAAAAGTAAATCAAACAAACAAAAGTAGTTAAGAAAAAGCTATGAGAAAAGCTAAGCCAAAAAAGCACATTCTACTTCCGGATCCTAAGTTCGGCGATTGCGAGGTAACTCGTTTCGTTAACAATCTTATGCTGGATGGTAAGAAGAGTATTGCTTACGCTGTGTTCTACAACTCGTTAGAACTCGTAAGCAAGAAGATGAAGGATGCTGAGAAATCTCCATTGGAGGTCTGGAAACAGGCTCTTGAGAATATCACACCCCAAGTCGAAGTAAAATCGAAGCGTATCGGTGGTGCGACATTCCAGGTTCCAACTGAGGTTCGTCCGGAGCGCAAGATTTCGATTTCAATGAAAAACCTTGTTCTTTACTCACGCAAGCGCGCCGGTAAGTCAATGGCAGAGAAGCTATCTTCTGAGATTGTAGATGCTTACAACCAACAAGGAGCAGCATTCAAACGTAAAGAGGAGATGCACCGTATGGCTGAGGCCAACAAGGCATTCGCTCACTTTAGATTTTAATCACATTTATCGAGAAAAACAAAGATGGCAAGAGATCTTAAATATACTCGTAATATCGGTATCATGGCGCACATTGATGCTGGTAAGACAACCACTTCAGAGCGTATCCTGTTCTATACAGGTAAAACTCACAAAATCGGTGAGGTTCACGACGGTGGCGCAACTATGGACTGGATGGTTCAAGAGCAAGAGCGTGGTATCACTATCACCTCAGCAGCAACTACTGCGTTCTGGAACTACATGGGTAAGGATTATCAAATCAACCTTATCGATACCCCAGGTCACGTTGACTTTACCGTAGAGGTGGAGCGTTCATTGCGTGTACTCGATGGTGCAGTGGCTACATTCTGTGCAGTAGGTGGTGTTGAGCCACAATCTGAGACAGTATGGCGTCAAGCTGACAAATACAACGTACCTCGTATGGGTTACGTTAACAAAATGGACCGTACAGGTGCTGACTTTTTGGCAGTATGTGCTCAAATCAAGGAGCACTTCGGAGCAACAGCTCTTCCAGTAGTTTTGCCTATCGGTGCAGAGGATAAGTTCGAAGGTTTGGTAGACCTTATATATAATAACGCAATCTACTACTACGACGACAAAACCGTTCGTAACAACTTCGAGCTAAAACCAATCCCTGAGTCAATGGCAGAAGAGGCTGCTGAGTGGCGTGCAAAACTTATCGAAGAGGTTGCAGCAACTGACGATGCTCTTATGGAGAAATTCTTTGAGGATCCAGACTCAATCACAGCAGAGGAGTTGCTTGTTGCAATTCGTACAGCTACTATGAACATGACTCTCGTTCCAATGTTGTGTGGTTCATCGTTCCACAACAAGGGTGTACAGAAGTTGCTTGATTACATCATGGCATTCCTTCCATCACCACTTGACTTGCCAGCAGTAGAGGGTACTAACCCAAAAACTGACGAGCACGAGGTTCGTAATGCAACTGTTGCAGACCCACTTTGTGGTCTTGCGTTTAAGATCGCTACCGATCCATTCGTAGGTCGTTTGGCTTTCGTTCGTCTTTACTCTGGTAAACTCGATGCAGGTTCTTACGTACTAAACAGCCGTAGCGGTAAGCGTGAGCGTATCAGCCGTATCTACCAAATGCACTCTAACAAGCAGAACCCAATGGAGACTGTAGAGGCTGGTGATATCTGTGCAGCAGTAGGTTTCAAAGATATCCGTACTGGAGATACTCTTTGTGCTGAGAACGCACCACTTGTGCTTGAGCAAATGACATTCCCTGAGCCAGTTATTGGTCTTGCAGTTGAGCCTAAGACTCAAAAAGACCTTGACAAACTTGGTATCGCTCTTGGTAAACTTGCTGAGGAGGATCCAACCTTCACTGTTCACACAGATGAGGATTCTGGTCAAACTGTAATTAGTGGTATGGGTGAGCTTCACCTCGACATCATCGTTGACCGTTTGCGTCGTGAGTTCGGCGTAGAGATCAACCAAGGTGCTCCACAAGTTAACTACAAAGAGGCTCTTACTTCAACTGTTCAACACCGTGAGGTATTCAAGAAGCAAACTGGTGGACGTGGTAAATTCGCGGATATCATCTTCGAGATCGGACCAGCAGAAGAGGGCAAAACAGGTCTTACTTTCGTTGACGAGGTTAAGGGTGGTAACGTACCTAAGGAGTTTATTCCAGCTGTACAAAAAGGTTTTGCTTCGGCAATGGCTAACGGTGCAATGGCTGGTTATGTTATCGACTCAATGAAGGTTACCCTTAAGGATGGTTCATTCCACCCTGTCGATTCAGACCAACTTTCGTTCGAGATTTGTGCTCGTAACGGTTTCCGTGTTGCAGCTCCTAAGGCTGGCTCGGTTATCATGGAGCCAATGATGAACGTAGAGGTAGTTACTCCAGAGGAGTCTATGGGTGATATCATCGGTGACTTGACAAAACGTCGCGGTCAAGTATCTGGAATGGATGCTAAGGGTACTGCTCGTGTAGTTAAGGCTAAGGTGCCACTTTCAGAGATGTTTGGTTATGTTACCGTACTTCGTACAATTTCTTCAGGTCGTGCAACTTCTTCTATGGAGTTCTCTCACTTCGAGGAGGTTCCAAAGAACCTTGCAACTGAGATCATTGAGAAGTCAAGCGGTAGAGTTAAGGGATTAGAATAATAAGAAATATGAATCAGAAGATCAGAATCAAATTAAAGTCTTTCGATCACAACCTCGTTGATAAATCAGCAGAGAAGATCGTTAAGACAGTGAGAAGCACTGGTGCTATGGTAAGCGGTCCTGTACCTCTTCCAACTCACAAGCAGATTTTTACTGTAAACCGTTCTACCTTTGTTAACAAGAAGGCACGCGAGCAGTTCCAACTCTGCACTTTCAAACGTATCATTGATATCTACTCATCAACACCAAAAACGATTGATGCTCTAATGAAATTGGAGTTGCCATCAGGTGTAGAGGTAAACATCAAAGTTTGATAAAATAAGAATGTTCAATTGGCTGGTCTAAAGGAGACCGGAGTTTCCTTTAGACCAACCAATACACATAATCACAATTTTTTTATAACAAACGTAATTCGACAAAAATGTCAGGACTTATTGGAAAGAAAATCGGAATGACTTCCGTTTACAGTGCCGAGGGTAAGAACATACCATGCACTGTCATTGAGGCTGGTCCGTGTGTAGTTACGCAAATTAGAACAGTTGAGAAAGACTCTTACGAGGCTGTTCAAATTGCCTATGACGACAAAAGTGAAAAGCACACCAGCAGCAGTTTGTTAGGCCACTTCAAGAAAGCTGGTACAACCCCAAAGCGTAAATTGGCTGAGTTTAAGGGAGTATCAGAGGTAAACCTTGGAGACCAAATCACAGTAGACATCTTCACAGAAGAGGATTGGGTCGATGTGACAGGAATCTCAAAGGGACGTGGTTTTCAGGGTGTAGTTAAACGTCACGGATTTGCCGGTGTGGGTGGAGCAACCCACGGTCAGCACAACCGTCAACGTAAACCAGGTTCACTTGGTGCTTCATCTTATCCTTCACGTGTATTCAAAGGCAAGCGTTTGCCAGGACAATACGGTGGAGATCAAGTTAAGATTCTTAACTTGAAAGTATTAAAAGTTATTCCTGAGAGTAACCTTATTTTGGTAAAAGGTTCAATTCCAGGAGCAAAAGGTGCTTATTTAACAATTGAGAAGTAGAATGGAATTAGCAGTATTAAACACACAAGGAGCAGAGACAGGTCGCAAAGTAGTACTTTCTGACGCTGTGTTCGGCGTGGAGGCTAATGACCACGCTATTTACCTCGACGTTAAGCAATATCTTGCTGACCAACGTCAAGGAACTCACAAATCAAAGCAACGTAACGAGATAGCAGGTTCTACTCGCAAGCTTAAAAAGCAAAAGGGTACTGGTGGCGCACGTTGTGGTAGCATCAAATCTCCTCTCTTCGTTGGTGGTGGTCGTGTATTTGGACCAGTTCCACGTAACTATCACTTCAAGCTCAACAAAAAGCTTAAGCAATTGGCTCGTCGCTCAGCTCTTACTTACAAGGCTCAAGCAGGCGTAATCTCAGTAGTTGAGTCTCTTTCACTTGAGGCGCCAAAGACTAAGTCAGCTATTGCAATGGTTGAAGCTTTGAAGGTATCGGACAAGAAGGTGTTGATGGTTCTTCCAGAATCAAACACAAACCTTCAACTCTCAGTTCGTAACCTACCTTACGTAAAGACTATCTTGGCATCTAACCTTAACACATATGAGGTTATGAACTGCTCAGCTTTGGTTTTGGTAGAGGGCGCAGAGAATATCTTGAATGTTATGTTAGCTTAAAAACGACGAAAGATGGAAATTATTATTAAGCCGGTTTTAACCGAAAAGATGACGATTCAGGGCGAAAAGTTGAATCGCTACGGTTTTATTGTAGACGTTAGAGCTAACAAACTGCAAATCCGTAATGCCGTAGAGCAGATGTATAACGTAGTAGTAACAGACGTTAACACATGTAACTATATGGGTAAGATCAAAAGCCGTTTCACTAAGGCTGGTCTTCTTGTAGGTCGTTCAAACAACTTCAAGAAGGCTATCGTTACCTTGAAAGATGGTGATGTAATTGATTTTTACAGTAATATCTAAAGAAGATGGCAGTAAGAAAGTTTAAACCGGTAACTCCCGGTACAAGACATAAAGTTATTGGTACATTTAGTGAGATCACTACTTCGACACCAGAAAAATCATTGCTTAGCGCAAAGAAGAGCTCAGGTGGTCGTAACAACTCAGGTAAAATGACTGTTCGCTACATTGGTGGTGGTCACAAACAAATGTATCGTAACGTTGACTTTAAGCGCACAAAGGACAATATCGCTGCAACTGTAAAGAGCATCGAGTATGATCCAAATCGTACAGCACGCATCGCACTTATCGTCTACACAGATGGTACTAAGAGCTATATCTTGGCACCTAATGGTTTGAAAGTTGGTCAGACTGTAATGAGTGGAGCAGGTGTTTCACCAGATCTTGGTAACACGCTCTTCCTTTCAGAGATTCCACTCGGTACTGTGATTCACAATATCGAACTCTACCCCGGTCAAGGAGCAGCAATGGCTCGTTCGGCTGGTTCTTATGCTCAGCTATTGGCTCGTGAAGGTCGATTTGCAATTGTAAAATTGCCTTCAGGTGAGACTCGTATGGTACTCGTAACTTGCCGTGCTACTGTTGGAGTTGTGTCAAACATTGACCACAACCTTGAGAGTTCAGGTAAAGCAGGTCGTGAGCGTTGGAGAGGACGTCGTCCACGCAACCGTGGTGTTGTGATGAACCCAGTAGATCACCCAATGGGTGGTGGTGAAGGACGTTCATCAGGAGGTCACCCTCGTTCACGTAAGGGATTGTTGGCTAAGGGATACAAGACACGTAATCCTAAGAAGACAACCTCTAAGTTTATTATTTCAAAGAAGAAAAAATAATTAAATAGAGTACATAATGAGCCGTTCATTAAAAAAAGGACCATTCATTGACCCTAAGCTTGATGCCAGAGTAATGGCACAAGTAGAGGGCAACAAGAAGTCTGTAATCAAGACTTGGTCACGTGCAAGTATGATTTCGCCTGACTTTGTAGGTCAGACAATCGCAGTTCATAACGGAAACAAGTTTATTCCGGTATATGTTACTGAGAATATGGTAGGACACAAACTCGGTGAGTTTGCTCCAACACGTAACTTCCGTGGTCATGGTGGTAATAAGAAAAAATAGCAAATAAAATGGGTGCAAGAAAATCATTAATGGCCGAGAAGTACAAGGCCGAAAAGAAGCAGAAGGCGATTGCTATTCTGCGTGACTGCCCTACATCTCCTCGCAAGATGCGTTTGGTGGCTGACATCATTCGTGGTGTTGAGATCAACAAGGCATTGGGAATCCTTCGCTACTCGAAGAAAGAGGCATCTATCAGATTGGAGAAACTCCTCAAGTCAGCTATCGCTAACTGGGAGGCAAAAAATCCAACTGAGCGTTTGGAGGAGACTCCACTTTGCGTAAAGGAGATCTTCGTCGACGGAGGTAGAATGTTGAAGCGTATACAACCAGCACCACAAGGTCGTGCACACCGTATCCGCAAGCGTTCTAACCACGTGACTATCGTAGTTGATAAATTGGTAATCGAAGAAAAAAAGTAGATCATGGGACAAAAAGTTAATCCAATAGCAAATCGTCTTGGTATCGTCAAAGGTTGGGATTCTAACTGGTTTGGTGGTCGTGACTTCTCAGAGAAGTTGGTAGAGGACGCTAAGATTCGTAAGTACTTGAATGTCCGTTTGGCAAAAGCAAGTATCTCTAAGATTATCATCGAGCGTACGCTCAAATTGGTTACAGTAACCATCTCGACAGCTCGTCCAGGTATCATCATTGGTAAAGGCGGTCAAGAGGTAGACAAACTAAAAGAGGAGCTCAAGAAGCTTACAGGTAAAGAGATCCAAATCAATATTTTTGAGATCAAGCGTCCAGAGGTTGATGCTGTAATCGTAGCTCAAAATATTGCTCGCCAGTTGGAGGGACGTGTATCTTATCGCCGTGCAGTAAAGATGGCTATCGCCTCTACAATGCGCATGGGTGCTGAGGGTATCAAGGTTCAAATCTCTGGACGTGTAGGTGGAGCCGAGATGGCTCGTTCTGAGACTATGAAAGAGGGACGTATTCCATTGCACACTTTCCGTGCAGATGTAGACTATTGCCTAACAGAGGCACTTACTAAGGTAGGTATCTTGGGTGTTAAGGTATGGATCTGCCAAGGAACAGTTTACGGAAAACGTGACCTATTCGAGATTCAAGGTGCTTCTGCACAAGGAGGACCAGCTTCAGCAGGTAACGATCGTCGTGGCGGCAAGCGAGACGGTCAAAACCGTAGAAGACGAAATAATAACAGTAAGTAAGGACCTTTTTAAAGCAAAACAAAATGTTACAGCCAAAAAAGACCAAGTTTAGAAGAATGCAAAAGGGTCGTATGAAGGGTTTAGCTCAGAGAGGTAACCAACTTGCATACGGTTCGTTCGCCATCAAAGCACTCGAGTCGTCTTGGATCACAGGACGCCAAATTGAGGCAGCTCGTCAGGCAATCACTCGTTATATGAAACGTGAGGGACAACTCTGGATCCGCATCTTCCCAGATAAACCAATCACGAAGAAACCCGCCGAAGTACGTATGGGTAAGGGAAAGGGTAATCCAGAAGGATTCGTAGCTCCTGTTACTCCAGGCCGTATTCTATTTGAGGCAGAGGGCGTGCCCTTGGAGATCGCACAAGAGGCTCTTCGCCTTGGTGCTCAGAAATTGCCTATTACGACTAAGTTTATAGTAAGACGTGATTACGTTGAAACATCAATCTAAGAGTACAAAGATGAAAAGTGTAGAATTAAAGGAACTTTCAGTTGCAGATTTGCAAGAGCGTATCGCCGCTGAGAAAGCACAGCTTTCACAGTTGAAGGTACAACACGCAGTATCGCCAATCGAAAACCCCTCAATCATTAAAAAATCTCGCAGAGATATTGCCCGTATGGAGACAGTGTTGCGTGAGAAGAACGCTAATTGTTAATACCACTATGGAAAGAAATCTTAGAAAAGAGCGTTTTGGCGTAGTCGTGAGCAACAAGATGGAGAAGACTATCGTAGTTGCTGTTGCACGTAAAGTAAAACACCCAATCTATGGTAAGTTCGTAAACAAGACTACTCGCTTCGTTGCTGAGTGCTTGGACGAGACTATCAAAGAGGGCGATACAGTACGTATCATGGAGACTCGCCCATTGAGCAAAACAAAACGTTGGAGACTAGTACAAATTATTGAAAGAGCTAAGTAGTTATGATACAACAAGAAAGTAGACTCGTAGTTGCTGACAACAGCGGTGCAAAGGAGGTTCTTTGTATCCGAGTGCTTGGCGGTACAAAACGTCGTTACGCTTCAATTGGTGACAAGATTGTTGTCTCTGTAAAGAGCGCATCACCATCGGGCGACGTAAAGAAAGGAACTGTCTCTAAGGCAGTTATAGTAAGAACATCAAAGGAGGTTAGACGTGCTAACGGTTCGTATATTCGTTTTGACGACAATGCGGTAGTTCTCCTTAATAATCAAGGTGAGATGCGTGGTACTCGTATTTTTGGACCTGTAGCTCGTGAGCTTCGTGACCAACATATGAAGATCATTTCGCTTGCACCTGAAGTATTGTAATTTAATAAAAACAATCTCAGATATGTCAGCAAAATTGCATATTAAGAAGGGGGATATTGTCATCGTTAATGCAGGCGATAGCCGTGGACAACAAGGAAAGGTCCTTTCGGTAAATGTCGAGAAGCAACGTGCAATCGTCGAGGGTGTAAACCTTTGTAAGAAAGCGCAGAAGCCTAACGCAGAGAATCCCCAAGGTGGTATCGTAGAGCAAGAGGCGGCGATACACATCTCAAACTTGCAGGTAGTCGACCAGAAGAGTGGTAAAGCTACTCGTATCGGACGTCGTGCAGGTGAAAATGGTAAATTAGTTCGTTTCTCTAAAAAATCAGGGGAGGAGATTAAGTAATGGCATACGTTCCAACACTCAAAACACAATATAAGGAGCAGATCGTAGCTGCACTTATGAAAGAGTTCGGGTATTCAAGCATCATGCAGTGCCCAAGACTCGAGAAGATCGTTATCAACCAAGGTATGGGTCAAGCTATCGCCGACAAAAAGTTGATTGATATTGCTCAACAAGAGCTTACTACAATCACTGGTCAGAAAGCGGTTCAAACCAAATCTCGTAAGGATATCTCTAACTTCAAACTTCGTAAGGGTATGCCTATTGGTGTACGTGTAACTCTTCGTTCAAGCAGAATGTATGAGTTCCTTGAGCGTCTTGTTGCAGTGGCATTGCCACGTATTCGTGACTTCAAGGGTATCAACGAGAAGTTTGATGGTCAAGGTAACTACACTCTCGGTATCACCGAGCAGATCATCTTCCCAGAGATCGACATCGACAAGATCACTAAGATCTTCGGTATGGAGATTACCTTCGTAACAACAGCTAAAACCGACGAGGAGGGTTATGCTCTACTTAAAGGCTTTGGTCTTCCGTTTAAAAACGCTAAAAAGTCAGAATAAGCTATGGCAAAAGAGTCAATGAAAGCACGCGAGGTAAAGCGTGAGAAACTTGCAAACCGCTATGCTCACAAACGTGAGGCGATCGCAGCTGCTGTAAAGGCAGGCGAAATGGATCACGAAGAGGCGTGGATCGCCCTTTCGAAGTTGCCACGCAACTCCAATCCTATCCGTCAACACAATCGTTGTAAGCTTACTGGTCGTCCAAAAGGTTATATGCGTTTGTTCGGTATCAGCCGTATTCAATTCCGTGAGATGGCATCAAACGGTTTGATCCCAGGCGTAACCAAAGCAAGCTGGTAGTGATTTAAGTTGCTTCTTGAGCAACTTAAGTAGATAGTTCAAATGGAGGGGAGCTAACTTTAGGATAAGTTAGAATTTGCCTTAAAGTAGTCCCCTCCATTTTTATAATTTTTCAGGTTAAACCTTGAGGGTGTTAATAGAGTGGGGGAGGATAGCCTCTCGTCACTTGAAATATGCCCGCAGGATAGGGTTGAGTGGCTAAGCCAATCTTATCACAGAGGTCTCTCCTTATACGAACTATTCGCCTTGACGGGTCGAATATGTTTGCCACCGATTTGCACCGAGTCTGGGCGCTCTCACTCTTGAGTGGGGAGCACTATTTTTTGTGTGAGCATGAGACGAATCTCGTGAGGTGGATGATGATGTTAGCCAGTGATGTGCTAACATTTTTTTATATGTGAGTTTTTTGGTTTTTTTAGAGGTGAAAATATTTTGCAAATTTTCTGCTAAAATGCTGATTTATTGGGAAATTATCACTATATTTGCCCACTTTTGTGCACGTAATGTATGCGTGTTACAATTGTAGTTGAGAGGGGGTGAGGATTTAACTCACTGAGTCTTAATATTTTAACTAATTATTAATTTTTAACTTTTAATTCATTATGACAGATCCAATCGCGGATTTTCTAACGAGAATTAGAAACGCAGTGAAAGCCAATCACAAGGTGGTTGAAGCTCCTGGTTCAAAAATTAAGCAAGAGATGACTAAGATCCTTTACGATCAAGGTTATATCTTAGCTTACAAATTCGACACAGATGCAAAGGGTTTCCCAGTCATCAAAATCGCATTGAAATGGAACGCACAAACCAAGACAAATGCAATCAAAAACCTTAAGCGTGTGAGCCGTCCAGGTTTGCGTCAATACGCGTCGGTTGATGAATTGCCACGTGTACTCAATGGTTTGGGAATCGCAATCGTATCAACATCTAAGGGTATCATGACTGACGCTGCGGCTCGTCGTGAGAGAGTAGGTGGTGAGGTACTTTGCTACGTTTATTAATTGATTAAACAAATTTTTTATGTCAAGAATTGGTAAATTACCTGTAAACTTGCCAGCAGGCGTAACCGTAGAGGTTTTAGCTGGAAATGTGGTAAGCGTTAAAGGGCCTCTTGGTGCACTGACTCAAAAAGTTGATTCAGATATCACAGTAGAAGTTGGCTCTTACAAAGAGAAGGACTCTGATAAGGAGATCCCAGCAGTGCTTGTAAGCCGTCCAACAAATCAACCACGTCACCGTTCACTTCACGGTCTCTACCGTTCACTTATCAACAATATGGTTGTAGGTGTATCGAAGGGTTTCGAGATCAAGCAAGAGTTAGTTGGTGTGGGTTTCAAAGCAGAGACAAAGGGTCAGATGTTGGAGTTGAGTCTTGGTTACTCACACGACATTCACATCATGCTTCCCTCAGAGATCAAGGCAGTAGCCGTAACTGAGAAGAAGGGTAACCCTATCCTCACACTAACGAGCATCGACAAGCAACTTGTAGGTCAAGTAGCTGCAAAGATCCGCTCATTGCGTAAGCCTGAGCCATACAAGGGTAAGGGTATTAAGTTTGTTGGCGAGCAAATCCGTCGTAAGGCAGGTAAGTCAGCAGGTGCTAAATAGTAAATAAGGTCAGATTATGTCATTAACTAAGATAGAAAGAAGATCGAGAATCAAGATGCGTATCCGTAAAATCGTGAGCGGAACAGCACAGATGCCTCGTATGACTGTATTCCGTAGCAACAAACAGATCTACGTACAGTTTATCGACGACCAAGCAGGTCTAACTCTTGCAGCTGCCTCTTCAGTAGAGGTTGCAGAGCAAACTGCTGGTAAAAACAAAATAGAGGTTGCTGCCGTTGTAGGTAAGCTTGCAGCTGAGCGTGCTATCGCAAAGGGTATCACTACAGTAGCATTCGATCGTAACGGTTACCTTTATCACGGTAGAGTTCAAACATTAGCCGACGCCGCACGTGAAGGCGGTCTTAAATTCTAAGCGATTATGTCAAATAGCAACATACAGAAAGTACGTACAAGCGACCTCGAGTTGAAAGACAAACTCGTGAGCATCCAGCGTGTTACTAAGGTAACAAAGGGTGGTCGTACATTTACCTTCTCGGCAATCGTCGTAGTTGGAAATGAGAACGGTGTCGTAGGTTATGGTTTGGGTAAAGCCTCAGAGGTTACCACAGCAATCTCAAAAGGTATTGAGGATGCAAAGAAGAACCTTGTTAAGGTGCCAATCATCAATGGAACAATTCCTCACAAACAAGAGATGCGTTATAGCGGTTCAGAAGTTATGATCCGTCCAGCAGCTCCTGGTACTGGAATTATCGCCGGTGGTGCGATGCGTGCAGTATTGGAGTCAGTAGGTGTTAAGAACGTCTTGGCAAAGAGTAAAGGTTCATCTAACCCTCACAACCTTGTGAAGGCTACAGTAGGTGCACTTTGCGAGTTGCGTGACGCTTATAGCGTAGCACAAGTTCGTGGTATCTCAATGAAACAAGTCTTTAACGGTTAATACGAACCAGTACTATGGCAAGATTAAAAATCACACAAGTTAAGAGCCGTTGTGGCGCCTCTGAGCGTCAACGCGCTAACCTCGACGCATTGGGTCTTCGTAAGATTAACGCTACAGTTGAGCACGACGATTCAGCAATTATCAAGGGTATGATCCTTAAGGTTCAACACCTTGTTAAGGTTGAAGAGGTAAAATAGTTTATAACGTTTAAGTCAATTACAGACAATGGAACTCAATAATCTCAAACCCGCAAAGGGTTCAACACACCACCAAAAACGTATTGGTCGTGGAGCAGGTTCTGGTCACGGTGGTACATCTACACGTGGTCACAAAGGAGCTCAGTCACGTTCTGGTTACTCTCGCAAATTAGGTTTTGAAGGAGGTCAAATGCCATTGCAACGTCGTCTTCCTAAATTTGGTTTTACTAACCTTAACCGTGTAGAATTCAAGGCTATCAACCTTAAGACTCTCGAAGAGCTATCTGCAAAGAGTGGTGCTACAGAGATCTCTCTTGAGGTACTTATCGCAGCTGGCTTCGTACAGTCTAAAGATAAGGTTAAGATCTTGGGTAACGGTGCAGTAACCAAAGCTTTGACAGTTAAAGCTCACGCTTTCTCTGCATCAGCTGAGGCTGCAATCGTAGCTGCAGGTGGTCAGGTAGAGAAGTTGTAAATCGTTTACGCTAAAACCCAAATATTATGAATACTTACATTATTGTTGCAGTCCTCTTTGCGTTAGTTATCGCACTGCTTGGCACCAACAAAAAGGTAGTCGAGACTATCAAAAACATCTACAAGATTGAAGAACTTCGCAATCGTGTGGTTTACACTCTTTTGCTTCTTCTTGTCTATCGTTTAGGTAGCTTCGTAGTGATCCCAGGTATCAACCCTAATGCATTGGGCGAGGGTTCGGCACTTGCAGGTCAGTTAGAAGGCAACGGACTTTTGGGTCTGCTCAACGTATTCTCGGGTGGAGCATTTGGAAACGCTGCAATTTTTGCACTTGGAGTGATGCCATACATCACAGCGTCGATCATTATCCAACTTTTGGGTATGATGATCCCTTACTTCCAGAAAATCCAGAAGGAGGGTGAAAGCGGTCGCCGCAAGATGAATCAATGGACTCGCTTCCTCACAATTGGAGTATTGCTTTTGCAAGGTCCTGCCTATATTGCAAATCTTTACCACCAAGTGCCAACAGCATTCGTTTATGGAAACTCGTTTGGATTTGTGGCTTACGCTACAGTGATCCTTATCGCAGGTACTATGTTCGTTATGTGGTTGGGTGAAAAGATCACAGACAAAGGTATTGGTAATGGTGTATCACTAATCATCATGATTGGTATTATCGCCCGCCTTCCACAAGCGCTTTTGGCTGAGGTTTCTGCTCGTTTCAACACTTCAGACGGTAGTATCATTATGATTATCGTAGAGTTAGCAATTCTCTTCGTGGTCTTTATGGCAACTATCGCTGTTATTCAAGCGGTTCGTAAGATACCAGTACAGTATGCTAAGCGTATTGTTGGTAACAAACAATATGGTGGTGTACGTCAGTATATCCCACTAAAGATGAATGCGGCAAATGTAATGCCAATCATCTTTGCACAAGCTTTGATGTTTATACCTATGCTTTTCGCAAATGTAGCACCTAACTTCGCTGCTGCTTTTGGAGATATGACAGGCTTCTGGTATAACTTCACCCTCGCAGTTATGGTGATCGCCTTCACCTACTTCTACACTGCGATCATTGTTAACCCTCAAATGATGGCTGACGATATGAAGCGAAATGGTGGTTTTATCCCAGGTGTTAAGCCAGGTAAAAACACAGTTAGCTATATCGACACCGTTATGACGAGAATCACACTTCCAGGCTCAGTATTCCTTGCATTGGTGGCAATTATGCCAGCTTTGGCAATGAATCTATTGGGTATTCAACAGGCGTTTGCTTACTTCTATGGTGGTACATCGTTGTTGATTATGGTGGGTGTTGTTCTTGACACTCTCAAGCAGATAGAAAGCTACCTTTTGATGCGTCACTATGATGGTCTTATGAAGACTGGACGTATTCAAGGTCGTTAATTATTAAGTTTTATCTGAGTCAGGAATGATATACTTAAAAACAGAGGAGGAGATAGAGCTGCTTCGCGAGAATAACATCTTAGTGAGCAAGACTCTTGCAGAGGTGGGTCGCCACATCTGCGAAGGAGTTTCGACTAAGGAGTTAGATCGTATAGCTGAAGAGTTTATCCGAGATCACGGAGCAGTTCCAGCTTTCCTCGGTTACCAAGGATTCCCAGCATCGTTGTGCGTTTCGGTCAACGAGAATGTGGTTCATGGTATCCCGTCAGAAAAATCCATCCTCAAGGAGGGTGATATTGTATCGGTTGACTGTGGTACGTTTCTAAAGGGGTTTGTTGGTGACTCGGCATATACATTTGCCGTAGGCGAAGTTGCGAGCGAAGTTAAGCAACTTATGGATGTCACTAAAGAGGCTCTTTACAAAGGTACGGCTCAAGCTAAGGCTGGCAATCGCGTAGGCGATATCTCGGCAGCAGTACAAGGTTATGCTGAGAGTTTTGGCTATGGCGTGGTGCGAGAGTTAGAGGGACACGGATGTGGTCGTGAAATGCACGAATCACCGGGGGTTCCCAACTTTGGCGCAAGAGGCAGAGGTCCTCTATTAAAAGCAGGTATGGTAATCTGCATTGAACCGATGATTAATATGGGTACACGTGCGGTAGTTTTTGAGCGAGATGGTTGGACCGTCAGAACTCGTGACCGCAAGCCTTCGGCACACTATGAATTTGCGGTGGCAGTAGGCAAAAATGGCCCAGATATTTTGACGGACTATAGTATAATCGAAAAAGATTTAAAAAAGTAAGACTCCATGGCAAAACAGACTGCTATTGAAAGGGACGGAACAATTATCGAGGCACTAAGCAACGCAATGTTTCGAGTTGAATTAGATAACGGACACGTTATCACCGCCCACATCTCCGGAAAGATGAGAATGCACTACATTAAGATTCTGACTGGCGATAAAGTAAAAGTAGAGATGACACCTTACGATTTGAGTAAGGGTCGAATCTCATTTAGGTACAAATAACCAAAGGTGGGGCTTGTCACTGCGAGCATCATAGTGCTTAGCGGCAGGGAAGTCTGACCATAGATTGCTTAACACAACACAATGAAAGTAAAAGCATCAATTAAGAAAAGAAGTGAGGATTGTAAGATCGTACGCCGTAAAGGTAAGCTTTACGTGATCTGCAAAAAGAATCCTAAGTTTAAAATGCGTCAAGGTTAAATTGACCATTGATTAAACTGTTTAATTAAAGAAGAAAATTTATGGCACGTATAGTCGGTGTAGATTTACCAAAAAACAAGAGAGGCGAGATCGCTTTGACCTATATCTATGGTATCGGTCGTAGCACAGCTCAAGCTATTCTCGACGAGGCAGGCATTAGCTATGACCTCAAAACAGATGACTGGAATGACGATCAGATTGCAGCAATTCGTTCAACAATCGCTTCTATGGGCCTTAAGGTCGAGGGAGAGTGTCGCTCAGTCGTACAACTAAACATTAAGCGTTTGATGGATATCGGTTGCTACCGTGGAATCCGTCACCGTTTGGGTCTTCCTGTTCGTGGACAGGGCACTAAAAACAACGCTCGTACACGTAAAGGTCGTAAAAAGACTGTCGCTAACAAGAAAAAGGCAACTAAGTAATAGACAAAAGTTATGGCAAAGAAAACTGGAACAGTTAAGAAAAAGGTTGTTAAGGTTGGTGCAACAGGCATGGTATATGTTCACTCAACATTCAACAATGTCATCATTACAATTACCAACGAGGTTGGTGATGTAATCAGCTGGTCTTCAGCAGGTAAAATGGGTTTCCGTGGTTCTAAGAAGAACACTCCATATGCTGCTCAGACTGCATCTGCCGATTGCGCTAAGGTTGCATACGACATGGGTTTGCGTAAGGTGAAGGTTTACGTTAAGGGACCAGGTGCTGGACGTGAGTCAGCAGTACGTACAGTTCACGGTGCTGGTATCGAGGTTACAGAGATTATCGACGTAACACCAATGCCACACAATGGTTGTCGTGCACCAAACCGTCGTCGTGTATAATCACACAGACGAAAAAAGCAGATCAATTTAACGATTTAAATTAGTAAAACAATGGGAAGATATATAGGACCTAAATCAAAAATTGCCAGAAAGTTTGGCGAGGCGATCTTCGGAGCAGACAAAGTTCTTGAGAAGAGAAACTACCCTCCTGGACAGCATGGTTTAGCTCGCAAGCGTAAGAAAGTCTCTGAGTATGGAGAGCAACTTAGCGAGAAGCAAAAAGCAAAAGCTACCTACGGACTCTTGGAGAAGCAGTTTGCTCGTACATACGAGACAGCTGGTCGTATGGGTGGTATCACAGGTGAGAACTTGTTGAAATTATTGGAGTGCCGTTTGGATAATGTTGTATACCGTTTAGGAATCGCTCCTACTCGTGCAGCAGCTCGTCAGTTGGTTTCTCACCGCCACATTTGTGTGAATGGAAGTGTTGTAAACATCCCTTCATATTCACTCAAAGTAGGTGAGGTTATCTCAGTACGCGAGAAGTCTAAGAGTTTGGAGGTAATCACCGAGTCTCTCTCTGGTGCATCTAAGAGCCGTTATGCATGGCTTGAGTGGGATCAACCAACAATGTCTGGTAAGTTCTTGCAACGTCCAGAGCGTGAGGAGATCCCCGAGAACATCAAGGAGCAACTTATCGTCGAGTTGTACTCTAAGTAGTAACAATACAACACACAATTAATTATGGCAATATTAGCATTTCAGAGACCAGAGAAGGTAATCATGCTCGAATCAACTCCATCTTTCGGAAAATTTGAATTCCGTCCTTTGGAGCCAGGTTTCGGTATGACTATTGGTAACGCACTACGTCGTATCTTGCTCTCTTCGCTTGAAGGTTACGCAATCACTACTGTTAAGGTTGGAGGTGTAGATCACGAATTTGCCGCTGTACCTGGTGTGATGGAGGGAATGATTGATATCATTCTTAAACTCAAACAAGTTCGTTTTATCGGCACTGTTGAAAATGAAGATACAGAGGCTGTTACGATTCCAGTTGTTGGAGTTACCGAGCTTACAGCAGGTTACATTTCAAACTTCCTCTCGTCGTTTGAGGTTTTAAACCCTGATTTGGTAATCTGCCACCTCGCAGCAGGCACTAAGATGCAACTTACCATCACAATTGGTAAGGGGCGTGGATATATTCCCTCTGAGGAGAATACTCCAGCTGATTGCGAATTTGGTACTCTTCCGATTGACTCTATTCACACTCCTATTAAGAATGTGAAGTACTCAATCGAAGATTATCGTGTGGAGCAGAGAACTGACTACGAGAAGTTGAATCTTGAAATTACTACAGACGGTTCGATCCACCCGAAAGAGGCTCTCAAAGAGGCAGCTAAGATCCTTATTCAACACTTTATGTTGTTCTCTGACGAGAAGATCACTGTGAATATGGATGACAATAGTGCAGCAGAGGAGTTTGATGAGGATGTTCTTCACATGCGTCAACTACTCAAGACAAAGCTTTCAGATCAAGATCTGAGTGTTCGAGCTTTGAACTGTCTTCGTGCAGCTGATGTTGAGACCGTAGGAGACCTTGTTAAGCTTCACCGCAACGACCTACTTAAGTTCCGTAACTTTGGTAAGAAGTCGCTCACTGAGCTTGATGAGTTGCTTGAGTCGCTCAACCTCAAATTCGGTATGGATGTATCAATCTACAAACTTGATAAAGATTAATTAAATGAGACATAATAAAAAATTCAATCACCTTGGCAGACAAGCGGGTCACCGCAAAGCAATGTTGGCAAATATGGCTTCATCGCTTATCATGCACAAGAGAATCGAGACTACTGTTGCTAAAGCAAAGGCTGTACAGATGTACATTGAGCCATTGGTAACTAAGTCTAAAGAGGATGTAACGCACCAACGTCGTATGGTGTTCTCTTACCTCAAGCAAAAAGAGGCTGTTACTGAGTTGTTCCGTACTATCGCTCCTAAGATTGCTGAGCGTCCAGGCGGTTATACTCGTATTCTTCGCACTGGTTTCCGTTTGGGAGATGCTGCTGAGATGTGTATCATCGAGTTCGTTGACTTCAACGAAGCTTACACATTGGGTACTCCTGTAGCAGCTTCAAATGAGGCTAAGCCTAAGACTCGCCGTTCACGCAGCAAGTCAGCTAAGTCAACTGATGCTGTAGAGGATGCAACAGTAGTAGATGCTAAGCCTAAGAAGGCTGCTGCTCCACGTGCACCACGTGCAACTAAGGCAACAAGCGCAAAGGTTTCTGCAACTAAAACAAATGTAGGAAAAAAGATGTAATTCGGATGAATTACTGATTTTAATAGGGGAAGGTCGAACAATTTTGTTCGACCTTTTTTTAAATTTATTGTGCACCTTAAGTTCTGGATAGGAGTACAACGCTAACGCAAGAACGATATTATCTATTATTGCCTCTGAGGGCGGGAACATGCATCCCCGTGGGTGCATACCTTTGCTCTTTATACTCGTAAAATTTTAACACCAAATACCGCATCAGTGCAATTCAGAGGTCAATAACGACAGCTTTTGGATCCATGTTCAACGTGCGGTAGGAGTGTGATTAATAATTGAACTCATGCTAAATTAACTAACCTTTAAAATATTTTTTTATGAAACTATCTACCACATCACTCTTTTTGTCACTACTCTTTTTGGGCTCATGTGCTTCACAACAAGAGAGTATTTCACCCTATCTTGCTACTCCTCATAACTCCGAGGGGTTATTCTCGCTCAATCCTGACTACAGTAGCGAATTTGATGGTGCACTCAATAACGATAATTTCTTTATCAATGAGGGTACACAGGCAGTGTGGTCGCTTGAGAAGGATAATATTCAGTTCAAAGATGGGGTGCTGCATGTAATTGCAGATTATGCGCCACGTGTGAGCGAGAATGGTAAGCAATTATATTTAGCCTCAGGTATGGTTATGTCGAAGGGACTCACCACTTATGGTTATTTTGAGGCTCGCATTAAGGGTGCCGATCTGTGGCCTGGAGTATGTCCTGCATTTTGGCTAACATCAGGAGGTACCACTCCCTACAAGATGAGTGACCCCGAGAATAGTATCACCTATAGTGAGATTGATATTATTGAGTTACAGCAAGTGGCGCGAGATAAGCATATCATGGCTTGCAACTTGCATACTGGTGCATTAATAAAGGATGCTGAAGGAAAAAAGCGAGTAACTCGACTCTCTGCCGGTGTAGTGCCCAAAATTGCGCGCAATGAGTTTCCTGTAGAGTGGAATGCTGAGGATGATTACCACATTTATGCTTGCGAGAACCGTCCCGACTCAGTGATCTTCTTTATCGATAATGTGAGAGTAGCGGCGCGACCAAATTATTACTGGCATCTCCCAATGTTTATGAAGATCTCAATGGGTATACGCACCCCTTTTGAGACATATGTCGGTGGACGTCAGGCGTTACCTGTTACCGCTGAGGAGGCTGCCGCTGCGGGATTCCCAACAACAACATATGTAGATTATGTGCGTAGCTATACGCGTGATTATTCATCTTTCAAATCCAATAAAAAACTTTTTGATCGCGTCGAAGCCGAATATAAGCCTAAGGGAGACGCGTAGATATTCTGTGCGCTTCTTTTGTTGCTTTCTGTGCGTTTTTTACTGCCTCCGGCGGGCGGGGATAGCACCCCCGCGGGTGCGTACTTTTTTGCTTTCTGTGCGTTTTTTACTGCCTCCGGCGGGCGGAGATAGCACCTCCGCGGGTGCGTACCTTTTTGCTTTCTGTGCGTTTTTTACTGCCTCCGGCGGGCGGGGATAGCACCCCCGCGGGTGCGTACCTTTTTGCTTTCTGTGCGTTTTTTACTGCCTCCGGCGGGCGGGGATAGCACCCCCGCGGGTGCATAATTATAAAGAGCAAGGAGTAAATTGCACAACTCCTTGCTCTTTGTAATTTTAACGGCTAATTGCAGTCTCTTATGCCTTTGTGACAGCGATCTTTAATGGTTCATCGTCGATCTCTGAGTCGATAACAAAAGCACCCTCGGGAGCTGCGCTGCCCTTCACTTCGAGCGAGAGGGTTTGCGATGCGATATACTCCGAATATGTAGCGAGTGCCGCTGCCACAATCTCCTTAGCCTCAATCTCTACGTGGATCTTGTCGGTAACCTCGAATCCAGACTCCTTACGGATGTTTTGGATGCGGTTCACAAGCTCACGTGCTACGCCCTCAGCCTTAAGAGCCTCAGTGATAGTGATGTCGAGTGCCACGGTGAGTTTACCCTCCGATGCTACGAGCCATCCTGGCATATCCTCAGAGGTGATATCGAAGTCGGCAGGAGTAACTGTGATCTGCTCAGCACCCATATCGAGTGTGATAGAGTCCGAAGCCTCGATCTCAGCGATGCGTTCTTGTGAGAATGTTGCTGCCATAGCAGCGATTTGCTTCATATATTTACCATACTTAGGACCGAGAGTTTTGAAGTTTGGCTTAATTCGCTTAGTGATAAGACCTGTAGTCTGCTCCAAAAGTTCGATCTCCTTGACGTTGACCTCACCCATGATAAGTGACTCCACACTCTTTATGTGACGTGCTACGTCGGCATCGAGAACTGGAATAAGGATCTTGGTCAGTGGCTGACGCACCTTGATGTTGACCTTACGGCGAAGTGCCAAAACCATAGATGACACCTTTTGTGCAATAGCCATATTTGCCTCTAACTCAGCATCGAGAAGTGACTCATCAGCTACAGGGAATGTAGAGAGGTGAACAGAGCTTTCGGTATTGAGACCACTCACTGCATTGAGGTCACGGAAGATACGATCCGAGATAAATGGAGCAAATGGAGCTGCAAGCTTGGCTACAGTATCGAGGCAAGTGTAGAGCGTTTGGTAAGCCGACAACTTATCTTGAGTCATATCGCCAACCCAGAAACGCTTACGGTTCAAACGAACGTACCAGTTCGAAAGGTTCTCACCCACAAACTCTTGGATCATACGTGCAGCAGGTGTTGGGTCGTACTCTTCGAGCGACTTAGTAACACCCTTAACAAGTGTGTTGAGTAGCGATATGATCCAGCGATCTATCTCGGGACGCTCCTCGATTGCGATCTGAGGCTCTGCACCTGTGAATCCATCGACATTAGCATAAAGCGCAAAGAACGAGTAGGTGTTGTAGAGTGTACCAAAGAACTTACGACGCACCTCGTTAACACCCTCGACATCGAATTTGAGGTTGTCCCAAGGCTGCGAGTTGCTAATCATATACCAGCGAGTAGCATCGGCACCACATGCGTTAAGCACCTCGAATGGATCTACAGCGTTGCCCAAACGTTTCGACATCTTATTGCCGTTTTTGTCGAGCACAAGACCATTCGAAATAATATTTTTGAACGCTACAGAGTCAAATAACATAGTAGCAATTGCGTGCAAAGTAAAGAACCAACCACGAGTTTGGTCGACTCCCTCAGCGATAAAGTCAGCTGGATATACATCCTTGAAGTCTGCTCCACCATTCTCAAAGGGGTAGTGAAGTTGAGCGTAAGGCATAGCTCCAGAGTCGAACCATACGTCGATCAAATCTGTCTCGCGGTGCATTGGTTCACCCTTCGACGATACCAATACGATTGAGTCGACATAAGGGCGGTGAAGGTCAACATTCTCTACTGAGTAGTTCTCCTTTGACATATCGCCAACCACGAAGTTTTTGTATGGATTCTCGGTCATAAAACCAGCCTCGATAGATTTCTCGATCTCGCCTACAAGCTCCTCGATAGAGCCAATACATTTGATCTCAGAGTACTCTTCGGTTGCCCAAACTGGAAGTGGAGTACCCCAGAAACGTGAACGAGAGAGGTTCCAATCAACCAATCCTTCGAGCCACTTACCAAAACGACCGCTACCAGTAGATTCTGGCTTCCAGCGGATAGTAGAGTTGAGCTCCATCATACGCTCCTTAAGCGCTGTTGTGCGGATAAACCATGAGTCGAGTGGGTAGTACAACACTGGTTTGTCGGTACGCCAGCAGTGAGGGTATGAGTGAGAGTGCTTCTCGATCTTAAACGCCTGGTTCTGAGACTTAAGCATAACACAGATATCAACGTCAAGTGTTGCTGCATCTGCCTCCAAGGTGTCGTCGAAAGCATTCTTAACGAAGCGTCCAGCATACTCAGCATAGAGCTCAGTATTGACATTGTTCTTTACAAACTCCTCATCGAGATCCTCCAAATTGAAGAATTTACCCGAACGGTCAACCATTGGTTGTTCCTTGCCTGCTTTGTCGATCATAAATAGCGGAGCGATGCCAGCTGTGCGTGCTGCACGGTCGTCATCCGCACCAAATGTTGGGGCAATGTGAACAATACCAGTACCGTCAGAGGTCGTTACGAAGTCGGCAGTAATCACTCTAAAGGCGTCACCCATTGGCTTAACCCAAGGCAAAAGTTGCTCGTAGCTTACTCCCGCAAGCTCTGCGCCCTTCCACTTAAACTCCTCGATGGTGTATGTTCCCTCCATCTTTTTGGTGAAGTGAGTTGCAACAAGGTCGCTCGCCATAATGATATTTTGAGCCGCTCCAGTGTAAGGATTTTGGCACTTGATGCGTACATATTCGATAGAAGGACCCACTGCAAGTGCGGTGTTCGATGGCAAAGTCCAAGGTGTAGTTGTCCAAGCCAAGATGTAGAGGTCTCCCTCTACTCCCTCGAATAGATTCTCGCTCTTCTCGTTGCGCACAACTTTGAATTGTGCAGTACATGTAGTATCTTTAACGTCGCGGTAGCAACCAGGTTGGTTCAACTCGTGAGTCGAAAGACCAGTACCAGCAGCTGGCGAGTATGGTTGAATTGTGTAGCCTTTGTAGAGCAAACCCTTGTCGAAGAGTTGCTTAAGTAGATACCAAAGTGTTTCGATATATTTGTTATCGTAGGTGATATATGGATCATCCATATTTACCCAATAACCCATCTGGCGAGTAAGCTCCTCCCAAAGGCCAGTGTACTCCATAACTGCCTCACGACACGCTTTGTTATACTCCTCGATTGTGATTGTCTTGCCGATAGCCTCCTTTGTGATACCCAATTTCTTCTCTACACCCAACTCAACAGGTAGTCCGTGGGTATCCCAACCAGCCTTGCGGTGAACAAGATAGCCTTGTTGAGTCTTGTAGCGACAGAAGATATCTTTGATGGTACGTGCCATCACGTGGTGAATTCCAGGAACACCATTCGCTGATGGAGGTCCCTCATAAAATACAAATGTTGGTTTGCCCTCGCGGGTAGTGATACTCTTGTGGAATGTATCGTCGGCATCCCACTGCTTTAGAACGTCGCTTGCTACTGCTGCAAGATCGAGTCCTTTGTACTCATTAAACTTCATACTATTTATATTTAGCTCTTATAATTTATTCGAATGACTGCATCTCTACTAATTTTGCATAGATTCCATTTTTAGCCATCAACTCGCTGTGTGAGCCCTGTTCAGCTAATTGACCACGGTCGATAACCAAAATTTTATCTGCATTGTAGATTGTACTAAGTCGGTGTGCCACAACAATCGACGTGCGACCGCTGAGCAGATGTTCGAGTGACTCCTGAACAAGCTTCTCGCTCTCGGTGTCGAGTGCCGATGTAGCTTCATCGAGGATTAATATATCTGGGTTTTTGAGAATCGCACGAGCAATACTTAGGCGTTGGCGCTGACCTCCCGAAAGTTTGAGTCCACGATCACCAATATTGGTGTTGTAGCCCTCCTCCGACTCCATAATAAATTGGTGTGCGTTGGCAGCCTTCGTAGCCTCCACTAACTCCTCGTCGGTAGCGTCTAACTTCGCCAAGCGGAGATTGCCCGCAATCGAGTCATTAAAGAGGATTGTATCTTGAGCTACACTGCCCATGAGCGAGCGCAAAGAGTGTTGTGTACACTTGGTGAGTGGCACCCCATCAATCAAAATCTCTCCACTTGTTGGGTCAAAGAAGCGGGGAACAAGCTCACTGAGAGTCGATTTTCCACCTCCCGAAGGACCTACAAGTGCCACCGTCTCGCCTTTATTTATCGTAAAACTCACTCCGTTAATAACCTCACGGTCACCATCATAGCTAAATCTCACATTGCGAAATTCAATGCTCTTCTTAAACTCTGTGATAGTTTGCGCATTGTCACAATCTCTAACCTCCGATTGAGTTTCGAGCACCGCAAATATACGTTCGCCTGCCGCAATACCTTGATTGATATTACCAAATTGGTCGACAAAGGCACGCACTGGGCGAGTCACCTGCGAGAAGATAGCGATAAATGCCATAAATTGAGCAGCATCCAACTTGCCCGAAGCAACCAAGGTGCCACCAAAGATAATTATCACAGCGATAGCAGTAACTCCCAAGAACTCACTAATTGGCGAAGCCAATTGTTGACGGCGAGCAAGCATCAAGGTGATTGCCGAGAACGATTCATTGAGATCAAAGAATTTGCCTTTGATGTAGTCTGTAGCGTTGTAACTTTTGATTACCTTAGCACCACTCAACGACTCATCGAGAGCCGAAACAATTTGACCTAAACGCTCTTGACCTTTACGTGCAGGGAGTCGTAACTTCTTGACAATAGAGCCAATAACAAATGCCACCACAGGCAAGAACAGAACCGAGAAGATGGAGAGTTGCCATGAGATAGCAATCATAGCTGCAACATATCCAATAATTAGAAGCGGCTCTCTGAAAGCCACTTGTAGCGTATTGGTGATACAATATTGAACCACCGAAACATCTGATGTGATTCTCGAAATAAGGTCTCCCTTACGCTGATCGCTCAGGTAGCCAACATTGAGATCCATCACATGTTCGAACATCTCATTGCGGATTCGCTGCACAGTGCGAGTACGTAGGCTCTCGATGGTCCACGAACAGAGGTAGCGAAACACATTACTCAATAGTGACATGCCGATAGTTGCCACAGCGAGCATGATGAGCATATTGCTCTGCGAAAAGACCTCGCCAAAGCATTGAGTGTAGCCATAATCAATCAACTTGTAGAAGGTGTCGGTGTGAAGCGTCAACTCTGGGAACTCATATATGGGTTGAAAGTTGAAGTTCTCACGAAACATAGCGCTGAGAATTGGAATAATCATCGCATAGTTAAACGTGTTGAATATAGCGTACAAAACAGCATAAAAGAAGTATGGTATAGCATACTTCTCAAGCGGCTTGGCAAAGCCCAATAATTTTATATATGTTTTAAACATATCTTCATCTTTTAATTTTCTGGCGTGTAGCCAACATCCACAGAGTGCTGAGCTCTGTTGTTGGCTGCTGCCACCGCTAATTCGTCGCAACGATTGTTCTCCACAGTCGAGCTGTGACCTTTGACCCATACAAATCGCACATTGTGACGTCGATAGACCCTAAGAAAACGTTGCCAGAGGTCTGGATTCTTCTTTCCAGTATAGCCCTTGCGCTCCCACCCGAAGACCCATCTTTTCTCCACTGAATCAACCACATACTTTGAGTCGGAGTATATCACAACATCGGAGCCCTCAAATTTGAGAGCCTCCAACGCTACACATACTGCCATCAACTCCATGCGGTTGTTGGTGGTTAGGCTAAAGCCTGCCGAGAGCTCCTTGCGGTGAACTCCAGAGAGCAGGACTATGCCGTAGCCGCCTGCTCCTGGATTACCTAACGCCGAACCATCGGTATAGATTGTTATTGACGCCATCTATTTTAGTGCCTCTAACTGCTCTTTGATTGCTGCGATCTTCGCCTCGGCATCTGCTTGTTTAGCTCTCTCGGTTGCTACAACCTTCTCGGGAGCCGAACTCACAAAACGTTCGTTGCTAAGCTTCTTCATCACACTCACCAAGAAACCTTCGAGGTATGTGAGCTCCTCACTAAGCTTCTTGCTCTCAGCCTCTTTGTCGATCTTGTCGCCAAGTGGAACAAAGTATTGAGTTGTTTTGATTATGAATCCCGCCGCCATCGAATCTTTCTCTGCTACCAACTCGATTGAACTAAGGTTGCCCATCTTAGCGATTACTGGAGCGTACTCCTTAGGGTAGTTCACATCCTCAATAACATTGAGCATAAGAGGCTCTTTTTGCGCCAAGTTCTTCTCCTTACGCACGTTACGGATTGCCGAAATTACCTCAGAAGCCAATTCAAAACGCGCAAGTAACTCCTCGCTACACTCCTTAGCCTTTGGCATTGGAGCAACCATAATTGACTCACCTGCTGAGCGTGGAGCGATATCTTGCCAGATCTCCTCAGTAACAAATGGCATATATGGGTGAAGCATACGCATCAAACGGTCGAAGAAGCATTTGGTCGAAGCCAAAGTAGCTGCGTCGATTGGGGTTTGGTATGCTGGTTTAATCATTTCGAGGTACCAACCACTGAAGTCATCCCAGAAGAGTTTATAGGCATTCATCAGTGCCTCCGAGATTCTGTAAGCTGCAAAATCCTCCTCGATCTCGGTGAGAGCCTTGCTTAGGCGATTCTCGAACCACTCGATAGCGAGGCGGTTGTTTTCACTTTGTGCTGCCTCCTCGTCGATGCTCCAACCATTGACAAGTCGGTAGGCATTCCAGATCTTGTTGCCAAAGTTACGACCCTGCTCACAAAGAGCTGTGTCGAACATAATGTCGTTACCAGCGCTTGAGCTAAGAAGCATTGCCATACGTACACCATCTGCACCAAACTCAGCGATAAGGTCGAGTGGATCTGGTGAGTTGCCAAGTTGCTTCGACATCTTGCGACCCAACTTATCACGCACAATACCAGTGAAGTATACATTACGGAATGGCATCTCGCCCTTATACTCATAACCAGCCATAATCATACGTGCAACCCAGAAGAAGATAATATCGGGACCCGTCACCAAATCGTTGGTAGGGTAGTAGTATTTCATATCCTCGTTGTCAGGATTGCGCACACCGTCGAATACCGACATAGGCCACAACCATGAGCTGAACCATGTGTCGAGTACATCCTCGTCTTGGCGAAGATCAGCGAGTGTAAGCGACTCATCCTCACACTTAACACGTGCCTTAGCGAGTGCCTCCTCAGAAGTTGCCGCTACCACATAGCCTCCCTTTGGAAGGTAGTAGGCAGGAATACGTTGACCCCACCACAATTGGCGAGAGATACACCAATCTTTGATGTTATCCATCCAGTGGCGGAATGTATTTTTGTACTTGGTAGGAACAAATTTGATGATATCCTCAGCTACAGCCTCAGCAGCTGGCTTCGAGATCTCGTCCATCGAAAGGAACCACTGCATCGAAAGTTTTGGCTCGATAGCAACTCCTGTACGCTCTGAGCAACCTACGTTGTTAACATAAGCCTCAACCTTCTCCAAAAGGTTTGCCTCATCCAAATCCTTCTCGATCTGCTTGCGGCAGTCGAAGCGGTCAACACCTACGTAGAGACCAACTTTGTCGTTGATAGTTCCGTTGTCGTTGAAGATGTCGATAGTCTCCAAACCATACTTCTCGCCCAACATATAGTCGTTAACATCATGTGCTGGAGTAACTTTAAGCGCACCAGTACCAAACTCAATATCAACATATTCGTCACGAATAACAGGAATCGAACGACCTACGATAGGAACCACAACTCGTGCATCAGCTGGCAACCAGTTGTAACGCTCGTCGTTAGGGTTAACACAAAGAGCTGTATCGCCAAGGATAGTCTCTGGACGAGTCGTAGCAACGATAATATTTTTGTCGGTACCTTCCACTGCGTAACGCAAGTAGTAGAGCTTACCTTGTGACTCCTTGTAGATCACCTCTTCGTCCGAGAGCGCTGTCTGCGCTGCTGGATCCCAGTTGACCATTCTCACGCCGCGGTAGATCTTGCCCTTCTCGTAGAGGTCACAAAAGACTTTGATCACACTCTCAGTGCGAGGCTCATCCATTGTGAAGCATGTGCGCTCCCAGTCACATGATGCACCCAAGGTGCGAAGCTGCTTAAGGATTACTCCACCATACTCCTCTTTCCATTCCCAAGCGTGGCGAAGGAACTCCTCACGTGTGAGGGTCGATTTGTCGATTCCCTGCTCCTTAAGGCGCGCAACAACCTTAGCCTCAGTGGCGATCGAAGCGTGGTCGGTACCTGGCACCCAACATGCGTTCTTGCCAAGCATGCGCGCTCGACGCACCAATACATCTTGAAGCGTGTTGTTAAGCATGTGCCCCATATGCAACATTCCTGTTACGTTTGGTGGTGGAATAACTATAGTAAATGGCTCTCGTTCATCTGGCTCAGAGTGAAAAAGACGATTCTCGATCCAGTATTCGTACCACTTAGACTCTATGCTTAGTGGTGTATATTTATCGGCGATCTGCATAATTATATTTTTTGTTTTGAAAATCAGAGTACAAAGTTACAAAAAAATAGGATAGCAACAATAATGTTACTGCCCTAAATAGCGTAAACGTGTGAAAATATTATCTCTTATTGCCTATCTTTCTTGCTTTCTGTGCGCTTCTTATGCCTCCGGCGGGCGGGGATAGCACCCCCGCGGGTGCGTACCTTGCTTTCTTTCTGTGCGCTTGTTTCTTGCTTTCTGTGCGCTTTTTACTGCCTCCGGCGGGCGGGGATAGCACCCCCCGCGGGTGCGTACCATTGCGCTTTGGGCTTAGAGATTGCATCTCTAAGATTATAAAGATCAAAGAGTTGCCGCAAATAAATTTGCACAACTCCTTGATCTTTATAATTATTAAATGCCTTTGGCATTTAAACCCAAATCGAGGTTCACCTCGCTGACGTTGAGGTAACAACCGTAGGTTGACATACAAGAGATCTATTATGAGGAGCTTTGAAAGTTTATTTGCAAGCCCAAATCAAGGTGAACCTCGCAGATGTGGTGGTGGCAACCGTAGGTTGACACGCAAGAGATCTATTATGAGGAGCGTTGAAAATTCATTTTCATAAGCTCATCATAATAGATCTCTTGTTGAGGGGCAAAGCCCCCACCACATCAGCGCAACAAAAAAGTCAAAAACGAAGTTTTTGGATCCAAGCTCAGCTTGGTGCCGCGCGGCATGAGCGCGATGATCAAGCAGATCAGCAGCAAGCAGCAAACAGCAAGCAGATCAAGCAGATCAAGCAGTTTATTGTGCGTTTTTGCTATTGATACTATTTAGTACGTTTCGCAACAATAGCGTCGATTACAGCTATTGCAGCTATATTGACGATATCGCTCACCGAGCTTTCGCTATCGGTAAAGTGGATAGGTTTGTTGAGTCCCATCTGGATAGGTCCTATAACCTCTGTTTCGCTCATTGCCTGTATAAACTTGTAGGCGCTATTTGCTGAGCTTAAGTTGGGGAATACCAATGTATTGACATCCTTACCTGCAAGGCGGGTGAAAGGGAATTTTGCATCTCTCAGTTCTTGGTTCAATGCAAAGTTAACCTGCATCTCTCCATCAATTGCCAACCCTGGGTAGTTGTGTTGCATATACTCCACAGCATCGTGTACCAGGGCTGGAGAGCCAGCAGGATCAGAGCCAAAGTTGGAGTATGAAAGCATTGCCATCACTGGGGTGTGGTTAAAGAAGTTGACGGTTTTCTCCGAGAGTCGGGCTATATCGATTAGGGTTTCGGTGTCGGGGTGACGGTTGATAAGTGTATCGGCTACGAAGAATGTACCTTGTTTCGAGTTGAGAATATGCATTGTTCCGAAGTGTTTGAAACCTTCTTGGATTCCGACAACCTCCTTGGCAACTTTAATCGTGTTAGAGTATTTAGTGTAAAGACCTGTGATAAAAGCATCTGCGTCGCCCGTTTCGACCATCATCATACCGAAGTAGTTGCGTTCAAACATCTTGTCGACACTCTCCTGAAGGTTGGCACCTGCGCGCTCGCGTCTTTTTGTAAATATCTGTGCATAACTTTCGCGGCGTCCAGCCTCTTCATCGCTGCGCATATCCACAATCTCGACCCCTTCGATGTTGATATCGAGATCTTTGGCTAATGCTACAATCTTGTCGTGGGTACCAAGTAGGATTGGGTTGCAAATGCCTTCAGCTTTGGCTTGCGCTGCTGCCTTAAGCATGTTGGGGTGAGTAGCCTCAGCAAAGACCACACGTTGAGGCTCGCAGCGAGCGGTGTCGTGTAGTTGACTCACAAGGGTTGACTCTTGACCCATAAGCACCTTAAGATGCTTGCGGTATTCGTCCCAGTCGGTGATTGACGTGCGTGCCACACCCGACTCCATAGCTGCATTTGCAACTGCTACAGAAACTTCGGTTATGAGGCGTGGGTCAACAGGCTTAGGGATAAAGTAATCACGGCCAAAGGTGAAGTTATTTACTTTGTATACTTCGTTAACTACATCTGGTACAGGCTGTTTAGCGAGATTTGCGATTGCGTATACCGCTGCCAACTTCATCTCCTCGTTAATTGCACGTGCTGAGGTGTCGAGTGCTCCGCGGAAGATATAAGGGAATCCCAATACATTATTGATCTGGTTGGGGTAGTCTGAGCGACCTGTCGACATCAAGACATCGGGGCGAGCCTCCATCGCTGCCTCATACGAAATCTCGGGTGTTGGGTTTGCCAACGCAAAGATAATTGGGTCGTGTGCCATGCTGCGAACCATATCCTGAGAGAGTACATTACCTTTGGAGAGACCCAAGAATACGTCAGCTCCCTTGATAGCATCTTCCAGCGTTTTAAGGTTGGTGCGATCGGTTGCAAAGCGGCGTTTTGATTCTGGTAAGTTTTCTCGATCTGTGCTTATAACACCTTTGCTGTCAACCATTACTATATTCTTGGGATCAACGCCAAGTGCTACATAGAGTGAGGTGCATGAGATTGCTGAGGCACCAGCTCCATTTACAACAACTTTTACCTCTCCAATATTTTTACCTGCAACCTCCAATGCATTGATTAGACCTGCCGACGAGATGATTGCTGTTCCGTGTTGGTCGTCGTGCATAACTGGTATATCTAACTCTGCCTTCAAACGTTGCTCGATCTGGAAGCACTCCGGAGCTTTAATATCCTCAAGGTTGATTCCCCCAAATGTTGGAGCGATTGATTTTACTATCTCAACAAATTTATCGGGATCTTTTTCATCTACCTCGATGTCGAATACGTCAATTCCTGCATATATCTTAAAGAGTAGACCCTTACCCTCCATCACTGGCTTACCTGCCAAAGCACCAATATCGCCTAAGCCGAGTACGGCAGTACCATTTGAGATAACTGCAACTAAGTTTCCTTTGGCTGTATATTTGTAGGCGTCCTCTTCTCGCTTCTCAATTTCGAGACATGGTTCTGCCACACCTGGTGAGTATGCTAACGAGAGGTCGGTTTGTGTTGAGTAAGGTTTAGTAGGTACAACCTCAATTTTGCCAGGCTTTCCTTGCGAGTGATAGAGCAAAGCAGCCTCTTTTGTAATCTTTACCATAGTTCTATATTTTAATGGGTTGATATTTCTAAGGTGTAACGAATCTCAAAAAAAATTAAATCCGTTAAAATTACAAAAAAAAATTTGATATTCCTAATATATTTGTGAAAAATTCACTTTTAGCTTGTGGAAATATTAATTCTTACTGCCTCCGGCGGGCGGAGATAGCACCTCCGCGGGTGCGTACCTTTCTTGCTTTCTGTGCGTTTCGGTTGGGTTGCTTTCTGTGCGCTTCTTACTGCCTCCGGCGGGCGGCAATGCCATATGTTG
>JAWXTF010000007.1:0-83128 GCA_044433965.1 Rikenellaceae bacterium | reverse complement strand
CGGATATTTGGCTAAGTCGTTTGTGAAATATGGGCTTGAGGTATTAGTCGTTGCTCTCTACAATTATGGGCGGTTATGTAATGGGCGTGGGGTGTTTGATTTTTTGTCGGGTAGTTAGCAAAATTACATCAAAAATATGAATTATATTTGCATAATTGCAATAATTTATATACTTTTACAGCGAATTAAGTTTCTCTTTTTAAAAGAAAGTGCTTCCATTAACAGTAAACGCACTTTTAAAACAGATTTACAGAGTTCAATAAATAGTAAAAAGATAGACAAAAGTTGGTCTTCTAAAGATGATTTATCAATTATATAATAGATATTATTTTTAGATTATATTTTTAATACTATTAACGACGTAACTAACTGACAAGCAACTGAATAAGCGATTATTCTTAACGAGTGGTTTTTGTCTAAACCGAAAAAAATGAGTGATCTCGACAAGGTAGACTGGTTTATATTACGAATTAGATTTCAAAGAGCTACAATAGCTCAAACAAGGTTAAACAAGCCTGACATTGAGGTCTACCTCCCAATGGAGCTACGGGCAATACCAACCAAATGTGGTGGTGAGTGCGTAAAGCTAACACCTATATTCTCAGACATGATATTCATCAAAACTACCTTTAGGAGGGTGCGCGAAATCTGTGCAGCTTATAAAGATATGTACTACAGATCTGAAGTTATAGATGGTTTCAAAAGAGCTATTCGCATACCCGAGGAACAGATGAGTACATTTAAAGAGTTTATATCGGGCAACTACGATAATATCGACTGCAAAATGACTCAACTTAAGAGCGGAAAAAAGATAGTTGTAAAATCAGGTCTATTCAAAGGCAGTAAGATCCTATTCAAGGAAGAGAAAGGTAAAATCAAACGAGAGTATACGATCGAGATAAATGGAATTGACTGGAATTTTTCTGAGAACGCACTTTCCGAAAAGATCTTAAGCAGAATCTAACATCGTGAGATTCGGGGAAGATACTCTTACACCCCTAACATCTAATAAAGATAAGTCGCTGGTAATTTCAAGAGACTAACTTCGCTCACAAAGAATTCATACTAAACAACTTAAAACAGATAAAAAATGAAAGGAATCGTTCTCGCAGGAGGGTCCGGCACTCGTCTATATCCTATCACGAAGGGTGTTAGTAAGCAGTTGTTACCAATTTATGATAAGCCGATGGTCTATTATCCGATCTCGGTGCTAATGCTTGCCAATATTCGTGAAATTTTAATTATCTCGACACCTTCTGACTTACCTGGCTTTAAGCGCTTACTTGGTGATGGATCGGACTATGGAGTTGAGTTCACCTACGCCGAGCAACCATCACCGGACGGACTTGCACAAGCATTTATAATTGGCGAGGAGTTTATTGGCAGTGACTCAGCATGCCTGGTATTGGGCGATAATATCTTCTATGGTAGCGGATTTTCTGCTGCTCTTGCAGAGTCTGTTCGTGCTGCTGAGCAGGATAACAAAGCAACAGTTTTTGGCTACTGGGTAGCTGACCCTGAACGCTACGGAGTTGCAGATTTTGACAAAGAGGGCAACTGCCTAAGCATCGAGGAGAAGCCAACAGAACCAAAATCAAACTACGCTGTTGTTGGTTTATACTTCTATCCAAACAAGGTGGTAGAGGTTGCTAAAAACATCAAGCCATCACCTCGTGGCGAACTTGAAATCACCACTGTAAACCAAGAGTTTCTAAAGGATAGTGAACTTAAGGTTCAAACACTGGGAAGAGGTTTTGCATGGTTAGACACCGGCACACACGACTCTCTTAGTGAGGCTTCGACATTCGTAGAGGTTATCGAGAAGCGACAAGGCTTGAAGATCGCATGTTTGGAGGGCATCGCCTACCGCAATGGTTGGATAGATGAAACAAAAATGCGCGAGTTATCACAACCAATGATAAAAAATCAATATGGTCAATATCTTTTAAAGGTTATCGACGAACTAAAAAATAACAAATAATGGAGGTAATAAAGACAGAGATTGAAGGCGTTGTAATCATCGAACCAAGAGTGTTTGGCGATGATAGAGGCTACTTTTACGAGTCCTTCTCGCAACGCGAATTTGAAGAGAAAGTGTGCAAGACAGCGTTCATTCAAGACAACCAGAGTTTCTCAACCTACGGAGTCCTTCGAGGCTTGCACTTCCAGAAAGCACCATATGCACAGAGCAAATTGGTTCGTGTAACAAAGGGCAAAGTAATTGATGTGGCGGTCGACATTCGCGTAGGGTCACCAACTTACGGCAAACATGTAGCAGTGCAGCTCTCAGAGGAAAACCATCGTCAACTCTTCATTCCGCGAGGATTTGCACATGGCTTCGTCGTGTTAAGCGAAGAGGTGATCTTCCAATACAAGTGTGATAACTTCTACTCCAAGGAGTCTGAGGGCGCTTTGATGTGGAACGACCCTGAGCTTGGCATCGACTGGGGCATCGCAGAAGAGGATGCAATCCTCTCAGACAAAGACAAAGTGAACTCTTCGCTAAAAGATTTCGACTCACCATTCTCATACAATATCAACTACTATGAATAAAACAATTTTGGTCACTGGCGCAAATGGTCAGTTAGGTCACCAGATGCAGCGCGTGGCAAAATCGAGTAGCGATAAATACATCTTCACAGATGTAGCAGAGCTCGACATCACAGACTATGATGCTATATATGATATGGTATCGAATGAAAAAGTAGAGGTAATTGTAAATTGTGCAGCCTACACAAATGTCGACAAAGCCGAGGATGATGAGGCACTTGCAGAGCTCCTAAATAACACAGCTGCGAGCTACCTATCCAAGGCAGCAAAGGAGTGCGGCGCAACTCTCATCCACATCTCAACCGACTATGTTTTCGATGGTTCGGCACATACCCCCTACACCGAGGAGCAACCAACAAAACCAATCGGAGTCTATGGCGTTACGAAACTTGGAGGAGAACTCAGTGTTGTTGATTCCGGTTGCAACTACATCATTATCCGCACCTCGTGGCTATATTCACAATGGGGAGGCAACTTTGTCAAGACAATGCAGCGCCTGACAGCCGAGCGAGACACACTTAGTGTAATATTTGACCAAGTAGGCACACCCACCTTTGCGGGCGATTTAGCAGATGCGATAGGCACAATAATAGACACCGACCAGCTATCAAAAAGCGGAATATATCACTTTAGTAATGAAGGCGTTTGCTCGTGGTACGACTTCGCAACTATCATTGCAGAGAAGAGTGGCAACAAGTGTGACATCACCCCAATACACAGCGATGAGTTTCCAACAAAAGTTACACGCCCACACTACTCGGTATTGGATAAAACCAAGATTAAATCAACATTCGGTATCAAGATACCATACTGGACAGTCTCGTTAGACAAGTGCATCGAAGAAATTCATAACTCATAATTCATAAATTAGATGAAGAACATAATAATCACAGGCGGTGCGGGCTTTATCGGCTCTCACGTAGTGCGCCTTTTTGTCAATAAATATCCAGAATATCACATAATTAACGTCGATAAATTGACCTATGCAGGTAACCTTGCTAACTTGGTTGACATAGAGAATGCCCCAAACTACACCTTTGTGAAGGCAGATATCTGCGACTTCGAGGCGATGGTAGCACTTTTTGCAAAGTTTGATGTAGATGGAGTGATCCACCTTGCAGCAGAGAGCCACGTAGACCGCTCAATCAAAGATCCATTCACCTTTGCTCAAACAAATGTAATAGGAACTTTAAGCTTGCTGCAAGCGGCTAAAAACCAATGGAATGGAGAGTATAATAACAAACGATTCTACCATATATCAACAGATGAGGTTTATGGAACATTGAAATTTGATGGAACATTCTTCACCGAAGAGACAAGCTACGACCCCCACTCACCATACTCAGCAAGTAAGGCAAGTTCGGATCACTTTGTGCGCGCGTTTGCAGACACATACGGCATGCCAACTGTAGTGACAAACTGTTCGAACAACTACGGTCCATATCAGTTCCCCGAGAAGTTGATACCATTGTTTATAAACAATATACGTCATGGCAAACCACTGCCTGTCTACGGAGCAGGTGAGAACGTAAGAGACTGGCTCTACGTGGTTGACCACGCAAGAGCAATCGACACTATCTTCCATCACGGAAAGCTCTCTGACACCTACAACATTGGCGGTTTCAACGAGTGGCGCAACATTGACCTTATCAAGGTTATAATTGCAACCGTAGATAGATTACTGGGCAATCCAGAGGGTCACTCACTGGGTTTAATCACCTACGTCACCGACAGAGCAGGTCACGATCTTAGATACGCCATCGACTCCAATAAACTCAAAGCCGAATTGGGCTGGGAGCCTTCATTGCAATTCGAAGAGGGCATCGAAAAGACTGTAGCGTGGTATCTCGACAACCAAGAGTGGATGGACAACATCACCTCGGGTGAGTATGAAAAATATTACCAATCTATGTATAACAATAGATAAATAGTTAACGACCTCAACACTTTATTAAGTAGTGTAAAACAAGAGTTGAAATAGATGAAAAAAGTAGCAATAATAGGAACTGTAGGTGTACCCGCCAAATATGGAGGATTTGAAACCTTAGTTGAGAATATCATAGGTGACAATGCCTCTAAAGAGGTGGAATACACTGTTTTTTGCAGTTCCAAAGATTGTTCTCAGACCCCAGAATATTACAAGGGTGCTCGATTAAAATATGTCTATCTTCATGCCAATGGTATTCAAAGCATATTGTATGATGGTGTGTCACTGTTGAAATCTATAAGGGGTTACGATGTTGTGGTTGCACTTGGTGTATCTGGAGGTATATTCTTCCCTTTTTTCAAGTTGTTTAGCCGCAGTCGATTTATCGTAAACATCGATGGTCTGGAGTGGAAACGAGGCAAATGGGGTAAGGTCGCGAAATTTATTCTACACCTTTCCGAGAAGTTGGCTGTCCGCATTGCAGATGTTATTATTGCAGATAATCAGGGTATTGTCGATCATGTTACAACATCATATAGAAAAAATAGTTCTCTGATTGCATATGGTGGGGACCACGTAGTAAGGAACGTCTCTGAGGCAACGACAAAATCTATTCTCGCAAAATATCGACTCACAGCAAAAGAGTATGCAATAACAGTTTGCCGCATTGAACCAGAGAACAATTGCGATAAGATATTAGAGGCTTTCAAGAAGAGCAACACAACACTTATATTCATCGGCAATTGGGACAAAGGTGAATATGGAAGGAGGTTAAAGAGAGAATACTGCAACATACCAAATATAAATATAGTAGATGCTGTCTATGATCTAGACTCCCTCCACGTCCTACGAACAAATAGTAAATATTATATTCACGGACATAGCGCGGGTGGAACGAACCCCTCTCTTGTAGAGGCAATGTACAGCAAGTGTAACATCTTAGCTTATGACGTTATCTACAACAGAGCAACAACCGAGGATAAAGCGCACTATTTCAATAGCTCTTTTGAACTTATCCAATACCTAAGTTCAAAAGAGCTATCTGATAATTCAACAAATATGTTTGAGATAGCAGATAGAAGGTATAAGTGGGAGGTTATCGCTCGACAATATGAATCATTATATTAAAGGGAGGGGCGAAAATTATCGAACTCCTAAATTCTGATATTAGGTATTTAATCCAACACAATGACAAATATATCTCGGCACAATTTAAAACTATAATATATGGCTATATCTCTACTCTCGTTTGCAATTAGTAGCATAATGGTGGCTTTTATGCTACCCCGCATTTTGATTCTCTCACTGAGAAAAAAGTTGATTGATCCTATCGATCCTCGCAAAGTGCATAGCGTCCCCGCTTCACGTTTGGGAGGCGTAACATTTTTGCCGGCAATCCTCTTTTCGGTGTGGTTGACTATTGCGTTATCTAATATCCTAACTCCATTTATTGGACCAACAATCAATATCAGCATAAAGTTGATCTTGGAGAGTTTAGCAATTTTAGCACTCTCCTTAATCGGCATATATGATGATATTATAGGAGTAGCGTATCGACCAAAGTTCTTTGTACAGATCTTTGCTGCTCTATTGGTTGTAACCTCTGGCGTATATTTTAAGACACTGCATGGTTTCTGTGGCATAGATGAGATTCCATATTACATCGGAATACCAATTACAATATTCTTCTATGTTTTTGTGACAAACGCCATAAATTTGATAGATGGTATTGATGGCTTAGCCTCGATGCTATCCATAATGGCACTTGCAGTGTATAGTGTACTCCTATATATAATTGGGTATAAAGCAGATTCGTTGATTGCTGTTGCAACATTAGGTGCTCTGATTCCCTTTTGGTATAGCAACGTATTTGGCATAAGGAAGGGTGTCGGAAGCAAAATATTTATGGGTGATACGGGAGCTTTGGTCATCGGTGCTATATTGGGATTTTTAGCTGTTACAGTGTGGAATATCACCTACAATACGGCTTCTAAGGAGCCTATAGATCAGGTATATTATATTTTAGCATTCACGATGCTGCTTGTACCATGCTTTGACGTTATGAGAATAATTGTACATAGATTCTTAGATCACAAACCGCTATTCTTACCAGATAAAAACCATATTCATCATAAATTCATGGCTCTTGGATACTCGCCACGCAAGGCGTTGCTATGTATCATTGTGATTAATATTATGTTTATGGCTACAAATATTCTACTGTCATATGTGCTCAATTTGACCTTCATATTTATTCTCGACATTATAATATGGACAGGTATGCACATTTATATATCTAAAAAAATCAAAACAAATTAACATCAATTCTATGCGCAAAATTTTTCTTGCAATTGTTGTTGCTGTGTTGGCATCATGCGCAACACAGCAACAAATTTCCTACTTTCAGGACACCACACCAAATGTCGAATTTGAGTATGCCAAAGGTAAGGATATTACAGTCCAGCCAAATGACATGTTGTCAATTGTTGTCTCAAGTAAAAGTCCTGAATTAGCAGCACTTTTTAATCTTCCCAAGATTCAACAATCCGCTGGTTCAAAAACCACATCAAATCAATCTAACACAGAGTTATCTGGTTATACTATCGACACTAATGGTTATATCGACTTCCCAATCATAGGCAAAATACATATCGAAGGGCTTACTAAAGAGGAGATTGCCGCAAAAGTAAAAAACATTTTGATATCTAAAGATTTAGTAAAGGATCCGATTGTTACAGTTAATTTCTTAAATCTAAGAATATATATTCTTGGTGAGGTCAACTCACCCGGACAATATTATTTGGAGAAGAACCAAACAACTATTCTTGAGGCACTAAGCATGGCAGGAGATTTAACTATATTTGGTCAACGAGACAAAGTATTCCTCACAAGAGATAAGGGCAACAAGAAGATTACATATCAATTGGATATGCGTTCACAGGATATATACTCCTCTCCTGCATACTACGTGCAACAAAATGACATGATCTACGTAGAACCAAATAAGGTCAAGGCTAATCAATCAACAGTTAATGGAAACACGGTAAAATCCGCATCATTCTGGATGTCTATTGCCTCTCTAATGTTGACAATTACTGTATTATTTACCAAATAACAAAAGACTAAACAATGGAAAAGAATATTATAAATGAAGAGTTTATAACGCTAAAAGATATCTGGGAGATATTCATACGACACATATGGTTGTTTATTGTCTCAGTGGCGGTATCTCTATCAGTAGGTGTTGTCTACATCTACATGACACCACCTACCTATAAAAGGAGTGCATCAATCATCATTAAAGATGATGAGCAAGGTAAATCTATATCGTCAATGTCATCTCAAGGATTTGAGGATCTCGGAATTTTTAAATCAAATACAAATATCAACAATGAGTTAGCTGTTCTCAGCAGACCAACATTTATGCAAGAGGTTGTTCGACGATTAGGGCTTAACTACAACTACAGGGTCAAGGATAACCTTTTGCGATGGAGGGATCAATATAATAATACTCCATATAGGGTTGAATTGGATTCTCTACTAATTGGATCATCCATTAGTTTTAACGTTGAACTCACGGCAGATAATAAATATACCATATCAGAGTTGATAGTAAACCAGGAGGAGTTTTACCAACCTCTGACTGCATCTATGGATTCTTCGGTAACAACACCTTGGGGAGACATGAAGTTAACCCCCACATCATTGTATAATAAGTATGTAGCAGATCAAACATACTCATTCTCTTATGGATCAATCAAGGGTGCGGCGGATAATTATTTGAGTCGACTTTCGGTATCGCTACAGAGTACAGATGCCTCGATAGTAGATCTTCAAATAACAGATGGAGTTCCACAAAGAGCTGAGAATATACTAAATACACTCATCTCAATATATAATGAGAATTGGATCAAGGATCGAAATGAGATCACACTAAACACCAACTTGTTTATCTCCGATAGGCTTCGTGTTATCGAGCAAGAATTAGGTGTTGTAGATGGTGATATATCTAACTTCAAGAGCGAAAACTTAATACCCGATATTGAAGCAACTGCATCTATTCAGTTGGCTCAATCAAGCGAAAATAGATCGCAGCAGTTACTCTTGGAGAATCAGTTATCAATGGCTAAATATATTAGAGACTACCTAAAGAATGAGGCAAATAATGGTCAACTTATTCCTGCAAGCACTGGTATAGAGAGCTCCGCAATCGAGAAAGAGATATCAAAATATAATGAGTTACTACTTCAACGAGATGTGTTACTTTCGAATAGTGGACTTAGCAACCCCTTGATTATAGACATGAATGAAAATCTCGCTGCTATTCGCGACGTGATAAATCGCTCTATCGATGATCTGATAGGGACGCTTACAATTCAGATACAAAGCGCTCAACGAGTTGAGCAACAGAACAAAGCCGAGATTGCCAAGAACCCAGGTCAAGCAAAAGAGCTTATAAATATTGAGAGACAACAAGCTGTCAAAGAGGCTCTATATCTGTTCTTACTACAAAAACGTGAGGAGAATGAGCTTTCACAAGCTTTCACTGCATATAACACCAAAATACTTCGCGCAGCAGATGGATCTAACGCCCCTATAGCTCCGCAAAAGATGGTTATCTTACTATTCTCAATAGCAATAGGCGTAATATTACCTATCTTATACTTGATAATTTTAAAATCGCTCGACACACTCGTTAAGAGTAAAAAAGATATTGAGGGTTTAAATATTCCTCTTATTGGATCTGTGCCAAGTATAGACGAAAACTCAAAAAAGAGTCGATTCTTCAAGACAAAAAAGGCAAGTGCCATTGCTCCCAAGATTCTTGATTCTAAGAGTAGTCGTAGTGTATCAAACGAAGCATTTAGGGTTATCAGAACAAACCTCGATTTTATCTTAGGAAAGAAAAAGGTGTGCCAAGTAATTCAAGTTATATCGCTAAATCCATCCTCTGGAAAGAGTTTTATATCAGCCAATCTATCAAATAGCATGTCTATGAAGAAGGATGCCAAAGTTTTGGTTATCGATTGCGACATGAGAAAATATGCACTGAGTCAATATGTAGGAAACCCTAAGTCGGGTCTCTCTAACTATCTAAATGGTGCAGTTGAGAATGTCGATGAGATTATCGTAAAAGGTAAAATTTCACCAACACTGGACTTAATACCTATTGGAACAGTTCCCCCAAACCCCTCCGAATTACTCTTGACTGATCGTTTTGATAACATGATTGTTGAATTGAAATTGTGTTATGATTATATCTTCATAGATTGTCCGCCAGTGGAGATTGTACCAGATGCAGCAATCGTAGGAAAACATTGCGACGCCGCAATCTTTGTTATCCGCGCAGGCAAATTCGACAAACGATTCTTACCAGAAGTAACTATTGTAAAGGAGAGCTGCAAGTATAATAACCTCTGTTTACTTCTCAATGATGTCAACCACTCTGCTCGCGGTTATGGTTATGGTTATGGTTATGGTTATGGTTATGGTTATGGTTACGGCTATGGCTACGGCTACGGTTATGGTTATGGAAATACCGACGATCAAAACAAGGATTAACCCTCTTTTTCGAGATATTTACACCTTACATGTTTAATATATTTTCACGAAAAATCTCTTTAACCGAGACCGATATCTTCAATGGTTTTACAGATTGTCACACACACATCTTACCTTGTGTAGATGATGGCGTTAGAAGTGTAGAAGCGGCTCTTGAAGTATTGGCTTATTACGAGAGATTAGGTATTACGAGAGTTCTCCTTACGCCTCATATTATGGATAATTTTCCAGATAATAATGCTGCATATCTACGTTCAGAATTTGCAAATTTTAAATCTCTCTACAACGGAGGTATAGAGTTAAAATTAGCTGCCGAGTATATGTTAGATTCTGGTTTTGGAGAGCATTTAGATAGCGGTGATATATTGACATTAAAGGATAATTATATACTTGTAGAGACCTCATATGTCTCGCCTCCAATCAATCTTAAAGAGACATTTGAGTCAATTAGGTCAAAAGGGTACTTTACGGTGTTGGCACATCCTGAGCGGTATAGATATATAAGTAATCAAGAGCTAAAATCTCTAAAAGATGGAGGTATGTTATTTCAAATCAATCTACTCTCCTTGTCTGGTTTCTACGGCAAGCCAAGCAAAGATGTCGCTTTATATCTCCTTGAGAACAAGATGTACGACCTTATTGGAAATGACACTCACAGTATAGCAATGTTTCAAAACAACATAAGCAAAATAGAGCTAAACAGAAAGCAACTTGAGATCTTGCAAAATATAAAAAATAATAACATATGTGTGGAATAGTAGGATATATTGGCTGCAAAGAGGCATGTCCAATACTTATAAAGGGATTAAAACGCTTAGAATATCGTGGGTATGATAGTGCAGGTGTTGCACTCCTCGATAAGGATAATAATCTAAATATTTATAAGGAAAAAGGAAAAGTATCAGAGTTAGAAGCATATATCGAGAGTCGTAACACAAGCGGCTGCGTAGGTATAGCCCACACCCGTTGGGCAACCCACGGAGAGCCCTGCCAGCGAAACTCTCACCCTCACTACTCTCAGTCGGAGCGGTTGGCGATAATCCACAATGGCATCATCGAAAACTACGCAACCCTAAAAAACAATCTCCAGAAAAGAGGTTATACATTCAAGAGTGATACCGACACAGAGGTTCTCATCCAACTCATTGAACATATTCAACAAAGTAACAATCTCGATTTATTGACTGCTGTTCAAATATCTCTCCATCAAGTTATTGGCGCTTATGCCATCGCAATATTGGATCGTGATAATCCTAATCAAATTATAGCAGCAAGAAAGAGTAGTCCACTGGTTGTTGGCGTTGGTGACAATGAATTTTTCTTAGGCTCCGATGCAACCCCCATAATCGAATATACCGACAAGGTAGTCTACCTCAATGATGGCGAGATCGCCGTGATGAGGTTTGGCGAAGAGCTAAAAGTTGTGGATATTGACAACACAGAGATAACACCAGAGATCAAGACCATAGAGCTGACATTGGGTCAAATCGAGAAAGGTGGCTACCCACACTTCATGCTAAAAGAGATCTACGAACAACCCAAACGATTGAGGGATTGTATGAGTGGACGCATAAATTTGAAGCTCAATCATATTTCGATGGCATCGGTAATAGACAATAACGAAAGGTTGTTGAACGCCACTCGATTTATAATCGTGGCATGCGGCACATCGTGGCATGCAGGACTTATCGGAAAACAGCTTTTAGAGACCTACACCGGTATCCCTGTTGATGTGGAATATGCCTCCGAGTTTCGCTATCGCAAACCGGTAATCAAGCCTACAGATGTTGTAATCGCAATATCTCAATCGGGCGAGACTGCCGATACTCTGGCAGCTATCGAACTGGCACACACAAAAGGTGCATTTGTCTATGGTATCTGCAATGCCGTGGGCTCATCGATCGCACGCCTAACCGACACTGGAGCCTACACCCATGTAGGTCCAGAAATCGGAGTAGCATCAACCAAAGCATTTACAGGTCAGGTTACAGTTCTTACAATGCTAACGCTTGCACTAAGTCGTAAGCGAGGAACATTAAGCGATAAAGAGTGTTTGCATTTGGTGCAAGAACTAAATACAATCCCCGATAAGATTGAAGAGGTATTAAAGCTTAACGATCAGATAGATAACATATCAAGGATGTTTACATATGCTCACAACTTCCTATATCTCGGTCGAGGATACAACTACCCTGTAGCATTAGAGGGTGCATTGAAATTAAAGGAGATCTCCTATATTCACGCCGAGGGCTACCCCGCAGCAGAGATGAAACATGGTCCTATTGCACTTATCGATAGCGAGATGCCAGTCGTGGTAATTGCAACCCACAACGAGATGTATGGAAAGATATTGAGTAATATCCAGGAACTGAAGGCTCGTAAAGCTAAAGTAATAGCTATTGTTACCAAAGGGGACACACAGATGAAAACTGTAGCAGACGAAATAATCGAGATTCCCGACACGATGGAGTGCTTGGAGCCTCTTCTCACAACAATCCCACTACAACTTATCGCTTATCACATTGCAGTGTACAAAGGTCAAGATGTAGACCGACCTCGCAATTTAGCCAAATCGGTAACTGTAGAATAATAATCTTTTTTTTAAGTTTTTCTCACTTAAGTTGTTATGCTTTGCTTTTACTCTTCGCCACATCTACTACAGCGAAGGTGGACGGAGTAAATATATTGAGTATTATAAATTTACACATCAAACAATATAACATTCTAAAAATTATGAAAACAAAAAAATTATTTTTTACGCTACTCCTATTCGTGACCTCTTTAGGTGTAGTAAATGCGCAATCTAATGAATTAGGCAGTAATTGGTTTGCAGGAGTTGGTGCAGGAACTTTGGTTTATGTAGGTGAATTTGACGGAGATATGAGCTTCGCAGATCGTATGGCTCCAGCATTGAACCTCTCATTAGGTAAGTGGATCACCCCATGTGTCGCACTACGACTGGAGTATAGTGGACTAAAAGCTAACGAGTGTGTAGCGGTAGGTGGCGATATATCAAAAACAGCTGGAATCTAACCAACTATCATGCAGATGTAATGCTCAATGCAATGAATCTATTGGGAGGATACAAAGAGGATCGCCTCTACAATATTCTTCCATATGTCGGATTTGGCATTGCTCGCAACGGTGATATCAAGAGAAATGAATTTGCTCTTACAACTGGTATCCAAAACAGTTTTGCAGTATGCGAAGCATTGGATTTGAATTTAGATGTCAAAGGCACTATTGTCGATGAAGCTTTAGATGGTATTGAGGCTGGTCGCAGAGGCGAAGGTTTCTGGATCTTTTCAATTGGCGCAACTTACAAATTTGGACCTCGTGGTTGGTAACAAGCTCGTTGCAAGGTAGCATTTTTTGAGAAACCTCTTATTTAGCTACCTTGCAACGTCCTCAAATCTTCTTCTTACTCTATTCGAAATTCTCCTAATGAAATCAACTTTCCTATTAGAGGTATCTGGTGCATTTGCATGTTTTACGCGACCAGAATTTAAGGTCGAACGACTAAGCTACGAAATGATTACATCATCGGCAGCTCGTGCAATCTTCGAAGCGATATATTGGCAACCTCAAATTAGATGGAAGATCCAAGAGATTGCTATATTAAATCCCATCTCCTTTGCCCACATTAAACGATGCGAAACCGCAGTTGTTGCACATAGTGGCAAGGTTGAGGTCTATGCTGAGAGGTGCCGCCAACTTCGCAGCTCTGTAATACTACGTGATGTTAAATATAGAATCGTTGCTGAGCTAATAGCTTACGACGGCAAACAGGCAAAACACGACGCAATGTTTCGTCGCAGAGCCATCAAAGGTCAATGCTTCACTCAACCATACCTGGGCTGTCGAGAGTTTGCCGCCCATTGGCGATTGATCGACCAGGGTGAAGAGTTGCAACAGCCAATAGATCTCACACGAGATTTAGGCAGAATGCTTTATGATATAGACTTCTCAGATCTGAATCATCCCAAACCAATATTCTTCAATGCAAAACTAATTAAAGGAGTATTAAACATCAATCTAACATAAGTTGATACTACAATCACTACATAACCACTACCTTACAGAGTCAAACAAAGGTAATCCACTCTACCCCCCACAAGGGATGGAGTTGAAGCGTATACATTTTATTGTTATTATTTCGAACGATGGTGTTCTAATCGACATCGAAGAGCACAAAGGGACGATGAACGTCATTCGCTCGCGCCAACGCGCAGGAAGAGATGCCTGCAACATACCCAACTATATGTGGGACTCTTTAGGTTACGTAACTGGGTTTGGTGATGCAAAGCCTCATCACACAGCATTCAAAGAGATGGTGCGAGAGGCTTACGAGAAATACCCCGACAATTTAACCTTCAAAGCTCTACGCAATTTCTATTATCGAGGTGTGGAACAGCTCCACGATCACCCACTTTGGAAAAAGATATCATCACTAAAGGGACACAATATAACCTTTAGACTTATAGGTGAGACAAAAACTGCTGCCGAGCAGAGTGAATTAATAAAGCCTATAAACAAAAAGCTTGCTCTATCACACCCCAAAATATATATCAATGGAGCTGCTGGCACAGGTGCAAAATTAGTCTCATATGGCAAAAACGTAGGCTATGAATCCTACAATCTCAAAGGAGGCGAGAATGCATCGATTTCAACCGATATTGCCGAGGGCTACGCCTCCGCAATTACAGCTCTCAGGCAGATGAATGGCGAGGGAAATAGAGTGATTGGCAATGTCACATTTCTCTACTTCGACCACGAGATAATAGCCCTTGTACCCAATGCAGCGAGAGTATCCGTAAGACTCCACCTAAGAGATTGCGACACAGCAAAACTAACAAACAAAGAGCTCCTATCACAATTAATGATACTTGCTCCTTATGGTGATATAAAACGCCTATCACCTCAATTTATCGTAGATTTCGTCGAGTCGTTTATCACCGGCAAGCCTCTCCCCAAACAGACATTAAACCTCCTACTAAAGTGCAATGAATATCACCCAACCAGAATAGCACTACTAAAAAACTTCTTAAACATCACAGATATGGCATTGAATACCGAATATACCAACACAGGCTATCTATTAGGCAGGATGTTAGCAATAGTTGAGCGTGCTCAGACCGCTTCGCAACCAGGACTTAGTTACACGATCAAAGATCAAACATATGCCACATTGTCGGTCACTCCCGCAGCACTATTCAACAGAGTGATCTCTCTTTCGTCAAACTATTTCCGCAAGATACCTCGACAGGGGACACAAATATATCTTAAGGCGCTACTTTCGGAGGTTGCCGATAAAATATCAATAGACGGAGGCGTACCGATGCGCCTATCACTCGAAGATCAAGGACGATTTGCCCTCGGCTACCAACACCAGAACCAATCATTTTACACTAAAAAAGAGAACGACGATGAGCGAAATAGTTAAAAATAGATATGAATTTATTTTGATATTCGATGTTAAGGACGGCAACCCTAATGGAGATCCCGACAACGATAATGCACCACGCACAGATCCTCAAACAGGTGAAGGAATAGTGACCGACGTCTGCCTAAAGCGCAAGGTGCGCAACTACATCCAGCTGGTTTGTGGTGACCAACCAGGCAAACGTATCTATGTCAAGGAGCGAGCAATCCTCAACAAATTGATAGATCAGGCATACGAACAGCCCGAGATGGAGGAGGTAGAAGGTTACGACAAAGTACACCAAGCTCGCGAGTGGATGTGTACACAATATTGGGATATTCGCACTTTTGGGGCTCTAATGACAAGTGGTAAGAATGCCGGCGCAGTTAGAGGAGCTGTACAGATGACCTTTGCTCGAAGCGTTGAACCAATCATCCCGGTCGACAACTGTATAGTACGCCAAGCTGTTGCCACCGAAAAGGAGTCCGAGAAGCAGAAAGGGGAGAATCGCACGATGGGTCGCAAATATACTGTACCCTACGGCTTATATGTTGGCTACGGGTATATATCAGCAAATTTAGCAGCACAGAGTGGTTTTACCGAGGATGACTTAGAACTATTCTGGAGCGGTTTAGAGAATATGTTTGAAGATGATAGATCCTCTCTAAGAGGCTTTATGTCGCTGAGAAAACTTATCACCTTTAAACACGATAGCAAACTTGGAAATGCTCCCGCAGTTAAACTCTTTGATCTTGTGGAGGTGCTACCTAAGAGTAGTTTAACCGTCGCGCGCAACTTCAAAGATTACGAAGTGAACATCAAGCGAGAGTCTCTTCCAAAGGGCGTAAAGCTAATCGAAAGAGTATAGGTGTCACGTACCTTAAACGTGTGGATTGAAATAATTTAGGGTTTGAGTTTCCAATGTGAGACCGATACTCAATTATTTACACTCCCTCTCTCGGGAGGGGGTGTTTTTTTTGATTTACAATGCGAATTCGCATTTACATTATGGATAATATAATCTACTCAAATGTTTTAGCATCATCGATTAGTGTTCTGCTACTGATGGGTGGTTTCCTGATATTAGGTAGAGTACCACACTCTCAGAGAGGAACAAATTACTATAAGTCACGCATTGTTTTAGGTGTGACATATGTTATATTGGCACTTCAAATAGCTGCATTCTTGATTCTCAATTTGAGGTTGAGAGATTCGGCATATGCTACGGCACTCTCCTTGACGACCTACCTTCTGCTCTCAGCGCTCTTTTCATACTCATTTATCACGCTGCTGGGTCATAGCGGTGATAGATTGACCAAGCACCTACTAACCATACATGGATTCTCTCTACTACTCTTCACAATATTAATTTTTAGTTCAATCAGTATCTTTACTGGAGTCATTGAGAAGATTGTGCTCTTTATATCCTCTCTTATCTACTTATGTGCAGTAATACTACAAACCTGGTTCTTTATACGCTGCTACAAAGAGGCTCTCCATAGAGCTGAGAATTACTATTCAGAGAGTATTAACAACCTAATTAAGTGGATGCCTAAATCAACGTATCACATCGTAACCCTGGGCTTTTTAGGTGTATTGCTTACTCTATCTCCTCCCTATGTCATTGTGATATACACTATATATGGCATAGGGGTTTTGATATACACCTTTACCAATATGATCTACTTGTCAGCAGATATTTACCATATTGGTGTCATGACGGCACATACAATTAAACACGAAGAGCTTATTCCCAACGATGTTGTAATTGAGGGTATCGAAGCCGGAAAGGAGAGCCTAAGTCATGATATTATCGAATTAATCGATACAAATATCGCTACTTGGATCTCAAGTAGAGGTTTTATTAAGCATGGCGTCACAATTCAGTCAGTGGCAAGAGATATCTATACAAATAGAACTTATCTATCGCTCTACATCAAAGCAAAATATGGATGTAGTTTTCGAAATTGGATCTTGGCTCTACGCATAAAAGAGGCAAAAGAGGTTATGAAATCAAACCACTCTGTTAGCATCTCTGTGGTCGCCGCAGAGGTAGGTTTCTCATCACCATCGTCCTTCTCCAGAGCATTCACCCGCAGTGAGGGCATATCACCAAGCCGGTGGCGTGAGAGATGCAATCTATAAGTTTTGCGCTTCAGGGGGGCTACAGGGCAAACGCACGAAAAATATTATCTCTTATTGCCTCCGGCGGGCGGGGTATGCACCCCCGCGGGTGCATACCATTGCTTGCTTTCTGTGCGCTTCTTACTGCCCCCCGCGGGTGCGTATTATTGATCTTTATAATTTTTAAATGCCTATGGCATTTAAATCCAAATCGAGGTTCACCTCGCTGAGGTGGTGGTGGCAACCGTAGGTTGACACAGAGACATCTATTGTGAGGAGCGTTGAAAATTCATTTTCAAAAGCTCATCATAATAGATGTCTCGCTTGGGGCAAAGCCCCCACCACATCAGTGCAATACAAAAGTCAAAAACGAAGTTTTTGGATCCAAACTTAGCTTGGTGCCGCGCGGCATGAGCGCGATAAGCAGTTTTTTTTTGTGCGTTTGCCCTGGGGGGGGGACTATTCTCCTTTTGGAGGATCAAACGACGCTGTAAATCGCACTGCACTACCGTCACAACTCTCAGTGAAGGTTAACTCCTCAATAGTCACAGGTACCTCAATTACAAACTCATATAGTTTAGAATCGTGTTCGACATCAAAATAGATCATCCAACCAACGTCGTTGCGGATTGCATGGTAGCTCTCTATCTCTGCCGATTCGAGGTTAATCTGCTTACACTTTCTTGCCTCTGTACACTCCAAGGGCAAATGTGCTACAACTGAATCATCTTCAACTGTAAGGTAGTAGAAATCGTCAAAGACTCTTCGCCGCAATCCTGAATCCATCTCGCGCATGGTGACAGCATAGAGCGAATAATTATTAGTCGATATTAGTGAATCGACCATAAAAGCATATTTGGCTAACTTCATCTCAGACTCCCTCTCTTGGGCGCTGACAAAAAATGGCAACACGAGTGCTGCCATAAAGGTATAGATAAATAATTTCATATTGAAAATAATAAGAATTAAGGTTAAACTAATAAGTGGAGTTTAAGAATCTATCTCTATAATTAGTTGATACAGTTCAATATCAACCTTTTATTCTCATCAATATAGTTTACTTATCGAACCATAGTATTGAACAGCATTATACCATGGATTTTTAACCGTAAGCGTTGCACCTCCAAATTTAGATGATATCTCAAGTGAAAAGGTATAGGTTGATGCAGAAAAAAGCGACGTTTCAAATGTTACAATCCAACCCTCGTCGGTCTGTTCAGTTACATAATTCTCGACAGAGGGTAGCGTATAATTTATAATCACAGTGTGATATGGTGGCACATATCCCTTGATATAAGGTAGGAAAACATCTATTGTACCATCCCAGTAGCCAACATTAAAGTTGGGGTTTGACATCATTCTCGTAGATCCTGCTGGCTGTTGTTGCATCGTTTGTGGATTAAACTGAAAGGTGTGAGACAATACGATAGAGTCAATCATTTTCTCGTAAGCTGCCTGTTTATCGGCTCTTCTCTTTTCGCGCACTTCGCGCTTCTCTTGTTTTGCAGTGAGCTTATTATCACCTTGACCTATAACTGCTACACCAATTGCACAGAGCAATAAAACGGAGATAAATAGTAATTTTTTTTTCATACGCATTTTGCATTAGTTTTTTTGGGTAATGCAAATGTGTTGCCAAATTAGTCCGAATGAACATCTTTAAAGGACATCAACAATCTCATCAAGAGGCAATCTTGATTTAGATAGAGCAGCATTAAAATCGCTCTGAGTATGATATCCTAAAGCTACCAGAAATGAAGCTGTAAAGCCCTTCTCTACAAGACCAAACTCACGATTTAGAACCGTTAATTCACAACCCTCCATAGGTAATGCATCAAGCCCGAGTGCAGCCACACCAAGCAAGAAACACCCCAAGTTAAGATATAATTGTTTGTCAAGCCAATGTTGTTGATCTTTGAGGTCATATTTATGCATTGAGGCAAAAAGAGCTCTTCCTGCATGATTTTGCTCTTTAAGTTCCTTTGTAGCGAAGCGCCCATCTTGCTCTTCTACAGCGGACAGGTGATCTAAATAGAACTCGTCAGCCGCAACTTTAGAGCAGAATATAACAACTGCTGAGGCGTCAAGAACCTTGCGTTCATTAAAGACGAAGATGTCTTGCGTCGCTTTAGCAATCCTCACCTTCGCCTCCTCACTTTGAGCTATTATAAAGTGCCAAGGTTGTATATTAGTCGATGATGGAGGGTATCGAAGAAGCTCCTTGATGCTCTCCATGGTCTCCGATGTAATCTCTCTTGTAGGGTCGAACTCCTTTGTGGAGTAGCGTTTTTTGATGATCTCTATAATATCCATATCTTACATAAAAATTATTTTAAGATATGTCACACAACATTAATGCCACGGAGTAATAGTGTTAGTTGTCGTTGTAAAGGTATGCGTATGCTGCGCCGACAAGTAGAGAACCTCCCACTATATTTCCAAGTGTAGCAGGAATCAGATTTTTGACAAACAACTCACCTATCGATAATTCGAAACCTTCAAACATCGCCATTGGAATAAAAAACATATTTGCAACTGAGTGCTCATAACCAATAGCCACAAAGGTCATAACAGGAAACCAAATTCCTATAATCTTACCTCCAACACTCTTGGAAGCCATACCTAACCACACTGCCAAGCAGACTAACCAATTGGCTCCAATTCCTTTGAGTACAGTAATATAGAACGGATTTGAGCACTTCGCCTCCGCTATCCTCAAAAAGCCATCAAGTGTTGGTTGGTAGTGCGAGAGATGAGGTAGATAGACCAAAAAATAACCAAACAATAGCGCTCCAATAAAGTTGGTAATCCACACAATAGAGCAGTAACGAATCATAGTTTTTAAGCTCTGTCGACCACCAATTACATTCGGCACGAAGTAGGCACAGCAACCAGTAAACAGCTCGCCACCAGCCAATACAATCATGATTAGCCCAACCGGAAAGGTCGCACCCATCAACAGTTTCACAACTCCGGGGTTCGAAAGTACCACATCGGGGAGTCCATAACCAATCATCACTGAGAGCAATGCCCCAATTGAGATATAGGCTCCTCCAAGAGTGCCTAAAATTACTAATTTCCCAAGTGGTACATCCTCTTTTATTAATGCACTTTTGTTAATATATTGAACAATCTCTTGTGGGCTTCTCATCATATTTAATGTGTGTTCGAAAATAGCCCAGTATCGAACTCCCTGATAATGTTAATATTGTGTAGCAGGCTATTCTCGACTACACATTAGCGTTGCTTGTGGCAACGCAAAATATTTAAAATCACCCCTAATAGGAACTTATGAGTTCGATTAAATATCGAACTCACGTTATTTATTGGTGTGTATATGATGCTTGCGCTTGTGCTTGTGCAAATGCCGCTGCAATACCTTCGGCAGCTTGGTTTAGACCCTTCTCAATCTTGCCTCCAACCATCATCTTCATCATAGTGTTGAGCTCAACATCGAGCACTAAGCGAAAACGCGTATCATAGGGCGATACGGAGTGCAGCTGGATCCAAAATGCAAAATCCATTGGCACTCCACTATCCTCTGCTGGAACGATTTTAACATGCTTAGGCGCTACTACATCATCGAAACGTAGTTTTACATTAAAACCTTTTGCCTTAAATGAACAACTTATTGGTGTGGCACTCCACTCTTCCACCTTATCGGCAACAGCTGGAGTGAGGTTTTCAAAATTACTTATTAAGGTAAATATCTGTTCTGCGGGGAGCAACAATTGATGTTGCTTTGATTCATATCTTTTCATTATTAGTCAATTATAAATGTACGCTCCTTCTCGCTATTTACAACGATCTCGACACTCATCGCATCTTCGGGGAGAAGATCCTCAATCTGCTCTGGCCACTCAATAAGGCATAACGCCCCAGAGGAGAGATACTCTTCACATCCAAAGTCAAGAGCCTCCTCAATCTTGGTTATACGATACATGTCGAAGTGAAAAATCGCACAATCTTGAGCATCACGATATTCATTGACAATAGCAAAAGTAGGGCTACTCACGGCATCAGTGGAGCCCTTAAGCTCCACAATCTCTCGGATAAGAGTTGTTTTACCGGCTCCCATCTCGGCACGAAATAGAATTATATTACGATCTTGGAGCTCATCCAATATTATTTGCGCAACATTCGAAAGTTGCGAAAGAGAGTCTATAGTGATTTTTTTCATCTGTAGTTATTACGAACAGGTGCTTCTAAAATGTTATTATTTCACTACAAAAGTAAACAAAATTTGGCTGATTGCAAAATAGAGCAGAGCAAACGCATGAAAATATTATCTCTTACTGCCTCCGGCGGGTGGGAACAAGCACCCTCGCAGGTGCGTACCATTGCGCTTTGGCTTTGTTGTTGCGTCCCTAAAATTATAAAGACCAAGGAGTTATCGCAAATAAATTGCACAACTCCTTGGTCTTTATCATTTTTTTAACGCCTCTGGCATTAAAACCCAAATCATATGGATCTACACCCCGAAGAGTTGTGCCAATAACTCCAGGGCAAACACACGAAAAAAATTGCTTATCGCGCTCGTGCCGCGCGGGCACCAAGCTTAAGCTTGGATCCAAAAACTGTCGTTTTTGACTTTTGTATTGCACTGATGTGGTGGGGCTTTGCCCCTCAACAAGATATCTACTCTGATGAGCTTATGAAAATGAATTTTCAACACTCCTCAGAGTAGATCTCTTGCGTGTCAACCTACGGTTGCCACCACCACCTCAGCGAGGTGAACCTCGATTTGGGTTTAAATGCCTTTGGCATTTAAGAATTATAAAGACCAAGGAGTTGTGCAAATTTATTTGCGGCAACTCTTTGATCTTTATAATCTTAGAGATGTAATCTCTAAGCCCAAAGCGCAAATGTATGCACCCGCGGGGGTGCTATCCCCGCCCGCCGGAGGCAGTAAGAGATAATATTTTTCATACGTTTGCCCTGCCAATAACTCCTAATCAATCATACAAAAAACACATTCTATGCCGACCCTCTTTAACAAATCAGGTCCATCAGTGCAATGATAAAGTTCGCTATAGACCACCCGCTTGATGCCTGCCTGGATAATTAGTTTTGCACATTCAATACAGGGTGAGGTTGTTACATAAAGAGTAGAGCCATCACAGTTGTTGGCACTTTTAGCTACTTTTGATATTGCATTAGCCTCCGCATGAAGCACATATGCCTTGGTCCTACCAGTTGCGTCATCCTCACAAATATTTTCAAACCCAGATGGAGTACCGTTGTAACCATCTGAGATAATCATCTTATCTTTAACAATTAGGGCACCCACTTGACGACGGACACAGTACGAGTTTTCAGCCCATATCTGTGCCATTCGCAAGTAACGCTGATCTAAAAGGTGTTGCTTTTGTTCTTGATAACCCATTGTCATTAAAGTTATTACAACCCCTTACCATGGCAAGATTTATATTTCTTACCACTACCACAAGGACATGGGTCATTGCGACCTATCTTCTTCTCGGCATGCACTGGCATTGGCTTTTGCTTCTCTGCTTGTCCTGCTTGAGCTGCTGCTTGCACACGAGACTCTTGAAGTTTGTTCACATCTACCTTTGGACGTTCAGCTACCGGTGCTGCCTTTGGCGCTGGTGCTTGCTCTCCACGATTATCTCGAACAGGGATAAATGCCTTATTAATTACAGCCAATACATCACGGTTAATCTTAAGAAGCATCTTCGAGAAGAGTTCAAATGACTCAAACTTATAGATTAAAAGTGGATCCTTTTGCTCGTAAGTAGCATTTTGAACACTCTGGCGCAAATCATCCATCTCGCGAAGGTGCTCACGCCAAGCGTCGTCGATTGTGGTAAACATCACCACCTTCGAGAACACCCTGAAAATCTCCAAACCTTCGCTCTCCTTACAACGTTTGATATTTACTGGCACATTGTAGCCCAAGTGACCATCTGTAATCGGGAATACTATATTTGCATCAAGGTTATCTTTGCGATCCTCGTAGACTTTATCCATCACTGGTGCAACCAAATCTGCGATCTGCTTAGCGCGGCGCGCGTAGTGTGCCTGAATATCGGCAACAATCAACTCCACAAGCTCTGGACGTTTGGCGCTATCATACTTCGCTTTGTCGAACGATGGCTCAACAGCAACATCACGCATAAGTTCCAAACGGAAACTTTCGAAGTCTACACCCTCATTTTGCTCAACAAAACTCTCAGCGTAGTCACACATTATATTATTAAGGTCTATCTCGATACGCTCTCCGTGTAGTGCGTGACGACGACGAGTGTAGATAACCTCACGTTGAGAGTTCATCACATCATCATACTCCAACAAACGTTTACGAACACCGAAGTTATTCTCCTCGACCTTCTTTTGAGCACGCTCAATAGTCTTGGTCATAACACCAGCCTGGATCACCTCTCCATCTTCGAGACCCATACGATCCATGATAGAGGCAATACGCTCCGAACCAAAGAGTCGCATAAGGTTATCCTCGAACGACACAAAGAACTGCGACGAACCTGGATCTCCTTGACGACCTGCACGACCACGCAACTGACGGTCTACACGGCGGCTATCGTGACGCTCGGTACCAATAATTGCCAAACCACCAGCAGCCTTAACCTCGGATGTAAGTTTGATATCGGTACCACGACCTGCCATATTGGTTGCAATAGTTACCTGTCCTGGACGACCTGCATCTGCTACAATTTGCGCCTCTGCTTGGTGCTGCTTAGCATTCAACACATTGTGTTTGATCTTACGAAGAGTAAGCATACGGCTCAAAAGTTCCGAGATCTCGACAGAGGTTGTACCAACCAAAACTGGACGATTAAGCTCAACCATTTTTTGAATCTCCTCGATCACAGCGTTATACTTCTCACGCTTAGTCTTATAGATTAGATCCTCACGGTCATCACGCAAGATTGGACGATTTGTAGGAATCACAACAACATCGAGCTCGTAGATGCTCCAAAACTCCGAAGCCTCGGTCTCAGCAGTACCTGTCATACCACCTAATTTGTGGTACATACGGAAGTAGTTTTGAAGGGTTACTGTTGCAAAAGTCTGCGTTGCAGCCTCAACCACTACCCTCTCCTTAGCCTCGATTGCTTGGTGCAAACCATCTGAGTAGCGACGACCATCCATAATACGTCCAGTCTGCTCATCAACGATCTTCACCTTGTTGTCCATTACGACATACTCGGTGTCCTTTTCGAACATCGAGTAAGCCTTCAAAAGTTGATTTACGGTATGTACACGCTCCGACTTCACTGCATACTCCTTTACAAGTTCATCTTTTTTGGTGATTCGCTCTTCATCGGTAAGTGTTGTCTTCTCCAATTCTGCAATCTCAGAACCGATATCTGGAAGCACGAAGAAACCATCCTCCTTAAAGAATTTAGACAACATCTCGTGACCTTTATCTGTAAGCTCCACTGAGTTCGACTTTTCGTCAATCACAAAGAACAACTCATCTGTAATCTCGTGCATGCGACGGTTGTTGTCCTGCATGTAGATATTCTCAGTCTTCTGCATCTGGCTCTTGATACCAGTCTCCGAAAGGAATTTGATAAGTGGTTTAGACTTTGGAAGTGCTTTGTGAGCACGGTAAAGAGCTACACCACCTTCGTCTGTTTGACCTGCTGCCAACAATTTACGAGACTCAGCCAACAAGTTAGTAGCCAAATTCTTCTGAAGGTTATAAAGTTGATCGATTGCAGGGCAATATTGCTCAAACATTTGATCTTCACCCTTAGGCACTGGTCCCGATATAATAAGAGGAGTACGAGCATCATCGATCAATACCGAGTCGACCTCATCGACAATTGCAAAGTGGTGTTTGCGTTGCACCAAATCCTTTGGTGCCGAAGCCATATTGTCACGCAAGTAGTCGAAACCATATTCGTTATTGGTGCCAAATGTAATATCAGCCAAGTACGCTTTGCGACGAGCCTCTGAGTTTGGCTTGTAGCGGTCGATACAATCAACCGACAATCCGTGGAATTGATAGATTGGACCCATCCACTCCGAGTCACGCTTCGAGAGGTAGTCGTTGACCGTTACCAAGTGAACACCCTTACCAGCCAATGCGTTAAGGAATACTGGAAGCGTTGCAACAAGGGTTTTACCCTCACCTGTTGCCATCTCTGCAATCTTTCCTTTGTGGAGTACAACTCCACCAAACAACTGCACATCATAGTGAATCATCTCCCACTTGGTGTCGTTGCCACCCACCAACCAATGTGTAGCATAAGTCGCTTTGTCGCCATCAATTGTAACAAAATCTTTGACAGCCGACAAATCTCTATCGAAGTCGTTTGCAGTAACCTCAACACTCTCGCTTTGAGTAAATCGACGAGCTGTATCCTTCATAATAGCAAATGCCTCAGGAAGAATCTCATCAAGTTTTTGCTCGATCTTGTCATCAATAGATTGCTTCAATTGGTCGATCTCCTTCGAGATGCTCTCTTTTTCTGAAAGCGAAGTCTCGCTCTGCTCTAACTTCGCTCTTAGCTCAACGATGCGAGCCTCGTCAGAAGCAATAAAGTCTGCGATAGCTTTGCGAAGAGCCGCACTACGCTCGCGCAATTCGTCGTTGGAGAGTTTTTCAATTGAGGGGTAGATGGCTTTTACCTTTGCCACATAAGGTTCGATCTCTTTTCGGTCTTTATCTGCTTTTGATCCGAAAACGAGTTTAATTAAACTTGCTAAAATATCCATATATAGTTTTTACTTTTTGTCTGATTTTATCCCACAAAGATACAAATATTATTCAAATATCAATCGACTTGAGTAGCTAATTTTCAACCAATTTATGACTTATTACAATTTTTGCATAAAAAACATACACTTTGAGTATTAATATTCTAATATTTTTTGTACCTTTGCAGCGCAAATTACACTCCAGTTATTAAGGAGCGTAACGCAATGTGGAAAGATTTGACTGATTGCAAACCACAATAAAAAAGAGCTAAAACAGCCCTCCTTAGTTAGAGCCGTAGCCCCTTATTATATTTTGCGTCAGCTCAATAATTCCACCTTTTTAAACGTTTAAACTACAAAACATTTAATAATTATGGGATTTTTATTTACATCTGAGTCTGTCTCTGAGGGACACCCAGACAAAGTTTCAGATCAAATTTCTGACGCTATTCTCGACGAATTTCTTCGTCATGACCAAAATTCAAAAGTTGCTTGCGAGACTCTCTGCACAACTGGTTTAGTTGTTGTTTCGGGCGAAGTTCGCTCTGAGGCTTACGTAGATGTTCAAAGCATCACTCGTCAAGTAATCAACAAGATTGGATACAACAAAAGCGAATACCAATTCGATGGCAACTCATGCGGTATCCTCTCGGCAATACACGAACAATCATCCGACATCAACCAAGGCGTAGTACGCGAAGAGGAGACCGAACAAGGTGCTGGTGACCAAGGCATTATGTTTGGTTACGCAACAAACGAGACTCTCGAATTGATGCCTGCAACGCTTGCTCTTTCGCACGTTATACTTAAGGAACTTGCCGACATCCGCCGCATGGGTGAGTGTATGACCTACCTTCGTCCAGACTCTAAAAGTCAGGTTACAATAGAGTATGGTGACGACAACAAACCTCAGCGAGTTCACACAATCGTTGTTTCAACTCAACACGACGAGTTTATCGCGGCAAGCGAGGGCGTAAGCGAAAAAGAGGCGGAGAAGCAGATGCAAGAGGCTATCCGTGAGGATGTTCGCACAATCCTTATTCCACGAGTTAAGGCTCGTTTGGAGAGAGCTGGAGACAAACTATCTGAGCTAATTGGCGATGAGTATATCCTACACGTTAACCCAACAGGAAAATTTGTGATTGGTGGTCCTCACGGCGATACAGGTCTTACTGGTCGTAAGATCATCGTTGATACTTATGGTGGCCGTGGTGCCCATGGTGGTGGTGCGTTTTCGGGTAAAGACTCTTCGAAAGTAGACCGCTCGGCAGCTTATGCAGCACGTCACATCGCTAAGAACATGGTTGCGGCAGGTGTTGCAGACGAGATCATGGTTCAACTTAGCTATGCTATTGGTATCGCACAGCCACTTTCGATCTATGTTTCGACTTATGGCACAAACAAACTTTCGATCAGCGAAGGCGAAATTGCCGAGAAGATTGGCAAGCTGTTCGATCTTCGACCAGCAGCAATCGTAAAACGCTATGGTCTTAAAAACCCAATATTTGAGGCTACAGCATCATATGGTCACTTCGGAAACCGCCCCTATACAGCTAAAGCCAAGATGTTTGAGAATGGCAAAGAGATCGAGCGCGAGATCGAGTTCTTTGGCTGGGAGCGCTTAGATGCAGTTGATGCTATTAAAGCAGAATTTAACCTGTAATTATTCACGGGATTCTCCTCCAGAGCAAACGCACGAAAAAACCTGTTTATCGCGCTCCTACCGCGCGAGTACCAAGCTTAAAGCTTGGATCCAAAAACTATTGTTTCTGCTTTTTGTATTGCACTGATGTGGTGGAACCTTACCCCTTACGACACATCAGCGAGGTGAACCTCTATTTGGTTTATATACCATAGTCTTTTAAAGATCAGGAAGTTGTGCAAATTTATTTGCGGCAACTTCCTGATCTTTATAATCTTAGATATGCAATCTCTAAACGCAAAGGTATGCACCCGCGGGGGTGCTTGTTCCCGCCCACCGGAGGCATAAGAGATAATATTTCCATGCGTTTACCATGGCATTTTTTCATCAAAAATTAATTATATAACTTTTTTGACTATCTTTGTAACAAAACGAGTCATTTATACAAAAGATGAAAAAGTTATTACTTCTATTTTTCGCCATACTAACCCTCTCCTCAACAAGAGCTGAGGGTTATAATCTTGACTTTGGATGTTCAGCACTTCAAGAGAGTATCGACTCATTGACAAATGATTCTCCATCAAAATTCAAATTCTACAAACTAATCATGCCCAGCTCACCTATAGTTATAGGTTCTCTCTCACTTTATGTCTCCCATGCAGATGAATTAGATATGAGTTTGAGCGATAAAATTAGCAGCGGACATGGCAAATTACACTTCGATGATTATCTTCAATACTCACCAGTAGCCATCATGTGGGGTCTTAATGCTATTGGGGGCAATAAATTGAGACCATATCATAAATTTAAGCAACAGACAACAATCCTTGCTATGGCTGCTATTTCGTCGTTGGTAATTGTTCATTGTACAAAGAATTTCGTAGGGCGTCACCGCCCCGACACTGGAGCAGCTAACTCGTTTCCCTCTGGTCACACCGCCACAGCGTTTTTAGGAGCAGAGATGCTACATCAAGAGTATGGTCACCACTCAGCATGGATCAGCGTTGCAGGCTACTCATTGGCTACCATCACCGCATACATGAGGGTCTACAACGAACGTCACTACATAGGCGACATTGTGGCAGGCGCAGGAATTGGAATCTTGAGTGCCCGCTTATCTTATTGGATGGCACCTCGCATCAACGAGTGGTTGTGGGGCGGCAAAACTGGCTACGAAAAAGATTCATATGCAGCCTCACTTGCTCCATGCGCTATTGGGGACAGCTACGGCTTAAACCTATCCATCTCTTTTTAATTGTATAAAAAGATTGATCCACCTCCGGCAAACGTAGGTTTTTAATAAATCTTAATAAAATATTCGGCAGAATCCATTGTTATTTAACAAACAATGGTTATATTTGTGTGCAAATTTGAAACAAATACAAATTCATATAAACAAATTCAAAGATTATGAGCAATTCTCTAATTAATTCTTCAATCGGCAAAAAGCTGATAATGAGTGTTTCAGGACTCTTCCTAATCCTCTTTATCCTCTTCCACATGTCGATGAACATTGTAGCCATCTTTAGCGGTGAAGCCTACAATTTCATTTGTGCCTTCTTAGGGGCTAACTGGTATGCGTTGGCAGCAACAGCTCTTTTGGCTGCTGGTGTTGTAGTACACTTTGTATACGCAATTATTCTTACACTTAACAACTATGCTGCACGTGGTAACATTCGTTACGAGGTTACAGTAAAGGAGAAGGGTGTCTCTTGGGCATCTAAAAACATGTTGGTATTGGGCTACATCATCGTTGGAGGTCTTTTGCTCCACCTTGTGAACTTCTGGGCTAAGATGCAACTTGTTGAGGTTATGCACTTTGGTAGCAACGTAGATCACCACGACATCGTTAACTCTTTGGGTCTTCACCCAACCGACGGTGCTGCAATCATCAAGTACACATTCTCTAAATGGTACTTCTCATTGGCTTACCTTGTGTGGTTCACTGCTTTGTGGTTCCACCTCACTCACGGTGTTTGGTCTATGTTCCAATCAGTAGGTTTCGCTAACGACACTTGGTACCCACGTCTTAAGTGCATTGCAAACGCTATTGCTACTCTTATCTTCTTGGGCTTTGCAGTAGTTGTGGTTTACTTCTTTGTTGCAACCAACTTCTGCGGTAGCTGCTGTTAATTCTTATCGACAATTAAAATTTATAGATATGGCTTTAAAATTAGATTCTAAAATCCCAGCAGGTGATTTGTCTCAAAAGTGGAGTAACCACAAAGCAGCCGTTAAGGTTGTAAGTCCTGCTAATAAGCGTAAGCTCGATATCATTGTTGTCGGAACTGGTTTGGGTGGTGCATCAGCTGCTGCATCTCTTGGCGAGTTAGGCTACAACGTAAAGATATTCTGCATCTCTGACTCACCACGTCGTGCACACTCTATCGCTGCACAAGGTGGTATCAATGCAGCAAAGAACTACCGCAACGATAACGACTCTGTTTATCGTTTGTTTTACGATACAATCAAGGGTGGTGACTACCGTGCACGTGAGGCAAACGTCTACCGTTTGGCTGAGGTCTCTAACCTTATCATCGACCAATGTGTTGCTCAAGGTGTACCTTTTGCTCGTGAGTACGGCGGATTGCTCGACAACCGTTCTTTTGGTGGTGCACAGGTATCACGTACTTTCTATGCTCGTGGTCAAACTGGTCAACAACTTCTCTTGGGTGCTTACTCAGTACTTAACAAAGAGATCGCTGCCGGTTCAGTAAAATCATACCCACGTCACGAGATGCTCGACATCGTTATTGAGAATGGCGAGGCTTGTGGTATCATCACTCGCGACCTTATCACAGGCGAGATAGAGCGCTTTGGTGCTCACGCTGTAGTAATGGCTACTGGTGGTTACGGCAACGTTTTCTTCCTCTCTACCAACGCAATGAACTCAAACGGTTCTGCAATGTACCAATGCTACCGCAAAGGTGCTGCTGTTGCTAACCCATGTTTCACTCAGATCCACCCAACATGTATCCCAGTTAACGGAACTCAACAATCTAAGCTTACGCTTATGTCTGAGTCTTTGCGTAACGATGGTCGTATCTGGGTACCTAAAAACCTTAAAGATGTTGAGGCTCTTCGTGCTGGCACTCTTAAGGCTTCTCAAATCGCAGAAGAGGATCGCGACTACTACTTGGAGCGTCGCTACCCTGCATTTGGTAACCTTGTACCACGTGACGTAGCTTCTCGTGCAGCTAAGGAGCGTTGCGATGCTGGTTATGGTGTCAATGGTACAGGTCTTGCAGTATTCCTCGACTTCAAAACAGCTATCGAGCGTTTGGGTAAGGATGTTATCAAACAACGTTACGGCAACCTATTCGATATGTATGAGGAGATCAAAGATACAGATCCTTACAAGGAGCCTATGATGATCTTCCCAGCGGTTCACTACACAATGGGTGGTACTTGGGTTGACTACAACCTTATGACAACAATCCCTGGTCTCTACTCAATTGGTGAGGCTAACTTCTCTGACCACGGTGCTAACCGGTTGGGTGCTTCGGCTCTTATGCAAGGTTTGGCTGATGGTTACTTCGTATTGCCATACACTATTGGAGACTACTTAGCTAAGAAGATCCAAGCACCAAAAATCGATACTACATCGAAAGCATTTGACCAAGCAGAGAAAGCTGTCAAAGATAAGATCGCAAAACTTTACGCTATCAAGGGTCAACAATCAGTTGACGATATCCACAAGAAATTGGGTAACATCATGTGGGACAACGTAGGTATGGGTCGTACTAAGGAGCGTTTGGAGCTTGCTATCAAACAAATCAAGGCGCTTCGTGCTGAGTTCTGGAAAGATGTCAAGATCGCAGGTGAGCCTAACGAGTTCAACCAAGATTTGGAGAAGGCTCTCCGCTTGGTAGACAACCTTGAGCTTGGTGAGCTTATGGCACGTGATGCACTCAACCGCGAGGAGTCATGTGGTGGACACTTCCGCGAGGAGCACCAAACCGAAGAGGGTGAAGCACTTCGTAACGACGAGGAGTTTGTATATGCAGCTGTTTGGGAGTACACAGGCGCAGAGACTGAGCCAATTCTTCACAAGGAGCCTCTCAACTTCGAGTTCGTTAAGCCAGCTCAACGTAACTACAAAGAGTAATTTTTGACGTTTATTTTAATTTTTTGAACAATGGATTTTAAATTAAAAATATGGCGTCAAAAAGACGCTAAATCAGCAGGTAAGTTCGAAATTTACCCTGTAACAGGAATCTCTGCCGACACCTCTTTCTTAGAGATGCTCGACATCCTAAATAATGATCTTATTCACAAGAACATCGATCCAATCGCATTCGACCACGACTGCCGTGAGGGTATCTGCGGTATGTGTTCGCTTCACATCGACGGTCAAGCGCATGGTCCATCTTCGGCGGTAACTACTTGCCAGATGTATATGCGTAAGTTCGAAGATGGTGCTACTATCACAATCGAGCCATGGCGTTCACGTGCATTCCCTGTAATCAAGGACTTAGTTGTTAACCGTTATGCGTATGATGAGATCCTTCAAGCAGGTGGTTACATCTCTGTACGTACCAACTCTGTACCAGATGCTAATGCTATTCCAATCTCTCAAGCTGATGCTGAGGAGAGTATGGATGCTGCAGCTTGTGTAGGTTGTGCTGCATGTGCAGCTACATGTAAGAATGGTTCTGCTATGTTGTTCGTAGCTGCTCGCGTATCGTCACTTGCTAAGTTGCCACAAGGTCGTGTTGAGGGTGCTCGCCGCGCTAAGGCAATGGTTGCTAAGATGGACGAACTTGGATTCGGTAACTGTACTAACACTCGCGCTTGCGAGACTCAGTGTCCAAAACAGATCTCCATCTCACACATCGCTCGTTTGAACCGTGAATTCTTGTCTGCTAAATTACAAGACTAAGATAAATTACATACATAAAAAAAGTAAGCTAAGTTTCCCGACGGAACTTAGCTTACTTTTTTTTGTAATTTATGCAGCAATTAAGGTTTAAAAATCTTAAGGGGAGCTCTAATTTACATGAGTACAATCTCAACAAAGGAGGTAGTTACTCACCCACTTTACGTTCTACTCCCGCTCCGAGTTTCCACCTTTTCGTCTTTGGTGCTCGGCGTTGAGTCTCTCTCTAAACTCTCTCTCTATATTATACATTCTCAATATCTGGCGGGGTGTCAATATCTCTTTAAACCTCACATAATATTCTCTTTTAAGCTTTGTGCTTTTATCCGCCATGTCGAAGGATTCCAATATCTGAGCCTCAATCTGCTGGTCGGTTAGCGATGCTCCTGCAATCTTGGAGGGTCTCTCGCGCAACAATGCCATTTCATCAGAATACTCTATATAAAGGGTCTTAAACTTTACAGCCTGATCTTCAGAGAGCTTTAACTGCTTTTGTATCAATACAATCTGAAACTCTTGAGGGTTACCAGCACCTCTTTCTCCTCGTGGCTGCGCATGGAGTGTACATACAGAAGTAAGTATTGCAAAGAGTAATAAAATAGGTTTCATATCTTTAATTGTTAGGTAAATTATCATAAAAATCATCTTGGCAACCAGTGCTATTCGAAACTAATGCTGCAAGCTGTTCATCACTCAGTGATGCAAAATATGAGTCGAGACTCTCGTCAAGATTCTCGCTAATGTAGTAACCATTCTCTGTCGCGAGATTAGATCCAAGATCAAGAGATATGGTTAAAATAACAACTACAGCGGCTGCAATAGCAACAAACGGAGCCAGCATAGTGAAAGATATACTCATTCTCTTTGGTTTTTGTTCAACCTTTGCCAGTAATTTATCGGTAAAGTTATCAAAAAACTCCTTATTCGGTGCTTTATAAGGCATTCCCTTGCCAATTTTGTCAATATCAAACTCTTTCATAATAGACTTATTATTTAATTCTCACCAATTATAAACTCTCTAATTTTACCACTCGCATAGTGATAATTTGTCTTTAGCGTGGCTACGCTGCTTCCTGTCACTTCGGCAATCTGCTCATATGTCATCTCTTCAAAATAGCGTAAGTTAAAGACTATACGCTGCTTCTCGGGGAGTGACAACACCGCTTTTTGAAGCATAGCCTGCGCCGAGTCAAAGTCCACCTCCTCCTCCGAGCTAAAAAGCTCAACAAGTCGGCTCTTCTCGTCATACGAATCCATCGTTAAACGCCTCTTTGTACAGTGTCTAATTGCCTCATTTGTAGCAATCTTATAGATCCATGTTTTCAGAGAGGAGCCCCCTTTAAAATTATCAATATAACGATATACATTTATAAAGCACTCCTGCATTACATCTTCCGCATCGTCATGACGTACTACCAAACGACGAATATGCCAATAGATAGCCTCTCGATAGCTCTCAATCAGTAGTCGAAACCCTTCGTGACGGGTGAGATCCGAGGAGAGCATCTCTATTATTATATTTTCGTTTATCATATTCTTTTCTTTAGCATACACCAATATAGAACAAAATTATTGGAAAAAGTTAAATGACGCAAAAGAAATAAAAAAAAATGTCTTTATATTTTAACCTTACGCTCTAACATAGTTCTATTTAAGTGAGCACCCCTCTTACTGAGTGGACAAGCACAAGTTAATAACATTTTACCAAATAAAAAAATTAAAAGCTATGAAAAACTTAAAAATCAAAACGGCATCAGCAGCACTCCTATTGACTCTATTTGCAGCTAACGTATCTGCTCAACCACAAAATAGAGCACCCCGAGGCGGTGAGCGCCCCACAGCTGAGAAAGCAGCAGAGATCTCCACGGACAAGTTAGACCAAAAGTTAGATCTCACCGACGCCCAAGAGTCAAAGATCTACAAGATCAATCTTAGCTACGCTCAAAAAGCTGAGCTTCAACGAGAAGAGACGAAGAGCAAAAGAGAGGCTGCAAAATCAGAGAGTGCAAAGCCCCAACGCCCTGATCGCAGCGAGATGAGAGAGCACCAAAAGGCAGCACAGGAGAGCAAAAAGGCACATAGCCTCGAAATCATGGCAGTTCTCACAGATAGCCAAAAATTAGATTATGCGATGTTGATTGCCAAAGAGACTCGCCACAAGGAGATGCGAAAAGGTCAACAAGGCAAACCCCAACAAGGAGGCGTAGGCAGAGGTGAGCAACGTAACAAGCCCGAAGGTCGCCGTCAAGGAGGCTCCCAACCTCAACATCGCGCAGAAGAGGGACAGCCCAAAGCGCAATGATACGCACCCGCGGGGGTGCTATCCCCGCCTGCCGGAGGCATAAGAAATAATATTTTTCATGCGTTTGCTCTGGGGAAATTTGTGTAATATGCTGTTAGGAGTGGCAGCAGCCTTTGTCTCGTTTGAATGTACTTCGGATGATTGAGTTTACGAAGAGAACTACAAAGAGTATGCTGGTCGTTGTCTGCCACCACACTGGACCGTGAGTACACATCTCGTGGTCGTGGTCGTGGTCTCCGCAATCGCTAAGTGGCGCAAAGTTGCTGAACCACTCTTGGGGCAACACAAAGTCGATAACCAAGGCACATGCTACCGCTCCAACGATAATCGAGATAAGATAGATCATGGTTTTGCGAGCGCCAATCTCCTTGTTGAGAATTATGAGCGATGCAACGTTGGTGGCTGGACCCGCCATAAGCAGCACAAAAGCTGCTCCGGGCGAAACACCCTTGAGTATCAGCGAGAGTGCTATAGGAATCGAGCCCGTAGCACAGATATACATAGGTGCCGAGATCAAAAGGATCAAAAGGATATTGAGCATGTAGTACTCCTTGAAGAGCACAAAAACGCTATCGGGAATAAAGGCTGTGATGGCAGCAGCGATCAGCAAACCAATAACGAGCCACTTGCCGTAGTCCACCATCATCTCGACATAGCCGTAGTGGAGCGCTGCCCAGATACTTCTCTTCTTTTTGGGGTCATCGTGGATGCTGTGGTCGTGCGAGCAGCCACACCCACATGTGGAGGGTGCTGCTGCTTGTGGTGCAAACTTAAGTTTGGTGTAGTCTATAGTTTTGGTGGTACCAAACTTATCGACCGCCACACCGCTAAATATTGCCACCACAAAAGCTGCTATAGGGCGGATGATAGCAAATGGAAGACCTAAAAGCGAATATGTTGCCAAGATTGAGTCGACACCCGTTTGGGGTGTACCCACCAAAAATGCAACTGTTGCTCCATCCGAAGCACCCTCCTTTTTGAGCGATACCGAAGTTGGGATAACACCACATGAGCAGAGCGGAAGGGGTACTCCCAAAATTGCAGCTCCTACGACCGAACCAAAACCTTTGCGGTGGAGGAAACGGGCGTAGAGGCTCTTGGGGACATAGACGTGGAGTAGTCCCGAGATTAGAAAACCTAAGATTAGATATGGCGACATCTCGTTGAGTGTCGTGAGTAGTTCTTCGAAATAGTTCATTTTGTTTATCTGTTTGTGAGCCGTTAACTCACTATTTCCTGTAAATGTAACCGCCTAATATAGCGGTGATTGGTGCAACTAATACCAAACCGAAGCTGCCAACCATAGTGTGGAGGATTTCAGCTGCTATATATCCTCGGTTGACGATGCTTTCGAGCGGCACCCCCTGTGCCATATATGCCATAAAGGCAAACATAAAGCTTCCCGAATAGGCAAAAAGCAGAGTGGTAGTCATACTTCCCACAACTGGCGAAGCGATGTTGAGTCCCGAGCGAATAAGCTCCTTGCGAGTTAGGTGGCTGGCTTGTGTGCTCAGCTCATCTTGTGCCGCTGCAATATCCATCGCCACATCCATCACTGCACCTGCCGACGAGATAAAGATGCACGAAAGAAACATCTCCGAGAAGTCAAGATCTGCAAAGCCCGAGTAGAGCAGCGCTTCGGAGTACTCTTGAATTGTTCCTGGGATCTTGAAGTAGTAGCCAAACGTGAGTGCTAAAAGTGCAGTGACTACAACCCCCAATACGGCACCTGCAAGAGCTACAAAACCCTTCTTAGAGAGCCCTCCAACCAAAAGAATAATAACCGCGGTCGACAAAACCACCACTCCAATCGAAATCAAAAGAGGCGAGTATCCACTCAGAAGCGAGGGGATAAGCAGCTTCCAGAAGGCGAGAGCCGTAAAGAGAAACGACAATGCTGCCTTTGCGCCAGTCTTACCTGCAAAGAGTATCAGCGCCAACGCAAAAGCTACAATTAGGATAAGTTCCAGGTCTTGACGATAGAACTCTTCGGCACGTGTCTCCACGATTTGGTCGCCTTGGTCACTGAGACGTGATTGGCTCAGCACCTTATCGCCAACTTCGAATATCTTGTCGCGGCGCTTGTCGCCCAACAATTCGTTTTTTGCTTCTACTACCGTGCCCTTAAATTTGCCCGACAAAAGTTCCAATTCTAACTTCTGAGTGCCTAACCTCACTATCGAAATTGAGCTAAGATCACTGTTATCAATAGCAGTGACCTTAGCCTTTTCGTAGAGTATATTTTGCGTCGACTCTCTGTTTTCGTAGCCCGTAGGGAGCAGCAGAAGTATAAGAGCTGCCGCAGCAACTATAATTGTAAAGTAGAGTTCCCTCTTTTTAGCCATTAGTTCAGCGCTGCTGCCTCAATAATTTTTTTCACAATGTCGGTATTGTCGTAGTAGCCACTGAAGAGTGAGTCATTAGCACCTTGAGCAAATACCATAACTGGAACAGCAGTGTGGCTATAGCTTGCAAACTCTATACCAGTTTTGTTGTTGAGGATGTTTGTACAAGTTGTAGTGAATGGGTCGTATCCACCGTAGGCATTGAGGTAGCTATCTTGTGAGTCCAGCTGCTTGGTTGCGCTCTTTTTGTATGCTTTGCGGAGCATGTCGACTTCGAAGTCCGAAAGCTCTAATGTCTGAGCGATTTTCTTTTGTGAATCGCCTGTTACCTCGTTGGTAAAACCATACTCCTCGCATGCGTATTTGAGAAGTGACTCAAACGACTCACCAGCTGCGATCTTAGCTCTTGCCGCCTCGGAGAATAGAGCGTATGAGGTTTTTGCCGATGCCAATAGATCAAATGCTGACTCGTAGTAGGTACCTGCAAAACCAATTGTCAAGCCACCGCAATCGTGGTCTCCAGTAACTACTATAAGTGTCTCCTCTGGGTGTTGAGCAGCAAATTGCATCGCTACACCTATCGCTTGGTCAAATGCTACTACCTCGTAGGCACATGTTGCAGCATCGTTGGCATGACATGCCCAGTCGATTTTTCCACCTTCGACCATCATAAAAAAGCCATTCTCGTTATCCAATAACTCGATTCCCTTTTGAGTGTATTGTGCAAGTGTAATTTTGTTGTCATCGCTCGATTGCTTCGAAAGGTCGATAGTGTAGGGCATTGCCGAGCCGTCACCAGTGTATTGCTCTGCTGCCAACATATCGAGCGTTGCGATTACCGCCTTGCTCTCGCCTTTGCCTATATTGTCAAATTCTGCCTTTGTGGTGACGAACTTAAAGCCCTTCTCCTCGGCTGCTTTGCGGTAGGCTGCATACGCTGCTGCCTTGTCGCTCTCTTCGGCAGCTGCACGCTTATCCCACTTTACCGATCCTCCACCAAAGTAGTCGAAGCCTGAATTTAGTAGTTGGCTTGATATATCTGCGTACTCGCTGCGGCTCTTGGCGTGAGAGTAGAAGCAAGCAGGTGTGGCGTGGTCTATACTTACGCTCGATACGATACCTACCTTCATTCCATTCTCTTTAGCCAATTCGGCTACTGTTTTAAGGGTGTTGCCAGCGGGATCTTGCGAGATTATACCTACGTCTGTTTTGCTTCCAGTAGCCAATGCGGTACCTGCTGCTGCCGAGTCGGTGATGTAGCGATTAGCAGCGTTAGAAGTTGCCAATCCTGTAACCGAAAGCGACTTGAGGAATAGCTCCTCCGCCTCTATCTTTGAGGAGGTTTGTGCCGCGAAATTTTCACGGAATTTGGGTGAGGTCATAGCTGCTTCAGCCAAGCGAACTTGGGTAGCTGACATTCCATCGCCAATAAAATAAAAGATATATTTGGCGTTACTGCTACCTTTACTATTGCTACTTTTAGTAGAACTTGTAGTGCCCGAAGCGCATGACGCTGCAACAAAGGCGATAATTGCAAATGCAAAAATGCGTTTAATTATTTTCATCTAAATTAAATTTTAATACCCGACAAAGATAATATTAAATCCGTTAGGTTGTAATGATATGCACTTTAAAGTTTGATTAAACTTAGGATCTATTTAAGTTTAATTGAACAGATTCCTTAGGTAGAAAAAAAATATCCAATTGCATACAAATAGTTACAATCGGATATTTATTATTGGTTTAAACTTTAGTCTTTATTCTCCAAGAAGTAGTTTTGAGACTTCATCAAGTTTTTAGATTGAAGAATGATAGTCTTTGTCTCGTTGAGAATATCAAGGTAAAGCATGCTCGAACGGGAAGAGTTTCCTGCTTCATTTGCTTTAATGCGCTTAAGCTGTTTCTTAGTAGCATCAGCAATCTTATCGAAAAGCTCATAGCGAAGAGTCATGACAGACTCTAAGTCCGAGAAATCTTTACTCGACAACATATTACGCATTGCGATAAACATCTGCTCAACATCATCATTGATACTCATCAAGTCGAAAATCTGCTCCTTGGTCAAGCCAGAGTGATTGTTATCGATGTGCGCAAAAGAGGGCTTAGTGATATATACAAGTGCTTTAGTCACCTCACTGGTGTAATCGACAACTTGAACATAGAAGTGACCTGAGTTAATGTTATTATCTTGAAGGTGATGTAGGGTCTCCAAAATATTATGTTTGCGGTCGCTCGCCTTATCGCTTAAACGTTGAGCCTCTTGATTCATCTCTTTAAGAACTTTACGGTTCTCTTTGAAGAGTGCAACAAGTGTTCTATTATAGATCTTATTGATACGAGTTATGGTTTCGAAGATCTCCTCAGTACAACGATATAGAATCTCCTCTCCCTTAGCTGATGCGATTAGATTCATCTTACGATCAAGATCGTCATCCTCCTCTTTATTCTTGCTTGGGAAGAAGTTACTACGGATAGCAAGGAAGAGACACAAACCTACAACAAGAATCATAACGGTCCATCCACCATCCCAAAGGTGAGTACCCCAGATTAGGGCTGAAGCGGTCAAAAATGCAATTGTAAAACCAACGATAGCCGTTAGGAACCAACCCATGATTACAGTCATAACACCAGTTATACGGTATACCGCACTCTCGCGACCCCACGCCTTGTCGGCAAGAGAAGAACCCATTGCAACCATAAATACAACATATGTTGTAGAGAGAGGCAACTTCATCGATGTCGCAATTGAGATCAAGATTGAGGCTGCTGTAAGATTTACCGTAGCACGAATAAGGTCGTATGTTGCATCGCCTCGCTCCTCAGGGGGGAGTTGCTCAAACTGCTTGTCGATAGCTGCTTGAATCTTCTTGGGGGTGATCTTAATATAGAAATTATTTACAGCAAGGGCTGCTCGAACCAAACCTCTCGACAATTCAGATGAGCTAAACTTCTCGGCACCCTCATTTTGATTCGAGAGAGAGAGCTCAGTTTTGCTGACATTCATTGCTTTCTTAGAGAAGAAAAGAGTACAGACCATGATAATACCAGAGATCACTAACATCCAGGTATTTGCTTTCGGTGATTTTGTCTGCTCCGAAGAGGCTGGCGCTACGATAGGTGCTGTTGCGTTAGGCGTAGATGCACTACCACTTTTTGCAGTCGCAGGAGCCATCTTCGATCCCTTAGGCTGAAGAGCTGTCATCTTAAGATTATTATAGTCATCGCTCTGCTGCGCAATTTGATAAGATTCATAGCCCGCTACTGGAACACCAATAAAGTTTACAAGATCATTACCAGCAAAAGCAAGTGCAAGTGAGAATGTTCCAGCGAGAATTGTAGTTTTTAGGAGCTTAACCTTGAACATCTGTAGCAAGAAGAGGACAAACGAACTTGCAGCCCAGATCATCAAAAGTGACGATACCGTATTTGCCTCGATGTAATTTGTCACCTCTACAGGGATCATACCACTACTCTTCAAACCTTTGAAAAGTACGAAGTATACCATTCCTGTAAATGATATTCCACACCAAAGGGCACCAAACTTCGAGAATACCTTCTTGTAGCGGAACGAGAAGATAAGACGCGAAATATACATAAATAAGAGACCAAAAATAAACGAAAGAGCGACAGAGAGAAGAATTGCTGCAACAATCTCGAATGCTTTAGCCGTATTGATAAATGAGCCAAGATTAGCCAAAACTAAGCCGCTATCTACAGCTATTCTATGGATAGAGATACCTACAGCAGCACCCAACAGACCAAACACCATGGATACGGTGGTTGAAGTAGGTAGACCTAAGTTATTAAATATATCCAATAGGATAATGTCTCCGACGATCATACCCAAGAAGAGCATCATGATCTCAGGGTAGGTAAACATACCGGGGTGAAACACACCACTCTTGGCAACCTCCATCATACCTGATGAGGTGATAGTTCCAATCAAGATACCTACTGAAGCAACACCAAGTATCACCTTAAGAGGAGCTATCTTTGAACCAATAGCTGAATTTAGAAAATTAACGGCATCATTAGCAACACCTACAATAATGTCAAAAATAGCTAATACAGCTAAGGTAATGACGACGAATGTAAAGATAGGACTCATAATTATTTTGTCTGGTTTTTTCGAGTGCAAAGAAACGATAGTTATGTTAAATAACTGTTAACAAAAAGTTTCAATTGTATTAATATTACAAATTTATTCAAAAATATTTTCACTTATTATTGTTGAGGCACCTTGATTACCAAGTGTGTACCTATGACTTATCTGAGAAACCTTCTCCCTTAACTTATCATCATCTCGCAGTGGAGTGAACCACTCCTCCAACTCTTTGGCGTTAGCGACCGAGCAACAGGAGCCAAGTTGCACCATATCTCTCGCCTCTTTAAACTTATGATACTTAGGACCAAAAGCTATTGGTAGTCCAAAGGTAGATGCCTCTAATGTGTTATGAATACCTACGCCAAAACCTCCTCCAATATATGCCCACGAGGCATAACGATAGATCGAAGAGAGCTGCCCCATAGTATCGAGGATAAGAACTTGAACATCTTCCAATTGCGTTTCGGGTGTAATTTGCGTATAGCGTATAGCTGAGGAGAATATAGATTCCAACTCAGCGATACGATTAGAGTCTATTTCGTGGGGTGCCACAACAAATTTAATACCTCTATTCTGCTCGATAAGTTTAATTAGAAGCGCTTCATCGGGGGGCCACGTAGAGCCAGCAACCATCAAAGGTAAATTGCCCTGAAACTTCTCGATATATTGATTGTGCTTAACCTCTTGAGCGATCCTTGCTACACGGTCAAAACGAGTATCACCAGCAACGACACCGCTCTGAATACCAATCTCTTCGAGAAGTAACTTTGAATCTTCATTTTGTACAAATATAATCTTAAACGACTTGAGCGCTCTACGCCAGAGTTCACCATACCATCTAAAGAAAATTGAGTTGCGTCTGAAAATTGCCGACACAATATAGGTGTCAATGTTTTGACGTCTAAGCTCGAAAAGCATATTAAGCCAAAATTCATACTTTACAAATACCGCAATCTCGGGATGCGCAATTTTCAAGAAGTTTCGAACACTGCTTGGCGTATCTACAGGAAGGTAGAAGATATAGTCTGCACCTTGATAATTCTTACGAAGTTCATACCCTGAAGGAGAGAAGAAGGTGAGTAGTATTTTATATTCTGGATGCTCTTCGCGCACCTTCTCGATAATAGGGCGTCCCTGCTCAAACTCACCAACAGAGGAGGCATGAATCCAGAATATACGATCATTAGGCGCAATAGTCTCTGCCATACGCCCAAAAATATTTTTTCGTCCATCACGCCATAATTTAGCCTTCTTCACCCATAGAGAAGCGACTCCAATTGCAGCAGTGTAGAGAACTATTGCTATATTATATAACCACATCTGTTTTGCAGAAACTTAATTGCAGCACAAAGATAATATTTTTAATTAAAAAATAGATCATTGTGAATAATATTATTTTTATTTTACCAAAATTCGTACCTCTCAACGTCGCCTTATCATCCAACTCGACTCCATTGCATTTTCAATATATCTTAGATCGACAACACTCTCACCATCGTGTTCTACAGCGATAAGATCGTATTGATGCTCGCCCCGGACTCTTTTAAGAGCTAAATAAGATGCTACCGCCTTTCTTATACTCGCAATTTTTTTGGGAGTTATGGCTTGCTCGGGCGTTGTTAGGCCTCCCGACTTTCGGGTTTTAACCTCTACAAAATGAATAACGCCCCAACGTTCTGCAATGATATCAATCTCATAGCTGCCACAGCGCCAATTGAGTTCGTGAATCAAGAAACCATTGCTCCGCAGATATTTCATTGCTGCGCGCTCGCCTTTAGTGCCAATTATAGTTGTCTCACCCATCAGTTCGCGATATTAATCAATTATTCGTTGTATGCTATTTGCACGAGTAATCATCTCCTTGAGCTGCTCTTCATCGTTTTGCTCTATGGCTTTACGCATTATTTGGAGTTGATGGATATGTTCGCGCAATACATCAAGTACATTATACTTATTTCGAATCAATACGGGGATCCATGTGGTGTATGAACTCTTAGCAAGACGCACTGTAGACTCAAAACCTGTAGCTGCCATATCAAAAATATGTTGCTCCTCTCGCTCCTTCTCCAACACAGTTAACGCCAATGCAAAAGAGGTAATATGTGAAATATGCGAGATATAGGCTGCATGGAGATCATGCTCCTCGCTATTCATCTCAATTGCATTCATCCCCAACTTCGCGTAGATCTCCTCCACGCTTTCAACTGCATCAGCATCGCTAAACTCTTTGTCACAGATCACGACTGTTTTACCGACAAAGGCATCTTTTTGAGCCGCCTCAGGTCCACTATACTCAGTTCCCCACATCGGGTGAGTTGCGACAAAACGGCTACGATGAGCATGCATTGAGACCATTTCACAGATCTCGCCCTTGATTGAACCAACATCAAAAAGGATTTGATGTTTACCTATTTTATTGAGGATCTTAACACACAACGAGGGTGCAATGCTAACAGGAGTCGCCAAGACAATTGTATCAGCCTGCGCAATACCCTCTTCGAGGGTTACCACGCGATCGACCAAGCCCAACTTTAGAGCAGTTTGCTCATTCTGCTGCGACGCGTCTGAACCCAAAATCACAGAGGCAACCCCTCGCTGGCGCATTGTAAGCGCCAACGAGCCTCCGATAAGTCCGATACCTATAATATATGTAACCATTTCAGATCAATTTTAGAGTAGGAAAGAGAGATCATCCCCAGTAGCGACCTCACGGGGTTGTTCTCCATACTTAAAAATCCTCATTGACTTAGGTCCAATAAGCGACAGTTTACCACCGATATATTCTAACATGCACCCTTCTCTTAGTCCTGCCACATAGACCGATTGATTGGCTGTAATATACTCTTGAATGCGTTGCTCGCGAGTTTCACCAGCATGACCTTCGGGATTTGCGTCGAGATAGTGAGGGTTTATTTGGAATGGAACAAGACCCATAAGTTTGAATGATGCGGGCTCCACAATAGGCATATCATTTGTTGTCGAAAGCGTTGGACAAGTAACATTGCTACCAGCTGACCAACCGACATATCGAGCTCCTTGCTTAACTCTTTGGGCAATTGCCTCTACCAATCCTAACTCTTGCATCGCCTTGGTAAGGGCAAAAGTATTACCTCCGCCCACACAAATAGCCTCTGCCGAAGAGACCACCTCAAGTGGGTTTTCACACTTGTGAATCGATCTTACCTTAACGCCAATCTCATCGAAACGCTCTTGAACCTTGGCCTCATATTCATCATACGAAAATGTCACTGCGGCAAATGGAATAAATATCACCTCCCCGATGCCATTTAAAAATTCACCAATCTTATTAATTGGATATTTAAGATATTGCTCACCAGCATTAGTAGAATTTGAAATCAAAAGAAGATTCATAATTAATTGTATTTTAATTGTTTAAGTTTTTTACACAAAATTTTTCTTGAAAAAAATTGCTTTAATGAGTCAAAAGTAATAAAAAAGTGTTAAATTTGTCGGCGATTGTGTAAGAAATATTATCAATTAAATATTATTATTAACTAAAAAATTAAAGTTATGTCAGAAGTACAAACTAAAATTGTCGAGATCATCGTTGACAAATTGGGCGTTAAAGAGTCTGAAGTAGTAGCAGAAGCAGGTTTCACAAGCCACCTTGGTGCAGATTCACTCGACACAGTTGAGTTGATTATGGAGTTCGAGAAGGCATTCGACATCCAAATCCCAGACGAGGACGCTGAGAAGATCGCTACAGTAGGTGATGCTTTCACTTACATCGAGTCTCACATCCAATAATTTAGAGAGTTTATTTTACAAGTAATTTTTATTTAGGTCTAAACATATTATGGTAGAAAGAAGAGTTGTTGTAACGGGAATAGGAACTATTAACCCGCTTGGACACAATATTGAAGAGTATTTTTCAAACTTAGAAAAGGGAGTTAGTGGTTGCGGACCAATTACTCGTTTTGATGCTGAAAAGTTTAAGACAAGATTTGCTTGTGAAATTAAAGATTACGACTGGACACCGTTTTTTGATCGTAAGGAGGTACGTAAGTACGATCCATACACTCAGTATGCCCTTATTGCAGCTACTCAAGCAGTAGAAGATGCAGGTTTCAACTTTGAAACTCTCGATAAGGAGCAGGTTGGTGTGATCTGGAGTTCAGGTATCGGAGGACTAAAGTCCTTCTTTGATGAGTGTGTTGGCTATTCGGAGGGTGGCAACACCCCCCGATTTAGCCCATTCTTTATCCCACGTATGATCTCAGATATTGCTGCTGGCTATATCTCTATCAAATACGGTTTTATGGGTCCTAACTACTGTACAGTTTCAGCTTGTGCTTCGTCAAACCACGGTATGATTAACGCACTTGACGCTATCCGCTACGGTAAAGCTGATGTGATGGTTACAGGTGGCTCCGAGGCAGCTGTTAACGAACCTTCAGTAGGTGGATTCAACTCAATGCAAGCTCTTTCAACTCGCAACGATGACTTTGCAACAGCTTCTCGCCCATTTGACGTTGACCGTGACGGTTTCGTTGTTGGTGAGGGTGCAGGTGCTCTTATCTTTGAGGAGTATGAGCATGCTAAGGCTCGCGGTGCAAAAATCTACTGCGAAGTTATTGGTGGCGGATGCTCTGCTGATGCACACCACTTTACAGCGCCACACCCAGAGGGTTTGGGCGCGATAAAATCTATGCGTGATGCAATCAAAGATGCAAATATCTCTCCAGAAGATGTTGACTATATCAACGTTCACGGAACATCAACTCCACTTGGTGATAAAGCTGAGTTGAAGGCAGTAAAAGGTGTTTTCGGAGATCACGCATATTCACTAAATATCTCTTCAACAAAATCTATGACAGGTCACTTGTTGGGAGCAACTGGAGCAGTGGAGGCTTTGGCTTGTCTTTTTGCAATTCAAAACGGCATTATTCCTCCAACTATCAACTGCAAAAATCTTGATCCAGAGATCGATCCAAAGCTTAACTTGACTTTGGATGTAGCTCAAAAACGTGAAGTTAATTGTGCTTTGAGTAACACCTTCGGCTTCGGAGGACACAACGCAACAATTATATTCCGTAAGATCTAAAACCATAGTAGCCGTGCTAAATTTTATTCGTCGCACTATTAAGTGCCGATTCGGCTCCGATAAGGTCTATTACAAAATTTTTAGCGATATGTTTGGGTATGCCCCTCACAATATCGACCTATATAAGCTGGCTTTAATTCATAAGTCAGCTTCTTTGGTGTTGGACGATGGTACTCAAATAAACAATGAAAGATTGGAATATTTGGGGGATGCTGTAATCGAATCAGTAACATCTGACTATCTATATATTCAATACCCTCACGAGAATGAGGGTTTCTTGACGCAATTGCGCTCTAAGATCGTGTCACGTCAATCGCTAAATCAATTAGCTAAAGCTATTGGACTTGACAATCACATAATTAGCAATGCAAATGGTGGTTTTGCTCAGAAACATATTTTTGGCGATGCATTTGAAGCGTTGATGGGAGCAATCTATCTCGACATGGGCTACGACTTCACTAATAGGCTATTAATCAATAATATCTACTATAAGCACCTCGATATAGACAATATATTAAACTCTGAGACAGACTACAAGAGTCGACTTATTGAATGGTCCCAAAAGCAACATCTCGCAATTGAGTTTCGCACCAAAACCGATAAAGAGTCAACCTCTCTCAGACCTCTATTCTACTCCACCGTGTTTATTGGTGGGATGGAAGTTGGTCATGGAGTCGGTGAATCTAAGAAGGAGGCTGAGCAGCGTGCTGCATATTCAGTATCCCAAGGTGTTAGCGATGAGGCGGGCGACAATATTCTCGATAAGGTAGATCAAATTACACCTTCGCATCAGCAATAAAATTGATTGTTATGCTTACTATTCAAGAGATTATTGAGGTTCGTGGTGTTGAAGCTTTGTCTGATATTCAGATACTCACATATATCTTGGGCGACAACCAGCAAGCTCAACTTCAAGCCGAGCAGCTTCTCAAAGGCTACAATAATTCTCTGTCAGCCGTGGCTAAGGAGGATATTTCTCGTCTGCGCATGGTCGAAGGAATAGGTCTTAAAAGAGCTATTCAGATTAAAATTTCAGCTGAATTAGGTCGACGCTCAAATAGTAGCAATAGTGCTAATGATAAGCCGATTTCAAGTAGCTCTGATGTATTCCAGATGTTTCAACCATACTTCGATTCAATGAAGCACGAAGAGTGCTGGATATTATTTCTCTCTGCATCAAACAAAATTATAGAACGATATAGAGTAAGTCAGGGTGGTATAACTGCTACTGTAGTCGATCATAGACTAATTATCAAAAGAGCTTTAGAGCTTCTATCGACTCAAATAATAATAATCCACAATCACCCCTCGGGAGCTGTGGATCCAAGCCGCGAGGATATTGAACTTACTCAGAAGATCAAAAGAGCAGCGATGCTTTTCGACATCTCTATTGTCGACCATATCATCATCTCCTCCTCAAATCACTACAGCTTCCGCAACAATGGTTTGTTGTAGAGGTTAGATACTACATCTCTAAGAGCAGAGGTATGCACCCGCAGGGTACTATCCACGCCCGCTGGTGGCAGTAAGAGATAATATTTTCATGCGTTTGCCATAAACAAATTATCATTTTTTTTTATTATCGATGGTTTTTTTCTATCTTTGTACCCAAATAGAGCAAAATAAAATTATGAAGATACTAATACTCAACGGACCCAACCTTAATCTGCAAGGTAAAAGAGATGTAGAGATCTATGGATCAACAACTTTTGAGGAGTATATAGAGACTCTTAGGGGCCGTTATCCAGCGGTAGAACTAAGCTATTTTCAGAGCAATATTGAGGGTGAGCTCATTGGTGCAATTCACTCTTCTGTTGAGCAATTCGATGGAGTTGTGATCAATGCTGGCGGCTACACTCACACTTCGGTGGCACTTCGCGACGCTATTTCGGCAGTTAAAACACCTGTTGTCGAGGTGCACATCTCATCGATTTTGGCTCGTGAGGAGTTCCGACACACTTCAATGATTGCTCCAGTGGTTATTGGCTCTATTATGGGATTTGGGCTCAACTCCTACAGATTAGGTATTGAAGCTTTGCTTTCACTTTAAGAAATTATATTTAGACGAGATTATATGTTAAGAATGAAGAAGACAAAGATTGTTGCGACAATCTCAGACTTTAGATGTGGTGAGGAGTATATCAAAAGCCTCTATGATGCAGGAATGGATGTAGTACGTGTCAATTCGGCACACGTAACCGAGGAGAGTGCTTCTCAAATTGTAAAAAATGTACACAATGTCAACCCAGCGATCCCTGTGATGATCGACACTAAGGGACCCGAGATCCGTGTTACAACAATCGCTGACGAGTATGATGGAGCAATCGAATACCAAACAGGTGACAGAGTTGCGGTGCGTGGTACTGCCACTGCTGAGCTAACTCGCCGCGACACTATATTTATGAATGTTCCCTCAATTGTAGCAGATATGTCGGTTGGTAAGCGCATGCTTATTGCTGATGGTGCTCTTGAAATCGAGGTTGTGGAGAAGAGTGACGAGGAACTTATCTGCGAATTTACAATTGCTGGTACTCTTAAATCACGTAAGAGCGTGAATGTTCCTGGCGTAAGCATTGCTTTACCTTCAATCACCGAAAAGGATCGTCGTTTTATCATCTGGGCTATCCACAACGACGTAGACTTTATCGCACACTCATTTGTTCGTAGTGCAGCTGATGTGAAGGCTGTTCAAGATATATTGGATGAGTATAATAGCCACATCAAGATCATCTCGAAGATCGAAAACCAAGAGGGTATAGATAACCTTGATGGAATTATTGAGGCTTCGTATGGTATTATGGTTGCTCGTGGCGACCTTGGCGTTGAGCTTCCTGCCGAGAAGATTCCAGGAATCCAACGTATGATCGTAGAGAAGTGTACTGCTGCTAAGCGTCCAGTTATTATCGCTACACAGATGCTATACTCGATGGTAAATTCTGCTCGTCCAACGCGTGCTGAGGTGAGCGATGTAGCAAGTGCAATCTACGAACGTGTAGATGCAATCATGCTTAGCGACGAAACTGCAATGGGTAGCTACCCCGTTGAATCAGTATCTACTATGGCTCGTATAGCTCGCGAGATTGAGAGCGATGAACAGCACTTTACACCAATGGTCGACATCAATATGGTCTCAGTAAATCACGAGATTACAGCTCAATTGGCGCGTTCAGCTGTTCGTGCATGCAACAATCTCAATGTTCGTTACGTAGTCCTCGATACTCAAACGGGTCGTACTGGTCGTTACCTTGCAGCTTTCCGCGGTCGTAAGGCTGTTATGGCAGTCTGTTATACGCTCCACGCACAACGCATCTTGGCTCTATCGTATGGTGTTGTTGCAATTTTGCGTACACAACACAGCGATAAGTACCACTTTATCACCGATGCACTCGATTTTATGTCGCATTACGTCAAACTACACGACCAAGATATTATGGTTGTAGTAGGCGGAAGCTTTGGTCCAGGTCGCGGTGGTTCTTATGTAGAGATTTCGCATGTGGAGGAGCTCCGTGAGCGTGAACACCAATGTGCTTGTTTAGCTGACTAACTTTAGAGAAGTGAAGGGGGGGGGCTATAACTCCTTTTTTTCGAAATAAGCGAGGCGTTGATAGCTAATTGCAACGCTTCGCAAGTTTAATATGAGAATTGTCCTTTGGGCAATTCTCTTTTTTTGATATATCTTCAATCTAACACACTATTTTTTGTATAATTTATCCATATTTATCAATTTTACTTAATGATTTATATTTAAATTATTTTAATAACAATCTCTTGTTTGGAGCCTATACGCCTATAGCTCCAAACACCTATCTTTGCAAAAGAGGTATAGAATACGAAATTAAAATATTAGAGTATGGAGAGATTAATCGAGAGCAAGGAGACTGTAAATAAGTGGATGGAGCGTTTTGGAGTACGTTTTGGAGTCTATAAAAACGGAGTATTTAATGAACAACTATTCCCTTTTGATTCAATTCCACGAGTTATAAGCAACGAAGATTGGATTATGCTTGAGCAGGGACTAATCCAAAGAGTGAAAGCTCTAAATATGTTTTTATATGATATATATCATGAAAAAAATATTATCAAGGATGGCATCATCCCCGAGGAGTTTATCTATTCTGCAAAAGATTATTTACCTCAATGCGAAGGTATCACACCATCAAAAGGCGTCTATTCGCACATCTCAGGAATTGACTTAGTACAGGCAAAGAGCGGTGAATGGTATATATTAGAGGATAATCTCCGTATTCCCTCTGGAGCTTCATATCCAATGATTGCAAGAACTATTACTCGCAAGGTCTCTCCCGAGACATTTCAAGCAAATGCAGTGGCAGATAACCGCAACTACTCTCAGCTGCTCAAAGAGATGATGGATGCTGTAAATAATGGGCGAGGGCTCAACGTTATTTTAACTCCTGGACGCTATAATTCAGCTTTTTTCGAACACTCATACCTTGCCGAGAAGATGGGGGCAGTTTTGGCATTCCCCGGAGATTTAGTTGTCGAAGATGATATCTTATATTATAATGGTCTCTACAATCGTCGCCAAAGAGTTGGTGCCATTTATCGTCGAATTTCAGATGAGTATCTCGATCCAATGCTCTTTGAACCCTCCTCGCTACTGGGAGTGCCTAATCTTATGCAAGCATATGCTAAGGGAAATGTTGCAGTTATCAATGCGCCTGGAAATGGTGTAGCAGACGACAAAGGCACCTACTACTTTGTACCGATGATGGTTAAATATTATCTCAACGAGGAGCCAATACTTCAAAATGCACCTACATACCTACCCTACTATAAAGCTGACTATGACTACATTTTAGCTAATATCGAGAAATTAGTTATCAAAGATGTAAGTGAAGCGGGAGGCTATGGAGTTGTTTTTGGTCGAGACCTCTCACCAGAAAAATTAGAAGAGTTAAAAGAACTTATTATTGCGCAACCACGTCGCTGGATAGCTCAAGAGATTATTGACTTTAAGGATCTTGAGATATTAGAGGATGATGGCACCACAATAGAACGCAAGGCAGATCTTAGAGCATTTGTAGTGCAGGGCGATGAGACTAAAGTGTGGCGGAGCGGACTCACTCGATTCTCTCGCATAGAGGGGTCGTTTGTAGTCAACTCATCGCAAGGTGGTGGATTTAAGGATACTTGGGTGTTAACAGAATAAAAAAAAGAATATGGTATGTAACGTAATTACAGCCGATAAGGCTAACAGACTCTACTGGCTTGGTCGCTACGCCGAGCGTGTATACATTTCACTTCACCTTTTGCGCCGCTACTACGACAAAGTAATAGATGGTGATATAGCCAACCTTCAAGAGTATTACAAAAATCTAAGTCTTGTAACAGACGAAGAGGATACAGATGGAGAGCTCTTTCAACTTGCGCAGCTCTACTCTCCCGTAAATAGCTGCTCCATAGCATCGAGTCTCAATTCGGCTAACGATAATGCCATCGTGCTACGTCGCGATATTACAAGCGAATCGCTCTCATATATCCAAATGTCAATGTCTCTTTTGACAGAGTGCAGCGTGCGAGGTGAGAAGAATATCACACTATTGCAGCCCGTGACTGACTATATGTTGGCATTCTTTGGATCTATCGATGAGCGTGTATTCGACGAGCGGATTCGAAAATTCCTAAAGATCGGACGCTACATTGAAAATATTGAGCTTCATGTACGTTTTAACTACCCCTTCTTTCGTATTGAGGAGGTTTTTCTCTCGCTCAAGGAGGCTTTTGCCAAGGCGGGAGCTGCTGTAGATAGCTACTCTTTGGAGCAGTTAGAACGGTTATTTACCGAAGAGAATTATGCACCAGAGAGTGAAGCTTATCGAGCAACTGTTTTAGGCTATCTTGGGTCGCTTGTATTGGTTTAGCAGCACAAAAAGTAGGCAAAATGAATAATCTAAAAAGATATAAATTTAGCTATCAGACCATTGTTTCGTACAAATCTATGGTCTCAGCATACCATTTTTTGTTGCGTTGCACGCCGTGCGACATACCCTCTCAGCACCTCTCAGAACACCAACTACATCTTCTTGCTCCAGCCAAGATTTCATCCGAACTTGATACCTTTGGAAATATCATTCACTATGGATACTTCAATGAATCGCACGATATATTTGTGATTGCTTCAAATGGTATTGTTGAGTGTGGTGACTACAGAATTGAGGAGCCTCAACCTAAACCATACTATCGCTCAGAGTCGCATTTAACACAGATGGATCGAGCAATAGCAGAGTTTGGCAATAGCATCTTTTGTGAGGGCACACCCCTTGAGGTTTCGCTGGCGTTAAGCTCAGCTCTATACGACTATATGAGCTACTCACCAGGAAAAACATCTGTATCAACTACCGCTTCCAACAGCTTTGCTTACGCAGAGGGCGTATGTCAAGATTTCTCTCACATTCTATTGGCTCTTTGCCGCAATAGGGGGTTCTATGCTCGTTATGTGGTTGGATTCCTTATTGGCACTGGAGAGACTCACGCATGGATTGAGGTGTGGTCAGAGGGTGTATGGTATGGTATAGATCCAACGCACAATCGTAAAGTGGAGAGAGGTTACATAAAACTTTCTCATGGTCGAGACGCCTCAGATTGTTCGGTTGTAAGAGGCTCAAAACGAGGCTTATCGTCGCATACAACACAAATTAGAGTTGTGGTAGAGGAGATGTGATTTAGTGCTCATAGATAATTAACTTTTCCAAATTTAAGAAAAAAAATAAGAATGATAAAAGAGGTCGTATCTGTGGCGATGCCGCTCGACGAGAGGTTAAAGATATGTAAAAATATTATTGGGTCAGGCAATTCAACAAAGCGAGTATGTGTAGTGACAGGTACTCACGGTGATGAGTTAGAGGGACAATATGTCTGTTACAAATTATCAAATATATTGCAACAAAATCTCGACAAACTCAATGGAATTATCGAGATTTACCCTGCTCTTAACCCACTTGGCATTGACACTATTTCGAGAGGCATTCCTGGGTTTGATCTCGATATGAACCGCATATTTCCAGGCAATAAGCAAGGTGTAATGGCAGAGAGTGTTGCTTATGCAATTTTGGAGGATCTCAAAGGTGCCGATATGGTTATTGATATCCACTCAAGCAATATCTTTCTGCGCGAAGTACCACAAATCAGAATAAATGTTGATTCAGCAAAGTCACTTCTACCTAAGGCTCAACTTCTTGGCGTCGATTTTATATGGATACATGCAGCAGCCACTGTACTCGAAGCTACTTTGGCTCACTCCCTTAACTCCACCGGCACCCCTTGCTTGGTTGTGGAGATGGGCGTGGGAATGCGTATCAACCACACCATGGGTAATAATCTTGTCGAGGGAGTACTCAACATGTTGTCAAAAATGGGTATGTGGAGTGGAGATATTGACACATCTAAATTGAGTGAGGCAATTGTCTCGGAGGGTGAAAGAGTTGCATTTGTCAATGCAGATGCTTCGGGAATCTTTCTTACCGAACGCAAAACCTCCGAAATAGTTAAGTGTGGTGAGGAGATAGGTTCAATCGTAGATCCTCTTTCGGGTGAGATATTGCAACATGTACTCTCACCAGTAGATGGTTTTTTATTTACTCTTAGAGCCTATCCAGTGGTATACGATGGATCTCTGTTGGCTCGTATACACCAAATTTAGTAAGACAGATGAAAAAAGAGACTATATATAGGATGAAATCACCATATCGTGATGATTTTAAAGTTCATGGTTACCGTTTTGGTCATGGTAAGCATACTCTGGTTGTGGTAGGTGCGTTGCGCGGAGACGAGGTTCAACAGCAATATACGTGTGCAGCATTAATCAAACGTCTGACACTGCTCGAAGAGAGTGGCGCATTGGTTCCTGACCACGAGATATTGGTAATTCCATCGGTTAATCCATTCTCAATGAATATTGGAAAGCGCTTCTGGTCGATGGATAATACCGATATAAATCGCATGTTTCCTGGCTACGACAAGGGTGAGACCACTCAACGTATAGCTGCTGCCATCTTCGAGAGTGTTAAGGATTACACATATGGTATTCAGCTGGCGAGTTACTATGTACCAGGCGGATTTATTCCGCATGTCAGAATGCTTAACACTGGCTATCATCCCGAAAAGGAGGCTAATTATTTTGGATTACCCTACATCTTTGTTAAAGATTACACCCCCTACGACACAACTCTACTCAACTACAATTGGCAAATCTGGGGTGTAAAGGCCTTCTCAATATATACTGGCTATACCAACAAGTTAGTTGTCGAATGCGTCGACAGTGCAGTGGAGTCACTACTTCGTTTTATGGTAAATGCAGGTTTACTTTCGACCTCTGTGCGTCCTGGGTACCACTCGCAGGTAATTACTAATGCCAATTTGGTGGCTATCAAAAGCACCTCTTCGGGTATCTTATGCACCCATCGCACAGCACAAGATAGCGTCATAGAGGGCGATCTCTTAGCTGAAATCGTTGACCCCTATGACGCCTCTATTCGTGAGAGTCTCTACGCTCCCGTTAATGGTGTTCTCTTCTTCAATCAAGAGAACCCTTTAGTTATTGAGGGTGCAAAGATCTTTGAGATTGTCGAGGAGAGTGTCATATAACTATATCACACCTCTGCTACCAATCTTAGATATTATCAATCTGCGACAGCCACAACGCTGCTGTCGCATCGCTTGGCATGCGCCAGTCGCCACGTGGAGAGAGAGAGACGCTACCAACCTTTGGACCATCGGGCATTGCTGAGCGTTTGAACTGCTGGTTGAAGAAGCGACGAACAAATATCTTAAGCCACTTTTTGATGGTCTCGGTGTCGTACTCTCCTACAAATGCACGTGCAGCAAGGTCGTAGATCTTGCTTGGTGCAAAATTCATCCTAACGAAGTTGTATAGGAAGAAATCATGTAGCTCATAAGGACCTACCAGATCCTCGGTTTTTTGTGCAATTTGGTCATTCTCGTCGGCAGGCAGCAACTCAGGACTAATTGGGGTGTCAGCGACATCGCGCAATATGTCGGCAGTAGCACTACCATCTACGCTGTCGGCAAACCACTCTACCAAGTAACGTATTAGCGTCTTTGGCACAGAGGCATTTACTCCATACATCGACATATGGTCGCCATTGTATGTTGCCCAACCGAGCGCTATCTCGCTCAAATCGCCAGTACCTACTACTATTCCGCCCTCGATGTGAGTTAGATCCATCAAGATCTGTGTGCGCTCACGTGCTTGAGAGTTCTCGTATGCCACCGAACGATCAGAGTGGTCGAGCCCAATATCGTTGAAGTGTTGTATGCAGGCATCTTTAATCGAGATCTCTTTAATCGTTACTCCTAACTCCATCATCAAGTTTATCGCATTGTTGTAGGTGCGACCAGTAGTACCAAATCCAGGCATTGTAACGCCTATAATCCCTTTGCGGTTGAGTCCTAATCGGTCAAATGTCTTGACTGTAACCAGCAATGCTAATGTTGAGTCGAGTCCTCCCGAGATTCCAATTATAGCTTTTTCGGCTCCAATGTGGTTGAGGCGTTGAGCTAAACCATTTGTTTGAATCGAAAATATCTCTTGGCATCGCTCCGAACGTCTCGATCTTGACGAAGGGACAAAGGGCATCTTGTCGATTGGTCGCAGAAGTTCTATCTGCTCCTCTACATTGGTGGAGGTGTAACGGTAGATAAACTGTGAGTTGGTGTGGCGGTGAAAAGTTGTTGTCTGTAGTCGCTTGTTGCGTAGCGCTTCGATGTCGATATCGGCTATTGTCATCTGCTCTTCGAGCGAGAAGCGGTCTGCTGTAGCTATTATTCGCCCATTTTCGGCAACGATGCCATTGCCCGCAAATACTAAGTCGGTCGATGACTCTCCGAAACCAGCCGAGGAGTAGACGTAGGCAGCTAAGCAACGTGCCGATTGCTGCTCAATAAGCGAACGAAGGTAATCATTTTTGCCAACCACCTCGGGCGAAGCCGAAAGATTGAAAATAACCTCGGCAGCCTCAGAGAGGCTCGACGATGGTGGCATTGGAACCCAAAGATCTTCGCAAATCTCTATAGCACAACGTGCTCCATTGATCTCAAATATGAGATCTTTTGAGAGTGTAACACTCTTACCTCCAACGACTACCTCGCCACCAAGTTCAATATTGCTTCCCGATGCAAACCAACGAGCCTCATAGAACTCAGAGTAGTTTGGAATGTGGGTCTTGGGGACTAATCCCAACACCTCACCTTTCGAAATCACAGCAGCACAGTTGTAGAGTGCTGAGTTAAAAGCGATAGGAACCCCCACAATTGTGGTGAGTTCCATCGTTTTACTTTTGAGTGTTAACTGTTCGAGTGCATCGAGTGCTGCTTGGCGGAGCTCCGATTGTAGAAATAGGTCGGCGCATGTGTAACCCGTCACCGAGAGTTCTGGAAGTAGTAACACCTCCACCCCCTCAGCCTCGGCACGACACATTGCAACCTCAGCCTGTTCGCAGTTGTGTTGCACATCGCCAATCTTGACAAACGGTGCAGCTGTAGCAACTCTAAAATAACCTCCTTTTCTCATCTCTACTTAGCCCAAAGTTGAGCAATATTGATAATTACCTGCATTGCACGCTCCATAGAATTAAGCGAACAATACTCAAATTTACCGTGGAAGTTCATTCCGCCAGCAAAAATATTAGGGCAAGGAAGTCCCATAAACGAGAGGCGTGCACCGTCGGTACCACCACGAATTGGCTTCACAATAGGTGTTACACCTGCCATCTCCATCGCTTGGAATGCCTTGTCAATCACTTGTGGGTGTGGCTCAACCATCTTTCGCATATTGAAGTATTGGTCTTTGAGCGTAAGGGTCAAAGCCTCTTTGCCATAACGCTTCTGAAGCATGTCGACACAACTCCACATCAAAACTTTCTTAGCCTCAAATTTGTCGGCATCGTGATCTCTGATGATATAGTTGATCTGAGCCTCCTCTACAGTTCCGTTGATACCCACGCAGTGGAAGAATCCCTCGTAGCCCGAAGTGTGCTCTGGACGCTCCACACTTGGAAGCATAGCATTGAGCTCACATGCAACTTGAATTGCATTAATCATCTTTCCTTTGGCATAACCAGGGTGCACGTTGCGACCTTGGATTGCGATCTTGGCACCAGCAGCATTAAAGTTTTCGTACTCCAACTCCCCCTCGACACTTCCATCCATCGTGTAGGCATAATCAGCACCAAAGGCTGCTACATCGAAGAAATCTACTCCACGACCAATCTCCTCGTCAGGAGTAAATCCTATACGGATCTTGCCGTGTTTTACTTCGGGATGTGCCATCAAGTACTCGGCAGCGCTCATAATCTCTGCCACTCCAGCTTTGTCGTCGGCACCAAGAAGTGTTGTGCCGTCGGTGTGGATAATGGTGTGACCAATAAAGTTGCTAAGCTCAGGGAAGTCACTCACCTTCATCGTGAGGCTTGCGTTGAGCATAATATCGCCACCTTGATAATCCTCAATGATGTGTGGTTTGATATCCTTACCACTCATATCGGGAGCGGTGTCGACGTGAGCTACAAATCCAATCGTTGGAAAATGCTCACAGCCCTCACTTGCAGGGATTGTACCCATTGTATAGCCATACTTATCGGTCACTACGTCGGTGAGTCCGAGTGTTTTCATCTCCTCATTGAGGAAGTTGAGAAGCACCAACTGTTTATCTGTCGATGGAAATGTTTCGCTCTCCTCACAACTTTGCGTGTCGAAAGAGACATATTTTAGGAATCTATCTTTTAGTGTCATAATATTTTGAGAATTTTAATTTAATTTCTTTGAAATGAGTATAGTACGAAGTCTTACTCCTCCTTCTTTGCCATCATTGTGTGGATGGTGAAGTAGATGATAACAGCGATATACATTACAAGCGCAAGAATCTGCGAGCCGTTTGACTCCATCCAAGCACCAAGGCTAAGATCTGCACCAGCAAACTTAATCACAGCGCTAACCACACCCATCAATGCACCACCAGCGATAAATCCAGATGCAATAAGAGTACCACGGTCCAAGCGAGACTTGTTGAGCGCCTCATCCTTCGAGCGAGTGCTTACAAACCAAGCGATAAGTCCACCAACAACAAGAGGTGCATTGAGCTCCATAGGGATAAACATACCGAGTGCAAACGCAAGTGCAGGAACACCAATTAGAGTAAGTATAAGTGCAAGCATTGCGCCACAGAAGTACAAAACCCAAGGTGTCTGACCACCCGACATTAGAGGGCGAATAACCTCAGCCATTGCATTTGCCTGGGGTGCCGCAAGTGTGCCATCGGTAAAGCCATAAGTCTTGTTGAGGATCATTATAACACCACCCACTGTTGCAGCCGAGATGAATGTTCCTAAGAACTTCCAAGCCTCCTGCTTCTTTGGTGTTGTACCAAGCCAGTAACCAATCTTAAGGTCTGTCACAAAGCCACCAGCCATCGAAAGAGCGGTACAAACCACACCTCCAATAATAAGTGCAGCAGTCATACCTGCACTACCCTTCAAACCCACCGAAACCAATATAAGCGAACTGAGGATAAGTGTCATAAGTGTCATTCCCGACACAGGGTTCGAACCCACAATTGCAATAGCATTGGCTGCAACCGTAGTAAATAGGAACGAAATGATAAATACGATCAAAAGAGCAGTGATAGATTGCACAAAGCTACCATCCAAAAGACTAAAGTGGAAGAAGATAAACACAGAAAGCAGAGTCGCTACAAGTATTGTCAAGATCAATTTCATGTTGATATCGGTTTGTGTTCGAGGCTCCTTCGAGCCGTCGCCACTCTTACCCTTAAGCTCGCTCACTGCCAAACCTGCTGCTTGCTTGATGATGCCTGCTTGACGCACGATACCAATCAAACCAGCCATAGCGATACCGCCAATTCCAAGAGGTTTACCAAATTGAGTAAAGATCTCACCAGCCGAAAGCGCAGCCATCTCAGGCGAAACCGAACCCACAACAGGAACTACCAAGAACCACACCAAGCACGAACCAGCAGTGATAATCATAGCATACTTAAGTCCAACGATGTAGCCCATACCAAGCACCGCCGCGCTTGTGTTGAGACCAAACACGACTTTATATTTGTCAGCAATTGTGGTTCCCCACTGGGTCATAACCGTCGAGATGCTCTCGCTCCAAGCACCAAAGGTGCCCACAGCGAAGTCGTAGAGACCACCAACCAGACCCGAAATAGCGAGGGTTATAGCTTGGTTACCGCCCTTTTCGCCCGATACCAACACTTCGGTGGTGGCAGTAGCTTCGGGGAACGGATATTTTCCGTGCATCTCCTTAACGAAATATTTGCGGAACGGAATTAGCAACAAGATTCCAAGGAACCCACCAAAGAGCGACGAGAGGAAGATCTGGTAAAACTCCGCCTCAAGACCCAAGATGTAGAGTGCGGGAAGCGTAAAGATAGCACCTGCAACCACTACACCCGAACATGCGCCAATAGATTGAATAATCACATTTTGACCCAACATGCCCTTTTTGCCCAACATGTTGCCCATTCCCACAGCGATAATCGCAATAGGAATAGCCGCCTCAAATACCTGACCTACTTTGAGCCCAAGGTAAGCCGCTGCTGCCGAAAAGATGATAGTCATAATGATACCCATCGCCACTGAGTAGGGCGTAACCTCCGACGGAGAGGTTGAAGCAGGCATCATAGGAGTGTACTCCTCGCCTTCGTGAAGCTCTCTGTAGGCATTCTCAGGGAGCGAAGTCAATTGTTGTTGTTCTTTCATACTTATTTTGTTTGTTGATTTTAAACCACTAAAACGCAAAGTTAGAAAAAATTGGGGAAAAATCAATTTAGGGGTGCTCTTTTTCAGAGCAAACGCTCGAAAAATATTATTTCTTATGCCTCCGGCGGGCGGGGATAGCGCCCCCGCGGGTGCATATCATTGCGCTTTATAATTTTTAAATGCCAAAGGCATTTAAACCCAAATCGAGGTTCACCTCGCTGAGGAGGTGGTGGCAACCGCAGGTTGACACGCAAGATATCTATTGTGAGGAGCGTTGAAAATTCATTTTCAAAAGCCCTCATAATAGATATCTTGCAGGGGCAAAACCCCACTACATCAGCGCAATACAAAAAGTCAAAAACGACAGTTTTTGGATCCAAGCTAAGCTTGGTGCCCGCGCGGCACGAGCGCGATAAGCAGTTTTTTTCGTGCGTTTACGCTGTTTTTTGCGATCTTTCTGCTCCAACATTGCAAAAATTGTCTAACTTTGTTCTCTAAATTATTTGTGGCATATTAAAACTTTTGGAGATAGACTACTCCATCAGCTGCATTTACCATTTAGGACCTAACCATATCATACTTTTTCAATGACAGAATTTGGATTAATCGATCAAATAAAAGGGTTATTTTCGTCAATTGCACCCCACGGGATAGAGGGAATTGGCGACGACTGCGCTGTTCTTCCACTCGGCGACGAAGCCTTAGTTTTCACCTCCGACATGCTTATCGAGGATGTTCATTTTTTGCGTTCATCTACCTCAGCATTTGATTTGGGCTACAAGTCACTTGCTGTTAATTTGAGCGATGTAGCCTCGATGGGCGTTGCTCCTATTGCTACCCTACTCTCGCTGTCGGTTCCCAAAGAGTTGATGGGCAACTATATCGAAGAGTTTATGAGAGGCTATCACTCACTCTCTCAGCGATATGGAGTAGCTCTGATAGGTGGTGACACAACAGCTTCGAAGGGTTCTTTAGCCATAAATGTCACTGCAATTGGCAGGGGGGATTTAAAGTCAATCAAACGTCGCTGCGCGGCACAAATTGGTGACATAATATTAGTAAATGGCGTCTTAGGTGACTCAGCAGCAGGGCTCAAAGATATCTTCGAGGGGAACTTCTCCTCGCCACAAGCCTCGATCCACAAAACCCCAGAACCTCAAGTCATTGAAGGGGTGTGGCTTGGCAAGAGAGAGGAGGTACACGCGATGATGGACATATCGGATGGAGTAGCCTCCGACCTACGTCACATACTCAAAGAGTCGTGCGTAGGTGCCCGTGTAGAACTCAACCAAGTACCCACCAATGTCGACCTACACTCTGCACTTTGCGGAGGCGAAGATTACAAGCTATTGTTCACCGCCTCTGCTTCAAATATCGAGAATTTAATTCAAGAGTACAAATCTCAATTTGGCGCAGAGCTATACCCTATAGGATTGATAACAAAGGGGTGCGACATTGAATGGTTCAAAGAGGGAGAGCTTCAGAATATAGATTTGATGGGGTTTAGACACTATTAACACCTAAAGAATCAATATTTTTTTATAACTTTGCAATCAAAATATTAAACATACTTAAATATGAAAAGTGAATATATTCCATTCGTAGAGGAGCTTATCGAGCTCTGCATTAAAGAGGATATTGGTGATGGTGACCACACATCACTCTGCTGTATTCCTGCTACTGAGCAGGGTAAAATGCGTCTATTGTGCAAACAAGATGGTGTGTTGGCAGGAGTTGAAGTTGCCGAGATGGTGCTCAACCGTTTGGATCCTGAGATGCGTTTCGAGAAGTTATTATCGGATGGTACTGTCGTAAAACCAGGCGATGTTGCATTTTTCGTTTCGGGACGACTTCAGTCGTTGCTTCAAGCGGAGCGAGTATTGCTCAACATCATGCAGCGCATGAGTGGTGTAGCGACCCAAACTGCCAAATATGTGAAACAGTTAGAGGGTCTCCACACAAAGGTTCTTGACACTCGTAAGACAACACCAGGAATGCGTGTTCTCGACAAGATGGCAGTAAAGATTGGCGGTGGCGAGAATCACCGCATGGGTCTTTTCGATATGATCCTTCTTAAGGATAACCACATCGACTTTGCTGGTGGCGTTCAAAAGGCAGTGCGTGGTGCTAAGGAGTACTTAGCAGCTAAAGACAAAAATATTCCTATCGAGTGCGAGGTTCGCACAATGCAAGATATAGATGATGTATTTGCAGCAGGTGGAGTTGATCGCATTATGTTCGACAACTTCTCGCCTGAGCTCACTGCCGAGGCTGTAGCTAAGGTGGGTGGTCGCTGCGAGACTGAGTCAAGTGGCGGTATCACATTCGATACACTTCGCACCTATGCTGAGTCGGGAGTAGATTTTATCTCGGTGGGTGCATTGACCCACCAAATAAAATCACTCGACATGTCGCTAAAAGCTGTCGAAGAGTAAACGTAAACGTTGCACCTCATCCTTTGGATGGGGTGTTACTTTTTTGAGTGGGTAGTCCAAGCCCAGCGACTCATATTTGTGAATCGCCATATCGTGATAAGGCAAAAGTTCCACCTTCTCGACAACCGAATATTTCTTAACTTTGCGGGCTAACGCCTTAAGCTGCTCCTCACCATCGGTGTAGCCTGGCACAACTACGTGACGTACCCAACATTTGGTCTGTTGCTCTTCGAGGTAATCTAAAAACTCCAATACTTGCGACAATCGTCCCCCTCCAGCAATCTGAGGGAACTGCTCCTCTTCAATTGATTTAATATCGAGTAGCACCAGATCTGTCTGCGCCAAAGCCGCCTTTACAGCATCATTAAATATTACACCCGACGTATCGAGCGCCGTGTGGATTCCCTCGGCTCTACAGAGAGCAAATAGTTCTGCTACCTCTGTAGCCTGCATAAGTGGTTCACCTCCCGAAACGGTAATACCTCCGCTCTTAATAAAGTTACGATACTTTACTACTTCGGCCAATACCTCGGCTGGAGTGCGCTCCATTGGAGCATCTTTGAGCTGCCACGTGTCTGGGTTGTGGCAATATAAACAGCGCAGTGGACAGCCCTGCGCAAACACTACAAAGCGTATGCCTGGACCGTCCACTGTACCGAAACTCTCGTATGAGTGAATTTTCATTTTTCTATATTAGATTCTATCGCTCACAGTACGTGAAATCACATCAAGTTGTTGTTCGCGAGTAAGGCGAACGAAGTTCACAGCGTAACCCGAAACACGGATAGTAAGTTGTGGGTAGTTCTCGGGGTGCTCCATAGCGTCGAGGAGCAACTCACGGTTAAATACATTCACATTGAGATGTTGACCTCCATTTGGAGTGAAGTAACCATCCATCATATTTACAAGGTTTGCAACACGTGCCTGCTCGTCACGACCCAAAGCGTCGGGAGCAATTGCAAATGTGTATGAGATACCGTCGTGTGCGTGGTGGAATGGAAGTTTAGCAACCGAAGCTAAAGAAGCCAAAGCACCATTAGTGTCACGACCATTCATTGGATTTGCACCTGGCGCAAATGGTGTACCACCCTTACGTCCACATGGTGTAGAACCTGTTTTCTTACCATAAACCACATTCGAAGTGATTGTAAGGATTGACTGAGTAGGTTTAGCATTGCGGTAAGTCTCGTGCTGACGAAGGTAGTCCATAAACTCTTCGGTAAGCGCTACAGCAATCTTGTCGGTCTCGTCGCAGTTATTACCAAATGGGATGTAGTCACCCTCACGCTCGAAGTCTACAGCCAAGCCACGCTCGTCACGAACGATACGAACTTTAGTGTCACGGATTGCAACAAGTGAGTCTGTAACAATCGAAAGTCCCGCAATACCAGTAGCACGAATACGCTCCACATCGAGGTCGTGGAGAGCCATCTCATAAGCCTCGTAAGAGTATTTGTCGTGCATATAGTGGATAATCTTAAGTGCATTCACATAGACCTTAGCCAACCAACGCATCATTGATGAGAACTTAGATACAACCTCGTCATACTCCAAATACTCGCCAGTGATAGGGGCAAAAGCTGGTCCAACTTGCGCACCACTCTTCTCGTCACGACCACCATTGATAGCATACAATAGACACTTAGCAAGGTTAGCACGTGCACCAAAAAGCTGCATCTGTTTACCAATCTTCATTGGCGATACGCAACATGCAATACCGTAGTCATCACCATAGTCAGGACGCATTAGGTCGTCATTTTCGTATTGGATCGAAGAGGTATCGATAGAGACCTTAGCACAGAAATCTTTCCATGGTTGTGGCATTGCAGCAGACCAAAGTACAGTAAGGTTTGGCTCTGGAGCAGGTCCCAAGTTGTATAGAGTGTGGAGGTAACGGAACGAAGTGCGAGTTACGAGTGTACGACCATCGATACCTTGACCACCCAAGCTCTCTGTTACCCAAACTGGGTCACCTGAGAATAGGTCATTGTACTCTGGAGTACGCAAGAAACGGATGATACGAAGCTTAATGATAAATTGGTCGATCAACTCTTGAGCCTCTTGCTCTGTAAGTTTGCCCTCAGCCAAATCATTCTCGATAAAGATATCGAGGAAAGTCGATGTACGACCAATTGACATTGCTGCACCATCTTGATCCTTGGTTGCGGCAAGATATGAAAGGTATACAAATTGTACCGCCTCGCGAGCATCCTTTGCTGGTTTAGTAACATCGAAACCATAAGCAGCACACATCTTTACAAAGCTCTTAAGAGCTGCAATTTGCTCGCTGATCTCCTCACGTTGTTGAATAATCTCAACTGTGATCTCCTGAATGTCGAGACGAAGCAATTGACGTTTCTTGTCTTCGATCAAAATATCAGTTCCGTAGAGTGCAACACGACGGTAGTCACCAATGATACGACCACGACCGTAAGCATCTGGAAGACCAGTGATGATTGCTGATTTTCGCGCTGCTATCATCTCGTCGGTATATGCCGAGAAAACACCCTCATTGTGAGTCTTGCGGTAACGGGTAAAGATCTCTTTGGTCATTGGATCCATCTCGTAGCCATATGCCTTAAGAGCATTCTCGACCATACGCCAACCACCACGTGGGTAGATACCTCGCTTGAGAGGTGCATCGGTTTGCAGACCTACGATAACCTCATTTTCCTTGTCTATGTAACCAGCGCCGTAAGCGTCAATGCCAGATGGAATCTTTGTCTCTGTATCGTAAACTCCTTTCTCACGCTCCACCTTAAACATCTCTGTGAGCTTTGCCCATACGGCACGAGTCTTATCTGTTGAACTCTCTAAAAATTTATCGTCGCCCGTGTAGGGTGTATAATTTGCTTGAATAAAGTTACGTACATTAACCTCATGTTTCCACTCAGAACCTTTGAACTGCTTCCAGTTGTCGCTGTAAAAATCCATTTCCTAAATTATTTTAAGTATTCATCTTATTAATAAGATTGCTCAATGGCAATCCTACTCATTTATAACGGCACAAAGGTAATAAAAATTAGCCTATTTTTAAAATTTTAAGATAATATTTTGTTAACAAAATAACAATGATACTATAACATTTACTTATAGTATCATATCTATAAGAAGTTACGGCACACAGATTGCAACTAAAAAAACAATTTTTAACTAACATTTTTTGCGATCATGAAAATAAGATTTAACTCACCTGCACTCAACTACAACAGTGACTCATTGGAGCCAACCCTAAGTAGGGAGACCGTAGAGCTACACCATGGAAAACATCTACAATCATACACCGACAATCTCAATTCGCTACTTGAGGAGAGCATCTACAAGGAGAGCTCCTTAGAACAGATAGTATGCTCGGCCGATGGGGCTCTGTTCAACAATGGCGCCCAAGTATGGAATCACATATTCTACTTCAATACACTCTCTCCCACCCCTCGCAAAGAGCCTCAAGAGGCACTTCGCACCAAAATAGAGCAGACATTTGGCAGCTTCGAAGAGTTCAAAAAGAGATTCGAGAAAGAGGGGGCAACACTATTTGGTTCGGGGTGGGTCTGGCTCTCGAAGGATCAAGATGGCGAATTAAAGATAACACAAGAGAGCAATGCTGGCAACCCGCTGCGCGAGGGTGCGACACCTCTACTCACATTCGATGTTTGGGAACATGCCTACTATGTAGATTATAGAAATCGGCGCGCAGAACACCTATCAAAGATGTGGAACATCGTCGACTGGGAAGTAGTTGAGTCTCGTTATTAACCTGAGTTTTGGATAAGAAAAATTCTTATTTCTCAGTCAGTTTTAATTATTTTTCTTATCCCAAACACAGGTTATCGGCTTTAAAAAGCCGATTTTTGTTCGATAACCCCCTCTTGCCTCTCCCCCAAACCGTTGGGGGAGACTTACTTTTAGAGGTGTTTTGGATAAGATGCTCTTATCCAAAACTCACGTTATTAATCTATTATTCAGATCTAAGAACTACTTTAACGCGTAAAATTGCGCGTTAAAGTAGTTGAATTTCCTACGCCATCCGTTACACTAATAACAAGTTTGTGCGATTTTCCATCTGCCGCAGAACGAAAATCGTGGCGCAAACGACCATGTGCCAAATCAAGAGCGATCCACTCTCCATCAATTGTAGCCGTGTAGCTACTAACACCTGAGAGGTCATCCGAGGCAGTACATGTGAAGTAGCTACTATTACCCTGTTGAGAACCCTCCGCAAAACTCAATTCAAGCGTTGGGGCTGCGGTATCGGTCATCACATAGAATGTACCTGCGCTTCGACTACTTGCCGTCACACGACCAGAGGCATATTTACCCTTTATAAAACTTACTCGTCCAGTGCGACCAATAAAAGCCAAACCAACCTTAGAGTGCAACTCCGACGGAATATCAGCCTCTATCGAGACATTCATAGCCTTGTGGAGCGGAGTGGTAATATCAAGAATTTTATATCCCGCAGAGAGAGCTCTCGAATCACTTATTGAGATTTTAGTACAACTAAAAACAGATGACTCATAGAGGGTGTAAGCACCAATAGAGATTGAAATACCATCATTGCGATATACGTATGGAGTTGCCGCCGTAATAACCAATCGAGGTTCAACCATCTCCGCTTTGAAGCACTCCTCTTCGGTCTTGCCAACAATCGAAAAATCAAATTGAGAACTATTACCACAATCATCCAAAACTACAATACTCATCTCGCGTTGCTCACCCACCTTTGCACCAATCACACCTCGATTAACAAGAGTTTTGTAGTGATTCAAATCACTAAACTGGGTTGCGGCAAGACGAAGCGGCTCATTGCGAGTATTAATCATTATTGGATAGTAACCGATAGCATTGCAGTAACGCGTGCGATCATAAGTAAATCCATCCATTGTATATTCGAAGTACTTCTCTCCATCAATTGCAGCAGTGAGGTTGTAGAGCCCAAATGTATTGGTCACCCCATCTCTACGGTCTGACGCCTCCAACACAAAGTAGCCACGACGACCAACAGAGACCTTTGCACCTCCTACTATCTGATATTTACCATCGACCTTCTCCACATCGTAGCTCTTACGCTTGGCATTGTGAGGGATTCCTTGCAGAGTATCCACCTCAATATAGTGAAGTTTCATGATGAGTGGTGAGATATTATCTACCGGTTTGATGATCTTCTGAGCAATAACATTTATTGGTTTCTGATTACTTGTTTCACGGATTTCGAAGTGGAGGTGGGGACCTGCCGAGCTACCACTATTACCCGAATAAGCAATCAGCTCCCCCTGCTTAACCACAAATGTCTTTGAGTTACAAAATAGATTCACCGAATTACTCTTGGTACGATAACGCTCCTGCTCGACATACTTAGCCACATCATCGCGAAAACGAGAGAGGTGACCATAAACAGAGGTAGAACCATTGTAGTGAGTAACATATAGCGCTAATCCGTAACCATATGGAGATAAAGCAATACGTGAGATATAGCCATCTGCCACAGCCACAACTCTTTTACCCTCTACCCCATCGGTCTTGATATCAATTCCTGAGTGAAAGTGGTCGGAACGCAACTCACCAAACGAAGCTGAGTAGAGCTTCGAAACTCCCTCCAAAGGGTAGACATAATCTTCGGGGGAGAATGATTTAGCAGAGGTTGCTACAGTCAATAAAAGTAGCGAAAGGGTTGCAATTATTCTATTCATCATCATTAATTTTTACTTGTTGTGACACAGCATCAAACACCATATCATAGTCGTAACCCAAAGAGAGTGCATAGCGAACCAATTTGCTCTTTAGATCATAGTTATCTTTATATTTTACAGTACGTAATTTTCGTTTGATCTTATCTTCGAGACGCCCCACCATCGACTCTAGGTCTAATTGAGAGAGCGACTCTTCGACAATCGAACTTGATACCCCTTTTGCTTTGAGTGACGAGGCGATTTTGCGCACGCCCCAACCACTAAGATTAAGTTTTTCTCGCACATAAGCCTCGGCAAAACGACGATCGTCGATAAATTTTTCGGCAATAAGTCTTTCGAGTACCCCACAACGTTGCTCAGAGGGTACACCCCAACGAGCCATCAAACGCATAGCATCACCCGACGACTTTTCGGCTCGCGCACATTGATGCATAAGTGACCGAAGAGCCTCTTCGGCACTCTTTGTTTTGATTATTTTTACTGCTTCTCGGCACATACAATTCGAGGTTTATTGTTGATGTCTCGACACATAGTAACCCCAATATAGCCCATCTCACGAAGCATATCGACTGTCTCACTCCAAAAACTCTCATGGATTTCGAAGTAGAGAACTCCCCCACTCTCCATAAGCATAAGGGCTGAACGGGCGATATTTCGATAAAAGAGAAGCGGATCCTCATCTTCGACAAAAAGAGCTAAGTGCGGTTCATAATCCAATACATTGGAACGCATCTCACACTCCTCGCTATAAGGAATATATGGCGGATTTGAGACAATGATATCGAAAGGACCCTCAACATAGTATTCAATACCATTGAGTGCGTCACCATTAACTACATTGACACCTGCTTCCAATCTTAAATTATTCTCACGACAGATAGTTAGTGCCTCAGGTGAGAGATCTAACGCCCACACCTCAGAACCCTCGATAGCTTTGGCAAGAGAGATAGCTATAGCGCCGCTTCCACATCCAACGTCTAAAATTCGTGGCGTAGGTTCACACTCCTCGATAATCCTATAGACAAGTTCTTCGGTTTCGGGACGTGGGATCAACACTCCATCACGCACCCTAAAGCGGTGAGCACAGAAATCTGCCTCTCCAATTATATATTGTACAGGACGTCCCACCGCAAGTTCCGCTACAATCCTGTCAAGATCGTCAATCGGGCACTGCACATCAGGCTCCAAGATTAGGTGTGTCATTGAGACTCCCGCCACCTCAGCAAGGATCATTCGAGCAATCTGCTCAGCTTCACGAACACCATAAAGAGATTCTGCTGTTGCAGTAAGAAGGTTGAAAACTTCGACTCGTTTCATCTTAAAGAGTAAAGTTTGGATTGACAGCCGAAAGCTTAAGATCAGCCAAAGCGATAGCAGCAGCAGCCTCAATTACAACTCCTGCTCTAAGGATAATAGCAGCATCGTGGCGACCACCAATTACAAGTGGCTCAACACATCCCGAAGTTGTATTATATGTCTGCTGCTCAGCGCTAATGCTTGGAGTCGGCTTAACTGCTACTCGCACCACCACATCATTGCCATTCGAAATGCCTCCATTGATTCCACCTGCATGGTTTGTCGAGGTAGCTCCCGCTGCATCAATTATTGGGTCGTTGTTTTGGAGTCCACTCATACGAGCCGACTCAAAACCCGCACCAAATTCCACCCCCTTTACGGCTGGAACTGCAAATAATATATGAGCCATACGACTCTCCACAGAGTCAAAAAAGGGTTCGCCCCAACCTGTGGGCACTCCACTTACTCTACACTCCACAACTCCACCTACAGAGTCACGTCGTTTGATAGCTGCCTCCACCACTTCATCGAATTGAGTAGCCTCTTTCACGCCGCCCAACTCCACAATTTCGGTAGTGAAGTGCACACCTGCCGCCAAGATTTTCTTTGCCACAACACCGGCTGCGACCAGCGCCAATGTAATACGACCCGAGAAGTGACCACCACCACGGTAGTCGTTGTGACCGCCATACTTAACAGAAGCCACACGATCTGCATGCGAAGGACGGAAGTGGGTAGTTAAAGCTGAATAATCTTTGGAGCGAGTAGACTCATTTTTAAAGGTGATAGTTAGAGGTGCACCTGTGGTACGCCCCTCGAAGAGACCCGAAACGATAGTTGGCGCATCTGCTTCGGTGCGAGGTGTTGTTCCCCTTCTACCACTACGTCTACGGTCAATATCAACCTTAAAATCCTCTTCGCAAAGCTCTATGCCTGCCACTACCCCATCTATCGAAACTCCTAACTCTACGCCATGAGATTCGCCCCACAACGTAACTCTAAAATTCTTTCCAAAACTATTCATAAGTAAGCCTCCTTTATTTCTTGCGAAGTAGCTCCAGATCGTCGAAGAAGTTTGGATAACTCTTCGAAACTGCCTCGCTATTTTCAATAACAATTCTCTCATCGCTGCGAAGTGCAGCCACCGCGAGCGACATCGCGATACGGTGGTCATTGTGACTATCCACACGTGATGATTGGATCTCGCCACCCTCAACACGCATCAAGTCACCATCGACCTCTATTTTAATTCCGACCTTTGCATATTCCGCTTGGAGTGTTGCCGCACGGTTGCTCTCCTTGTGGATAAGGCGCTCCGCACCATAGAGCGTTGTAACACCTTCGCATGCTGCCGCCAAAGCAACTAACGCTGGAAATAGATCGGGACACTGCATAGCATCGAACTCAAAGGCGTGAAGCTCACGGCGGCTCACAGTCAAGGTATCGCCCTCGCTTTCGACCTGTGCTCCAGCACGGACAAGAGCCGTACATATCTCCCGGTCAGCCTGCATCGAGAGCATCTCCACGTTGTTGATCGTTACACTTCCTGCGATTGCACCTCCGACAAGCAGAGTCGATGCAGCACTCCAATCACACTCTATATTAAACTCCGTTGCTTGGTAGTGTTGACCTCCTTCGACATAAAACTCTTTATACTCATTGTGGGAGATACATACACCAAAACGTCTTGCCGTTTCGATAGTCATATCGAGGTAGGGAAGCGATACTGCACCATTGACATAAAGTGTTGAGTCACCCTCTGCAATTGGCAAAGAGAGGAGCAGCCCTGTGATAAATTGGGAAGAGACCGAACCATCAACCTCTATTTCGCCACCGCGCAACGGACCACACACCTCAAAAGGAAGATAACCATTATTATCTTTAACCTCAACTCCAGCTTGGCGCAATGGTTCAATCATCATCGTCATAGGGCGCTTCAAGATTGATCCATGACCATCCATTATAATAGGTTCTGAGCAGAGTGAAGCGATAGGAGTAAACAAACGAGTTGCTAAACCTGACTCACCTACAAACAACTCCGACGCGATAGGATTGAGTCCTCCTTTGATCTTAAGAGTAGAGTCACCACACTGCTCAACTGAAGCGCCAAGGGACTCTATCATACGCATCGCCGAGAGGGTATCGTCACAAAACTCTACATTTCCAATTATTGATTCACCCTCGGCAAGCAGCGCCACAGCGAGTGCCCGCTGCGCATAACTCTTCGAGGGCGGAGGCGTGACTACACCATCGAGTTCTCCTGCTAAAACTATTTTATCCATAACAATATATTACTTCTCGTCTTTTGATTTCACATCACTCACTGGCACATAGAGAGAGTCCTTCTTCTCGAACTGAGGAGAGCGCTTTAACTCAAAGTTTTGCCCCAAGTATACCTTGCGCACAATCTCGTCGGCTGCTAACTCCTCGGCTGTTCCAGCCTTCAGTATCTTTCCTTCAAAAAGCAGATAGGTACGATCGGTAATAGCGAGTGTCTCGTCGACATTGTGGTCTGTGATTATCACTCCAATATTCTTATTCTTTAGAGTTGCGACGATACTTTGAATATCCTCCACAGCAATTGGGTCGACTCCAGCAAAGGGCTCATCAAGTAGAATAAATGAAGGATTGATAGCAACTGCGCGAGCAATCTCTGTACGTCGACGCTCACCACCCGATAGGCTAATGCCTTTATTTTTGCGAACCTTCTGCAAACGAAACTCCTCGATCAAAGATTCACATCGCTCGGCTTGGTATGCCTTAGAAAAGTTAGTCATTTCGAGCACCGCACGAATATTATCCTCGACACTCAACCTTAAGAAAACCGACGCCTCCTGAGCAAGATAACCTACGCCCATTTGAGCACGTTTGTAGACTGGCATCTTAGTGAGGGAGGTTACCACCCCTTCATCGTTTTCAAGGTAGATATCTCCCTCGTTTGGTTTAATCAAACCAACGATCATATAAAAAGTTGTAGTTTTTCCAGCTCCATTTGGACCGAGCAATCCAACGATCTCACCCTGCTTTACATCGATTGAAACGTGGTTTACGACCGTTCTACTCTTATATTTCTTAACAAGTTCGCTTGTATAAAGTCTCATTGTATTATATTTTTTTACAAAGTTATAGTTTTTTTTCAAAATATTTCTTTATCTTTACATTAAAATTTATAGAAAAGCCTTTTTTAGGAGATGAAAGCGAGCGAACAAAACATGTTACAAGAGAAACTAAAGGAGTATTTTGGGTTCTCAACATTTAAGGGTAATCAAGAAGCTGTGATACGTAATGTATTAGACGGCAATGATACTTTTGTACTTATGCCAACTGGTGGCGGCAAATCTCTATGCTACCAACTTCCCGCACTGATAATGGATGGGGTGGCAATCATCATATCACCACTTATTGCCTTGATGAAAAATCAAGTCGATGCAATGCGCACATTCTCGACTAATCCTGGCATTGCGCACTTTCTCAACTCATCGCTCAACAAAACAGCAATTGCACAAGTTCGCCAAGATGTACTCGATGGAAAGACCAAGTTGCTCTACTTTGCGCCTGAGTCACTCACCAAGGAGGACAACGTAGCATTTTTGCGCAAGATTAAAGTTTCGTTCTATGCAATCGACGAAGCTCACTGTATCTCGGAGTGGGGTCATGACTTCCGCCCTGAGTATCGCCGCATTCGCCCTATCATCAACGATATTGGTCATGCACCTCTAATTGCACTCACCGCTACGGCAACCCCCAAAGTGCAACTTGATATCCAAAAGAATTTGGGTATGAGTGAGGCTGCGACATTCAAATCGTCGTTCAATAGAGATAATCTCTACTATGAGATCCGCCCTAAACACAACGTCGATCACGAGATTATACGTTTTATCAAACAACGCAATGGCAAAAGTGGTATCATCTATTGCCTAAGTCGCAAAAAGGTTGAGGAACTCACCGAACTTCTTATAGCCAATGGAGTAAAGGCTCGTGCCTACCATGCTGGTATGGATGCACAAACACGCGCTGGTAACCAAGATGACTTTTTGATGGAGAAAGTCGATGTGATTGTTGCAACGATAGCCTTTGGAATGGGTATCGACAAACCCGACGTGCGTTATGTTATTCACTATGACATCCCTAAATCGCTCGAAGGATACTACCAAGAGACTGGTCGCGCTGGTCGTGACGGTGGCGAAGGTCACTGCTTAACATTTTACAGCTACAAAGACATCCAAAAGTTAGAAAAGTTTATGCAAGGCAAACCAATTGCAGAGCAAGAGATCGGCAAGCTTCTTCTACAAGAGACAGTCTCCTATACAGAAAGTACAATTTGCCGCCGCAAAACTCTTCTTCACTACTTTGGAGAGAGCTACAACAAGGAGAATTGTGGCAACTGCGACAACTGTAGCGTAGAGCACGAAAAGATTGAGGTGCGCAAAGAACTTGCTATAGTACTCAAATCCCTCGTCGACATTGGCGATAAGTTCAAAAGTGAGTACTTGATTAATATGCTCACTGGTCGCAACACGGCACTCATCAAAAGCTACGAACTAAACAAGAGTAAGTGGTTTGAGGCAGGAAAAGAGAGAGAGCCTAAATTTTGGACTGCCGTAATACGTCAAGCCCTAATATTAGGCTTCATTGATAAAAATATCGAAAATTATGGTTTAATATCGATAAACAAAAAGGGTGAGAGCTATCTGAAAAACCCCACCCAAGTATTTATCACACTTGACCACAATTATGAGGCTATGCCCACCGAGACTGACACTGTTGCTGCTACTCTCAGCAAGGGTGGCGTAGCAGATGAAGAGCTCTTTGCAATGCTTAAAGATCTGCGCAAGAAAGTTGCAAAGAAACATGAGTTGCCTCCATTTATCATCTTCCAAGATCCATCGCTCGAAGATATGTCGGTACAATACCCTATCACCACCGAGGAGCTACAAAATATCACAGGTGTTGGAGTTGGTAAAGCTAAAAAATATGGCGATGAGTTTATCAAGCTAATCAAGGCATATGTTGAGGAGAAGGAGATAATCCGCCCACAAGATATGGTTGTCAAAGCTGTAGCCAACAAGGCTGGTAATAAGATATTTATTATCCAGTCCATAGACCGAAAGATTGATTTTGAAGATATTGCAAATGCTAAAAATCTTGATTTTAGTGAACTTCTAAGCGAGATCGAAGCGATTGTAAATACTGGAACTCGACTCGATATCTCGTACTACATCTCTCAATTTATGGACGAAGAGAAGGCTGAAGATATATACCTATATTTTAAAGAGGATGCCGAGAGCGACTCTCTCGAAGATGCTATTGACGAACTTGGCGGCGAGTACACCGAAGAGGAGATCCGCATAATCCGCATAAAATTCATCTGCGAAGTGGGCAACTAAGAGCTTTAACTTCGAGGGCGGGGGTAACTTAAGAGCTTCATCCGCGAGGGGATGACGAAGAGCGACTAACATAAACCTTTAGCCGCTAATATAAACCTTTAAAATTAGGAGTTCGTAGCTAACATATTAGCTACGAGCTCTTGTTTATTAATAAAAATAATGGAAGTAAGAGCAAAAAAAGCACTTGGTCAACACTTTTTGATTGACCTAAACATTTCTCAAAAGATCTGTAATTCGATAAGCGGAGGCAGCACTGAGAGACGAGATGATATATTGGAGGTGGGTTGCGGAATGGGAGTCCTCACACAATTTCTTCTGCAACGTGACGACATCACAACATACGGTGCCGAGATCGACAAAGAGAGCGTTGAGTATCTCCACAAACACTACCCAGAGTTTGCGCCACGTCTTATCGAGGGTGACTTCCTAAAGATGAACCTTGCGGAGCGGTTCCCCAACGGAGTAAAAATAATAGGTAACTACCCCTACAACATCTCGTCACAAATATTTTTCAAGGTGGTAGAAAACCGTGATTTGGTTCCCGAATGTGTTGGTATGATACAGCGCGAAGTAGCAATTAGAATGGCTGAACCTCCCGGATCAAAAAGCTATGGTATACTAAGCGTATTGCTACAAGCTTGGTACGACATCGAGTACCTATTTACGGTCAACGAGAATGTATTTAACCCGCCACCAAAGGTCAAGAGCGCCGTAATTAGGATGAAACGCAATGCAACCAATAGCCTCGAATGCGATGAGAAACTCTTTGTCAAGGTGGTCAAAGCTGCCTTTGGTCAACGCCGCAAGATGATTCGCAACTCCCTAAAAGCGGTATTTGGAGATTTTGCAGGTAATGAACATCGCTTCTTCACAGATCGCGCCGAAAGGTTATCTGTCGCTGATTTCGTGGAGCTTACCCAATGGGTAGATGCCAATAAGACACTCGGTTAAATGTAATCTAAATATTTTTTTTACATCTACTTCTTTACAGTGACGTGCATAAGTATTCTTTATATAATATCATGCTTTTAATTGCAGCGCAATGGTATGCACCCGCGGGGGTGCTATCCCCGCCCGCCGGAGGCAGTAAGAAATAATATTTTTCATGCGTTTGCCCTGCTATTAATTGAAAACAGCATGATTTTTTAATAAAAAATAGTATCTTTGCGAATCAACAAATTACCTCTTTAATATCAAACAATGACACACACAACAAAAAAGTGGCAACAAATAGTTGCGTCGGTTATGATACTTTTGACCGCAACACTCTTTGCGCCAACCCTCTATGGAGTACCAGCAAAGCCAGGAGTGATAACAGTAGACCAAGTTGATGGTACTCAACTTAATATCAAAATCTATGGTGATGAATACTTTAGCTGGCGCACCACCGAGAGTGGATATACTATAGCACAAAAGGAGGATGGCTACTACTACTATGTAGATTACAACGCAGATGGCACAATAGTATCACTCAACAGTCGCGTTTTGGTTGATGGCAGAGTACAGACTCCACCTTCGAGCCTATCGCCCTCTTCAAGCAAGATGGATGCTATCGCAGAGCGAGCAATGCTGCAACAACGTAATGCCAAATGGAACAACAACAGCACAATTAGCCGAAGTAGCGAAACCAAATACTCTGCTGCATTTCCAAGTATAGGAACAATAAAATCAGCAGTTATCCTGGTGGAATACAGCGACTTAGAATTTAGCATTGACGATCCCAACACTGCATTCACAAACCAACTCAATCAAGAGGGATACTCTGTATCAGGCGCTACAGGAAGTGCAAAAGATTTCTTTACAGCAAATTCAAGAGGGCAGTTTGATGGGCAGTTTGATGTATATGGACCCTACAAATTGTCACAATCTCGCAGCTACTACGGTGGTAATAGCGGAAGTAGTGGCAATGACCTTCGACCAGATGATATGATTGAAGAGGCTGTTGAATTAGCCTATGCTGATGGTGTAGATTTCTCTCAATATGACTTCGACGAAGATGGTTACATAGATAATATTTTTGTATACTATGCTGGTCACAACGAGGCTGAGGGAGGTCCAAGCGACTCGGTATGGCCACACAAATGGGTTGTAAGTTCTCAACCATCATTCAATGGAAAACGACTATTTGTCTACGCCTGCACCTCGGAGCTCAGAGGTAGTTCTGGGTCTACAATCGCCGGTATCGGAACCTTCTGCCACGAATTTAGCCACGTATTTGGACTTGCAGATCACTACGACACCAATGGAGCAACAAACGGAACATGCCAAGGTCTGGGTGTATACGACCTAATGACTTCCGGATCATACAACAACAGTGGAAACACACCTCCAATGATGACTGGATTGGAGTTAGATATGATAGGTTGGAACACACCTGTAACAATCGAGACAAACCAGAATATAACCCAAGAAACAATCAACAAGGGTGAAGTATACAAAATAGAGACAGAGACAACAGACGAATACTTCTTGTTAGAGACACGCAATAAAAGTTCAATCGTATGGGAAAACTATATTGATGGAGATGGATTATTTATAACTCATGTAGATCGCTCCTCTCAATATATCTACCTATGGAACCAGAATGGACCCAATACCAACACCTCTCACGAATGTTATAGATATATCGTTGCTGGTAATACATCACTCAATGGAAACAACTGGTACAAAGTACCATACCCCTATCTAACAAATAATAGCTGGACTTCTACTTCAAGCCCAGCAGCTCTAAGTTGGGGCAACAAAGAACTTGATATCAATATTATAGATATCAAGATAAATGACGACGGTAGCACATCCTACATCTGTATCAACTCTAAGGATGGAAGTATAAATGTCATGCTCGATTATGACCAAAAGCAGATATACACCGCCGTTCCATTCTACATCACCTATTCACTCTACCCCGAACAAGAGGATGGCAGTGTAACGTGGAGCTCCTCTGATGACTCTATCGCAACAATAGATACTAACGGATGTGCCCTATTCTCGAAAGCTGGCACAGCAACATTTACAGCAACATGCAACCAAAATAGCGAATATAGCAATTTCATTACACTAAGTGCTATTGACCTACAAGGAGTAAAAGGTCGCATTCAGACCAACGATTCTCAGTCACTTTCAGGAGCTGCTCTAACCTTCTACCCCGCAACACGCATAGTAGAACAGACTGCAAGCGAACAAATAATCTCATTTACTCGCACCGAGGGGGCTAAAAGCATAGAGGCAACTTCTGATGAATATGGCAACTATTTAGCAGAGCTCGATAAGGGATACTACGAGGTGGAGATTCAATGCACTCAACACAACGAACTATTCGACGTAATCTATATTGAAGATGGTACTAACGAAGTAAACTTCTCGCTCGACAACTACTCCGAGGTAGTGTCAGATCTTGCTGTCGAGATTGGTCAGAGTGATGTAACATTGACCTGGAACGCACAAAGCTATACATCATTCAAAGTGCTACTTACAAATGAGAGCGGAACATCAAAAACTATCTCTGTCGATGAGAGTAGATGCATAATCGAAGGACTCAACACCGATTCATCATACACGGCTACTATTAGTGCACTCACTTCAAATAGCTCATACAAAGAGCTATACAGCACAGAGTTTACAACACTTTGTAAATATACAACAATACCAATGATCCACCTTGAGGAGTACGAATATAACGATGGCGAGGTATTGGAGCTAAAGATCATTAACGCCTCTTCGACTGATGTCACTACATGGATATTTGACAATGTAGAGCTCCCCTCGAACAAAGTTATTCTTAATCAAGGCGAACACACCATCCAAGCACAAGTGGTGCGAGGATCAAGCACCTACCGTGCAAACAAGGTAATAAATGTTAAATAAGAGTAAAATGATGAAAAATATCAAACTTCTCATGACAACAACTGTTGTACTTCTTTGTGCTACAGTGTCATGTGTCAACGACACTACCAGTAGCTCAAAGAACTACTACAACGAATTTATAGCCGAAAACAACATTATGGCTGTTGCTAATGGCGAAGTAGTGAAGAGTTACTCCAAGGAGAATGACCAAGTGATTTATAATGATGATAGGACGCTCTTTATGCTCTCCGACATGAATTACACTACTCAGTATACACTTACCGTTAGTGGAGAGATAGTACTTGATAACGTTGTTACAATCAACTACAAATCGAATATTGGAGAGTCTCTATCGAGCGGAAGTTGCGCAATGACTGTTGTTAAGGCCGATGAGGATGACAGTCGCTATTGGCTATGGGATAGCGAAGGAAACATAGGTTTTATTGTCGACTTCAGTTTCTAATCTCCTCTACCCCAAGGGTAAATGCGCGAAAAATATTATCTCTTACTGCCTCCGGCGGGCGGGGATAGCACCCCCGCGGGTGCGTACTTTCTTGCGCTTTGGGCTTAGAGATTGCATCTCTAAGATTATAAAGACCAAAGAGTTGCCGCAAATAAATTTGCACAACTCTTTGGTCTTTATAATTTTTAAATGCCTATGGCATTTAAATCCAAATCGAAGTGAACCTCGCTGAGATGGTGGTGGCAACCGTAGGTTGACACGCAAAGCCCCCAAATTTAAGTTTGGATCCAAGCTTAAGCTTGGTGTCCGCGCGCTATAAGCAGTCTTTTCGTACTACGTCTGAACTAATATTTATGGCTATTATCCAGCATCTCCTCCTCAGTGATAGGTTTGCGATCCATTGCTCGCCATACGTAGGCGATGTATGCTACCACCAGTGGGATTAGCATTGATGCGTATGCCATCAAGGTTAGCGTTACCTGGCTCGATGAGCTGTTGGTTATCGTGAGCGAACTCTGCAAGTCGTGGGTCGATGGATAGTACGATGTGTTGTTGTAGCCCACCAATAGAAATAGTGACAATACAACAAGTAGAACACCCGCACCACTAAACCAGATCCCCCTTGTGTAGTGAGCACTAAAGTAACCCTTGGTAACTCCTACCAAGTAGAGCACGACTCCCACAATAAGCATCACTGCAACCGCTGGCATCTCAATAAGGTTCAATCCATATTTGTATGGCACCATCTCTATTACGCCCGCCTCGGTTACACCAAATCCATCGGAAAGAAGCGTAATGACAAGAAATGGCACAAAGACTACAAGAAAGCCAATACTATTGATAAACAGCTGTTTGCGAGACCTCTCAAAGATAACATCATTTGCAATATTATTCATAAAGTAGAGTGCAGCAACAGAGCGCGACAATAGCACAACAGCGACACCCAAGAGCACATTGCGGTAATTCAGTACAGCCTCCAAGCCCTGCGCAGGATGCTCCCAACGCGAGATGACTGGTTGCGATGAATCAGTGATGTTTAATATATTTACCGAGAACTCAGAGCCAGTGAAGAGTGTGCCGACAGCAGTACCAAGCAGTAGCATACCGCCAAAGCCGTTGATTAACAGAAACGCTTCGTAGACCCTCTGACCAAGTAGGTTGCCCTCCTTCATCCTAAATTCGTATGCCACAGCCTGCAACACGAAGCATATCAGAATCGCCATCCACACCCAATATGCGCCACCAAAACTGGTGGAGTAAAAGAGCGGGAATGAGGCAAAAAATGCACCTCCGAAAGTTACGAGAGTTGTGTATGTAAGTTCCCACTTCCGTCCGAGCGAGTTGATAAGCATACTCTTCTCGACCTCGGTATGACCAATTGTATATAACAGTGATTGTCCGCCCTGGATAAAGAGCATAAGAACTAATATTGCGCCAAGCAGCGAGATGATAAACCACCAATATTGTTGTAAGAATAAGTAATCCATAATTCTATAATTTTAATTATAAGCCTCGCTTTATTTGCTTAATCATAATACCTATTTCGGCAATTAACAGCGTCGTAAACAACAGACAAAACAACGCAAACGTGAGCTTCACAGAACCTGCCGAGATATCCGACACTGCCGCCATAGTTGGCATAATACCCTCGATAACCCATGGTTGTCGTCCCACCTCGGCTGTTACCCAACCTGCTTGCGACACGATATATGCCACAGGGATTGCCGCCATAGAGGCGAGTAGGAACCACTTCATATTAGACATTTTCTCTTTGCGGTTGAGCCACCACGCCAATAGGAATAGCCCCATAAGTGCCGAACCAAAGAGTACCATTATGTGGAAAGCATAGAACACAAGACCCACGGGCGGCACCAATTGACTCTCCTCCTCGATATATCCATAACCGAAGTATTTGTAGTTCTCCTTGATGATTTCGTGCTGCTCTTGCGCCTTGGCTGCATCACCTGCGGCAGTTGCAACTTTAAACTCCTTGAGTGCCTCGATTGCTCGCCTGCCACTTTTCATCTTCTCCTGCGCCGAGGGTGCTATTGTACCATCGGGCAAGGCGTACCCACCCTTCAAGATATCGTTGATCCCAGGCACGAAAGCGCCTACATCTCTGAACGATAGATATGAGAGTGCGTAGGGAATCTCGACGCTATAAAGACAAGCATTATCGCCCTCCCTGCCAAGCTCAAATTTGGGATCAAGCAGACCAACAGCTATCAAACTCTGCTCTGTATTACCATTATACAAACCCTCCATTGCAGCAAGCTTCATAGGTTGCTTCTGTGCCACATGATATGCTGAGCCATCGCCAGTCATCATAGTGAGAACCATAGCGAGAACCCCAAAAGGAGCGGCAATCGAGATTGAGCGTTTACACATATCGGCATGGCGTCCTTTGAGCATAAACCAAGCGCAGACACCTATGACAAATGTAGCACCCACAACCCAACTCGAAAGCACCGTATGGAAATATTTATTTATAGCAATAGGCGAAGTTACAACATCCCAAAAGGCATCAACCGAGACCATCTCATTACGCACCGTTACGGGGTTAAACTCCATACCCACAGGGTACTGCATCCAGGCATTCGCCACCAAGATCCAAAGAGCCGAAATAGAGGCTCCAACAACCGTGAGCCACGTCGAAGCAAGATGGAAACCACGGCTCACCTTATCCCAACCGAAGAACATTACAGCAATAAAGGTAGCCTCCATAAAGAAAGCCAAAATTCCCTCGATAGCGAGTGGCGCACCGAAGATATCACCCACAAACCAACTGTAGTTCGACCAATTGGTGCCAAACTGAAATTCGAGAATCAATCCCGTAGCTACTCCCACAGCAAAGTTGACACCAAACAATCTCATCCAAAATTTGGTGATACGTTTCCACTTCTCATCTTTTGTGATGTAGTACTTGGTCTCCATAATGGAGATAATCACTCCGAGCCCCAACGTTAGGGGAACAAACAGCCAATGATACATCGCTGTCAGAGCAAATTGGGCTTTAGCCCATAGGATAGCCTCTTCCATATATTTGAGTTTTAGGTTTTATTCGCCTCCTCGCTCTATAAGTTCGCCAGCCACATATTCTGATTTTGCATCGTCACTATCACCAACCCCATTAAGAAAGTTAGGAAAAAAGAAGATGCGAAGCACAGCAAACATAATAAAGAGCTTAATCAAAATAATCGCCCAAAGAGACCATCCCCAAGTCATGGAGCGGAACCCATCATAGTAGAGATGAAAGATCTTATAGAATATATTGTTCTCCTTCTGCATAGAACGATTAAAATATTATTTACACGTAAAGTTATAAGAATTTATCTACAAATGCAACTTTTTGTTCTATTTATATTGAAAAACGTATTAACCTCTGTTTTTGGATAAGAAGTTCACAGCCAAAAACACTGCTAAAGGAGGTCTCCCTCAAATCTTTGAAGGAGTTTAGTGGGGGGGGGGCGAACATAAATCAGCTTTAAAAAGCTCATCATAATAGATGTCTTGCTGGGGGCAATACGGGGCATTAAACAAATGGTAGCTTTATAGAGTGAATAGAATTCAGTGATATTCATACTATAAAGCTCTATTAATTAGTTAATTACGAGTGTCGCGGAGAGTGATAGAACTACAAAAC